>JAKSKZ010000020.1 GCA_024401475.1 Paludibacteraceae bacterium | reverse complement strand
CGTTTGTTTTTATTTTTTGCACTTTAAAAATACGAAAAATAACGCTAATTACCAAATTTTCAATTAGTTATATTTTGTTGAACTGACGTTAATTTAGGTATAATACAATAGAATAACGTTATGGAAATTTTAGAATTGGTGCAAAAAAAATTAAAATCATTTTGGGGTACAACGAATATGAGTACGGTTTTCGAAAGTTATTTAAAGTTACTATTGTTGCCTTATCCAGAGTTGGGGGATCCTGAATGTTGTTTTAATTCAGGTGTTTCCTTGAACGAGATTAATGTCTTGCAAAGTCATGTTGGGAAAAGGCTTCCTCAGGAATTTGTTGAGCTTTATCAGAAATACAATGGGGAGTGTGATGATTATCTTAATTTTATAGCTAGACAGAGATTTTTACCAATTGACGAGGTGCAACATAGATTTGATGACTTAGTTCAATTCGATAAATCGTTTGTTCCTGTTGGAACGTCTCGTATCTCTTCTGAATCAAGCAGTAAAAACAAGTGGATTCCATTCGCTGCAGATGGCCTTAAGTATATCATTGCTATCGACTTGACACCTGCTGAGGGTTTGGGTAAGGTTGGACAAGTCATATTGTTGAAGAATGGGCCAGATGGACCAACCTCTTACCTGATGGCAGACAATTTGATTGACTTCTTTGAGAAACTGACAAAATTATCGAAAAATGCCATTGGCGAAATGTTGGTTGAAAATACCGATTTCCCGAATTGTGAATATTTCTTCGATAATATGATTGTCGCTAATGAAATTAAAAGTAAGTAAAAGAACTTGGAGGTTTCGGTAAACATCCTTTAGAAACTTATATAGAATAAATTAGTCCTTGCTATTAAATTAGTGGGGACTTTTTGTATACTCTTTTCTGTATCAATATAGAAGTTTAAGCTCTCTCTTGCTTTTTATCAACTACTGTGTAGGGCAAAGCCTTTATTTTTTATATATTTGCCTTAAGGTGACCTCTATAAATTCACCGTTTTTAATTTTTGTAATAAGTGACACATTATAAACTTTTCGGTGCTTTTTGTTTTGTTCCGGCATCTTGCTGTTTGTCAGTCAGTCACAGTGCTCGCACTGCTTCTTCCTTCCGCTCAGCAATCTGCTCGCAACAATTCCAAAAATCACTCGAAATTAATTTATAGAGGTCACCTTAATCTATTAATTGCGTGTTATGTGGTTGAGATTAGTTCTTATATTCTCTATATTCTGTTTGGGTTATGTGGCTGATGTTAAGTCGGATGGAAAACACTATGTTTCGTTTGACCACTATTCGACGCAAAACGGCTTGAGCTGTAATTTTGTCACATCCATAGGTCAGGACAACGAAGGATTTTTGTGGGTGGGAACTGCCTATGGTTTAAATCGTTTTGACGGTACAAAATTCAAAGTCTATACATCCGAAACGGGTGATAATCTTTTGCGTAGCGATATTACATCCGTTCATCTTTTCCCGAAAGGAAATCTTTTTGTAACGGGTCCTTTCGGTATGCTACAGTCGTATGACGAGCCCGCTGATACATTTGTGGATCGTCGATTCCCTGGCTTGTCGCATGACGGCCATGTGAAGATGATTATTGGGTTTCAGCAACTTCGTGATTCGTTGGTCTATATGTTGACAACTGGTGGTTTCTATCGCTACGATGCCACGGGAAAATTACAAGAAGGATCTGCTTTGTGCGACTCATCTTCGAAATATTTTGTTGAGGCTGCTTTTATGGATGCCATGGGGCGTTACTGGATTGGATCGTTTGACGGACTTCATATTTTCGATAAAAACGGTATTTTGTTAAATACGCTTCGTCTCTCTTCGGAGAGGGTGGCTATCTCTACAATTTTGGAGGTGGAGGAGAACCGTCTGTTGGTGGCTTCCAAAGAGGGTGATTTGTGGCATATCGAATTGAAAAAAGATGGAACGATTGGCGAACCCGTTCGTATAAATGTGGAGTTCAAGAGCATTACGAAAATGTTGAAAGATCGTCGAGGAACGGTTTGGATCGGCACCCTTGGCCATGGCCTTTGGCGTATGGACGGTTGGTTACATTTTGAAAAAGTCTTGCCTCCTAACGAACAAGATGGTTTGCAACAAGTACATGCCATTTTTGAGGATAAATCGGGCAATATATGGATTGGTACGCAGCACTCAGGCCTTTGGCGTTATCGTGATAACGGAGGCGAGGGTATTCTCCACTCATCGTTGTTGGGTTTCCCGAATGTGAATGTCTCATGTTTCATCGAAGAGAAAGATGGTAGTATGTATGTCGGTTCTGATGGTCATGGACTTTTCAAACTATCGAAAGATTTGGTCTCTGTGAACCATTGGTTGCGCAGCGATGGCTTGCCAAGCAACTCCATCCTCTCTTTCTGCCGAAAGGCTGATGGAAATATATTATTCTCCTCATGGTCGGGCAATTTGGCCTCGTTGGAGCCAAAGACGGAACGTTTCTCTATCATATCCTATAATGGCATTCAACAGCCTGCCAACAATTCGAAGTGTGTTCGAATAATGCGAGATGGAGAGGTTTGGGTGACCGCTTTGGGCGATGGAATCTATCGTTCCAAGGATCAGAAGACATGGGAGCGTTTGGATTTCTGGTTTACAAAAAATTCTCGCGATGCTTGGATTGACGGAATGGATGAAACCAAGGATGGTGTGAAATGGGTGGTGGCAGGTCATCACATTTGGCGTTATGACCATGGCGATTTCGATTCCTTGTTCATTGTAGAACCAAAGACCGAGTCGGACCCAAACTACTTCTACGACGGTGTCTGCGACGAAGCAGGTGGTTATTATGTCGTTTCTAACAAGGCTGTATTCTATTGTGCCCCCAATGGCAAGTCTATTGAGCAATTGGATTATTTGCCGAAAGGACGTTATAGTGCAGCATTTTTCTCTGCTGACGGTTCTTTATGGTTGACAGGTTCCATGGGTATATTGTGTGCGGATGTTAAGGCGAAGACCTATCGATCAATACCATTGGAGGCGGGCCGTTATGGCAGGTATTATTTCCTCTCTAGGTCTATTTATCAAAATGCCGATGGCTGTTTGTTCTTTGGATGTTCAGATGGTTTCATCTTTTTCAATCCATCCAAGATGCGCAAGGAGTTTCCAGTGGACCGATTGGCTTGGGATAATTTATGGTTAGATGAAAAGCATACGCACATCGATGGTGAGCAAATAACGTTGGAGCACGACGAAACGCAAGTTCGTATCTCCTTTGATTTATTGAATTTTTCGGGCGTGAACGATTTGGTTGCCCAATATCGCATTGTCGGGTTGGACGATCGTTGGCATGTCTTGGATAAGCATGAAGTGCAATTTGATTATATTCCAGCGGGCAAATATCGTTTGGAGGTGGCTGCCTTCCATGCGGGGTATGAATCGGACAAACGTGTAATCTCTTTGACTGTCAAAGTTTTGCCGCCTTGGTGGATGTCTGTATGGTTTTGGACCTTGGTGGTGCTTGCCGTTTTACTTGTTTTCTTGGGTATTGTATATGCAAGGTTTAAAGTTTTGGAACGTCGTCAGCGTTACCTTCAAGCCATGGTCGATATTCGTACGGCAGATTTGTTGAAGGCAATGAAGGACAAGGATAGACTCGTATCTATCGTTGCTCATGATTTGAAGAATCCTATGTTCTCTATTGTGTGTGGATTGCAAATGTTGATGGACAAGGTGGGCAATGGTATGCAGGCCGAGCCTCGTTCTATATTGAAGACAGTCCATCAGTCTGCCGTCAATCTGCAAAAGGAGTTGGTTCAATTGTTGGATTGGACCTCTTCCAAACAAAATGAAGCAGTTTGTCAGCCTTGCGATGTCGATTTGAAGGCTTTGGTGGATGATGTGAATGGTTTGCTTCGTGGTATGTATGAAGACAAACTAATTACGGTGACCGTATATGCCGAATTGAATCGTTATGCCAATGTTGATCCTCGTATGATAGGAACCGTTATTCGCAATTTGATGAATAATGCCATTAAATTTACCCCTAAACGTGGAACTATTGCCGTCAAACTTCTTTCTGAAGGAGAAATGGCGAAATTGGAGGTGAAAGACTCTGGCGTGGGAATGACCGAACAGCAGATTTCATCTTTGTTGAGTGGCGGTGGTGTCTCTACGAGAGGAACTGATAATGAGGTGGGAACGGGCTTGGGCTTCCGTATTTGTACGGAGTTTGTGGCAAAGAATGGAGGAACTATCGATATTCAGAGTAAAGTGGGCGAGGGAACGAGCATTTCGCTTTTGTTGCCTCTTTCTGAGCACGTTTTGATTGATAAAAAAGAAGAAGAGAATCGCCCTCAAAAATCAGAAGCAGAGACGCCCAAAGTAGAAGCTTCGGAGTATGCCGATTTGCTTTCTGGCAACGAAGTGCTTATCGTAGATGATGATCCAATGCTGCGCTTGGCCATTCGCAATTTACTCTCTCCTTATATGTCTGTAGTGGAGGCCGAGAATGGTCTGAAAGGTTTGGAGGCAGCCTCTTTGCACATACCGGACATCATATTGTCGGACATTGAGATGCCGGAGATGGATGGTTTGGAGATGTTGGCGAAAATTCGAGACCAAAAGTCGACCGTTCATATTCCATCGCTTATCTTGTCTGCCAAAAACAGCGATAAGGAGAGGATTGAAGGACTCTCCATGGGTGCCATAGATTATATTTCCAAGCCATTTAGTGAAGGCGAACTTTTGTTGAAGATTAAGAATATTCTTCTCTGGCGTCGTAAGCAGCAGCAACGTTTCTTGACGGGCGACAGTGCTCGAGATGGAGTGGAAACTGTCATAGATCCATTGTTGAAATCCGTTTTGACTATTATAGAAGAAAACTATACCAATTCGGAATTTTCCGTGGAAGATATGTCTAAGATGTTGTCCATCAGTAAGTCAACGTTGATTAGAAAACTGAAGTCCATAACCGATAAAACTCCGATAGAGATTTTAGGAGAGTATCGTTTGAATAAGGCCGATGCCTTGTTGCGCAAGCAGGGATTGCCTGTTAAAGAGGTGGCTTTCCAAGTTGGATTCAACGATCAATATTATTTTAGCAGAAAATACAAAGAGTTTTTCGGTTATCCACCATCCAAGGTGTGATGAGATTTTTTCATAGGGTGTATCAAAATGTAAAATCTGATTTTTTTCAACTTACATTCTGTCACTTTTTCTATAATAACAAAGCCGTTTCAGGTCTATAATCGCCAAGATAAAGTCTCTGAAACGGCTATTTTTACGTTGATTTCAAAAACAAACTCACATTTTGATAGTTTGAAATTCACTCAGTTCAGGTTTGATCCACCCTCTTCGTTTTTTGCCTGTTAGTTTCTTTATCCCTAAAAATAGTAACTACAATTAGAAGAAGTTTTTTCAAAAGAAAGAGCCTTTGGACGTTTGATTTTCATTGTTTTGTAATCTCTCTTTCTTTCTATATTCTGCCGAATCCCCCCTTTGCATTTTCCTTGTTTTTAGTAATTGATGAGCTTTTCTTCTCTCTCTAATTTTGCATCGAAATAAAAAAGAAAGATAGATGGCAAATTTAAAAATGAGTTGGCGGGCATGGCATAAATGGGTGGGATTGTTCTTCTCCATTTTTATTTTGATGTTTTGTTTTAGTGGCATCGTTTTAAATCATCGTCGATTTTTTTCAAGTTGTGAAGTTAGTCGTTGGTGGTTGCCTAATGCGTACCACATTGAAAATTGGAACCAAAATGTTGTTCGTGCCACATTGCCCTACGAGTCAGGATTGCTAGTTTATGGCCAGGCTGGAATATGGAAGAGCAATTCGGATTTCTGCGAATGGGAAGATTTTAATGAAGGAATCGCATTAGGCATTGACAACCGAAAAATAACCAATGTCGTACAATCGGGCGATGGCAAACTTTGGTGTTCTGCCCTTTATGAAGCCTACTGCTATGACAACTTGGAGGAGAGGTGGCTTCCTCTTGAACTTCCAAACAACGAGGAGCGGATTAGTGATATTGCGTTGAGGGGGAAAGATACAATTGTTGTTTTGACACGTTCTGCCCTCTATGAAGCCGTCGCCCCTGAATACAAATTTGAATTACATCTTTTGAAAACGCCAAAGGCCTACGAAAACAAAGTCTCTTTGTTTAAAACCATTTGGATGTTGCATAGCGGCGAATTGTTTGGTTGTGTGGGACGATTAGTTGTCGATATGGTGGCCGTAGCTTTGATTGTGCTCTGTTTGACTGGTATAGTTTTCTTTGTCTTACCTTACCGAATGCGTAAGATGAAGCTTGCAGAGGAGAAACGAAAATTGGCAAGTTGGATGAAGTGGAATTTGACGTTGCACAATCGTTTAGGTGCAGGATTGATTATCCTCACTTTGATTCTTTCTGTGACAGGAATGTGTTTGCGACCTCCTTTGATGGTTCCATTGGCTATGACGAAGACGGCGCCAATGCCATATTCTGCTTTGGATCACGAAAATGTATTTCATGACAAATTAAGGGCTATTCGTTGGGATGAAAACATGAATGAGTGGCTGATTTCGACAAGTGACGGATTTTATCATTTAGATGAAGATCTGTTGAATGCAGAGCCAGAAGCGTTCGCTCCCAATGAGGCACCGCACGTGAGTCCGATGGGTGTGAATGTTTTTACTCGCAATCCTCAACAAGGTTGTGAATCAGAATGGTTGGTCGGTTCTTTTAGTGGACTTTATAGGTGGAATCCACAAACGGGAAATTTGCTCGATTGGTTTACGGGTAAGCCTGTTGAGCGTTCATACGGAAGAACTGTTGGATTTCATGCTGTGACTGGATGGAGCCATGATTTGACTTGCACGTCAAATGAGAAACCTGTAGTCTTTGAATATTCAGCAGCTCCATCAGAATCTCTTCCTCCAATGCCAGAAGTGCTTCAAAAACAGCCAATGTCTTTGTGGAACTTTGCCTTGGAACTGCATGTGGGGCGTTGTTACGAACCTTTCTTGGGATCCGTATTTTCAGTGTTGTTCATTTTCCTTTCTGGCTTATTGCTGACTCTAACGCTTATTAGTGGATATATTATCTATAGGCGTACACATAAAAAGATTATAAAAACAAAATGATTTATAAATAACAATTAAAGACAAAGAAAGATGAAAGTAAAAAGTTTTTTGGCCATGATGATGGCTGCATGTGCAATGGTAGTGGGAACAGTGTCTTGCGACGATGAAGATGAAGACAAAAGTGTTGCCGTTGCCGATTGGGTGGCTGGTTCTTATACGGGTATGGTATCGACAGTCGTGATGGGTTCAACATCGACAGATACGGTGACCTATATTGTGGAAAAGAAAGATGATAGTTCTATAAAATTCACTACACCAGCTTCAGGTTCTGGAACTATGAAGCTTCCTTCGTTGACCGTGGATAATCTTAGTTTGACAGAGACATCTTTGGAAGGTGTGAAGGTTTATACCGCAAAATCTTCTTCTGTTTCTGGTTCAATTATGGTCGATGAGCAAGAGAAGACATATACATTCAATGACATCGCTATAGCAGCAGACGGAAAGACAATTACAATTTCTTACAGTTTGCAATATGGTAAAATGCCTGTTGCTATGGTGACTTCGTTCAAGGGTGACAAATAATAGTTGGACGCCTAAAATAAAGATTCAAAAAGATGAAACATAGGATTTTGCTCGTAGTTTTTCTTGCCAGCACCGCATGCACAATGTTGGCTTCAGAACGCTATATTTCTGGCAAGGTGACCGATGCCGGCGGCGAACCTTTGACGGGTGCATACGTCTCGGCTAAAGGTAGTCGAGACGTGGTCACAATCACAGATAAGGATGGCAGTTACAAACTGCATTTGCCGGATGATTTGTCCACTCAATTACAAGTCACCTATGTAGGATTTGTGCCCAAAACGGTTACAATAACACCTACTTCCCAAAATTTGCATTACAATTTCCGACTTGAGGAGGATATGGCAAGTTTGGAACAGGTGGTGGTGACGGCAACGATGACACCCAAGTCTTTGAAAGATGTTCCAGTGGTTACGCGTGTTATCACATTGGGTGACATTCAAAAAGTGGATGCAACGAATGTGCAAGATATGCTTACCCAAGAGTTGCCAGGACTGGAGTTTGGATTTGCCATGAATCAGGAAACATCCCTCAATATGAGTGGATTTGGTGGAAACGCAGTCTTGTTCCTTGTGGATGGAGAGCGTTTGGCCGGCGAAACAATGGAAAACACAGATTATAATCGCTTGAATTTAGACAACGTAGGGCGTGTAGAGATTGTAAAGGGTGCTTCATCGGCCCTTTACGGCTCTAACGCTGTCGGTGGGGTGGTCAATGTGATTAGTCGTGAATCCTCTCAACCATGGACGGCCAATGTGAATTCTCGCTATTCGGAGTTGGGTAACGAGTGGCGCAATGGTATCAATTTCTCCTTCAATCATGGCCGATGGAATTCGCAGACCAATTTCCAACAGACAAAAATTGATCCGATAAAATTGTCTTCTGGACCTACTTCTGAGGAGGTGGCACTATATGAGTTGATGGGCGTCCCTTACGAAAAGGATAAATCGAATATCAAACAATTGTATGGCCAGGAGACCTATAATGTGAAGGAACGTTTGACTTACAAGGCTTCGGAAAATTTGAAGTTGGTTGCTCGTGGAGGCTATTTTTACAGAGAGAGTAACAGAAGTACTTATGATTATCATTTCAATGCGTATAGTGGCGGTCTGAAGGGCATCTATGATTGGAAGGGTGGTAAAAGCATGGAATTGTCGTATGCGTATGATCAATATGATAAGGCTAATTATCAACCAGATGGGACTCGTACGCACGATCATGATTACACCAATCGACAGCATGTGGGGCATCTGATTTATAATCAGCAGATTGCACAAAAACACACGATGACGTTGGGTGCGGATTATTTGAACGACTATTTGAGTACGTATCAATTTATAGACAATGCTGCTCATCAGCAGAGTAATGTAGATGCTTTCGCTCAGTTGGACTATAATCCTACGAAACATATCAATTTAGTCGGAAGCCTTCGTTACGACTATTTTTCAGCATCGGGTTCTCAATCGCTCACAGCCCGTTTGGCGGCTATGTATAAGTGGCAGGCAACTTCCATTCGTGCAAGTTATGCAGGTGGTTTCCGTGCCCCTTCTTTGAAGGAGATGTATATGCACTACGACATGGGGAATATGGGGTATATCATTGTTGGAAATCCTGATGTTGATCCAGAAAAAAGTGACAACTTCAACTTGACATTGGAGCGTAATAGTCGTTTGCACAATGGAAATCTTTTCGATGGAATGCATAACGTCACGGTAATGGGATATTGTAACATTTTCGACAATAGGATTACCAACGTAGGTCGTTATTGGGTGGTTGATAGCAATCATGAAGAAGGTGGTTTTCAAGTGTTGGTAGATGATAATCACATTGAGGAGTATGAAGAGAATGGCGAGACGCAATATCGTTATGTGGCGGATGACGGTAAGGTTTATAAGGCTCAGACAAGTTCTCTCTATTGGAATGAGGAGGGTGTGACTGTATGTGGTTTGGATGTATCTACTCAATATCGTTTGGATTTTGGTTTAGGCTTGAAACTGAACTATGCTTATATGCATGAAAGTGGCAATGTCGTGGCTTCACAGTTTACGCAGCCGCGCTCTCATTCTATGACTTGGAGATTGGATTATGACCGACAAATTCATAGGCATTATGGATTTAACTTGGCTCTTTCTGGACGTTGGTTAGGCAAACCACAATCTGGAAGGACAGATGTGGATCAAGGTTATACGTTATGGAAAGCAATGTTGCAGCAGCGTATCTATTCGGGTATTAATTTGAATTTAACAATAGACAATCTCTTGAATTATATACCTGACGCTTACTATTATTGTTCGCCGATGACGCTTGGACGAACTTGGAGCTTGGGCTTGTCGGTTGACATAGAACGATTTTTTGAAAAGTGATTAGAAACATCTCATTAAGTGGAATGATATGAACTTAAACGTAAAACATATCTCGAAAATAGTGCTGAAGTCATTAGTTCTCCTATTAGCAATAGGAGGGCTTTGGTACGTTTGGAACCGATATTTTTCTCCAACACGCATCGCCTTTGTCAATTATCAAGTTTTGACTTTAGGCGAAATTTCAAAGGCTAACGATAATCCAATGATTTCGTTGGAGGAGTTGCCTATAAATGAACTTGATAAGATTGATAAATACGATATGGTCTTTATCAATGGAATGGGTATTCGTATGACAGAAGAGCAACGAGATAAGATTCAGATGGCTGCTTGGACAGGAACGAACATCTTGACAACGATGTCCACCAATCCAACTAATTTCATCGTCTCCGTTGATAGCCTCACTTCTGATACGTTGAATGCTTATTTAAGGGGTGCTTCAAGGATCAATTATAGGTCTATGTTGAATTATATTAGAACCAATATTGACCAGAAACTGATTTTCTGTGGAGCAGTGGACTCCATTGTCCCTAGGCAGACGGGACTTCTTTCTCATCCTAATTTAGATGATGCGGAGGAAGAAAAACTCTATTTCCAATCAATTGAATCGTATGAAGACTTTTTGAAAGGGCATGACCTTTTCAATGCCGATGCTCCTCGTGTCTTGGTGACGGGTGCGATGGGCGATCCTTCTGATTTGATTCTTGCATTGGAAAAAACAGGTAATGTTGTCTATCGCGCAGAAGGAATGATTGGAACGTTCATCAAAGAGTGGGGAAACGGACGTTTCTCTGCTGTGATTAATTTGGCTCATGGTAGATTGGGCGATGAGGCAGTCGAGTGGTTGTTTAAGCAGAATTGTCCTTTGTTTTGCCCATTGAATGTCAATTGTTTGACATCAGAGTGGGAGAATGATAAGCAAGGAATGCAGGGTGGATTTATGAGCCAAAGCATTGTCACTCCAGAACTGGATGGTGCCATTCGCCCTTATGTCATATTTGGACAACGTGTCAACGAGGATGGAATGCGTGAGGCTTATACTATCCCTGACAGATTGGAAAAGTTTGTGGCGACCGTCAATAACTATATTGCTTTGCAGCAAAAGAAAAATGCAGAAAAGCGTGTTGCCATAGTCTACTTCAAGGGTCCTGGCGAGAGTTCTCTCACAGCTTCGGGTTTGGACGTTGTGCCTTCTTTGATGAATGTTTTGCGACGCCTTCAGAGAGAAGGGTATACTCTGAAAGGTCTTCCCTCCACTTCGTCGGAATTGGCCGAGTTGTTTAATCGTCAACAACGATCTGTCTTTGGTAATGTAGCACTTGTTCAACAACCTTTGGCGGGTGAGGGCGATAATACATTTGCCATTATCCATGGAACGGATAAAGATCCTATAGATGCATTCCAACAAGCTTACTATTGGATTCATGATGAATTTAAGGCGGATGTGATGATTCATTTTGGAACGCATGGCGGACTTGAATATACGCCAAGAAAGCAGGTGGCTCTTTGTAGTCAAGATTGGCCCGATAGATTGGTTGGAACCCTTCCTCATCTTTACATCTATATGATTGGAAATGTTGGCGAGGCGTTGATTGCAAAGCGTCGAACATACGCAGGTATTCAGTCGCATTTGAACGCACCATATTTAAATTCTGGGCTTAGAGGACAGTACAAGGAGTTGAATGAAGCCATTGCTGCTTATAACAAGACTCTCTCGGATGAGGCAAGTCGAAAAGTGAAACGATTGGCTGTGTCTATGGGGATTCATCGAGAGTTGGAACTTGATAGTCTTATGACAACGTTGTGGACAGAGGCAGAGTTGGCTCGCGTAGAACAATTTGGAGAGGAAATTGTCAACGAAAAAATGGTTGGACAGTGTTATACTTTGGGAGTGCCTTACGAAGAGGCTCGCATTGTCTCTTCCATCCAAGCAATGGCCACAGACCCCATTGCATACGGTCTTCATGCCTTGGACAAACGACTTGGACGTGTAAAAGGTGAAGCGGAGCGTCATAGGTCGATTTTTACCAATAATTATTTAGAACCAGCAAAGAAGTTGGTAGCCCGTTTGTTGGAAAACCCTTCTCTTGCTACTGATGCGTTTGTTTGTCAAACAGCGGGCATTTCTGCTGAACAATTAGCTTATGCTCGCGAAATTGCGAAAAGTAAAAATGCTCCAACCGGCATGATGGCGATGATGTCGATAATGATGAATCAGAAAAATGATACGACAAAAAAAGAAAGTAAAGGTGTTTCTCGAAAAATAGTTGAGTCTTCCTCTTCCTCAAAACTTGATAGTTCTTCAATGGTCAAAATGAAGGAGGCTGGCAAAGGAATGGATCCGAAAACGGCATTACAATTGGCTAAAATGGCAGGAGCTTCTCCAGAAGCGTTGAAGAAGATGGCTGCGGCTATGGGGTTGTCCAATACAAAAATTGATATGCCTAAAGATGGTGTCTCTAATATGATGAAAAGCATGGCGGATATGAAGAAAACTTATCCCAAGGAAGACGTCTATTTGGCAGATGCCATAATGGAGGTGGAACGTACACTTTTAAATGTTGGCCGTTATCGACAACAATTAAAGGATGCACCAGAACATGAAATGGTCTCTTTGATGAATGCTTTGTCTGGCGGATATACTAAGCCGTCGAGTGGCGGTGATGTTATTTCAAATCCTCATGCTTTGCCAACAGGTAGAAATCTATATGGAATCAATGCAGAGAATACTCCGAGTGAAGCAGCATGGGAAAAGGGAATGGCATTGGCGAATAATACGATAAAAATGTATCAGGAGCGTCATCATGATTCTATTCCGCGAAAAGTCTCTTTCACTTTTTGGTCGAGCGAGTTTATCGAGACCGAAGGTGCAACAATAGCGCAAGCCCTCTATCTTTTGGGAGTGGAGCCTTTGCGTGATGCTTTTGGTCGAGTTACGGACCTTCGCTTAATTCCAAGTGCAGAGTTGAAGAGACCTCGTGTTGATGTCGTTGTTCAGACATCGGGGCAATTTCGTGATTTAGCCTCTTCCAGACTATATCTTATCAATAGAGCTGTTCAAATGGCGGCAGAGGCGAAAGACGGTGAGGAACTGAATTTTGTGCAGGAAGGAGTCTTAGAGTCGGAACGTCTGCTTGTCGAATCGGGTGTTTCTCCTCGTGAGGCTCGTGAAATGTCCTCATTCCGAATCTTTGGTGGTTTGAACGGTGATTATGGAACAGGCATCCAAGGTATGGTTCAGCAAGGCTCCGCATGGAAGAATGAATCAGAAATAGCTGAAACCTATTTGAATAACATGTCGGCATTCTATGGTTCAGAATATTATTGGGAACAGGCATCAAAGGCGGCATTCCGTGCGGCTTTGAGCCGAACCGATGTGGTTGTGCAGCCACGACAATCGAATGCATGGGGTGCTCTTTCGTTAGACCATGTGTATGAGTTTATGGGAGGCATGAATTTGGCTGTCCGTAATGTGACGGGGAAAGATCCTGATGCCTACTTTGCCGATTATCGAAATAGGAATAACAATCGAATGCAAGAGTTGAAAGAGGCAATTGGAGTGGAAAGTAGGACTACGATTTTCAATCCTAATTATATCAAAGAAAAGATGAAAGGTGGTGCTAACGAAGCTGCCTCTTTTGCTGAAATAGTAGAGAATACTTATGGTTGGAATGTTATGAAGCCGATGGCTATCGACAACGGGGTTTGGGAGCAAATCTATAACATCTACATTGAGGATGGTTTGAATTTAGGCGTGGATGAGTTTTTACATCGACAAAATCCTGCCGCTTTCCAAAGTATGGCGAAAACAATGATTCAGACCGCTCAGAAAGGCTATTGGAAGACCACTCCTGAACGGTTAGAGGCATTAAAAGCATTGGATTCGCAATTGCAAAAGGAAACTGATGAACGACAGAAAGCCCGTTTGGATGTTGCTTCGGAAGAACAAAAGTCGGGTATGGTGATGAAAAGAGAGACCAACTCGGAGACTGCTGAAGCATCGACTACATCAGTAACATCGTCGGCTATGATTGCTTTTAGCATAGTAGCAATGATTGTTTTATTGCTGCTTGTTCGCAAACGAAAAAAAGAGGAGGAGTGATGGAGTCTGTAGTGGTTGTCCTTCTTTTTTTAGTCTTGTTTAGCACATGGATGAAGATGACGTTTCTGAAAACTTGGCAATTGTGGGCGGTGTCGTTGATTTGTTTTCTCTTTGTCGGTCTCTCTTGGCCTTGGGCAATCAATCAGAGCCGAAATGAAATAGGCGAATGGCTTTCAAATCAACCTTTGATGCTTGATACTTCGGTGGTTTTATGTTTGGAGGTGCTATGGCAAATTTCATATTCTCTTCTGGCTGTCCGTCTGCTGTACGATGGAGTTGTGAGTTCTCGAATGCTTTGGTTTTATCGAATTCTTCGATTTTTTCCTGGTATCTTGATTTTCCCAGTTCTTTTTTATGCGTTGGTGCAAGTTGTCTATGCATTTCCAGGGCAAGACTTCCCTTTGATTGCATGGTCTTTTGCTGTTCTGATTTTGGCCATTTCCCCATTGCTTGTCTATGGCATTCGTAGGTTATTGCCAGAGAAACATCTCCGTTTGGAGTTGTTGTTCTTGCTTTCTGTCGTGGTCTTGGCGTTGGGTGTTATTGCCACAGTCAATGGAACGACAACATTTCATGGGTCAGATAAGATTGAATGGAATGCTTTAGGAGTATTTCTACTTCTCTCTCTTATTTGTGCTTGTTTAGGTTTAGTGATAAAACAAATTCAATTAAAAAAATTTAGTAAGTAGTATGAATCTCATATCAGATATTTTGTATTGGATTAGTACAGGACTATTGGTTCCTGTTATCCTTATTCTTATTCTTCTTTTCATTCGTTCATTAATTCTTATTGGTTCGTTTTTTGGACAGTATTTGGCTATTCAAAAGTCAGCAACTCAAATCCGGAAAGCACTTTCATCAGTGAATTCCTACAACGTGGGTGAACTGGACTCTCATTTGCCACAGAAAAATAATACTCTTGTTCTGAGTTATATGCGTCAAATGTTGGCTGCGAAAGATGATGTTTATGAACAACAACGACTCCTGTCTGAATTTGAAATCGCAGTTGATAAGGATTTGAATATTTCCAAGATGTTGTCAAAACTAGGGCCTATGATGGGTTTGATGGGGACATTGATACCGATGGGTCCAGCCTTGGCCGGTTTGGCATCGGGAGATATAGAGTCGATGGCTCGCAATATGCAAGTGGCCTTTGCTACGACTGTCACAGGTTTGGTGGCTGCGGCAATTGGCTATGTTACACAACAAGTAAAGCAACGTTGGTATTTGCAAGACATAGTCAATTTAGAGTATTTGGCGAACAAACTAAAAGAATTAAAAATTACAAAATAGGAATTGATTATGCGTCACACATTATTGAATAGACAAGAGGAGGATGATCCAATGTCGACAGTCTCCAATCTTTTCGATGTGGCTATGGTTTTTGCTGTCGCTTTAATGGTTGCATTGGTTGCTAGATTTAATATGACAGAGGTTTTCAGCAAAGATGATTTTACTATGATTAAAAATCCAGGCAAAGAGAATATGGAAATCATAACGAAAGAAGGAAATCAAATAAGCCGATATACTCCAAGCGAAGATCAAAGCCATTCAGACGGGAAACGAGGGAAAAAGGTGGGTATTGCCTATGAATTGGAAAATGGTGAAATTATTTATGTTCCAGAGTGACAATAGTATATGTTTTAAATATCCAATTTTGAGTTAAGTGAAGAGGCAGTTTGTCATAGCGATGAACTGCCTCTTATATTGGTAAAATCATCTTACGGGCGCTCTTCAGATGAGAAGAAAACCACAATGACAAAGTGACCGTCCTTTTTTATGAGGAAACGGCAGAAGAGCAGATTTCTCTAACCTTCTGCCGTTATTATTGGTTAATTTGCCTCTTTTTTAATGATTGCACACTTTACTTGTGTCAACGGTGAATCCATTATCCTTGCTTGGCATGAATTTTCCTCGTTCATTAAGAAAAGCTACTAATTCGGATGCGGTCATGTCATTGGTACTGCAAGTGTAGAAACGTTCTTCGGTTCCGAATTTTTGAATGATAGCCTCAATTAATTCTTCGTTGGAAGAATAAGTGTTACCCTCCATCATGTGAAGCACTTCGTGTCCATGTGTCATTTTTTTGTTTTTGTTTTAAATTTGAGCATTACCTGTTAGTTCTTCATACTTTTCGGATGTGGCAAAATCTAAATCTTCTATTTCGTTGAAAAGTTTCTTTAACTCTGCCATTTCATTTTTGGTGGGCTCCGTTACATTGTTGGCTGTCAAATGAATGCGGTCTTCATAATCTTTGATAAGATTACTTAGTCTTTCGAAATCAGAGGCGAGTTTTTCTTTTGTCGCCAAAACTTCCTCGTTGACATCTAATTTTTTTACTGCATCTCTGTATTCCAACATTAAGTTAGCCTCTTGTGAGGTATATAGCAATTCATCGCAATCTTGAATTTCCATCAATAAATCTTCTGTTGTCATAGCGTTAGTGTTTTATCGTTGAAAAATAAATTAGGTTCAATCTCGAAAAGAGAGTGTTTTATAATCCTCTCTAATCAAAGATAGAAAATTATTGTTGGAAAACCTATTCTTGCTTGCCGAATTTATCTTCGATTTTTAGGAATGGGAGTAGGAAAAAGCTTGGGAGAGTGCAAATGCATACCCAAATGAAGAAATTTTGATAACCAAAATGTTCTTGAATCCAGCCTGCTCCCATACCAGGAAGCATCATGCCTAGTGCCATGAATCCAGTGCAGATGGCATAGTGGGATGTCTTAAATTCGCCTTGGCTGAGGTAAATCAAGTAGAGCATGAATGCTGTAAATCCAAAACCGTATCCGAATTGCTCAAACGCGACGCCAATCGTGATGATCCAAATGTTAGAAGGGTGGCCGTATGCCATGAATACATATATCAAGTTGGGAAGGTTCATCCATAGCATCATCGGGAAGATGGATTTCTTTAGTCCTTTTTTTGATATGTAGATGCCCCCAAGGATGCCACCAACGGTGAGTGCTAAAACTCCGATTGTACCGTAAATGATACCAAAATCTTTGGTGCTGATGCCTAATCCCCCCAATTCGTTAGGGTCTTGTAGAAATGGAGCTGTTATTTTTCCGAGTTGAGACTCTCCGAGACGGTAGAGGAGTATGAATAGTAGTCCTATTATTATGTCTTTTTTCTTGAAAAAACTGACGAACGAAGAGAAAAAGTCGGAAATGTTGTGATGGTTAGTGACGGTTTTGTCCGATTCAGGTTTGGGTAGGATTAGGTTGTGGTAAAGGAAGAAAATGAAGAAAAGAACTGCTGCTACCAATAGCGTGATACTCCAAGATAGCGGGATGTCGTTAGTCTCTTCTTCCAGCACGCCGGCTAAATAGATAAGCAGACCTTGTCCAACTACCATTGATATGCGGTAGAAGGTGCTACGTATGCCAACGAATATGGATTGCTCTCCTTCGTTTAAGGCGAGCATGTAGAAACCGTCTGCAGAAATGTCATGTGTGGCAGAGCAGAACGCTACTATCCATAAAATGGCTAAAGACGATTGAAGGAAAAAGGAGGTCGGAATGACAAATGCCACCGCAGCCAACCCTATGCCTATTAAGAGTTGTGTGAATAGAATCCACCATCTTTTGGTCTTCATTACATCGACGAAGGGACTCCAAAATGGTTTTATAACCCATGGAAGATAAATCCAACTAGTGAAAAATGCAGTCTCTGTATTGGAGATTCCTAATTGGTGATACATAGTCACTGCAAAGACGGTTGCAGCGATAACGTAGGGTATTCCTTCTGCGAAGTATAGAGTGGGCACCCATGCCCAAGGTGAAGTCTTCTTTCCCATGATATTTTGTATTCTGATGAATAGGACCAATTCGAAACAAAGTCAATGTCAATTCTCTTTTTTGACCTTTTCTTCTTCTGGAATTATTGGTTGTTTTATGTCGTTACTATCCTTGCTTTGATCTTCGTTTTGTTCTTTTCTTTTTTTCTTGTCACCGTTTAACCAAAATCTTAACGGATTGGTGTAATAGTGGATAAGCTCGCTGAATGTGTCGAAACTTTCTCGATAGGTGACGCCGACTCCTTGCGTGTTAGGAGACTGCTTGAAATAGCTGTCGTTGGTTCTGTTGAAAGCTTTCACGCTATATTTCCCACTTGGTGTGAGTTTGTATTCAATGTCAAAATCGACGATGCTATTGCTTGAATTGGTGTTGGGCACATTGTTTACATCGTCCCTATATCCGAAATTTCCATTGAGAAGTAATCGGTCGTTCCACAATTGAGTGGACAAGGCAACATCGAACTCGTTGGAGGTTGAAACTCCGTCGGAAGGTTTGTAGTTGAGGCCAATGTTTACGTCTTCGTTGATGCTCGACATCCAATTACTGATTTGTGAAGATAGGGTAGAGAAGCCAACGGAAGACAGTTCTGTTGAACTGTTCACATCGCTCTTATCCATCGTATAGAAGTGTCCCAAAGCGAGCAATGATGCTGCATTTCGATTCATCAACTCTTCTGTATTGATGACACTCTTTAGACGGCTGTTCAAATCGGCATCGGAGTTTGGAAGGTTCAAATCGAATTTGATGTTAGGCCTTCTTAGCGTACCTGTTAAATTTAACAGACAGTGGACAGGAGTAAGTGTTGAACGTAAGTTCGGATCGTCCAAAATTTCATTCAATGAAGTGTTCAATGCATATTTAGCGTTGATGTCTATGATGGCGTCGTAAGGGCTGCCGGTCCATCTCAAAAGACTACCGTTTACGATGTCGAATTTTCTGGATATGAGGCTCTGGATGGTGAAGAAATACTCACCCTTTAGAATTTCGTAGCTGCCATACATATTCATGCCCGACTCTTTCGTGCTGTAGGTGAGCCTGATTTTACCATTTCCATTACCTTTGATCATATCGCCTTGACGGGCATCCATGATAAGTTGCACGGTGGCATCTTTGGTGGCTTCGATGTTGATGTCCAAATTCAATTGCGTCTTCGATTTTTTGTTCTCCTCAATAGTCCTCAATTTCTCTCTTCTTTGTCGTTTGAGTTCTATAGCCGAAAGTTCCTCTTCTTTTTTGACAAAAGTGATGAAGTCGCTATTGCTTGCTGTCGCATAATTGCCGAGAGGTATGGTGACTTTAGAGTTTGGCATTGTTTTCAAGTCGATGAAGAAATTCACCTCGTTAGGTGTTCCATAGATTCTGACCGGACCATTGGCGTAAGCCTTTCCGTAATAGATGCTGTTGTCTTGCTCTTTGGTGTTGAGAGCCATGAAGTTGTTGCAATTGACATTTACATCGAATTTGAAATCTTTGAAACCGTGATGGTGTAGGATGCCGTTTACAACCGCCATGTTGCCTTCTGTGTCGAATACCGGCGTCTTGACGAGTTGGATGGTTCTTGGCGTAAGAATGACGGTGTCTGTCAATGTATAGAATGTATTCAGATAGTCAATCTTGAATCCAAAGTTTCTGGCAAATGCTTTTCCCTCCAATCCAATTTCATTGAATTTACCGTAAGCCTTTACGTTTCCGCTGACTGTTCCGATGTTGTCTTGCATGATGGTGCCAATGTAAAGACGCAAAAACTTGAGGCTCACCTCTTTCAAGTCGCCTTCGATATAGAGAGAGTCGTTGCCGATGAATACGCCTCCGAAAATATCTGATCGTGCAATCTCTTTGTTCGGCAAAACATTGTCAAGCGTTCCTTTGAATCTTACGCTTTTATCTTTGGGTTCCCAGTTGGATTTTACTTGCAAATCGCCAATGCCATATTCGTTGATGCTTGCACCTAATACGCTTAAATCTCCTAAGAAGTAAGGTTGGTTGAACAATTTGAAGAGGTTTACATCTCCGCTGGCTTCTCCACCGAAAGTGATATATTTTTGGTTGACAATGTCGCTGACATAGCCAAGTCTCAGCTTGTTCAGGTGAACATGCATGCTATCTTTTTCATTGACGGTGTTTCTACCGTTAATGGTAAGATTTTGATCGTCATGAGAGAATTGGAAATCGTTGACCGTAATGGATTTCGGCGCCAATTCTATGGTGCTTCGTTTGATGCTCCATGTGGTATCGCTGAGGATGATGTCGGATGGGTGGATGAGAAAATCAGCTGTCAAGCCCTCTTTGGTCAGTCCTTTGAAGAAGGCTGATAGTTTTATCTTTCCGCCGTAAGTCACTTCTGCCGAATTGTTGAAGTTCATTTCTGCATCAACCGAGTCCTTTTTTATTTTCGAGTTGAATGAGAGGAAGTAAGGGGTGCGTCGGCTGTTGGAAGGCAGATGAGTTCCTCTGACCATTATTTTGACGTGGTCGTTTGGGTTTTCTACCAAAACGACGAAATCCTCTAAGTTTGTTTTCCCAATAGAGAATTGCTCAGCCTCTATTTTGACTCTTGCTTTTTGAAGACTATCGTTGTAGAATCCGCTGATAGAGCCTTGCTCAGAAAGAGAGACTGGCAGTTTTATGATTTCATTGATAGGGTTGATGTTCTCAATCTCAAACTTAAAATTGAAATTGTTGCCACAGCTATTGTCTGCAGTGTATTCGTCTTTGATGATGGACGGCAAATAGTTTTTGGCTAAATGCTTTAAATTCTTATAGATGGATGAGAAATTGTATTGCCCTACTATTTCTCCATTCATGTAGTCGGAGTAGAGTTTGATGCTCTTTTTATTACCTTTTTTGCTTGACACTATGCTTGCGTTGGCAATGTAAAGTTCCTTTGACCCTCTTGTGTAGAGAATGTTATCAACGGAGAATGTTCCCTCTGCATCGTCTATTTTTTTGCCTCGAATGTTTGTTTCAATATTGAAAGCCAGCGTTGAATTAGGATGTTTGGAAAGGTTGAGTTTGTCGAGTTTCACATCCTTTATTTCTGCCAAGAAGCGATAAGACGGTTGTTCTTGGTTTAGGTTGATGTTTCCATCAAATTTGAAAGAAGCGTTCGGATCATTTAGAGATACAACTCCGTTAAATTCTTTTTGATTAAATACGCCGTTGATTTCTATGTTGTTGTAGGTGTAGTTCCTATAGGTGATGGAGTCTATGGAGCCTTTGGCGTCAATAGAAACATTGCCAGTTTCTGCTTTGTTGAAGACGACGTCCATGTGAAGCCCCGCATTGCCTAGTTGCGATTTCTCTCCAAAAAGAGAACCTAAGGCCAAATTGGATGATTGAATGCCTCCCGTGATAGTATATCCACTGAATTTTTCGTCAGTAGCATTGATTGTTACATTGTTAGCAATGTCGCCTACATTGGATTTTATCGTACCGTCAGCGTGCAGTTCTTCTATATTGCCTTCTATATTACCTTCGTAACAAATGTAATGCAGGTTATCTACAAAACTAGGAAGTTTAATCTCTCGCTCGAGCAATGCTTCTGAAATCTCCCTCAACTCTTTTGGATCTGCACAAATATCGTTGAAGTTGGCAAATACACTCATCCTTTTTAGATAGGGGAGTCCCATGATTCGCATGTCGCCATTGATGTGGGTGTTTTGACCGTATCGAATCTTTAAATCTCCTACATTTACGTCGGATCCTTTACCTTGGATGATACCTTCGATGGTGATGTTTTCTTCAAGATTTTCAAGACGTGGAACTAAGGCCGCCAGATCTTTGACTTTGATGTTGGATGGAGCAATGTCCACGTTCATCATCAAATTGTTTGTCAAGTCGTTGAAAGCCTTGTAGTTGTCGTGGTAGAAGGTCGCATCGTTGAAGGCGACGAGACTGTTAGGCATTTTTACAACAAAGTTGTTGAAGGTCATCATCTCTTTGTTGGAATGGAACGCTGTGGATAATCCGCTAAGCGTTAATCCAGACTTCTCTTCAAAACTAATGTTGTGTAGTTTGACGTTAATAGAGTCTTCGGTAAAACATTTAACATGCAGATAACCATTCAATTGGTTGATGCCTATGTTGCTAGGGTCGAATCCTTTGGCCCTAAGGGCATGTTTGTCATTTCGGTAATAGACATTACAATCGTCGAAGGCAATGGATTCTACGTCCATTGACCATTTAATGGATTGATTGTCATCCTTCTTTCGGAATGCATCTACGAAAAATTGGAAATTATAGACGGAGTCATTTTTGTTAATGTAGGCCGTCATTCCCACCATTTGAATCGTACGGAAAGAAACTTTTGCTTGGAATAGATCCAACAAATTCAAGGTGACCTTTGTTCTGTCAATAGACAACAATGTGTCCTGATTCTGATCTTCGATGTACACGTCGTTGAGAATGAAGCTGTTAGGAAAGTCCCACTCGATTTTTGTAAGTTTGACTTCCGACTGAACTTTGTCGGAAAGACTTTCGGTCACTACATTGACAACTTTACGTTGTAATTTATCGTTTTTCAGAACCAAATAGCCACATAATAGAATAATGAAAAATACTGCGGCTAATCGGAGTAATATATATATGAATTTTTTTATACCTTTGACAAATATTTTTACAAAAATAGAAAATAAATAGGAGATAGAAAACGGGCTACGAATAAGTTTTGTTTATTTAACAGCTTGTTTGATTTTTCAGAAAGGAAGAAATAAAACGCATTATAATGTCAGTTAATATTTTAGCCATAGAATCGTCTTGTGATGATACGTCTTGTGCCGTAATCAGCGATGGTTTTTTGTTGTCAAATGTTATTGCAAGTCAGAAAGTTCACGAGGCTTATGGTGGTGTCGTCCCAGAGTTGGCTTCTCGTGCACACCAGCAGAATATCATTCCTGTCGTCCATGAAGCTTTGCGGCAGTCGGGGTTGAGCAAAGAGGATTTGAGCGCGATAGCATTCACTCGTGGGCCTGGGTTGATGGGCTCTTTGTTGGTGGGTACATCTTTTGCCAAAGGTTTTTCTTTGGCTTTGGGTAAGCCGCTTGTTGATGTTAACCATTTGCAGGGACATGTGATGGCTCATTTTATTCAAGTAAAGGGCGAGGAGAGCAATCTCCCTAATTTCCCATTCCTTTGTCTCTTGGTTTCGGGAGGAAACTCTCAAATCATATTGGTGAAGAGCTACAAGGATATGGAAGTCTTGGGTCAGACGATAGACGATGCGGCCGGCGAGGCCTTTGACAAGTGTGCTAAGGTGATGGGGTTGCCTTATCCTGGTGGACCTGTAATTGACCGTTTGGCAAAAGAGGGAAATCCTAAGGCTTTTGCTTTGAACAAGCCTCAAGTGCCTGGTTATGATTATAGTTTCAGTGGCTTGAAAACCTCGTTCCTTTATTTGTTGCGTGACGAGTTGAAGGTAAATCCAAACTTTGTCGAAGAACGCAAGTGCGACTTGTGTGCATCTTTGCAATATACGGTGGTTGAGATTTTGATGGCAAAACTGCGTAAGGCGGTGAAAGACTTGGGCATCAAGGAGGTTGCTGTAGCAGGGGGCGTTTCTGCCAATTCTGCGTTAAGAGCGGCTTTTGAAGATCATGGCCGTCGTTATGGGTGGAAGATACATATCCCAAAATTCTCTTATACGACAGATAATGCGGCTATGGTGGCCATCGCTGCGTATTTTAAGTATCAGGACGGAGATTTTTGCGATATCTCTTTGCCTCCTTTCTCTCGCGTTACGATTTGAGTTTTTTAAGAAATAGATGTTTAGAGAGATTGTAATGATGATTCTCTCGTAAGTTTAACTGGGGATTTAAATCTCCTTTATAGATTATTGTGATATGGAAAAGCAGAAACAGACTGCAATATTGTTGGCTCACTGCCCTGATAAGCAAGGTATTTTGGCCGCAATGACTAATTTTATCAATGTCAACAAAGGTAACATTGTCTATTTGGATCAGCATGTTGACTACGAACAGAATACTTTCTTTACTAGAATCGAGTGGGATTTGACAGATTTCATCATCCCCAAAGAGAAGATAATTGATTATTTCCATACTTTGTTTGGAATGACCTACGAAATGGATTTCAATATCTATTTCTCCGACGTGAAGCCTCGTATGGCAATCTTCGTTTCAAAAATGTCACACTGCTTGTTTGATATTTTGTCAAGATATACGGCGGGCGAATTGAATGTGGAGATTCCGATGATTGTCAGCAATCACCCTGATTTGAAGTGGGTAGGCGATCGTTTCGGCATACCGTTCCATGTTTTCCCTATTACAAAGGAGAATAAGGCTGAGCAAGAGGCTGCCGAGATGGAATTGTTGAAGGGCGAGAATGTCGATTTCATAGTTTTGGCTCGTTATATGCAGATCATTTCCGAGGATATGATTCGTGAGTATCCTAACAAGATTATAAATATTCACCACTCCTTCTTGCCTGCGTTTGTTGGTGCCAAGCCATATCATGCAGCTTATGAGAGAGGTGTTAAGATTATCGGTGCAACTAGTCACTATGTGACAACTGAGTTGGATGCAGGTCCGATAATCGAACAAGACGTTGTGAGAGTTACTCATAAAGATACGGTTAAGTCATTCATTCATAAGGGTCGTGATTTGGAGCAAATCGTGCTTTCTCGTGCGGTTGAAAAACATATCGATCGTAAAGTGTTGGCTTATAAGAACAAGACAGTTGTGTTCGCTTGATGATAGAGATTGGTGAACAGACTTGGCAGTTCATCACTCGGCATAAGGATGATGATGTTCGAAATTTAGCTCTTCATCCGGGGTGTGTAGATGGGGTGGATTTGTCATTGGCTTTGAGGCAGATTGAAGGAGGGCAGATTGCTCTCCGAAAACTGCCTTCGTGGGCTGCTGTGGATGGGTTGCTTTATCCTCCACATATTTCTATGGAGCAATGCTCGTCAGAACAGACAGCTCTTTATAAATCATCCTTGTTGACGGGTGATTCTTTCGTCGATTTGACGGGTGGCTTTGGTGTTGATTTTTCATTTCTCTCTCGAAATTTCAAGCGTGCCATATACGTTGAGCGACAGGAACTTTTGTGCGAGATAGCTTCGCATAACTTTGCCTTGCTAGGTTTGAATCATGTTGATGTCAAATGTGGGCAGGCGTCGGATGTTTTAGGTGATATGTCGCCTGTTGATTGTGTCTATCTGGATCCTGCTCGTCGTGATCAGTATGGCAGGAAGGTTGTCTCTGTGGCAGATTGCGAGCCTGATCTTACGCAAATTTTACCATCTTTGTTGGCTAAATCAAAAAAGATTTTGGTGAAGTATTCGCCAATGTTGGATCTCTCTTTGGCTCTGAATGTGCTTCATCATGTGACGGAGGTTCATGTGGTGGCAGTCAATAATGAGTGTAAAGAATTGCTGTTCCTTTTTGAAAGCGAGAAACAAGATGCGAATATGAAGATTATCTGTGCGAATTTGAAGAAAGACTCAGACGATATTTTCGATTTCACAAAAGAGGAGGAGCGCGTCTCTTCTTGTCGCTTGGCCGAAAATGTAGGAGCGTATCTGTATGAGCCTAATGCGGCTTTGATGAAAGGCGGTGCCTACAAATTGTTGTCTCAGCGCTATCCTGTGTTTAAGTTGGATTTGAATACTCATTTATATACATCGGAGGAGTTGGTGAGCGATTTCCCAGGAAGAATATTCCGCGTGGATTCTTGCTTTTCGATGGGGAAGAGTGATCTGAAACAGCATCTTTCGGGATTAAAGAGTGCTAATATTGCGGTGCGCAATTTTCCTCAGACGGTAGCGCAATTGAGAGATCGTCTGAAATTGAAAGAAGGCGGAGATTTATTCCTTTTTGCAACGACAATAGCGGATCGAAAGGTTTTGTTGAAATGCAGTAAGATTTAATTTGACCTATACGCTTTTAATTTTAGGTGGTTAATAGCGTTTGATATAAATGGAATTAATGAAAAAATCGTGTGGAATTATGGAGAGATTGTATATAGTTCCCTGATTTTATTTCCAAATTTATAAAAGAAGAAAGGCGACACATTTTCTTGCGTCGCCTTTCTTCTTGTTTTTAAGAATCTTATTTCTCTTCAGATTTTAGTGTTACGCTCTTTTTAGAGACACCATTAGTCAATGTGAAGTTGACATTTCCTCCTTGTAGAAGAGTAGCCTCTCCATTCTCGTCAATAGTAGCCTCTCCGGCTCTGAATGACCAACGGATACCATTTGTTGTATTCGCTTTGAATGTAGATGTCACTTTGTCAACAGTTTGTCCATTGCTTAGAATGATAGGCTGAGCACTGATTTTTGCAATGTCTGAATTAGCCAAAGCAGTTAAGATAGGGTAGTTGCCCTCAGACATAGTCCATTTGTCCGTGCCTAAGCTTTTCGCAAAGTTGCCAACCATGTCAGAAGTTGACATCTTGTCGGTTCCGTGGTTGCTTCCTTTCTTGCTGCCAGCCTCAGTGATACCAATTCCATATTTTACAGGACACATTTGCTCGTCATAATAACATCTTGCAACAACACTTCTATCTTTGTAGTTGTAGCCGATGACGCCACCTTTGATGCCATCACCCAACACATTACCGACGTTGATGTTATCGTTAGTTGTGTTTCTGTAATTCATGCCACAAATACCACCGCTGATGATTGCTTTGTTGCTTTCTATGCAGCCCGCGTTGAAGTTGAATACCAAAGAAGTCTCTTCACTGGCCAATCCACAAATACCACCAACGAAGCCTTGGCTTGGATTAGCCTTGATGTTTCCGATGTTTGTTGTCCTCTCTAATGTGCAAGAGTGTCCTAATACGCCGCAAATTCCACCGAATGCTGCGAAGTTACCGCTAACGGTTCCTTTGATTGTTATATCTCCACTGTTGGCACAGTTGGTTATGGAGCCATAAAGGTTGGTCAAACCGCAGATTCCGCCAACGTATTCGGAGTTTTCACAGAAAATTTCGCTGGTGTTTTCACAATCTTTTATTTTGCATTTGCTTTGAGCCAAACCGCAGATACCGCCGTTGGCAAGTTTGCCTTGACTGCTGATGATTGTTCCGTTGGCCTTGCAGCTGTCGATGAGGCACTCCATCTCCATATAACCACAAATGCCGCCGATGAAGCCGTTGCCTTTTAACTCGCCTTCTACAGAACAGTTCTTAATTGTTGAGTTCCAACTTGCGTGACCACAAATACCGCCGATGATGTAGTTTCCGTTGATCGAAACGTTTTCCAAATTCAAGTCGCTGATTTCTGCGTGCATGATGTGGCCGAACAAACCTAAATCATTACATTTTGTATCTTGGAATTTGGTATAAATATCTTCCGTGCGAGCAACTTTTGATTCGGAATAAACATCTATAGACAAGTCTGTCTTTTCATCTTGACAGCTGTTGTTTATATTTAGGTTTTTGATAGTGTGACCTTGTCCTAGGAAATAGCCTCTAAAGGGATATTTTTTATTGCCGATGGGAGTCCATTCGTTTTTCTTTCCCTTCTTTGATCCGAAATCCAAATCTTTTGCAAGAACGAAATATTTACCATCGAATGCGTTAGGGTGGGGACTGGTTTTTGCAACTGATTGGCAAACCAATTTTGCTAATCCCACTAAATCTGATTCTGATGAGATGACAAAAGGTTTGTCGATTGTTTCTCCAGCAAGGGTGTCAGCGTTTATATACCAATCGTAAGTCTCCGTTTTTCCGTCCCATGCTGCAAAAGTGTTCTGTTGGAAGAACAATAAAGAGCCAAGTGCGAAAGCGATGCTTGTTATTGTCTTTTTCTTCATTGTTATTATTTTTTCATCAAAAGTTTACTAATTCGTTAATTGCGAAAAGTTGATATTACTACATTAGTATGCAAATATAATAGCATATTGTTTAATTCAGTGAAGATTTGTTGCTTTTTTTTCGTGCTAAGTATAGTATTTATTGCGTTTTCTCTATTTCGTTTGTTCGCTTGTGGCATTCCGTATTTTTATACAATGGGTTTTCTTTTTTTTGTTTAGATAAATGATGACAGAATGCTAAATGTTTTCTTTATTATTCTTGTCTCTTTTTATCTTTTTGTATCTTTGCAGACAATGAAAAAAATAAGTGTCATATTAATAAGCTTGTTTTTCCCATTCTTTGCCTTTGCGCAAGATGGACAAGCTGATGCTCAGAGTTTCAAAAAGAAGAAACCCGAGACGGAAAAGCGTATTCAGACGTGGCGTATCACCGATGTCACAGGTGCCGTTGCAAATGCTCCGTTGGATACTTTGATTGATAATTATATAGTGACCGATCCTGCCTTAAAGCGTACGATAGGCTTGCAGTCGTTAGGAGCCATGGGGTCGCCTTCTCAGTCGTTGATATTTTCGGATAGAGCTAAGCGTTCTGATTTCCTGTTCTTTCATCCTTATGAGCTTTATTATTGTGCTCCGGAGGATATGGTTTTCTATAATACGCAAGTTCCATACACCTATTTGAACTATTATTCAGGCGGAATCAGCAATCGAGATGAGCGCCGGTTGAACGGAGTCTTTACCGTCAATGTCAATCCGAAATTGAATTTTGGTATGTATGGGGACTGGGTGAATACTTATGGAGCCTATTCGTCTCAGTCTGTCCGAAACTACAATGCGGGATTTTTCGGCAGCTATATGGGTAAACATAACGAGTTGATGCTTGGCGTTTCGTTCAATGGCTTCGAGAATTATGAGAATGGTGGTCTGATGGACGAGCGGGTTGTGACAAATCCGAATACGACAGGTGATCTCGAACCTCAGACCATGCCTGTGTTTTTTGAGAATAACGCTTGGAGCAAATTGGTCAACTGGAATAGCTTTTTGAACTATAAATATCACATAGGTATAAATAGGAGCGTGCAGGTGACCGAGGATTCTGTTGCAACAGAATTCATTCCTGTCACATCCTTCTTCTATACCTTTAGAAGCGAGGTAGATTATAAGAAATATTACGAAAAGAGTGCGTTGAAATGTGATTCATTTTATCGTTATCATAATTTCGATACGACAAAGTCTGTGAATGTTGCCCAAACCTTGGATTCTACTCGTTTCTGGCAAATGAAGCATACGGTGGGTATTACATTGAACGAGGAGTATAATACGTTGTTGCGTTTTGGCCTGTCTGGTTATTTCACGGCAGATATTAAACATTATGCAACTCCATATAGCAGAGAATCGTACGCTTTGCCTGACTCCTTGAATCGCATGTGCGATTTGGCCTATGATGATGTGAATAAATATAAATATGGTATAGGGGCCCGTTTGTCGAAGCATTTGGGTAAGAAATTGACCTATGATGTTTATGGAGAGTACTTCTTCTTTGATGAAAAGGAGACACAAAAATCATTCAATTTGGGAGCCAGCTTAAGTAGTGATTTCTTGTTGGGTAAACAAAATATTACATTGGCAGCCCAGGCTTGGGTGGAAAGTTCTGCACCTGATTATTTGGAAGAGCATTATTTCTCCAATCGTATGGCTTGGAATAGGGACTTTGAACATAAGCAGCGTCGCGAGTTGGTGGGTGTATTGTCTTTCCCTCAAATGTGTTTTTATGATGGCCTAGGTTTAAGTCTCAAAGCTGGATTGTCAAATGTGGACAATTATGTCTATTTTGACGAGGTCGCCAAACCGACACAGTGTGAGGATAATATTGAGGTCTTAAACTTGTCGGTTGATGAGAAGTTCCGCTTGTGGTATTTCCACTTGGACAACGAATTGTCTTATCAGAAGAGTAGCGATGATCATGTCATTCCTCTTCCAGCATTGTCTTCGTATTCGAAATTTTATTTCCAATATGATAAGATGTTTGGCGTGTTGACTTTCCAATTGGGTGTTGACTTGCGATATAATTCTAAATATTACGCACCAGCATATATGCCAGTGACGGGACAGTTCTATAATCAGCGCGAGCAAAAATATGGAGAGTATCCATATATGGATGTATTCTTGAATTGTCATTTGAAGTGTGCAAGGTTCTTTATCCAATACAATCACTTGAATCTCGATTGGTCAAACCATCATTATGTGGCAATGCCGGGGTATGCACTTAATCCTGCATTCCTTAAATTGGGCGTTTCTGCCAATTTGAGTTATTGATGTGCGTATGAAAAGCGTGAGAACTCCCCATGTCTTAGTCTTCTTGGCTTGTGTATTGGCTATCGCCTCGATTGTTACGATTTTATCGGATAATAGGAAGGACGCTTTTGTGTCGCGCGATTGGCCGGAGATATGCGAGTCGGGCAAGTTGATGGTGGTTATGGAATATACACCTTCAAGCTATATGAGAGTGGGGGATTCTATCACGGGCGAGCAATATAGGTTGGTGAAGTCCTTGTCTGAAAGATTGGGCGTTCCCGTAGAGATATCGTTGGAAAACGATTTGCAAAAGAGCATTGACGGACTGAGACGTGGCGACTATGACTTGGTGGCTCGTCTGTTGCCTATCACCACGGACATGAGAGATATGGTCTCCTTTACGGACCCCTTTGCAACGGACAAGCAAGTTCTGGTTCAGCGTGAAAAGAAGGATACGACTTCAGATTATGTCTCCTCGCAGTTGGAACTGCCTGGGAAAAAGATATATGTGACAGCGAATTCTCCCTATATTCAACGCTTGTCGAATGTGGCGGAAGAGATTGCCGCGGATGATTTTATTGTAGAACAAATGTCCGATTATAACGAAGAGCAGTTGGCTATGCTTGTTTCCAATGGGGAAATCGATTATGCGGTTTGCGACTATGGGACGGCAAGTCGTTCTTTGGCAAAATATAAGAATCTTGATATATCTGTGAATATCAGTTTCACTCAGTTGCAGGCTTGGGCGGTAAGAGAGGATTCTCCAATCTTGCTTGATTCGATAAATGCTTGGATGAAAACATTGTCAAAAAAGAGAAAGCGATGAATTATTTAGCACATCTATATTTGTCTGACAAATCGAAGGACGTGATGGTGGGTAATTTCATTGCGGACGATGTGAAGGGACGTCAGATAGATCAATATTCGGGAAAGGTGTTGTATGGCATTCGCTTGCACCGAATGATCGATCAATTTATAGATACCCATCCGATTGCGGCAAAAAGTCGTGCGAGGTTTTATCCTCTTTATCATCACTATTCGGGCGTGGTGAACGATATGGTTTACGACCATTTGTTGGCCCACGAATGGTCCTGCTATTCGGATGAACCTCTTTGGAAGTATAGCGTTTATTGCTATGCTGTCTTACTCTCTCGTTGGTTCTCGTTGCCGGTGGCCGTGAGGTCTTTTTTGCCCAATGTCATTTTAAACAGGCGACTTACGGAGTATGCGAAGATTTCAGGGTTGAAGGATTCGTTGAAAGTGATGTCGAGAAGTACATCCTTGCCTGATTATGCAGATGAGATGGAGAAGATATTGTTAGATAATTACGAAGATTTCAAATCTGAATTTCATGCCTTTTTCGGCGAGATGAGGGCCGAGGTTTTGAAGTTCAAAGAATCATATAAATGAATTATTAGTTAATGCCGAAAGGCTGGTTTATTTAATTTAATATTTAGTTTTATGAAAAAGTATTTAGCAGAAATGGTTGGCACGATGGTGCTAGTTCTTATGGGTTGTGGTACGGCCGTAAGTTTGAATTGTGGTGTTGACACAGCATCGGTAGTGGGTACAGCCGTAGCATTCGGTTTGGCAGTGGTAGCAATGGCATACACAATTGGTGGAATCAGTGGCTGCCACATTAATCCGGCAATCACACTCGGTTGTTTGATTTCAAAGCGTATTTCTGGAAAGGACGCTGCGATGTATATGGTGTTTCAAGTGATCGGAGCATTCATCGGTAGTGCTTTGTTGGCTGTATTGGTTGGTCAAGTGGGTGCTGAAGGCACACAAACAGGTGCTAATGCTTGTGGAAACGGAGCAGTGGCAGCTTGTATTGCTGAGATTATCTTGACATTCGTATTCGTATTGGTTGTACTTGGTACGACAGATTCTAAGAAGGGTGCTGGCAACTTTGCGGGATTGGCAATCGGTTTGTCTCTAATCCTTGTTCACTTGGTGGGAATCCACTACACTGGTACTTCGGTTAACCCAGCTCGTTCAATTGCTCCTGCAATCTTCGAGGGCGGTGCTGCTTTGGAGCAACTTTGGGCATTCATCGTAGGTCCATTCGTAGGTGCTGCTTTGGCTGCATTCGTTTGGAAATTCATCGGTTGCGATTGCGAGAAGTAATCGAAACGAACGATATATTAGGGAAGGCGGATTTTTGTCCGCCTTTTTTTGTTGGGAGGAGGAGATGCTTTCAATATAGTTCTATTGCTGTGTCCTGTTTTGTGACTGGTATCATACAAGGTTAATCCCCGAACGGGAATCGTTTTGTTCATCGCCTAACGGGTAACGAAACCGGCATTCCTTTATGGATTATAAGTTGATGAAAATCGTTTTGGCCTAATTGTATATAACTCCCATTTTTTTGCTAATTTTATACCTTCAATGAGTAGGTCTATGGACCTTTATTTCTAATGGAGACTGATAAAACAATCCTTATGGCAGAGAATACTAACGCACAAACACAGCGTGAAGAATTGCATAAAACTATTTGGAACATTGCCGACTCGTTAAGAGGCGCTATCGACGGTTGGGAATTCAAGTCGTATATCCTTTGTTCCATCTTCTATCGTTATATCTCTGAAAATCTTTGCAACTACATCAATAAGTTGCAGTTTGATGCCGGCGTGGAAGGTTTCGACTTCGCCAAACTTTCCGATGAGGAAGCTAATGATGAAGGCGTGAAGAACCAGATGGTGGCTGAAAAGGGTTACTATATTCTGCCAAGCCAACTCTTCGTTAATGTGGCCCGAAAAGCCGCTGAAGACGACAATCTGAACGAAACGCTTAGCAAGGTTTTCGCTGCCATAGAGGCCACTGCCCAAGGCACTCCTTCCGAAGATGCCTTCAAGGGACTTTTCTCTGACTTTGCAGTCAACAACTCTCAGTTGGGCAACTCTGTTTCCAAGAGAAACGAACTCATAGCCAAAGTGTTGGTTGCTATTCGCGACCTCGACCTTGGTTCTACTTTTGAGGACCACAGCATCGATGCTTTCGGTGACGCTTACGAATTCTTGATGAAGATGTACGCAAGCGGCGCTGGCAAGAGCGGCGGAGAGTTCTTTACTCCGCAAGAGGTGAGCGAGATTCTTGCTCGCATCGTAATGCTCGGTCAGAAGAACCTCAAGACTATCTATGATCCGGCTTGTGGTTCGGGCTCGCTTTTGCTGAAAGCGGCCAAGTTGGCGCCGAACAAGGAGGACTTGCATTTCTATGGTCAGGAAATCAATCCTACCACTTACAACTTGTGCCGAATAAACATGTTCTTGCACAACATCAATTTCGCCAACTTCGATATCCAGTTGGAAGATACCTTGCACAAACCTCAGCACTTGGGTATGCGGTTCGATGGCATCGTCTCTAATCCCCCTTATTCCATCCCTTGGGACGGAGATGCGAACGCCATCCTGATAAATGACGAGCGTTATGCCCCTGCTGGTGTGCTTGCCCCTAAGACAAAGGCCGACCTTGCCTTCACCATGCACATGCTTTACCACTTGGCAGAGACGGGTACGGCTGCCATCGTGGAGTTCCCCGGTGTGCTTTATCGTGGAGGAGCGGAAAAGCAGATTCGCAAATATCTTGTGGACAATAACTATGTGGATGCCATCATTCAGTTGCCTGCAAACCTCTTCTTTGGCGTGAGCATTGCCACCTGCATTATCGTTTTGAAGAAGAGTGCCAAGAAGGACAACAGCATCTTGTTCCTCGATGCCAGCAACCTTTTCAAGAAGGAGGGTAACAAGAACCGCATGATGCCGGAACACCAGGATGCTGTGGTCAATGCTATTGCCGACCGCAAAGACGAGCAGTACTTTACCAAGTTGGTGCCGTGCGACGATGTGGCAAAGAACGACTACAACCTTTCCGTTTCTTCTTATGTAGAGAAGGAAGTCATCAAGGAAGAAATCGACATTGAAAAAGTCAATGCCGACATCAACGACCTGATGGCGAAAGCCGTTAAGCTCAACGATGAAATCAATAAGATTATTGCAGAACTCTAACCAGTAGTGCTATGGCTGATATTGTTAAGACTGACAATTGCGTCAACGACATAAAAACGATAATAGAACAAGGCAGACAGGCGGCATATTCGTCGGTCAACCTTGTCATGGTAAACACTTATTGGAATATAGGCAGACGTATAGTGGAAGAGGAGCAGAAAGGCCAAGAAAGAGCTGAGTATGGGAAGCAGTTGATTGATAAAATCGCTATTGAACTGCGTAAAGATTACGGCAATGGCTATAGTGCAAGATATCTTCGTTCTTTTCGTCAATTTTATATCACGATTCCTGATTTTGAGATTTGGAAATCGCGATTTCCAAATCTCATGTGGACTCATATTTATCGAAGCCTAAGATTGGAAAACGCAGAGGCTATCAGATGGTATTTGGAAACAGCGTCAAAAGAGATGTGGAGTGTGAGGACTTTAGATCGTAATATAAGCACCCAATACTATGAGAGACATTTGCTGATACCAGTTAAGACGGAAGCAGAACAGGCAGCTAGTAAATTAGAGATTATAAAGAATCCTGTTGTTGCCGAGTTCTTAGGTTTTAAGCAAGACGAATCTTATTCCGAAAGTCAGTTAGAGAATGCCATAATAACCCATTTGCGTGACTTTATAATGGAGATGGGACAAGGTTTTGCGTTTATGAAACGCCAGCAGTTGGTCAGAACTGCTTCAGAAGACTATTTTATCGATTTGGTGTTTTATAACGTGATACTGAAATGTTATGTTCTGATTGATTTGAAAGTAGGGAAAGTCACACATCAGGATGTTGGACAGATGGATATGTATGTCCGTATGTATGATGAACTTAAACGGACGGAAGGAGATAATCCTACAATTGGAATAGTGTTGTGTTCGGAAACGGATGAAGATATAGCAAAGTATTCAATTCTTAATGGAAATGAACAGATTTTTGCGACAAAGTATAAATTGTACCTTCCAACACAAGAGCAACTTCGTGCTGAAATTGAGAAGCAAAAACAGATTTTTTATTTGCAACATCCCGAACTGAAAAAATGATTGCTATGAACAAGATTGAAAAATTGATCCAAGAACTTTGCCCTAATGGTGTGGAATGGAAGAAACTCACAGATGTTTGTACATTAAAGGCAAGAATAGGATGGCAAGGACTTACAAAAGCTGATTATAGGACATTTGGAAATTACAAACTAATAACAGGAACAGATATAACACGATATAATAGAATAGATTTTGATTCTTGTGTTTATGTAGACGAAGATAGGTATAATCAAGACACCAACATTCAAATTGTGCAAGGTGATTTATTGATAACTAAGGATGGTACATTAGGTAAGATTGCCTATATAGAGGATTTGCCTATGTCATCTACATTGAATGGTGGTTTATTTGTTGTCAGAGATAAAACTGGTTTGTTAAACCAAAAATTCTTAATGCATTATATGCTTTCTGGATATTTTCAAGAGTTTATGATACATAATCATACTAATGGCACAATAAAACATCTAACTCAAGCTTTGCTTTCAAAATTTGAAATCCCCCTACCACCACTACCCGTCCAAACCGAGATAGTCCGCATATTGGACAAGTTTGTGGAGCAGCAGGAGCAGTTGGAGAAACTCATTGAGTTGAGAAAGAAGCAGTATGAGTATTATAGAGAGGAGATGCTGACGGCGAAGGAAGGATGGGAAACGAAGACGTTAGGAGAGATTTGCGATATAAAAGGAAGAATTGGTTTTAGAGGATATACGAGAGAAGATCAAGTAAAAAAAGGAGAAGGGGCAATTTCTCTAAGTCCGGGTAACATAGAAAATTCTAAATTATTTTTTGATGATTGTGCATATATTTCATGGGATAAATATGAAGAATCACCAGAAATTATGGTTAATCTAAATGACGTGATTTTCTGTAAGACTGGATCTACTGTAGGAAAAGTTGCAATAGTAACTGAACTGGTTGAAAAAACGACAATAAATCCTCAGTTGGTAGTGCTTAAAAATGTACAATGTTCAAATAAATACCTCTATTACTATTTAACAAGAGGCGAAATACAATATGACGTTAAAAAGTTTGCAGGAATAGGTTCTGTGCCTAATATTTCACAAGAGAAATTGAGTGGGTTGACAATCAAATTGCCAAATGAAGATATTCAAAACGAAATTGTCAAAACCCTAGATTCCTTTGAATCCTCCATATCTGCCTTGACATCCGCATTGGAATTAAGCAAGAAGAGATATGAGCATTATAGGGATGAGATGTTGAGGTTTTGAAAGATAATGGTAAGACGTTATTGAAAAATCATTATTTTTGTATTTGAAATATATAGTTCGTTTATGGCATTATACAAAGACATAACAATAAAGAATTTTCGCGGTATTAGCGAGTTGAAATTGGAAAACCTAAATTCGGTCAACGTTTTTTTGGGTAAAAATAATTTCGGAAAAACAACGATTCTTGAATCTGTTTTTCTCCTTTCTGGTATGTCTAATGCAAGTCTTCCCAGCAGAGTTAATTGTTTTCGTGATCCCACGCAATCAGTTAATCCTTTAGGTCAGATTGACTATATTTTCCATAATGTACAGATGCACAACAAACCTACATTTACAGGGTTGCTCACGGACGGAGGATATCGTTCTATGTGTATATCATTAAGCAATAGTAAGACAATACAAGGGCCAATAGTAAGGAATGGCATGATAATGTCTTCTGAACAAAGAGTTAATGCTATTTGTATGTCTATCAATGGCGAATACGGGAAAAAAAGTGCAAATGGCAAAATAGAAAATAAAAGATCTTTCAAATGTGATTTCTGCACTTACGAAAATGGTCAGTATAGTCAGGATAATGTTCAGGGATACCAGGAAGTTATTAATGCACAATATATAGCTTCAGACACAAGTGCTTTTCAAATAACTGATGAATTATCTTCCTTGATTAGAGCAAACAAGAAAGACGAAGTATTAGAATTAGTCCGTTTGTTCGATCAAAGAATTGCAAATATTGAGGTTTTGCCGGATTCCACTTATGTTAGTTTTGAGGGGGTAGACAAGCTTATCCCAATCAGTATGTGTGGTGATGGACTAAAGAAGTTCTTGTATATAATAACTTGTGTCGCAGGGAAAAAAAATAAAGTTCTTCTCATCGATGAGGTCGACAATGGAATTCATTTCTCTGTATATCCTCTTTTGTGGAAAAGTATCATTCGTTTAGCAAAATCGAATGAAATTCAGCTAATGATAACAACACATAGTAAAGAGGTGCTTCAAGAATTGGCAAAATCGATCAATCCGGAGAATGAGAATGATGTATGTGTCTATACCATAACAAAAAATAAAGATGATGTTATGCGTAGTTATCGTTACGACGGAGAAAATATAAAAACAGCTATTGATAATCAACTTGAATTAAGAGATTGATATGACAAACTATTTAGTGCTTGTCGAAGGCGTTGCGGATGACGTGTTTATGAATGCGTGAGTTGTTGTATAATGCCATTGTGCACAAGCAATATCCAGGATATCCTATACTTATGCATGTCTATACCGATCATATTGAATTGTGGAACGAAGGGCAATTGCCTGTTGGCTATACAATAGAGACCTTGTTGGCTAAGCACTCTTCTAAACCGCGTAACATGAATATTGCTAATGTTTTTAATAAGGCGGGGTTTATTGAGGCATGGGGACGTGGCATTAGCAAGGTGATTGATGGATTTAGAAAAGTAGGGTTACCGATACCAACAATCGAAGAAAGGGATGGAGGTCTTGTGATTAATATATTCAGACAGAAAGAAGTAAATCGAAATTTCGGTAGTGATTTCGGTAGTGATTTCGGTAGTGATTTCGGTAGTGATTTCGGTAGTCAATTAATTGAAAGACAAAAAAATATACTAAAACTCTTGATTAAAGACGGTAGTCTGACTGCCAGAAGTTTCGCAAAAACTTTGGGCGTTACCAAGCGTACAATTGAGACTGACTTGTCTTTCCTTCGAAAAAATGGATTTATCGAAAAGGCAACAAAAGATAACAGAAGTCCTTGGATTGTTTTGAAAACTAATTAGACTATGTGCACCCAATATAACATCATTGCCGAGTTAGAGAACGCTACCGTCGTAGCCAAGTACGATGCGCCAGAGCGCACCCGTACAGGCTACCAAAGCGAGAACGAGTTGGAGCAGTCGCTGATTGACCAACTCCAAAAGCAAGGCTACGAATACAAGAAGAACCTCACCACCGATAATCAGATGGTGGAGAACCTTCGTGAGTGCTTGCAAAAACTCAACAATATCGTTCTATCTGATAACGAGTGGAAAACACTGCTCGGACAGATTGCGGATAACAGCAAGGGTATTGCAGACAAGACCGAGACTATCCAACGCAATGAGATTCTCAACATAACGCTCGACAACGGTGAGACCAAGAATATCCGTTTGATTGACAAGAAGAGTATTTACAGCAACATCCTTCAGGTCATCAACCAATACACTCCCGATGGTGGAGCCCATAGCAACCGCTACGATGTCACTATCTTGGTCAACGGTCTGCCTTTGGTACACATCGAACTAAAGCGCAGAGGTGTAAACATCAAGGAGGCGTTCAACCAAATCAACCGTTACCAAAACGACTCGTTCTGGAGTGGGACAGGCCTGTACGATTATGTGCAGATCTTTGTCATTAGTAACGGCACCGATACCAAATACTACAGCAACACCACACGCTACGCCCATGTGGAGGAACTGAAAAAACAGCAACGCCACAAGAAGACCGATGCCAACAGCTTCGAGTTCACTTCCTACTGGAGCGACCAGGAGTGCCGTAACCTGCCAGATTTGGACGATTTCACCCGCACTTTCTTTGCCAAGCATACCATCTTGAACATCCTTACCAAGTACTGCGTGTTCAATGCCGACAAGCAACTCTTGGTGATGCGTCCCTATCAGATTGCCGCAACAGAGAAGATCCTGCAACGCATCAATGTGGCTATGCTCAACAAACTGCAGGGCACAATAAAGGGTGGTGGTTACATCTGGCACACCACTGGTAGTGGTAAGACCCTGACTTCCTTCAAGACTGCCCAGCTGGCAAGCAAGATGGAAGGTGTTGAGAAAGTGCTTTTCGTGGTTGACCGAAAGGACTTGGACTACCAGACCATGAAGGAGTATGACAACTTCGAGAAGGACTGTGCCAACGGCAACAGCAACTACAAGATTCTGCAAAAGCAGTTGAATGATCCGAACTGTAGCATCATTATCACTACCATTCAGAAACTGAGCATCCTGCTCAAGAAGAAGGAAGAGATTGTCAATGTTCTCGACAAGAATGTGGTGCTGATTTTCGACGAGTGCCACCGAAGTCAGTTCGGCGATATGCGTGAGGTCATCAACAAGCGTTTCAAGAAATACATGATTTTCGGTTTTACCGGAACTCCCATCTTTACCAAGAACGCAGGTGGCGCTTTGCTTACTACCGAGCAGGCGTTTGGCGACAAACTACATACCTACACCATCATCAACGCCATCAACGATAAGAACGTGCTCCGTTTCCGTGTGGACTACGAACGCACTATGCGTATGAAGGACGATGTGGAGAGCAAGGATGTGTGGGGGATAGATACCGAAGAGGCACTCCATTCGCCTAAACGCACTAAAATCGTTGCCAAGTATATCCTCGACCACTTCGCACAAAAGACCAAGCAGGGTGCCGACGCCTACAATTACAGCATCACCACCAATGTGGAGGAAATGAGCAAGACGAAGGGTAGGGTAAAGGTCAACGAACAGCGTGAACGCAAGGTGACGCGAGGCTTCAACTCCATCTTTGCCGTTGACAGCGTGCCTATGGCCATTGCCTACTACAACGAGTTTAAGAAGCAGATGGCCGAGCCTGGCAATCCGAAACTGAAGATTGCCACCATCTTCACCTTTGCCGCCAATCCGGACGATGACGAGAGCGGACTGTTGGAAGACGAGAATCCGGAAAGTGCCGCACAACTCGACAAGAGCAGTCGCGATGCTTTGGAGTTGGCTATTCAAGACTACAATGCCGAATGGGGCACAAGCTACAGCACCGATGGCGACAAGTTCCAGAACTACTACAAGGATGTGTCGCTTCGCATGAAGAACAAGCAGATAGACATCCTTATCGTTGTGGGTATGTTCCTGACCGGTTTCGATGCCAAGACGCTCAACACCCTTTGGGTGGACAAAAACCTGAAGATGCACGGCTTGCTGCAAGCCTATAGCCGTACCAACCGAATACTGAACGCGGTGAAAGACTGCGGTAATATCGTATGCTTCCGTAACCTTGAACAGGCCACCAACGATGCGTTGGGTTTGTTTGGCGACAAGGATGCTGGCGGTATAGTGTTGCTCCGTCCGTTCTTCGACTACTATTTCGGTCATGAAGACAAGAAGGGCAAGCATGTTAACGGCTATAAGGAAGACGTGGAGGCCCTCTTGCAAGAGTTCCCTGTTGAGGTTATCACAGGTGGAGGCATCATGACCGAGGAACAGAAAAAGAAGTTCGTCAAACTCTACAGCCGTATCCTTAAGTTGCAGAACTTGCTTTCCGCCTTCGACGAGTTCGATGAAGAGAAGAAGATCATCAACGATGCCGACATGCAAGACTACACCAGCAAGTATATCGACTACCACGATGAGATGGTCAAGAACAAGGGCGAGGAACATGCTGCCGAACTAATTGACGAAGACATAATCTTCGAGATGGATTTGGTAAAACAAGTGGAGATTGACATCACCTATATCCTTCAGTTGGTGCAGGAATATCACGATAGCAACTGCTCGAACAAGGAGATTATGGTCAAGATTATCAAGGCTGTATCTTCCAGCCCAGATATGCGTGACAAAAAGGAACTCATTGAGAGGTTCATTGAGAGCATGACACCAAAGGCCGGCTCGAAGTTTGGCGATGCTGATGAGACTGACGATTGGAGCACATTCCTGCAAGAGGAAGGCGGATTTCTTGTGGCTGCTGAAAAACCGTCTGTCTATGGACAACCTAAGGAACCACAACGGCACGATGTTACCGAGTTGTGGGAGCGTTTTGTTCGTTGTGAACGAGAACGTGAATTGAATGCCATTATCGAGGAGGAGAAACTCGACGCGGAAAAAACACGCACTCTGATGGATGCATCGGAAGCCAACGGCTATGTTGAAACGAGTGGAATGTCGCTAACCAGTATTTTACCACCAATGCCGTTGTTCGGTGCCGGCAACAAACGAGAAGAAAAGAAACGTACGGTATTAGAAAAATTGGAAGGTTGGTTGAAAAGGTATATGGGATGTTGAGTCAAAAATTTTAAGGTGACCTCTATAAATTGATTTCGAGGGATTTTTGAGTTTTTGGGCCTTTGCGCAAACAAATCAGTCATAAATATGACAGAGCCTTTTGAATTTACTGAGCTTGACTAACGAGAATCAATGTGTTAATTTTCTAACGGAAAAAATATTTTATTTTAGATATTTATTTGATTTTCATTAATATATAATCCATAAAGGAATGTCGGTTTCAATGCACCGTTAGGCGTTCAATGTTGGTAGAATCACAATGCATTGAATTCATTATTCTCTTTGAATATAAGGCCATTTGAACACAAAGGAATAGAATGTAATGCTTCTATTGAGATGAGTTGTGTTCTTATATGCAAAAAAAACGCCTGTAAAATTTCATATATACATTTTTATGAATTATTTTTGTGCGTTGAAAAAACTGAAAATTTATAAAGTAAGAAATATGTCAGATCAAAAAAATCCTCAATTGGAGCAAAAGGATCCTCAATTGGAAGAAGCAGAAAACCCATTGGAAGGTTTGGACAATGTGGAGAATGAGTTGAACCGTTCGGCTGAGTTTGTAGAGAAAAACATCAAACCTTTGTCGTTGGGAGTGTTGGCGGTAATTGCAGTTGTGCTTGGCTTTTTCTTGTATAAAACACAAGTGTTAGAGCCTAAAGAGCGTGATGCAGCGAGAAACCTCTACAAGGCGGAAAATATGTTCGCTCGTGATTCGTTTAGATTGGCTTTGGAAGGCGATGAGGATGTAATGGGATTCCTTAATATTATTGACGAGTACGGATCAACTGATGCCGGCGTAGTTGCGAAGGCTTATGCTGGTCTTTGTTACAGGAATTTGGGCGATTATGATAAAGCAATCTCTTTCTTGAAGGGATTTGACAAGAGTGATAAGATGCTTACTCCAACCATTAAAGGTGCAATCGGAGATTGCTATTTGGAGAAGGGAGAAGACGATAAGGCTATGGAATATTATAAGAAAGCTATAGCAGCAGACAACGAATTCGTTTCTCCAGTTTATTTGCACAGATTGGGCGAGACTGCTTTGAAGGCTGGTAAGGCTGCTGATGCTTTGAAGGCGTTCGAGGAGTTGAAAAAGAAGTATCCATCTTCTGCGATGTCACAAGACGTAGATAAGTTTATCGAAATAGCAAATTCTTCAAAATAAATTGAAGTAAAGGCAAAAAAAATGAGAGCTGCTGAGAGGCGGCTCTCTTTGTTTAAGAAAAATACTAAAAAGAAATAAATTATGGCTACAGTAGATTTGTCAAATTATGATCCAAGCCAAGTGCCAAGTGCTAAGGATATGAGTTTCGGAATTGTTGTTTCAGACTGGAATTCTGAAGTGACGCATGCCTTGTTGAAGGGGGCGTATGAAACGTTGACGAAGCATGGTGCAAAAGAGGAGAATATCATGGTGTGCCATGTGCCTGGAAGTTTCGAGTTGGTTTATGGTTCGAAGAAGATGGCGGAAGAGTTGGTGGTTGATGCAATCATTGCTTTAGGTTGCGTTGTCCGTGGTGGCACCCCTCATTTCGACTATGTTTGTCAAGGAACTACCAATGGGTTGGCAAGGTTGAATGCGGATTGCGAGTATGATATACCATTCATTTTCGGATTGTTGACTACGGACGATATGCAACAGGCTTTGGATCGTGCTGGTGGCATTCATGGAAATAAAGGTACAGAATGTGCAGTGACTGCGATAAAAATGGTCGATTTTGCTTTGCAGTTTGAAGAATAATATATATCTTTGCACCGCATTTGAGAGATAATGCGGCTCGGGCGAATACCAGAGTGGCCAAATGGGGCAGACTGTAAATCTGCTGGCTTATGCCTTCGGTGGTTCGAATCCATCTTCGCCCACGACGAAAGTCGAAAATGCGGAAGTAGCTCAGTTGATAGAGCATTAGCCTTCCAAGCTGAGGGTCGCGGGTTTGAACCCCGTCTTCCGCTCCACAAGGAGAACCTGAGTAAGGTTCTCCTTTTTTTTTTGTGTGGATTAGAATTCAAATTTATTCGTAATATTCGTATTGGGTGGTGATGGTCTTTTCTCCGTTCTTTATGTAGCCGATTTGGTTGCCTTTCTCGTCGTAAATGAACTTCGTTGATGTTCCAGACCAGATGATCTCTTCCGTTTGGCCTTTCTCGTTGTAGATGGTTGTCGTGTTTTGGTTGTCAACCGTCTTTTGCAATCTGCCGGCGTTGTCGTAAAAATAGGTTGTGGTGATGAGGTCGTCGTCCATGTCATGGAGGACTTTTTCGATTAGACGGTCGTTGTTGTCGTATTTGTAAACATTTTTTATTGAGGAGTCGTCGTTGTTCACATATTCTATTATGTTGCCATGCTTGTCGTAGATATATTTGGTCGAGTTGCCGTTGCTGTCGCTATAGCGTACATGTCGATAGCCCTCCGTGAAATAGTATTGGCAAACGTAGGAATCGTAGTTGCTCTTGTTGCTTTCCGTTACCTCTAATGTGTCTCCTGTCATTTTATAGGAGTATTGGCTTGTTGTTGTCGATTGTTCCTTGCAAGAAGGGTCGTATGAGATGCGGGTGGTCAAATTTCCCGCTTCGTCGTATGTGTATAGTTTGACGTTGACCAAAGCGTCCAAGCTTTCAACGTGTTTAGTGAAATAACCCTCTTTGTTGAATTCGCTGTTGTCGTTTTCGCTGATATACATTTTCTTAACCTTTCCTTTTAGTCCCATGGCTTCCCAATCTGTAGGTTTCTTGTAGGGACTGTGGAATAGATTTTCCCCTTCTTGAGGTTTGTTTCCTTCTCGACTCTCGCAGGCAATGGCATCTCCGTTCGGGTTGTTGCTTTCTTTAGCGTTGTTTTGACCGCAAGCAGAGAGTAGGAGAGCGGTTGCTAATGGAATGAAGTAATGTTTTCTTTTCATTGTTTTTTTTTAGTTTTTTTGAATCTGTTTTGCTGCAAAGTTAGTGTTTTTTTTGGGTTGTGTTTCCCTTCGTTGGGTGCTATGTCTGTGTTGTATGTCAAAATCAGAGAGGATTGTAGTTGCCGGGCTACATTGAAAATCAGGTGATTGTAATTTTTTCTTGAAAAATGATGGTTTTTTGCTGAAAAAAGGGCTCTCAGAATTTGCAGATTCGAAAAAATGCTGTACCTTTGCAACGCATTTGAGAGATAATGTGTGTCGGGCGAATACCAGAGTGGCCAAATGGGGCAGACTGTAAATCTGCTGGCTTATGCCTTCGGTGGTTCGAATCCATCTTCGCCCACGACGAAAGTCGAAAATGCGGAAGTAGCTCAGTTGATAGAGCATTAGCCTTCCAAGCTGAGGGTCGCGGGTTTGAACCCCGTCTTCCGCTCCACAAGGAGAATCTGAAAAGGTTCTCCTTTTTTTGTTTTGTCGACCGATTCCCGAATATGTTTTCCTTGGTATGGAGGCTTGACTATTGTTCAAGTTGTATTTTGACATTGCATTGTTAACAAAACTTGGCCGATTGTTGCAAATCATTGATTTTTTTGTTGTATTTTTGCACTGCATACATTATAATGTTATGCTTTTGTTTGAATTTTGAAAATTGAATAGAGATGAGAAAGTGTATTTTAGCTCTTTTGCTTATGGCAAGTGCTTGTGTTATGGGCCAAGCACAGACCTCTGCAATAAAAGATACTGTTATTGAGTTGAAGGGCGTTTCCTTTAAGATGGTTGCTGTTGAGGGTGGCACATTCAAGATGGGTGCACAGCGTTCAGATGCAGAGGGTAATAATTATGATTCAGACGCGATGGAGAACGAAGCTCCTTTGCATAGAGTTACATTGTCTGACTATTATATTGGTCAAACAGAGGTTACGCAAGCGCTTTATCGTGTGGTGATGGGCGATGTTCCTGATAATAAGTTTATTGAATCGTATGGTTTGGGCGATGCCTATCCTGCTTACAATATCTCTTGGGATGATGTGATGACTTTCATCGAGCGATTGGACTCATTGACTGGCAAAAAGTTCCGTCTGCCAACCGAGGCTGAGTGGGAATACGCAGCAAGAGGTGGAAAGAATAGCAAGCAGTTCAAATACGCAGGTTCTAACAACATCGATTCAGTAGCGATTTTCTATGATAACTACGGAAAGAAGAAATATTCTAATTCGGTGGTGATGTCTAAAGGAGCCAATGAGTTGGGCATCTACGACATGAGCGGTAGCGTTTATGAGTGGTGTGGCGATTGGTTTGGTTCATATACGTCAGAACATGTAAAAGATCCTAAGGGTGCGGTAACCAATTCGTTCCGTATCGTTAGAGGTGGTGCATGGCGTTATAAATCACAAATGTGTAGAGTCTCAGCTCGCGACTATTACAATCCGACAAAGAGATCTCAGCCGTTTATTGGTTTCCGTATTGTGATGGAAAAATAAGCGACAGTAGGTACTTGAAAAATATTGAAAAGCAAGATTTTAGGTCTTGCTTTTTCTTTTGTGAAAAAACTTCGGTTAATGGGTTCGGCTGAGGTGTTTTATTAGTGAGCCCGATTTTATTTTAATTTTTATGAACAACAGAAATGTAATGGTTCAGAAAGAGAGTCTGCGTTGGCGTAGATTTTCTCATGCCTCTTACGCTGTTTTCTGTTCTCTCCACAGGGAGGTGACTATTGGAGTCTTAGGCGTTGCCATGTTGTCAAGCGTCGATGCTAAGGCGAACAATAGCATTGATTCTCTTGCTGTCGTTTCCGATAGCGTGGCAGAACAGATGGAGCAGTTGGATGCGTTGGAAGTGACGGCAAGTCGCGTTCCGATGACGTCGCAGGAGGCCGTTCGTTTGGTTTCTGTACTCGACCGTGCTGATATTGCGGCTGCGGCGGTACACAGTATTAATGATTTGCTTGATTATGCTTGTGGCGTGGATGTCAGGCAAAGGGGCGACATGGGCGTCCAAACAGATATCTCCATTCGAGGAGGTACATTTGATCAAATCACGCTGCTCCTTAACGGTGTAAATATCTCCTCTCCGCAAACAGGCCATCTCTCGGCCGATTTCCCTGTATCTATGCAAGAGGTTGAACGTGTTGAAATTCTGGAAGGTCCAGCCGCCAGATTATTTGGTACGTCTGCTTTTTCTGGTGCTATCAATATTGTCACTCGTTGCGATGATTCCACATCGGGCAATGTTGGCGTATATGGTGGCCAGTATGGTTACGGAGGTGCTGAAGCCTCTGTCAACTATGCAAAGAAGGGTTTGCGTCAGCATCTTTCGGGTGCCTATTCTCGTAGCGACGGAGCAACCGAAAACAGCGATTTTGCCCAGTGGAAAGCCTTTTATCAAGGTGCTTATGAGAACGAGGCAGCCAAGACCGATTGGCAATGTGGCTTTAGCCAACAATCGTTTGGGGCGAACACTTTCTATTCTGCAGCCTATCCTGATCAATGGGAATCCACACGTCGTTTGATTGTGTCGGCAAGGGCTGAATCTAAAGGACGTCTGCATTTGGCTCCTTCGGTGAGTTGGATGCGTAACTGGGATCATTTTCAGTTGATTAAGGATACGCATACGGGCGAGAATTTCCATCGTACGGATGTCTATTCCATCAATTTGAATGCTTGGACGAAGTGGCAGTTGGGAAAGACGTCGTTAGGTGCGGAGATTCGCAACGAGGGCCTTCTCTCTTCGTCGTTGGGAAGACCGATGACGAATGACTCTGTGAAGGTTTGGGGTGAGTCGGACGCTTGGTACTACCGTCGCGACAATCGGACAAACATAGCTTACTATTTGGAGCATGACATCCTTCTTCGTCGATGGACGATTTCGTTGGGTGCTCTTCTCAATAATAATACGGCCAATGAAGAGTCGTTGGCATTCTATCCGGGCATTGACATCTGCTATCGTCCCGCTGAAGGTTGGAAGTTGTTTGCTTCGTGGAACAAAGCTCTTCGTATGCCAACCTTTACGGATCTTTACTACAAGAGTCCAACCAACGAGGGCAATGTAGGCTTGAAAGCGGAAGAGACTTCTTCGTTCAATTTGGGTGCCAAATGGCGTAGGAAGGGTCTTCGTGCTGAAGTGTCTGCCTTCTATCTTCGAGGAACGGACATGATTGACTGGGTGATGTATTCGGCAGATGATATTTATCATAGTGCCAATTTCGAGTTGGACAACATGGGTGCAGAGGCGTCGGCCACCTTCTTCTTCCGAGAGCATTTTAGTCCTGAATGCTATTTGAATACATTTAGGGTTAGTTATGCCTACATTACGCAAGATAGAAAGGATGATGAACTAATCTACAAGTCGAATTATGCCTTGGAGTATCTTCGCCATAAGTTTGTGGCACGTCTGGATTCCAAAATCTTCAAGAAATTGAATGGCTCTGTGGCCTATCGTTGGCAGGAACGTGAGGGAGGTTATATCCTCTATGATGCAGAACACAAGAGCACAGGCAAGCTTGTTGATTATGAGCCTTACGGCATATTCGATTTGCGTCTTTCTTGGGATGACAAACGCTTCTCTGTTTATGGTGAGGCCAACAATCTTTTCGATCAAGAATATTATGATTTAGGTAATGTCCCACAGCCTGGTCTATGGCTGAAAATGGGTATTAACGTAAAGATTTTCTGATTGTTAGATCCCTGAATCAATATCTAATTTCGCACTGCTCTTATTTTGAGCGTGTGCGTCGGGCGGCCTTCGGGTCGCCTTTTTTTGTATGGTGTGATTGGTTAGACATTGTCTTAAATTTTATTGGTGTCCGCTAAACTATAAAATGCATGCCGAAACAGTCCGCAAAGCCAGTAAATACGGCATTTCGGATTCTTTTTTTGAAAAGCAAGCCCCTAGTCAAACAACGAGAGCTGGTTTACTGAACCATTTGGGGGCTGGTGCTTTCGGCTGTCCGATGAAAGTTCTTCCTTGTAGGTCTGATACAGGTCTCTGTAGGTCTTTTCGAAGACTTGCTTGGATCTCCTGGCATTGGCATCTGACAAAGTGCTGCGCCTGGGCAGTGCGGTTATACCAATGTGTGCCAGCTTGTGGGCTTCGGGATACATGGAAGCTGATATCTCTCGTAGCGAATCCAACCTCTTGATCACGGCATAAAGCATGACAAGGAGGTGTTGCCATGCGTCAAAGCTCTTTACATACTTTTCTGAACCGATATTTTTGCCAAATTCAAGAACTTTTCGCTTGTCAAGCAAATCTATTAACTGTCCATACATTGGCTGTCCGATAAAATGTGTACTTTTGCCCATCGTTAAAATGTTTTTGTGGTGAAAACAAATTAAACGAAAAGGCTGAATCTCTGCAAGGAAGATTCAGCCTAATTTTTTTTCCGTTCAAAAGAGTTTAGCGGACACCAATATTTCTTTATAACATCATTTATAAATCAGCCGCTTCAATTTCTGTTTGTTTTCCCACGAAAGGGCTTGGACAAAAAATTGAATGAAATTATACCATGCGTATTTCATCTTGAATGAGAGCTTCTTTGATGGGGCTTGAATGAGCGACCGTAACTGCTCGGAAGAGAACTTTTGACCGTCATCGGGAATCTCCGCCTCTTTTGTGATGACAGCAACTACAAATCCATTCTCAAGAGTCGTGGTCCTGACACTTGCATAAGATGCTATAACATCGTCAACTACTATCTTCTGCTCTTTGTTCCAAATAATCAATCGCTGCTCCTCATCTATACAGATATTAAATTTATGGAACCCTTTATAATGTTCGAACTCCGCTTCATTGGGATGATGATTGAGATAAAGACACCCTCCTACTTTCAGCACCTTGAGCACTTCAATTATGCCTTGCAGAGGCGAAGATGAATGGTCGAGAGCATTACAGATTATGCCTAAAGAGACCTTCTCACCGCTCCATGTTGAAGAGATGTGCTCCATCATACCAAATTCAATATCAGGCAAGTTTCGCTTGTGGCGACGTTTGATGGCATTGTAATAATCAGCCAGGGGATCTATATAATGCACCTCCAGTTTTTTATCGCCCTCCGCCGAAGACAAAATATCTCCATTGGCGAAACTCAACCCACAACCTATATCTAAAACGACGGGGTTCTCATAGTTTCTCAAAAAAGAGGAGACATCCATTCCCTCAAGTTGAATGTGTCTTCCCAACTTGGACCATCGCATCATACCATTGAACGTAGCCGTCCAACGAAACACGTTATTCCAGAAGGCGAGTTCATAAGGAATGCCCAGAAGCCACTGATTAAAGTCGGAACCTCCCAATTTTTGTGTTTTCATCTTATAAATCGTTTACATAAATCATTTTGAGACCTTCGCGATGGGGAAAAGAGATATCAGAAAGCAATCAAGCCAACTCACTCAACTCCAGCCAGCGCATCGTTTTTTCGTCCAATTCATCGATGACTTGGCCTATTCTATTTGATTTTTCAATCAACTCATCTCCTTGCAAAGTTCCCGAAGACAAGGCGGCCTCAATCTCAGCCTTCTCCTCCTCCAACGCGGCAATGATACCCTCCAAGGATTCGTATTCCTGCTTCTCCTTATAGGTCAACCTGCGAGGGCGCTCCTTTTCCCTGCGATTATCCTTCTTCTCCGGCTCTTTCGGCTTTGCCTTTTCTGCAGCCTCCTTCTCTTGCTTTTCAAGCATTGCCTTCACCTCTCGCCATTCGCGGAAATCGGTGTAGTTGCCCGGAAAATCCTGAACATTGGCTTGGCCATGGAAAACAAGGAGGTGATCGACCACCTTATCCATAAAATAACGGTCGTGCGAAACCACGATGACGCAGCCTTTGAACGACTGAAGATACTCTTCCAAGACATTTAACGTCACGATATCCAAATCGTTGGTGGGCTCATCCAAAACCAAGAAGTTCGGATTGCGCATCAAGACCGTACACAAATACAATCGACGACGCTCGCCTCCGCTCAATTTATAAACGTAATTGTGCTGCTTTTCAGGAGGGAAAAGGAAGTGCTGCAAAAATTGGGAGACACCCATCTTTCGTCCGTCACCCAAATGTACCTCCTCCGCAATGTCTCTTACCACATCGATGACCTTCATCTGCTCGTCGAATTTCAATCCCTCCTGGCTATAATAGCCAAAACGCACGGTTTCACCGACATCAATCGTGCCACTATCAGGCTGAACCTCGCCCATCAACATCTTAATAAAGGTGGATTTTCCCGTTCCATTATTACCTACAATTCCCAATTTCTCGTAACGGGCAAAATTGTAGTAGAAATTGTCCAAAATCTTCAAATCACCGAAGCTTTTGGAGATATACTGTGCTTCAAAAATCTTGCTGCCGATATAAGACGCCTTCACATCAAAACTGACATCTGCCTTCTCCCTGCGAGCCTTCACTTTTTTCTCCAACTCGTAGAACGAATCAATACGGTATTGAGCCTTGCCCGCGCGAGCCTGCGGCTGACGGCGCATCCAATCCAACTCCTTGCGGAAAAGGTTGTTGGCGCGAGCCAATTCAGCGTTCTGCATATCAATCCGTTCCTGACGCTTCTCCAAATAGTAGGAGTAGTTGCCCTTATAGGCGTAAAGCGACTGTTGGTCAATCTCCAAAATATCGCTACATACCCTATCCAGGAAGTAACGGTCGTGCGTCACCATCAAAAGCGCCATTTTGGAGCGTGTCAAAAAGTCTTCCAACCACTCCACCATCTCCAAATCAAGGTGGTTGGTCGGCTCGTCCAAGATAAGCAGTTCCGGCTCCGTGATCAAAACATTGGCCAATGCCACGCGTTTCAACTGACCACCCGAGAGATTTTCGACCTTTTGATCGAAATTATGGATCTTCAACTTGCCTAAAACTTGCTTGATGCGTGTCTCGTAATCCCATGCCTTATAGGTTTCCATTTTGGTCAGCAACTCGTTGAAGCGGTCGTCATCCACAGGATTGAGCAACGCCTGTTCATACTCGGCTATCGTCTTCACCACCTCATTATCCGACATAAAGCAAGCCTGCAAAACCGTCAATCCATCGGGATATTTGGGGTCTTGAGGCAAGATACCGACACGCAGATCACGACGGAAAGCGATGGAACCGCCATCATACGACTCTTTGCCCGCGATGATATTAAGCAACGTGGTTTTTCCCGAACCATTCTTTGCGATCAAAGCCACTCGCTGACCCTCAAAAATTCCGAACGAGATGTTCTCGAAAAGGAGATTGTCGCCAAAAGACTTTGTCAGATTTTCAACTTGAAGATAATTTGCTGCCATTAAAACCTAAATTTTAGATACAAAGATATACATTTTTCGTTGTTCCGACGGGTGAATTCTCCACTAACCTATTTTCTCAATATAAGATAACCAACAATAGAGGCACAATTGATTGATTACGCCGACAAGTATTATTGTGAATCATGCGAATAAATGGTGTCAGACTGTCGCAAGCGAAAAAAGTCTGCAGGACCTGATTGCGTGGGAAATTCCAGCAAATTTTGGGGATGTTCAGCGTGTGTCGGATTCTGGCATTGAGGTTCCATATTCGCAAGATTTTCACTATCTTTGTGGAAATTCCATAAAAACGTGATTATGAAATTTCCAATAGGTATTCAGACATTTGAAAAATTAATCACTGGCGGTTATGTCTATGTGGACAAAACTGATCTGGTTTACAAATTAGTTTCCTCAGGAGAGTATTATTTCTTGAGCCGCCCGCGTCGTTTCGGCAAAAGTCTGCTTACCACAACATTGGAGTCTTATTTCCTTGGTAAAAAGGATCTTTTCAAAGGTCTCGCTATCGATTCGCTGGAGACGGAATGGATTGAATATCCTGTGTTTCGCCTTGATTTTTCAGGGAATAGGTATATCAAGGAGAATGAGCTTGATAGCGTAGTCAATCTATTTTTAGAAAAATGTGAGAGTAAGTTTGGTGCCAACACCAATGAGGTGACATTCGGCTCTCGTTTCCAAGGTGTTATTCAACGAGCATACGAAAAAACAGGGAAAAAAGTCGTAATTCTTATCGACGAATATGACAAACCATTGACAGACACCATCGGAAACACAGATGTTCAAGATGAGAACCGTTCTGTTTTGCAGAGTTTGTATGGAGTTTTCAAAAATTCCGACCAATACATCAAATTCACATTCTTGACAGGCGTCACTCGTTACGGCAAATTGGGAATCTTTAGTGCGGCAAATAATTTGCAGGATATATCAAACAATGATATGTATTCAAGTATTTGTGGAATTTCAGAAAATGAGTTGCACAAATATTTTGATGAAGAAATTCAAGTTTTTGCAGACAAGAAAAAGACAAATAAAGATGATATATACGCTATTCTAAAAAACAAGTATGACGGTTATCATTTTTCTGAAGAGTCGGAAGATATCTATAATCCGTTCAGCTTGCTTAATGCATTGAACGATAAACAATTAAGAAACTATTGGTTTGCGACTGGCACGCCGACTTATTTAGCTAAGATTCTTTCAAAAAGTGATATCAACATTCCTGATTTTGAGAATGAATTGATGGCAACGGAAGAGATGCTTGCTACATTTGGAAATGGAGAGTCTAATGTGATTGCGGCTTTTTATCAAAGTGGTTATCTGACAATAAAAGATTTTCGTGACGGATGTTATCTGCTAGGATTCCCTAATGAGGAGGTGTCAGAGGGGCTGACACGAATACTGATTCCAAATTATGTGATGTCGTCAACAAGTGATAAAAAGGATCTTGATCTTGTCAAACTTCGTCAGTTGCTTATGAAAGACGACGTGGATGCGTTCATGTCTCAGATCCAATTGATAATGAGCCAGATTCCATTTGAAAATAATAATCTCAAACTGATTGAGGCCAATTTCCGCAATATGCTTTATCTGATGATCCGAGCAACTGGGCATAAGGTGACAGTGGAGCATCCTGTGTTGGGTGGCCGCATCGACGTCTTCTTTGAAACAAACAATTGCGTCTACATCATTGAATGTAAGCGTGATGGTTCCGCACAGGAAGCATTGGCTCAGATAGATGAAAAACGCTATGCGAAAAAAATATCTTCTCATGACAAGAAGATTGTGAAGATCGGGGCAAATTTCAGCACCAAAGAGAAGAACTTGACGGAGTGGATTGTGGAGAATTTATAAACCTATATCGTTTAAGGCACCCCTTCATTTCGCATCAAGTCCGCTAAACCATTAATTGGCTCATGAAGCGTGTGTCGTCAGCGTGTTAGTAGGTCCAGCGGACCTATTTTGACGCAGTCAAGGGTAGCCGATTCCTGCGCAGCAGGTGTCGGATGCATGTGTCGTATTCGGGAATTGTGATTCCATATTCGCAAGATTTTCATTATCTTTGTAGAAATTCCATAAAAACGTGATTATGAAATTTCCAATAGGTATTCAGACATTTGAAAAATTAATCACTGGCGGTTATGTCTATGTGGACAAAACTGATCTGGTTTACAAATTAGTTTCCTCAGGAGAGTATTATTTCTTGAGCCGCCCGCGTCGTTTCGGCAAAAGTCTGCTTACCACAACATTGGAGTCTTATTTCCTTGGTAAAAAGGATCTTTTCAAAGGTCTCGCTATCGATTCGCTGGAGACGGAATGGATTGAATATCCTGTGTTTCGCCTTGATTTTTCAGGGAATAGGTATATCAAGGAGAATGAGCTTGATAGCGTAGTCAATCTATTTTTAGAAAAATGTGAGAGTAAGTTTGGTGCCAACACCAATGAGGTGACATTCGGCTCTCGTTTCCAAGGTGTTATTCAACGAGCATACGAAAAAACAGGGAAAAAAGTCGTAATTCTTATCGACGAATATGACAAACCATTGACAGACACCATCGGAAACACAGATGTTCAAGATGAGAACCGTTCTGTTTTGCAGAGTTTGTATGGAGTTTTCAAAAATTCCGACCAATACATCAAATTCACATTCTTGACAGGCGTCACTCGTTACGGCAAATTGGGAATCTTCAGTGCGGCAAATAACCTTGAAGATATATCCATGAGCAAGAAATATGCGTCTATATGTGGAATTTCAGAAAATGAACTCCGCACATATTTCGATACTGAGATAAAGAATTTTGCAGAAGAAGAGAGTGTCAGCGTGGAAGAGATGTACGGATTGCTCAAAAAGAAATATGATGGCTATCATTTCTCCTCTAAATCGATAGATGTTTACAATCCATTTAGCCTGCTGAATGCATTGAAATCTAAGACTTTGTCTAATTCTTGGTTTGCTACTGGCACGCCGACTTATTTAGCGAAAATCCTAAAAAAACAAAGTTATGATTTGACCACTTTCAATAAAGAGATAGTGTCAACAGCGGAAGGTATGGCATCGTTTGGCAATGGAGAGGAGAATATTATTGCCGCACTTTATCAGAGTGGATATCTGACAATCAAGAGTTACGAAGATGAAATCTACAAGTTGGGATTCCCCAATGAGGAGGTTGCCGATGGTTTTGTCCGCTATTTAGCGATTGAGTTTGCTGGAAAATCCATGAACGAATGGGATACAGATATTTATACACTGAAACAGCATATTCGTAACGACGACGTGGATTCGTTTATGACTCAGATGCAACTGATCATTAGTGAGGTTCCATTTGAAAGCGATAAAATCAAACTTATAGAATCAAACTTCCGCAATCTTCTTTATTTGATGATCCGAGCAACTGGATACAATGTGACAGTGGAACGTCCTGTGTTGAGCGGACGTATCGACCTCTTCTTCGAAACAAACAATTGCATCTACATCATTGAATGCAAACGTGACGAGTCGGCGGAAGCCGCATTGTCTCAGATAGACGAAAAACGTTATGCAGAAAAAGTATCTTCCCACGACAAGAAGATTGTGAAGATAGGGGCGAATTTCAGCACGAAGGAGAGGAATTTGACGGAGTGGAAGGTGGGGAATTCATAAACCTATCATTTAAGCCACCCTATTCATTTCGCACCAAGTCCGCTGAACTAACCTGAAACATTAGACGCGAGATCTCGCGTCTCTACAAATTGAAACCTGAAACATTTTCATTATCTTTGTCAAAATTCCATAAAAACGAGATTATGAAATTTCCAATAGGTATTCAGACATTTGAAGAGATAATTGAAGGCGGTTATGTCTATGTAGACAAGACGGATCTTGTCTATAAAATGGTGGATGAGGGAAAATACTATTTTCTCAGCCGCCCACGTCGTTTCGGCAAAAGTCTGCTTACCACAACATTGGAGTCTTATTTCCTTGGTAAAAAGGATCTTTTCAAAGGTCTCGCTATCGATTCGCTGGAGACGGAATGGATTGAATATCCTGTGTTTCGCCTTGATTTTTCAGGGAATAGGTATATCAAGGAGAATGAGCTTGATAGCGTAGTCAATCTATTTTTAGAAAAATGTGAGAGTAAGTTTGGTGCCAACACCAATGAGGTGACATTCGGCTCTCGTTTCCAAGGTGTTATTCAACGAGCATACGAAAAAACAGGGAAAAAAGTCGTAATTCTTATCGACGAATATGACAAACCATTGACAGACACCATCGGAAACACAGATGTTCAAGATGAGAACCGTTCTGTTTTGCAGAGTTTGTATGGAGTTTTCAAAAATTCCGACCAATACATCAAATTCACATTCTTGACAGGCGTCACTCGTTACGGCAAATTGGGAATCTTCAGTGCGGCAAATAACCTTGAAGATATATCCATGAGCAAGAAATATGCGTCTATATGTGGAATTTCAGAAAATGAACTCCGCACATATTTCGATACTGAGATAAAGAATTTTGCAGAAGAAGAGAGTGTCAGCGTGGAAGAGATGTACGGATTGCTCAAAAAGAAATATGATGGCTATCATTTCTCCTCTAAATCGATAGATGTTTACAATCCATTTAGCCTGCTGAATGCATTGAAATCTAAGACTTTGTCTAATTCTTGGTTTGCTACTGGCACGCCGACTTATTTAGCGAAAATCCTAAAAAAACAAAGTTATGATTTGACCACTTTCAATAAAGAGATAGTGTCAACAGCGGAAGGTATGGCATCGTTTGGCAATGGAGAGGAGAATATTATTGCCGCACTTTATCAGAGTGGATATCTGACAATCAAGAGTTACGAAGATGAAATCTACAAGTTGGGATTCCCCAATGAGGAGGTTGCCGATGGTTTTGTCCGCTATTTAGCGATTGAGTTTGCTGGAAAATCCATGAACGAATGGGATACAGATATTTATACACTGAAACAGCATATTCGTAACGACGACGTGGATTCGTTTATGACTCAGATGCAACTGATCATTAGTGAGGTTCCATTTGAAAGCGATAAAATCAAACTTATAGAATCAAACTTCCGCAATCTTCTTTATTTGATGATCCGAGCAACTGGATACAATGTGACAGTGGAACGTCCTGTGTTGAGCGGACGTATCGACCTCTTCTTCGAAACAAACAATTGCATCTACATCATTGAATGCAAACGTGACGAGTCGGCGGAAGCCGCATTGTCTCAGATAGACGAAAAACGTTATGCAGAAAAAGTATCTTCCCACGACAAGAAGATTGTGAAGATAGGGGCGAATTTCAGCACGAAGGAGAGGAATTTGACGGAGTGGAAGGTGGAGAATAGAATCTGATAGTCCATTTTAAGTACTTTATAGATAGACATTTTAGGTCTCTCAAATTAGTTTGGGGTTAATTTTAAAAATTTCCGAGTTTACCAATGGCGAGATTGAGTTGATTTCGCAGACTGAAATAATATAATCATATTATCCCCCTTTTATATGAAATATACAAAAATTTTCCTTTCGTCAGGAATTACGCTTCTCCTTTTGGCGGCGTGCGGCACATCTGAGCAGCAGAAAACCACATCGTCGGATGTCGGCAACGGCATGTCCGATTCCATCGTTGTCGTCTCAGATAGCGTTCAACCCTGTGCTATAGAGATTGATACGACGCCATTCTCTTGGTTCGACACATTCTACGGAGAATTGGATCCAGAAGAAGAGTATTATATAAATAATCTTGACTTGTCACTGAACATCGTCTCATTCGATAGCATAGTTTTCACTTATGGAGAGGAACAGTATAAAAAAATATTTATACTCTCCGCCAAGGAAACAGGAGAAAAGGTCCTAAAATTACAAGTGAAGGATATTATCGAAGAGGAAGGATACGAATCTTGTGACAAAGATGCCATTAGCGATTTCGGCACTTTGACTGTAGAAGGAAAAAATATCGTTTTACGTGATAACAAGTTTCTAACGCAGAAAAGCAAAGCTTACAGAGAAATTGATGGGGAAAAAGGCTATGTGGATTCTTGGACTATGACGAAATACAACCGCTATGCCCCCATTCTTTACGACAAAAGTGAAACCAATCATATTCCTATCAAGGAAAAAGAGGATTGGAACGGAATCTATACAGGCAAACTTTACCAATGTTCCGACCTTGCCTGCGAAGGAACGGAAGAATTAGATTTTAAATTAACGATCAATTCGGATGAAGTTACCCTTTCTATCGGAGAGTTTGAATGCGCTCTATACATATACAAATGTGGGCACAATAGCATCGGATTAAGCATTGAGCGGAATGAAGGTGAGGTGGAGGATTTTTTCGATTATTTCGGAAGTTTGAAAAAACTAGGAGACAAATATTATTGGCATCTTTACTGGGCTCCTAGATTCGGGAATTATTTTGATATGAATAATATCGTCACAACCCCCAATGATTGCGAAGCCATACTTGCATCCAAGAATATTAAGCATGATGAGAATGATGATTACAATGATGATTTATCGTCCCCAATCTGCGATTCTCTTTTATTAAAAAGGATTTATTATTATCGTGGGAAATAGAAAATAAGTTGTGATCTTTAGGCGTGCGGAAGAACTTATGACGAATAAATAATAAAAGAAAGTGGAAAATTTTGTGACAGATGATTTTTGGGAACAATTTTAAGTATAAGAATGGATGCTGGTTTAGACGAACTGACGCTCCACT
>JAKSKZ010000002.1 GCA_024401475.1 Paludibacteraceae bacterium | reverse complement strand
AGAATTAAGAATTAAGAATTAAGAATTAAGAATTAAGAATTAAGAATTAAGAATTTGTTATTCATTTTATATATTGTTGCGACGGTATTGGAGCGGGGTAAGTCCTGTTCTTTTCCGAAACATCCTATTAAAATGGTTGGGATAGCAAAATCCTAATTCTTGTGCTATTTCATTGACGGGCATTTCGGTAGTGTCGAGTAAATGTTTTGCTGCATCCACCACCTTGCTATGAATATACTCTTGAGCGGATATGTGCATCTCTTTTTTCACCAAGTCACCGAAGTAATTGGATGAAAGGTTGAATTGCTCGGCACACCAGCCAACGGTGGGTTGTCCATGTTGCGAGGCCGAACCGCTCGAGAGGTAATTGTCTATCATCATCTCCAATTTGTGTTGGAAAAGATGGTCGCCTCGTACTTTTTCCGCGTATTGACGTTCAAAAAATCGCTTGTAATAGGAAAGCAGTTGGCCAATGCCCAAACGAAGCAAATGGTTGGAAAGATAGTCTGGTTTTGTGTATAGCTCTGAATTGATGTTGGCGAAGCAGTTAAGAATGATGCCACGCTCCATTTTTGTCAATTCGAGTGCTTCGTTCACGTTGTGATTGAAATAGTCGAACATGTAAAAGTCTCTTCCCAACCCGGTCTTTATAAGCACCTCCTCGCGAAAGGCCAACATCCAACCTCTTGGGCGGACACTGTAGTCGAGATTCATCGACACCACTTCTCCCGGACGAAGTGTGAACAGCGTTCCTGGTTGATATCTAATGGCTTGTTTGGCTTTTACCAATTCCCCAAAATCGGTGTCCATCAGCACAATACAGTACATGTCGAAATCCAAAGGCTCAAACAAAGAGAGGTCCGCCCGCGACAAATCGCCTACGGCAATGTGCGGGTGTTCGGTGCCTTGATGAAAGTAGGCATTGAAAGCATCAATATTTGGAACAATTTCGGCCATTTATTTCTGTTTGTGACAAAAATATTCAAATATCAGTAATATTGGTAGTTAATTATGGTAATAAATGCGGATATCAGTAATATTGGTATTTTATTCAGTTGTAATGATAGTTTGGGTTCTCTTAAAGCCATTTATTTTTACGAAAAATTTGAAACAACAACAATTTAATACCGAAAGACAAATATGGCAGTAAAGTTTTATTGTCCTGAAAATCAGGTTCCATTGGAAATGCACAAAGTGCGTGTAATCCAAAAGTTGACACTTCTTCCAATCGAAGAGCGTTTGAGAAAACTACAAGAGGCTGGTAACAATACCTTCCTTCTTCAAAATAAGGATATCTTCATGGATATGCTTACAGACTCTGGTGTAAACGCCATGTCTGACAAACAAACCGCAGCTATGCACATCGCTGATGATGCTTACGCAGGTTCAGAGAGTTTCAATCGTTTGAAGAAAGCCATCAAGGAGGTTTTCGGTATTGAGAATGTATTGCCTGTTCACCAAGGTCGTGCGGCTGAAAATATCTTGGCCGAGCGTTTCGTTAAGCCAGGCTCAGTTGCGTTGATGAACTTCCACTTTACAACAACTAAGGCGCATGTTACTCGCGTTGGTGGCGAGGTTATTGAGTTGGTAGACAAGAAAGGTTTGATTCCGGTGAGCGACGATCCTTTCAAGGGCGATTTCGACTTGGCTCAATTGGAGAAGACTATCAAGGATTACGGTGCTGATAAGATTGCATACGTTCGTGTTGAGGCTGGTACTAACTTGATTGGTGGTCAACCAGTTTCTTTGGAGAATATGTGTGCAGTTGCTGACATCTGTCACAAATATGGTGTGACAAGTATTTTGGACGCATCTTTGCTACAAGATAACATCTACTTCATGAAGACTCGCGAGGCTCAATGCAAATACATGCAGCCTAAGGAGATTTATCACTTGTTGGCAGACAAGATGGACATCATCTATTTCTCTGCACGTAAACTAGGTTTTGCTCGTGGTGGTGCTATCATTTCGCACAATGCAGATTTGATTAAGTCGATGATGGAGTTCATTCCATTGTACGAAGGATTCCTTACATACGGTGGTATCGATGTTCGTTCTATCGAGTCAATGGCGGAGGGTCTTTATGAGAGCTTGGACATGGAGTATTTGGCTCACGGTCCTGAATTTATCGCTTATTTGATTAAGGAGTTGGATGATTATGGAGTTCCTGTAATTAAGCCTGCTGGTGGTTTGGGTGCGCACTTGAACTGTTCGGCATTCGTTCCAAATATGCCTCATAGCCAATACCCTGCAGGTGTTGTGGCGGCAGCTCTCTATTTGATCGGTGGTATCCGTCCGATGGAGCGTGGTACACTTTCAGAGCAACGTGAGCCAGATGGCACGGAGCGTTATGCAGAGTTGGAGTTGGTTCGTTTGGCTGTTCCTCGTCGTGTCTTCACTTTGTCGCAAATTAAATATGTTGCCGACCGTGTTAAGTGGTTGTGGGACAACCGTCAACTTCTTGGTGGCCTTGAGTGGGTTGAGGAGCCAGCTGTGCTTCGCTTCTTCTTCGGTCGCTTGAAAGAGATTGGTCATTGGCAGGAGGATCTCGTTGAGAAATTCCGTGCTGATTTTGGAGATAGTCTCTAAATTCCAATACAAAATACCATTTGTGAGGCCTCGCAGCGTGAGTTGCGGGGCTTTTTTGCTCCATTAAATAATTTACTAAATTTTCTTAAAAAATGCTTTCTGGTTCAATTGGTTGTATATCAGACTAATAATAATGAAATCCCTTCTGTTATAGAGGTTTTATGCCCTTAGTTCATTGTTGATAATTTGTTTTTTTCGAATAGATGTTCTATCTTTGCATAGATTTAGTTGAATTGAGTGGGGGACTTTGGTCCCCTATTTTGTTGCTAAAAGTGAAAGTGATGATAGAACAAAGTGTTGTTAAACAAATAGTTAGTGATTTTCTAACTGATTCGGATTACTATCTTGTTGACGTGAATGTCAGCAAAGACAATGCGATTTCGGTGGAAGTTGACTCTCGCCAAGGAGTTTCTATTGATTATTGTGCGGAGTTGACACGTCATATTGAGTCCAAGTTAGACCGAGAAGTGGAGGATTACGAGTTGGAGGTGGGTTCGCCAGGCCTTACGTCGCCTTTCAAGGTGTTGGAGCAATACCGCAAGTACGAAGGTGAAGAGGTGGAGGTGCTTGCTGACGGCGTAAAGCACCAAGGCATCTTGGTGAATGTGACAGATACTACTTTCGGTTTGGAAGAGACCAAGAAGGTGAAACCGGAAGGTGCCAAGCGAAAGGTCGAAGTGAAAGAGACTGTTACATTTGAATACGAGAAAATAAAATATACAAAATATACTATCAGATTTAAATAATCATGGCTAAACAAGAGGAAGTAAGTTTGATCGACAGCTTTTCTGAATTCATAGATGGAAAAAGCATCGATAGGAGCACAATGATCAGCGTGATGGAAGAGTCATTCCGCAGCGTTATTTCAAAGATGTTCGGAACGGATGAGAATTATGATGTTATCATCAATCCTGACAAGGGCGATTTTGAGATTTATCGCAATAGAAAGATCGTAGAGGATGCTGATTTGGACGATGACAACACTGAGATTTCGCTGAGCGAGGCCAGAAAGATAGATGAGGATTTTGAAGTTGGTGAAGATGTTACCGATAAGGTTGATTTCGCATCATTCGGTCGTCGCGCTATCTTGAACTTGCGTCAGACATTGGCTTCTAAAATCCTTGATTTGCAGAAAGACAATTTGATTGCTAAATATAAGGAGAAGGTTGGTACTATCGTTTCGGGCGAGGTTTACCAAGTTTGGAAGAAGGAGATTCTTTTGGTTGATGAGGACGGTAACGAGATGTTGTTGCCTAAGACTGAGCAAATCCCTTCAGACTTCTACCATAAGGGCGACAATGTTCGTGCTATCGTGGCAAGAGTGGATGGAAGCAACAATAATCCAAAGATTATTTTGTCAAGAACTTCCAACGATTTCCTTCGCCGTTTGTTCGAGTTGGAGGTGCCAGAAATCAACGATGGCCTTATCACAATCAAGGGCATCGCACGTATCCCAGGTGAAAGAGCAAAGGTCGCAGTGGAGTCATACGATGATCGTATCGATCCAGTTGGTGCTTGCGTTGGTATGAAGGGCGCCCGTATTCACGGTATTGTTCGTGAGTTGAGAAACGAGAATATTGATGTCATCAATTATACAAGCAATGTTTCATTGTACATTTCAAGAGCATTGAGCCCAGCTCGTATTTCTTCTATCCGTTTGTTGGAGGAGTACAAGAGAGCAGATGTGTTCTTGAAGCCTGAAGAGGTTTCTCTTGCTATCGGTAAGGGTGGTATGAACATCCGTTTGGCTACTATGTTGACAGAATACCAAATTGAGGTGTTCCGCGATGAGCCAGACAATTTCGATGGCGAGGATATTTATCTTGACGAGTTCCTTGACGAAATCGATCCTTGGGTTATCGATATCTTGAAGGGAATCGGTTGTGATACTGCAAAGAGTGTGCTTGATATCCCAAGAGATGAGTTGCTTAAGCGCACAGACCTTGAGGAGGAGACTATAGATGAAGTAATAAGTATCCTTAGCGCCGAGTTTGAAGGCGATGCTGACGGAGTGGCTGATTCGTCAGAAGAAGAATAATAGTGCTATAGCTCTTTACTGAAGCTCTTTTTGGACACGTCTCCAGTCGGGGGTGGTGGTATGCGTAGGTTCCCTGGTCATACAGGAGCCTCTCTTTAGTCGCAAATGTGCGGTGATGAATTTTTAAAAAGTTTTAAAGTTAGAATATGTCTATACGATTAAGTAAAATTGCGAAAGAGTTAAATGTAGGAATTGCTACGGCTGTCGATTTTCTCGAAAAGCGCGGTCATACCATTTCTTCCGACCCTAATTCCAAGATTTCGGATGAGGTAGCGGAGTTGTTGTACAATGAGTTCAGTAAAGACAAGAATATGAAAATTGAGTCAAATAAGGTGACTCAACAAAGACAAACAAAGGATAAAAAGGCAAGTGCCTCTAACGAAAACCGTGAATCTTCTCCTAAAGAGGAGGAGATTAAGACGGTCATTCCTGAGGATCAGCTTCCAAAAATAAAGCAAGTAGGAAAAATCAATTTAGACGAATTGAATAACACGACTAAGAATGTGGCTGCTCCGAAAGAGGAAGAGCCTCAGACAATTGAGCCTAAAGGCGAGTCGGAGTCTGTAGAGACTGCACCTGTCGTTGAGGAAAAAGATGATACGACAGTTCCGGCGATAAATGATGATGAGCCTCAGAATAAGGAGGAGAACGTCGTTTCTGAAGATTCGAATACGGAAGCACCCCAAAGTGGTGACGAGGTATTCTCTCTTGGAAAGGTAGAGTTGAACACGAACATCAACGTAATCGGAAAGATTGATCTTTCTGCTCTTAATCAGCAGACTCGTCCTAAGAAGAAGAGCAAGGAGGAACGTAAGAAGGAGCGTGAACAACGTCGTATGCCTGGAAAAGGCGATGAAGCACAAGATTCTAAGTCTTCAATGATAAAGACGAATGTGCCTAAATTGAACGGTCCGAAAGTGGTTGGAAGCATCAACCTTAAGTCGGATGACGCGTCGGATGACAAGCGCAAGAAACGTAAGCGTATTGTTAAGGAGCGTGTCGATATTGCTGATTATAGCAAGGGTAATCCAGGCGAAAAGAATGCTAATGGAAAACCTCAACAAAATAAGAATGATAAGCAACAGCAAGGCGGCGGTGACAAGAAAAAGCAACAGTTCAAGAAACCTGTTGTTAAGCCAGAGGTCAGCGACGAAGCTGTTCAAAAGCAAATCAAGGAGACGTTGGCTCGTTTGACTGGTAAGGGGCAAAAGACAACATCTTCTAAGCACAGACGTGACAAACGTGAGCTTCAGTCTATGAAGCAACAAGAGTTGGAAGAGCAGGAACGTCAGAACCAAAGCAAACTTAAGATTACTGAGTTTGTAACGGTTAGTGAGTTGGCTACCATGATGGATGTACCTGTAACAAAGGTTATCGGTACTTGTATGAGCCTTGGTCTTATGGTATCTATCAACCAACGTCTTGATGCTGAGACAATCAACATTGTGGCAGAAGAGTTCGGTTTCGAGACTGAATATATCAGTGCAGAGGTGGCTGAAGCCATTCACGAGGAGGAGGATAGCGAGGAAGATTTGGTTCGTCGTCCACCTATCGTAACAGTGATGGGTCACGTTGACCACGGTAAGACTTCATTGTTGGACTACATCCGTAAGACGAATGTAATCGCAGGTGAGGCGGGTGGTATCACTCAGCATATCGGTGCCTACAATGTGACTTTGTCGGATGGTCAACAAATCACTTTCTTGGATACTCCTGGTCACGAGGCATTTACGGCCATGCGTGCTCGTGGTGCCAAGGTGACAGATATTGCTATTATCATTGTTGCGGCTGATGATGACGTAATGCCTCAGACAGTTGAGGCTATCAATCACGCTTCAGTTGCAGGTGTGCCTATCGTATTCGCTATCAACAAGATTGATAAGCCGACTGCTAATCCTGATAAGATTAAGGAGTCTCTTGCCAACATGAACTATCTTGTTGAGGAGTGGGGTGGTAAGTATCAATCTCAAGATATTGCGGCTAAGAAGGGTACTGGTGTCAAGGAATTGATGGAGAAGGTGCTTTTGGAGGCTGAAATGTTGGATTTGAAGGCAAATCCAGATCGTAGAGCAACAGGTTCAATCATCGAGTCTCAGTTGGACAAGGGTCGTGGATATGTTTCTACCGTCCTTGTCAGCAATGGTACTTTGAAGGTGGGCGATGTCGTGGTTGCAGGAACAAACCATGGTAAGATTAAGGCCATGTTCAACGAGCGTAACCAGCGTATTAAGGAGGCTCGCCCTTCTGAGCCAGCATTGATCCTCGGTTTGGATGGTGCTCCTCAGGCTGGTGATAACTTCAATGTCCTTCCTACTGAGCAAGAGGCTCGTGAGGTGGCTAACAAGCGTTTGCAGTTGCAACGTGAGCAAGGTTTGCGTACTTCTCGCCACTTGACTTTGGATGAAATCGGTCGCCGTATCGCTCTTGGTAACTTCCAAGAGTTGAATGTTATCGTCAAGGGTGATGTGGACGGTTCTATCGAGGCATTGTCTGATTCGTTGTTGAAGCTTTCTACAGAGCAAATTCAGGTAAATGTTATCCATAAGGCAGTAGGTCAAATCTCTGAGTCTGACGTGATGTTGGCGGCGGCTTCCAATGCAATTATCGTAGGTTTCCAAGTTCGTCCGTCAGTGGCTGCTCGTAAGATTGCTGAGAAGGAGGAAATTGATATCCGTTTGTACTCAATCATCTACGATGCTATCGAAGAGGTTAAGTCGGCTATGGAGGGTATGCTTTCTCCAGAGTTGCGCGAGGAGATTACTGGTTCTGCAGAGGTTCAGGAGGTATTCAAGATTACGAAGGTCGGAACAATTGCCGGATGTATGGTTCGTGAAGGTAAGATCAAGCGTTCGAACAAGGTTCGCCTCATCCGCGATGGTATTGTGGTTTACACAGGCGATCTTGCTTCTTTGAAGCGCTTTAAAGATGATGTTAAGGAGGTTGTCTCTGGTCTTGACTGTGGATTGAACATCCAGAACTACAATGATATCCAAGTGGGTGATATTATTGAAGGATTTGAGCAAATCGAGGTTCAAAGAAAACTCTAATAGAATAGAAAGTGTAAAAGAAGGCTGTTCAGATACGTATCATTGTCTGACGGCCTTTTTTATGTTTAAGGTGATTTTATAAACGATTTCGTGCATATTGCATAAATTGTAAAAAGGGTAACACTATGACAGGTATAGATATTATATTGTCGATATTGCTTTTAATCGGCTTTGTCCGTGGTGCAATGAAAGGTCTCATCATGGAACTCTCCAGCTTGGTGGGTTTCACGATAAGTGTATATGTGGCCAAATATTATTCTGGCATTTCCCTTTATCTTTTGGAGGCTCTTGGCGTAGGAAAGGAGATCTCTCCTATTTTTTCATTCCTTATCACCTTCTTATTGTGTATGGTGGCAGTTTGGTTCTTGGCCAAACTACTTTCTAAGTTCTGTAACATTATTGCGTTAGGATGGTTGAATAAACTATTAGGAGGGTTATTTTCGCTCCTAAAGTATGGTTTGATTCTTAGCGTGCTCATCAATCTTTTTGATCTTGCAAACAAGAGGTTGGAGTTGGTGAATAAGGGAGAAACGCCAGATTCGAAGCTATACACACCGCTTAGGAGTTTAGCCCCTACTATTCTTCCTTACATCAACATGGAGGACATAACGGGTCAGCTAAAAGGCGTGTTGAATAAAGATAGTGCTACGAAGGAGACTGCTTCGGTAAATTGAAAATATATTCATTCAAATATTTATTATATATTTGCAACCTTGTGTGAAATGCTTTAAGCTTCTACGATATTCGATATGAAAAGAGCGGGTGAAAGAACCAAAACTCCAGCATTGGTCGATAGAACAGTTGTCCAAGTTAGATTTAGCGAGGTTGATTCCATGCGAATCGTTTGGCATGGTGAGTATATCCGTTATTTTGAGGATGGAAGAGAAGCTTTTGGCCAAAAGTATGGATTGTCATATATGGATTTATATGCGGCAGGCTATACTATACCGATGGTGGAGATTAACTGCGAATATAAATCTCCTTTGCGTGTTGATGACAGGGCTATTATCGAAACCCGATATATCAACTCTTCATCGGCAAAAATAATTTTTGAATACTCCATATTTCGCGAGTCGGACAATGCTTTAGTGGCGACTGGAAGAAGTGTCCAAGTGTTTTTGGATAAGAACTTTGAACTTGTGCTCTATTGCCCTGATGTTGTTATGGAATGGAAAAAGAGATGGAAAATAGAATAGTATATGTTGCAGGTGATAATGTAGTCACCTCTTTGGGCCTAACAACTGCCGAGAATGTGGAAAACATCTTGGCAGAGCAGACGGGTATTAAGTACTATGAAGATGGTGCCATATATCCCGAGCCTTTCATGGCTTCTCGTATTGATGATGCGACGTTAGCTTCGCATCCATTGTGGAAGGAGTTGTCAAACTATCATCGTTTGGAGAAAATGATGATCATATCTGCTGCTGATGCGATTAATCGTAGCGGAGTGGATGCGTCGTCTTCTCGTACGGCGTTTGTTTTCTCATCTACAAAGGGAAACATTGATTTGTTGGCTAACTCTTCGCAACTAAATCGTGATGCTGAATTGATGGAAATGGCATTGCGTGTGGCTCGTTTTTTCCATTCAGACAATCGTCCGTATGTCATCTCTAACGCTTGTATTTCAGGTGTTTTGGCAGTGATGTTAGGTCAGCGCTTGTTAAAATCTGGTCTTTATGACAATGTGGTTTTGATAGGTGGTGACACTATTACGGAGTTTGTCGTTTCAGGCTTTATGTCGTTTAAGTCAGTTAGTCCAAACCCTTGCAAACCTTACGATAAGAATCGTGACGGATTGTCGATGGGAGAGGGTGCTGCTACAATGGTTCTGACCGTTGACAAGTCGTTGGTGAAGGATGCCCGACCTGTGATGGTGGCGGGAGGTGCTAGTAGCAATGATGCTAATCATATTTCGGGACCTTCTCGTACGGGGTATGAGTTGAATTTGGCTATTCGTTCGGCAATGGATGATGCTGAATTGACTCCGGAGCAGATTGATTTAGTCGATATGCACGGAACGGCAACGGTTTATAACGATGAGATGGAGTCTAAGGCACTCGATTTGGCTGGTTTGGCTGATCGTCCGTTGCTTAGTCTCAAAGGATATTTTGGACACACATTGGGAGCTTCTGGTTTGATAGAATCAGTCCTTTGCGTGGAATCAATGCGTAGGCAGATGCAATACCGTACGTTGGGTTACTCTGAATTGGGTGTCCCCGTCCAAGTAAATGTCACAACGGAGACGAAGCCTGCCCAATTGAACAACATATTGAAAACCGCTTCTGGTTTTGGCGGTTGTAATGCGGCTGTTGTTTTCTCTACGGAGAATAAGGGAAGCCGCCAATATGCTACGGGAAGAGGAAAGATTACTCATGAGTGCGTAGTTTCCGGAAAGAAGATTGAGGTGGATGGAAAAGTGGTGTTCGACGGATCTTCTGCCGAAGATTATGCTACATTTATTCGTTCTGCATTTAAAGCTATTTCTGAGCCTTATATGAAGTTCTCCAAGATGGATGATCTTTGTAAATTGGGTGTGACTGCGGTAGAATATCTGCTTCAGAACGATGATTTGCATTCACGCTATAAGGAGGAAGAGGTTTCTATGCTATTGGCCAATAGGTTCTCTTCTTTGGAGACGGATTGTAATCATCAACGCATTATCGATGATCGTGAGTTTTATCAGCCAAGTCCTGCGGTTTTTGTTTATACTTTGGCAAACATTGTAATGGGAGAAATTTGCATCAGACGTAAGTTTAAGGGCGAGAATCTCTTTATAATTGATAGTGAATTGAATAAAGAACGAATGTTGGAATTGGCTTCATTCTCACTTACGACAGGCACGGCGAAGGCTGTTATTACAGGTTGGGTGGATTTCTTCGGTGAAGAATATTCCGCTCATATCTACTTGGTGGAAGATTTATAAAATGATTAACATACATACAGAACATAAATAACACTATAAATGGAAGAATTGATAAGCAACTTGAAGGTTCAATTAGTTGAGTCGTTGAATTTGGAGGATGTTACTCCTGCAGAGATTGATACAGAGGCACCTTTGTTTGGTGACGGCGGACTTGGTTTGGACTCGATTGATGCATTGGAGATTATTATCTTGCTTGAGAAGCATTACGGATTGCATATTGGAGATCCTAAAGAGGGCAAGAACATTTTTTATTCAGTTCGTACATTGGCTGAATATATTACTGCTAATCAAAAATAAATGGGAAGTTATGTCGTTGGCATAGGAGTGATTTCGGCGATTGGCAACAATGTGGAGGAGAATTTCGACTCATTGGTGTCAAAACGCACAGGAATAGGTGCTCTTACTCATTTTTCTACATCTCATGATGTGCCTGTTGGCCAGATTGACCTGACCAATGATGAGTTGAAGGAGATGTTGGGCCTTCCCAAGGCGAAGACCTATTCTCGTACAGCTTTGTTAGGAATGGTGGCTGTCAAAGAGGCTCTTCGTGATGCGGGGATAGATGTTCATGCTGGTCTTAGAATCGGCTTGATTTCATCCACCTCGGCAGGAGGAATGGATTTGAGCGAGAATTTCTATGTCGAGATGAAGGGTAAGAAGGATGGGGGAAGGCTTCGAAATGTTGTCTCGCATGATTGTGGTGATAGCACTGAGCAGATTGCTTCTGCCTTGGGTATCAATGGATTCCTTTCGACCATCAGTACAGCTTGTTCATCATCGGCAAATGCCTTGATGTTGGCGGACCGTCTCTTGAATCACGACCAATTGGATGTGGTGGTGGCTGGAGGCATCGACCCTTTATGTAAGTTTACCATCAACGGTTTTAGTTCGTTGATGATTTTGGATAAAGAACTTTGTCGGCCATTCGATGCTACGCGTGCTGGATTGAATCTTGGCGAGGCTGCGGGTTTTGTCGTGCTTCAACGCAACAAGCCAGCGGATGGAAAGAAGTGCTATTGCCGTTTAGCAGGCTATGCTAATGCAAACGATGCCTTTCATCAGACAGCAACCTCTCCTGATGGCGACGGACCCTTATTGGCTATGTCGGGCGCTTTGAAAAAAGCTGGCATTCGTCCAGAAGAGGTGGATTATGTCAATGTTCATGGAACGGGAACTGGCAATAATGACCAATCGGAGGGAACAGCTATGAAACGGCTTTTCGGTGAGAATGTCCCTCGATTTAGTTCTACAAAAGTTTATACTGGCCATACGTTGGGTGCCGCGGGAGGAATTGAGGCTGTTTATTCGGCACTTGCTATTTCTCGTGACGTCATCTTCCCGACGTTCAATTTCAAAAATCCGATAGAAGAGTTGGCCATGAAGCCAGAGACGGAAGTTATTCGAAATGCTGGTATAAAAGTAGTGATGTCTAACTCTTTTGGTTTCGGCGGAAATGTTTCTTCATTGGTCTTTTCGGCCGAATAAAATGGAATTTGGATGAAGTGTTATATTCGAAATATGAGTGCCATCAGTCCGCAGCCTACTTTTGCTACGGATTCATTTTTGACTGATGTAGTCGAGACGGTTGTTGATGCGAATTGTTTGAAGGCTGTGGAGCCAGATTACAAGGAGTGTATCAAGGAGGCTGGCTTGCGTCGTCGTATGAGTCATGTGATAAAGATGGGTGTGGCTTCGGCGTTAAATTGCGTGGAAGGAGCGCAAGGGGCGATGCCCGATGCAATTATCACTGCTACGGGCTTGGGGTGTTTGGCAGATACGGAGAAATTTCTTCAGTCGATTGTTGAAAACGACGAGAAACTTTTAAACCCGACGTCGTTTATCCAGTCTACGTTTAATACGATAGGAGGTCAGATTGCTTTGATTTTGAAGCGTCAGTGCTATAATTTCACTTATGTCCATCGTGGATTCTCTTTTGAGTCGGCAGTATTGGATGCCATGATGCAGTTGGAAGAGGGCGATGCGTCCAATGTCTTAGTCGGTGGAATAGATGAGGTGACAGACACTGAATATCGTGTGATGGAGCGTATGGGATTTTGGCGTTCAGGGGCGAAGATGGGCGAGGGAGCACAATTTTTCATGCTTTCATCAACTGTTTCTTCTCAGGATGTTGCGCAAATATCTGGTCTTTGCACATTCTTGGCAGATACTTCGGACTATTCTCAGAAAGTACAGTCGTTTTTGGCTTCTTGTGGAATGACGTTGGCCGATGTAGATTTGGTGTTGTCAGGCGAGTGTGGTGATGCGAAAATGGATGCGTCACTTCTTTCTTGGAAGGCTTCGATTCCTGCGAATATGCCTACTGCCACCTTTAAGCATCTTTGTGGAGAGTATCAAACGGCCTCCTCATTTGGTGTTTGGTGTGCGGCTAATATATTGAAAAATCAGATGGTTCCATCGGCGCTTCGACCAGTAGGGAAATCTGATAACGTACGTAGAATTTTAGTTTTCAATTCATATCGGAACAAGAATTGTTCATTGTTCCTATTGGAAAAAGTTGAATAGGTAAATATGGTTGTACCGCTTATTGTCATATTGGCCATCTTGTTTGTGGCGTTCATGGTATATGCCTCGTATTCGATTTCATCGGGTGTATATGTGAAGACATTTTGTAAAAAACATACTACAGACAAGGTTGTGGCTTTGACTTTTGATGATGGTCCGCATCCAGATTATACACCAAAGGTTTTGGATATATTGGCGGAATGCGAGGTGGAAGCGACGTTTTTCTGTATAGGTGAAAATGTTGAGGCTCATCCGGAGATTGTAGAACGAATGTTTGCCGAAGGTCATCTGGTGGGGAATCATTCCTATATGCATCAGAATAAATTCCCTCTATTGGGAGTGGAAAAGATGGCAGAAGAAATTCGGAAAACGGATGAGTTGATTTCTTCGTTAACAGGAGCTCCTGTTCACTTCTTCCGCCCTCCTTTTGGCATCACAAATCCTTGGGTACGAGATGCTTTGGCTCAATTTGATTATAACGTGATTGGCTGGAGCGTCCGTTCGTATGATACGGTGACAGCTGATATCGATGTTGTATATAAAAGGGTTGTTAAGAAGATAAAACCAGGTGCGGTGATTCTTTTGCACGATAGGCTTCCTTTTGCACCCGAATTGCTTTCTCGTTTGTTGAAATATCTTTCTGATGAGGGATATGAGGTGAGACGAGTTGATAAATTATTTAATGTTTTTGATTAATGAGGATTATGAAAAAGTGGATTTTGGCATTGTCCATGCTTGCCTCCAGTGTGGTTGGCATGGCACAAAATGATATGACTGCGGTAAAAGACGAGAATGCGTTCATCTCTTCTGTAAAAGAGAAGATGGCTCAGGTCTCTTCTATTCAGAGTGATTTCAAACAGTTGAAGCATATGTCGATGATGAAGAAAGACCTTGAGTCATCAGGCAAATTCTACTATTCAAAGGCAGACAAAGTATGTTTGAGTTACGAGACTCCCAAGAAATCTCAAATCGTGATTAATGGCGATAAGTTGATGATGGAGATGGGAAGCGTGAAAAATGTATGTGACGTTTCGTCTAATGCCTTAATGCAAGAGATGGTTAATGTTATATCTTCTTGTATGACAGGTAATTTGCAAGAATTGCAAGCTAATTACCAGTTGGAGTTCTTGGAGAATGCAACCAACTATATGGTGAAGGTGTCGCCTAAAAATGCTTCAGCAAAGAAGATGGTTGAGCGAATTGAGCTAATGCTATTGAAAAGTGATTTTTCTGTAGAGTCAATGAAGATGTATGAATCATCAAGAGCAAAGTCAAAAAGTTCAGATTATACACAATATATCTTTACAAACAAGAAGTTAAATGGTGTTATTCCTGCTACAACTTTTAATGTGAAGTAATCGGTTGGATGATGCGTACGCTTAGCTTGTTTATAGGTCTTTTATTTATAGCACTCTCTTCGTGTACTCCTTCCCTTTTTAAAGGGATGGCGAAGGAGGGGAAGACTACTATTAAGCGCGGCGAACTCTTTCCCTTGTTTGGCGATTGTGATTCATCTATTGTTTTCGATACAAAGATTGATTACAAGACGAATAGTTTTAGTGGTATGTTGGTGATGGCTCCTGCCGATTCCAACGCCTATCGTTTGGCTTTCACCAGCTATTTCGGGTTGACAGTATTTGATTTTGAAATAGGCGAAAAGTCCTTTGTCGTACATCATTGCCTGGAGCAGTTGGATCGCAAGGCGGTACTTTCAATCTTCGAGCAGGATTTTCGGACATTATTGATGTTGAACGTCCCTTCCCAATGCAAGGTGAAAAAATATTCAGAGGGAGCTTTGACGGGTTATAAACTAAAAACAACGGATGGGAAATGTTGCTATCTGACAAATACAAGCAGAAAGCAATGGGCAGCTGCCGACAAGTCGGGCATGATTACAGCTTTGGAGGTGCGGATGTCTAATTATGAAGCGGGATTCCCGAAAATAGAGATGAATCATCCGAAGCTTGGTCTCAGAATGGAAATGGAGATAATGAAGGAAGAATAAGATGGAAAAGACGAAAAAGATAGTTGTATTCTACTATACCCAAAGCGGACAAGCTCTCGACATTCTTAAAAGTATAAATCAACCATTGGAAGATGCTGGTCATCAATTGATTTATAAAGAGATTGTCCCTGAGCGTCCTTTCCCTTTCACTTGGTCATATAATAATTTTTTTGAGGTTTTCCCAGAGACTCGTTTGGGCATACCACCCTATGGCATCAAGGATATTGATTTAAGTGATGTGCAAGATGCTGATTTGGTTATGGTGGGAGGCCAATCTTGGTATCTGTCGCCTTCGCTTCCTATACAGTCTTTTTTCCTTTCTCCTGCAATAAAAGAGTATTTGAAAGGAAAAAGCATTATCTTTGTAAATGGATGCCGCAATATGTGGTTGATGACGATTCGAAAGATTCGAAAATATGCTTACGAAGCAGGAGCAAACCTTGTCGGACATATTATGTTGCAAGACCGTGTGCCTAATCTTGTGAGCGTAATTACTATCATCCGTTGGGCATTTTATGGGAAGAAGGAAGCTTCTTCTATTTGGCCTCGTGCAGGTGTTTCGGACGAAGATATCCGTTCGGCCTCTCGTTTTGGATCCATCATTAATAGAGCTTTGCAATCGATGGATTTCTCTAACCTACAGGAGCAGTTGATGGAGTCGGAAGCTGTCTTGTACAAGCCGGGAGTGGCCTTTATGGAGAAGGTCGGACACCGTGTCTTTGGCATTTGGGCGAAGCTTATCCGCAAGAAGGGTGGGTTTGAAGATCCTAAGCGAGCTTTTCGTGTCCAATTGTTTAGTTGGTATGTGATTTTTATTTTATTCGTAATATCTCCATTTGGACTGGCGGTGTTTTATTTGACTTATCCGATTCGATTGTTTTTTATAGGTCGTCAGAAAAAAGAGGCATGCTACAATCTTTCTTGGAGTGAGAAAGATAAAATTCAGTAAATAGTAAGAATTTTAAATATGAGTCAAACTGTATATATCACCAAGACAAGCAAGTTCTTTCCGAACGAAGCAGTTTCTAATGATGAAATGGAAAAGCATTTAGGAATGGTCAATGGACGACCATCCTTGGCACGTCGAATCGTCTTGGGTAAGAACGGCATCAAAAAACGCTATTATGCCTTGGATGATAATGGGAATGTAACTCATACGAATGTTCAAATGGCTGCCACAGCAATCCGTGGTTTGTTCAAGGAGGGTGCTCTTTCATTTGACGATATGGAACTTTTGGCTTGTGGTACTGCTTCGCCTGAACAACTGATACCTTCGCACGGCGTTCAGGTACACGGCGAACTGGGTGGTGCTCATAGTTTGGAGGTCGTCTCTTTTGCCGGTTCATGCTGTACTGGCGTTCAAGCCTTGAAGTATGCTTACCTCAATGTCTTGTCGGGTATGGCGAAAAATGCGGTGGCTTGCGCTTCCGAGCGTTTGTCTGCCTGGATGAACTCTCGTTATTTCCAAGAGGAGTCTAAGCATTTCGACCAGTTGGAGAAACGTCCTATGTTGGCATTTGAGAAGGAGTTCCTTCGTTGGATGCTTTCCGACGGCGCTTTTGCCTTGTTGGTGCAGAACAAACCTGCCGAATCGGGCCTTTCGCTTCGTATCGACTGGATTGAAGGTATCTCTTACGCGAACAGCAAGGAGACTTGTATGTATGCGGGCGGCGAGAAGGATGAAAACGGTAAGTTGGTTGGTTGGGCCTCTTTCCCTCAAGCTGATTGGTTGTCTTTGTCCCTTTTTGCTGTTCACCAAGATACGCGCATTTTGGAAACCAACATTGTTCCGTTGGGTGGTAAGTTTATGGTGGAGTTGGGCAAGAAGCATAATTTCACGCCTGACGATATTGATTGGTATATGCCACACCTCTCTTCTATGTACTTCAAAGATAAGATTTTGGAGGAGATGAAGAGGTTGGATTTCTATATTCCAGAGGAGCGTTGGTTCCTCAATTTGCCGGAGGTTGGAAATATTGCTTCGGCTTCGGCATTTGCTATGATTGACGGCATCCTTGCTTCAGGCAAGTTGAAAAAGGGACAAAAGATTTTGATAATGGTGCCTGAAAGTGCACGCTTCTCATACAGTTATTGTATGTTGACCGTTTGCTAACGAGGCGTTTCTTAATATGTTTTCTGCGTAAAAATAGAGATATGAAGGTTGACGAAGTACCTCAGGATTTGAAATATTTTGAAAATACCGTGATGCGTGACGTGGCTTACGCAGTGGACGAGAATGGTAAATATACAAGTGTCATCAGTGATGGCTGGAGCGTGAAAAACGACGCTTTGGAGTTGACTATGGATGGCATTAACGAGGAGTGTGAGGAGATTCGTCAGCGAGTGTTGGCTGGCGAGACCAGCCTACTTGAATATTATGCCGCCAAGAATCTCATGGAGGTGGATTTACTTTCCGATTATACAGGCATTTCCAAAAGAAATATCCGCAAGCATTTTGACCCTAAGGTTTTTGCCCAGTTGGATGAGAAGACATTGGAGAAGTACGCAGACGCTTTGCGTATTACTGTTGAACAGTTAACAACCATCCCAGAATAATCATGGAATTGAAATTTGACCATAGACCGGCAGCCCATTGTGAGAATGGCGTAATTTCCAATATGTTACGTTTTTATGGATTTGATATCTCCGAACCGATGATATTTGGTTTGGCAAGTGGCCTGTTCTTTTCTCACATGCCATTCGTTAAATTGTCGGGAATGGCGGTCACTTCATTCCGTACTTTCCCAGGCGTACTTTTCTCTCGCGTGGCAAAGCTATTGGGATTTAAAATCCATACTAAAAGATATCTTCGTGAGGAGAAGGCTATAGCCGAAATGGAGAAGGTGCTTCAAACTGGAACTCCTGTTGGTTGTGTGGTGGGTATGTACTACCTTCCTTATATGCCTTTTGAATATCGTTTCCATTTCAATGGACACAATATTTGTGTGATTGGTAAGAACGAGGAGACGGGCGATTATATTGTAAGTGATCCGAATGCTATGCAGAAGGTTACTATCTCAAAGCGTGATTTGATAAAAGTTCGTTTTGCCAAGGGTGGAACTTATCCGTTGTTGGGACAGATGTATTGGATTGAAAAGACTCCGAAGCAATTGCCTGACTTGGCTCCTCTCATTCGAAAGGCTATCAAAAAGAATTGCTGGCTGATGACCTCCCAACCAAGTTGGTTGCCTTACTTCGGTGTAAATGGCATACCTTTCTTAGGAAAGCAAATCTTAAAATGGGAACCGAAGATGGGAGCTCGGAAGGCTGCTCTCAATTTGGCTCAAGTCATCCGTATGCTGGAAGAGATTGGAACGGGTGGCGCGGGCTTCCGTTATATGTATGGTGCTTTCTTACAGGAGGCTGCACAAATAACAGGCATCGAGCAACTCAACGATTTCTCAAAGCGAATCACCGAGATTGGCGACATGTGGCGAGAGTTTGCCTACAAGGCCGCTCGTATTTTCAAGAAACGTCAAGGAGAACAATATTCATACGAAGAGATTTCTGCCATCTTGATTAAGATTGGCGAATTGGAAGCCCGCTTCTTCAAAGAATTGAAAGAAGTGGTCTAAAAACAAGGGGTAAAATTTTGAAATCCAATATAATAGATATTAGCAATTTGCGTAAAACCTATCGAGGCAATGTTTCGCCTTCGGTAGATGGGCTTACTTTGTCTATTGCAGAGGGGGAGGTCTTTGGCCTGTTAGGACCTAATGGTGCTGGCAAGACCACGACTATTCATATCCTTTGTGGATTGGTTCGTCCTGATGCTGGAGAAGCAAAGGTTTGCGGTTTTTCCGTATTAAACGAAATGTCCAAGATTCGTGGATTGATAGGTGTGGTGCCTCAAGATTTTGCCTTATATCCTTCGTTGACCGCTGTCGAGAATCTAATGGTTTATGGTGGTATCTACGGATTGCCTAAGCGAGAGTTGAAAGAACGTATAGATACGCTTTTGGCCACCTTTGATTTGACGACGAGTCGCGACCGTCGGGTAGAACACTATTCCGGAGGTATGAAGCGACGTGTAAATCTGATAGCAGGGTTGCTGCATCGTCCTAAAGTCCTTTTCCTGGACGAGCCCACGGTGGGCATCGATGTTCAATCCCGTTATGTCATTATGGAGAACTTGAAGTCTTTCAATCAAGAGGGTACGACTATGGTTTATACTTCCCATCATTTGGACGAAGCGGAGCATTTCTGTACGAATATTGCATTGGTGGACGATGGTTGTGTTATTTGTCAAGGAGAGCCTCATGCTCTGATTGTTCAGGAGCAGACTGAAAATTTGGAGGAACTCTTTTTGAAGAAAACAGGAAAAAAAGTGAGGGATTGATTATGCGTAAACTTAAAGCACTGATATACAAGGATACGCTTCTATTGTTGCGTGATTTCCCTGGCTTGGCCATGATGTTTCTTATGCCTTTGGCCTTGGTTGTGCTGATGGCTTATTTACAAGATAGCACTTTCAATTCTATCAATGAGCATAAAATTCCTCTTCTGATTTTGAATCAGGATCGAGATTCGTTAGGCGATGCTATTGAACGGAGCGTATCTCAAGCTGGCATCTTTGAGGTGGATTCCTTGGAGAATGGTCAGCCGCTTACGATAGAATCATTGGAAAGAGCGGTGGCAAGGGGCGATTACCAGATAGGAATCGTTATCCCTCAAAATACGACGGAGAGTATTCGTAGTCGCGTGCGACAAAGTGTGATGGGTGCTTTCGGTGGAGAGGCAGATACAATCATTTCCTCGGATAGCATTTCTATTTTTGTTGACCCTACGACGAAAAACTCCTTTAAATCAACGATTTTAAGTTCGATTCGAGAATATGCGGCCTCTTTGCAGACCGATTTTGTCTTGCGTGAGGTGGTTTTGGAAGTGAATACGGTGGTGCCTGTTCCGATAGGCGATATAGATATCCCTAAAGATATGGTTTTGCTAAAAGAGCAATATGCTCGATTGGACCAGGGTCGAATCATTCCAAATTCTGTGCAGCATAACGTCCCTGCATGGGGCATGTTCGCAGTCTTTTTTATTGTCATATCCTTGGCAGGCAATATCATCAAAGAGCGTGAGGACGGTAGCTTTACAAGATTGTTAACGATGCCTTGCCCGTCATGGTTATACTTAGTGGCGAAAGCCATAGTATATTTGGTGGTCTGTTTGCTTCAGTTGACATTGATGTTTTTGATGGGCATTTATGTTTTGCCTCGTTTGGGCCTACCTTCATTAGCTTTAGGACAAAGTATTTCGGCTCTCGTCTTGATGTCTATTTCTGCGTCATTGGCAGCCATTGGTTATGGAATAGCCATAGGAAAAGTGGCAACCAGTAATCAGCAAGCCTCTGTCTTTGGAGCTATTTCGGTGGTCATAATGGCGGCGGTCGGCGGCGTTTGGATACCAGTTTTCGTGATGCCGGAGGTCATGCAAATTGTTAGTCATATTTCTCCTTTAAATTGGGGATTGTCAGGCTTTTATGATATATTTGTGAGAGACGGGGGATTGGAGTCGGTATGGCCAGAGAGCTGTACGTTGTTGCTCTTTGCTGCCCTTTGTCTTGGTGTTGCCCTCTATTACGGTCGTCGAAAATCAATTCGATAGAGTCGAACTTAGGCGGGAAATGCCTATCTTTGCTAAAGAATATAAATTTTAAAAAATCATATAATGAAAGAGGAAGAATTGATTGAAAAGTTGAAAGCTGAGATTATCGAGCAATTGTCTTTGGAGGACATCACTCCTGCAGACATTGATGCCGATGCTCCGCTTTTTGTAGAAGGTTTGGGCTTGGATTCAATCGACGCAATTGAGTTGACTCACCTATTGGATCGTAACTACGGCATTAAGTTGGAAGATCCAAAGGCTCGTCGTGAGGTCTTGGCTTCTGTACGTTCTATGGCTCAACTAATTGCAAAACAAGGAAAGTAAAAACCGAATGAGGAGACGCGTATTCGTAACTGGATTCGGAATTCTCTCAGCTATAGGCTGCGACGTTGAAAGCAACTATTCTTCGTTGTTGTCTGGGCGTTCAGGTATCGGTCAAGCAAAGTTTGTCAAAACTTTGCTTGACCGATATCCTTTTGCTGAGGTACCAGCTTCTAATGAAGAGTTGGCAGCAAAAGCTGGTTTGAGATTAGAACCTTTCCATAGCCGTACATTCCTTTTGGGCTTATGTGCCGCTAAGGAGGCCATCAGAATGGCTGGATGTGAAGACCAGCTCCCTTCTATGGCATTAGTTGGTTCTACTACGGTGGCTGGAATGGACTTGACCGAATCTTGTTATGTGAGGATGGTGGAGGAAGATCCCACTTTGAAATATTTGGTTGATTCGATGGATTGTTCTGATGCCGTTAATCGTATGGCATCTGTTTTGGGCAATCGTAATATGGTTTCCAGTGTCAGCACAGCTTGTTCGTCATCCGCCAATGCTATCATTGTCGGAACACGTATGATAAGTTCCGGCTTGGCAGATAGAGCCTTGGTGGGTGGTATGGATTCATTGGTACGTTTCTCTATCAACGGGTTCAATGCGTTGGAAATATTGTCGCCTACGGGTAGCCAACCATTTGATCAAAATCGAGACGGCGTAACACCTTCAGAGGGGGCTGCCTTCCTTGTTTTAGAGGCGGAAGATGTTGTCGGAAATCGTCGTGTCTATGGCGAGATAAAGGGCTTTGCGAATGCGAATGCCGCATTTCACCAAACGGCTTCTTCGCCTAATGGTGAAGGGGCTTTGGCCGTAATTAGTAAAGCCATAGAAAAAGCCGGTCTTCAACCCTCTGAAATTGACTATGTCAATGCACATGGCACGGGGACGAAGAACAACGATCTTTCGGAAGGTAGGGCATTGGAGGCTGCATTTGGCGTGGAGGCTATGCCGTTGTTTAGCTCTACGAAAGGATATACGGGACATCCATTTGCTGCGGCGGGAGCAGTTGAGGCTGTATTTTCGTTGTTGGCAATCAACAATCAGGTGGTCTTCCCAAATATAAACTTCAAAACACCGATGGAGGAACTCTCCATTCGTCCTGTGACAACCCTTCAGAAGAAGGAGATTCGAAATGTATTGTCCAACTCGTTTGGTTTTGGAGGGGCAGATTCCTCCCTCATAATTTCTAAAGTCTAAAAGTATGCAGGCATATATCAATTCCGTATCACTTATTTCACCTCAGCTGACGCACGACGGTTCGTTTCTGACGCATCCATTGGTGAATGAGCTGGCTTGTGTGATGAACTGCGTGGAGCCGGTCTATAAGGAGTATATCAATCCTGTGGCTTTGAGGCGAATGTCTCATGTCGTGAAGTTGGGCTTGGCGGCCTCTGCTATTTGTATGAGGCAGTTGCCGGATGTTCGCCCGGAGGCCGTGATTATAGGTTCAGGATTGGCATGTTTGTCAGATTTGGAGAAATTCACTCGATTGGTGGAGGAGTATAAAGAGGAGACGTTGCCTCCTATTCCATTCATCAATTCGGCACACAATACGGTGGCGGCACAAATAGCTATGCAGCATAAGCTGACAGGTTATAATATCACTTATTGCCACCATTTTTTATCGTTCGAGAGTGCACTTCGTGATGCCTTTATGTGTTTGTCGGAAGATATGCAGAATGTGTTGGTTGGGGGCATTGATGAACGTACTTCAGACAATTTTCATATCTATAACATAGCTGGATTTTGGCGTAAAGAACCAGTTAATAATCTTGACCTTTTCAAAGGTTCCTATCCGGGAACATTGAATGGCGAGGGTGCGGCATTTTTTATATTGAGCAATGAAAAGAGCGATGGCTCTTTGGCTTGCGTGACGGGCGTGCATACACTTTTATTGCCCAATTCCACCATTGAGGATGTGAATCAGGAGTTAGAGGTTTTCTTGAAGAAACATTCTTTGTCGAAAGAGGATATTGACCTTTTTATTTTAGGCCGAAACGGTAGTAATGTCTATGATTCGTTGTATGGTCAGTTTGAGGAGGAGATACCTCAGTCTGCGCATATCGCTTATTATAAACATCTTTGCGGCGAATATATGACATCATCATCGTTCGCCATGTGGGTGGCTTCGAATGTGCTTTCTTCTCAGTCGTTGCCTGATATATTAACCTTCAGAAGAGGTTCTCGTCAAGATTTCCACAGAGTTTTGATCTATAATCAAGCTTTGGGAAAGGAACATGCTTTCATCCTATTGGAGAGAGCATAAACTGTTTAAACGGATTGTTATTAGTTATAAAACACATAGTAATTGAGGTTTATTGGGCAAATTTCTGATTGGGGGCAGATAAGTTTGTCGATTTTTTTCTTTGGTAGGCGAAAAGTAACAGTTTCAAATACTTGATTTTAGGTAATACTTGGCTTTCAAAATTTCGTTTTAGGGGTCAAACTATTGACCTATGGTATGATTTTTGAGTCTTTTGTCTATATAATAGGGGAATTACATTTTTTATATATATATTTATATTTGAATAGGGTGGTAAAATCTTCCATGATATATGGAAGTTACTACATCCATAGTAACTTTGAATAGGGATTATGAATAAAAACAACTTGAAATTATTTGGTTTTTTGACTTTGTTGGCGGCAAATTTCACGGGCGTTATGGCCGGAGTTGTAGTCAATGAATTGATGCCTTGCAACATATCAACGTATAGAGCAGACGATACGAACTATAGTGGATGGGTTGAGTTTTACAATGATGGCGAGGCAAAGGTCGATTTAAAGGGATATACTTTAAAGAATTTGAAGAAGGGCGGCTCTGAGAAATGGAGTTGGTCTATAGCTCAATCAACAGTCATCCAACCTGATGACTATCTCATTATGTTTTTTGATGGCAAAGAGGGTACTAACCATGTGGGTTACAAGATGGATGTTGACGGTGGTACACTACAACTTTTGTCGGGAACAAAGGAGATAAGCAGTTTGAAATATGGGGCTATGGTGCCTCACATCTCTTATGGTGTTGATTTGGATGGTAACTTGGGTTATATGGAGCCTACGCCTAAAAAGGATAATACGACGGCTTTTGCTAGTTTAGGTTCTCGTTGTACAAAGCCTACTTTCAGTACGCCATCAGGCATTTTAGATGGTCCGGTTAAATTGACCATTGCATCTACTACGGATGGAGCCAAAATTTATTATACGTTGGATGGTTCTGAACCTACAGCAAAGAATGGTACTTTGTATGATGCACCTATTGATGTGAAACAAAAAGATGATCAGAGGAGCATAGTAATTCGTGCGAGGGCTGTTAAGAGTGGCATTCTATCAAGTGCCATAGCATCGGCTTCTTACATTTTCATGGATGATAAGCATAAGTATTGCAATGGTTTTACTGTGCCAATCTTGTCGTTAACCATTGCTGACAAGGAATACACGGACAATACATATGGTATTTCGGTGCCTGGTACCAATGGCACAACGATGCCTGGCAAGAGTTGTTTGAGTGAGAGGGCAAACTATAATCAAGATTGGGACAGACCTGCTAATCTTGAGTATATTGTTGATGGTAAATCAGTTCTTTCTCAAGAGGTGGAAGTTGCTATTGTCGGTGGTTGCTCTCGTACGCACAAGGTGAAATCTTTGAAGGTGAATGCCTCCAAGAAGACAGGTAATAGTTCGTTTAAGTATCCATTTTTTGGAGCAAACGAGCCTTCTGAATTCAAGAGCCTCCATATTCGAAATGGTGGTAACACGTTTGGCGGATTTATGATTCGCGATGCTCTTCTTCAAGAGATTGCAAGGTCAATGGGATTGGATTGCCAGCATTATAGTCCGGTGGCTTACTACCTCAATGGTAAGTACCAAGGATTGATGGGACTTCGTACTCGAAGCAACAAAGATTTAGTCTATGCAAAATATGGTTTGGAGGAAGAGGATATCGATGTGGTCGAGGTGGCAGAGTCTGGCGTGTCGGCTTCGTCAGGAACCACTGATGCATACGATGAATTGGTAGCTGCCTTGAAGAGTAAGGATAAGTCGTCTTCAACTTTCTTGACGGAGATCGGAGAGATGATGGATATCGATTATTATATTGATTATCAGATTTTCGAACAATTTTGTGTAAATACAGACTGGCCGGGAAACAATACTAAGTTGTGGCGTGAACGTCAGAATGGCCGTTTCCGTTGGATTGTTTATGATGTGGATTTTGGTTTTGGATTGTTCGGTGGCGGTTATCCGAACTATACGGATGAGAATACAAATATGATTCAATTTTGTTTGGGCAAAGATCCTGTCACATGGGCAAACAAGCAAGACTTCTCAACCGTAATCTTTAAGAACTTGATGGAGAGTCCTGATTTCCAAGAGCGTTTCTTGACTCGCTTCCTCTATCATTTGGAGAATACCTTTACATTGGAAAATATCGAGGCTATATGGGCTCCATTGGAGGAGAAGTGTAAAGATGAGCATTGTGCTTCGCCTATCAGTGAGGGATATGAATCTGGTTTGAAATCAATGAAAGAGTTTGCCACAAAACGTCCTGCTAAGGTATATGAGCATCTGAAATCGTTCTATAATGCTGGCCAAAAGGTTAACTTGCATATCACTATCAAGGATGAGAGCGGCAACGTGATTCCAAATGCCAACATCATTTTGAACAATGTCTCTACAGGTTCGTCTGATTATACGACACCTTACTTTGCAACACACTCTTTGCGTATCGAGCCAAAGGTCCCTGTAGGTTATACATTCAAGAAGTGGAACACCTCTTCAGAGGTCTCTAGTTCTGTCTCTACTACTCCGTTGTTAACAGACAAAGACCAATGGTCTTATTATTTCAATGATACTATTCCTGCTACAGATTGGGCTAAACCGTCATACGATGCTTCTTCATGGAAGACAGGTGCTGGTTCATTCGGTATCAATTGCAAGGTGATTACGCCAACTGTTAAATTGGTGGATGGTAAAGATGTTCACTACATCACTTCATATTATCGTACTAAGTTCAATATCGATGATCTCAGTTCAGTTGATTCATTGCTTGCCAAGGTCACTTATGACGACGGTGTCGTGATTTACGTAAATGGTAAAGAGGTTAAACGCTTCAATATGCCTTCGGGTGAGGTGAAGTATAATACCTTTACTCCTGATTATACGAACGACGAGGTAGGAAGCTTCTTTATCTCCAAGGAGTTTTTGGTGAAAGGAGAGAATGTCATAGCAGCCGAAGTTCACCAATATGACCGGAATAGTTCGGATATGACTTTTGCTCTTACCCTCTCTACGGTTGTAGCCTCTGGTGCTATTGGTTCAGGTGAAATTTTCGAGGGCTCGTTGACAGACAATCAAGAGTTGGTGGCCATCTATACCAAGGATACGAAACTATCGGCTCCAACACTTCAGTTGAACGAGATTTGTGCATCCAGCAATTCTGCTTCGGGCAATGCTGATGAGTATGGCAACTATCCAGATTGGATTGAGATATACAATTACGGAACGAAAGATTTGGATTTGGCTGGCATGTATTTGTCCGACAATAGATCTAAGTTGACCAAGAGTGTCTTCCCATACGGTTCAAAGAATACAATCATCAAGGCGGGCGAGCACAAGATTATCTATGCTGACAATAGTACATGGCGCGGTGCAACGCACGCCGACTTCAAGATTTCAGCTTTGGGCGGTTTCTTGGCATTGTCTTACAATAAGCAAGATAAAGTGGTGGTTCTTGACTCTATCAATTTGCGAAGCTTGGGCTCTAACGAGACTTATGGTAGAGAAGTGGACGCTACTAAGTGGGTTGTCTTTACAACAGATTGTGAAGGAAAGAATCTTGTGACATTTGGTAAAACCAATGGTAAGAGTTGCGGTAATGGCTCAGATTTGATCGATTACCTTGGCAACATAGCTGAAGAGGTGGAACCTCAAGGCATCGACCTTTATCCAAACCCAGCTAACGACTGGATTACAGTGAAGACAACAGGCGAGTTTGATGATGCCGAGGTTGTTTCCGGCATCAGAGAAGTTAGCATTTTCAACCCGCAAGGCGTAATGGTTGCCCAAGTGCGTGCTAATGGCGAGCAAGAGTGTACAGTGGCAATCGATAGATTGACGCCAGGCATCTATTATCTGAAGGCAGTTTCTGATCGTTCAGTCTTCTCGACAACGTTCAAAAAGCAATAACAAACATTAGGAGAGCTCTATAGAGATCACCATTACATAATTATCGTTTGAAGAGGAGAGGCTACGGCTTCTCCTTCTTTGTTTTAAGGGAAATGAATGAGGATTAATTTATGCTTATAGTTTGCGGACTCTAAACCGCAAATTTTGCGGATAACAATCCGCAAATAATGCGGTTTATTATCCGCAAAAGTTTAATGATGATGGATGCTACAAATAGATTTAATATCCCATTGTCTGACGAAAGATTGTTTGGTTGGCATAACTGCCTGTTCCCTAATGGTTTTAGTGGTTTATATAGAATTAACGTAGGTATGTACCGCAAAGATTCTATGGATGTCGTTACTGGCACATTTGATAGGGAAAAGGTGCATTATCATGCTCCTGAAGCAGAACAGCTTCCAAAGGAGATGCAACTATTTATAGATTGGTTTAATTCCGAAGCAACGCCCCAAGACTATGTCAAATCTGCTGTTGCTCATTTTTGGTTTGTCAGCATTCATCCATTTGATGATGGGAATGGACGTATTGGTCGTGCAATTGCTGACATGGCATTGAATCAGGCGGAAGGTACAAATATTAGGTTTTTTAGCATTTCTCGACAAATAAACAAGGAAAAAAGGAAGTATAACGAGATCATAGAGGCATGCCAAAAAGGTTCGCTTAATATAACAAGATGGATTGAATGGTATCTCGATTGTATGTTGAGAAGCATTGAATCTGCCGACGAAATGCTTTCAAAAATCCTAAACAAAGCGATTTTTTGGCAAATACATTCAAGAGATATTATATCTGAGAGACAGCATCGTATGCTTAATTTTTATCTTGATGGCTACGTAGGAAAATTAAATGTGAAAAACTGGGCTAAGCAGTCTGGCGTTTCACTTGATACTGCTATGAGAGATATTAAAGATCTTGTTGTAAGGGGAATATTAGTTCCTCAAGAAAATAGGGTGCGTGATGTTTCTTATGGGATATGTATAACAGATGGGAATATTTATGTCCCTGGGCCTATAGATGATTAATTAGTGCCATTACTTTTCTTTTTTGTCACTTCCCAGCAAAATGCTACCTTTGTCAAAAATAAATGATTATGGCAAAAGAAGAGATATTTCCATTGGTTGACGAGGCTGGTAATATTATCGGCTCGGCCACTCGCAAGGAGTGTCACGGCGGGTCTATGAAGTTGCATCCTGTTGTGCACTTGCATATATTCAATACGAAGGGTGAGCTCTTCCTTCAGAAGCGTTCGTCAAGCAAGGATATTCAGCCTGGGAAGTGGGACACGGCTGTAGGCGGCCATATCGACTTGGGCGAGAATGTCGATATCGCTCTTCGTCGTGAGGCGCGCGAAGAGTTGGGCGTTCTGGAGTTCGAACCTACGTTCAACTACTCTTATCTTTGGGAGAGCACGGTGGAGCGCGAGTTGGTCTATTCCTATCGCACCGTTTATGAAGGTCCATTCACCATAGACCCTGTGGAGTTGGACGAAGGTCGCTTTTGGCCAATGGATGAGATTGCAAAGCATTTAGACGAAGACATCTTTACAGGCAATTTCAGAAAGGAATTCGCCATGTTGCAGGAGTTGGATTTGTCCCAAAAATCAGAGTAAGTTATGAGAAAGATAAGATGTCCGAAATGCGATGATTTTGTGCAGTTCGAGGAGTCTCGTATAGAGGTGGGGCGCACCTTGATTCTCCATTGCGAGAGTTGCGGAAAGGATTTCAATGTGAAGTTCAAATCGAAGAAGGAAGAGGCTCCCAAGAAATCTCCTTATGGAAGCATCGTGGTGGTGGAAAATGTTTTTTGCGAGAGGCAAGTCATTCCATTGATGGAGGGCGACAACTTTTTCGGCAGGCGTTGCAAGGGCACGGAGATTAATGCGCCGATTGACACGAACGACAGAAGTATGGATCGCAAGCATTGCATCATCAACGTGAAGCCTCAGGACGGCGGAGAGACCATTTACACCATTCGTGACTACGACAGCCTTGTCGGAACTTTTGTGATGAACGATATCCTTCAGAAGAACGAGCGACGCATCATCTCCGATGGAGAGATTATCACGCTTGGAGCCACTACGCTCATTCTGAAAATTAATGATGAGGATTGATAAAAGGAATTACCTATGTGGAGAGAAGGTGAAGATTTGGTATTGAGAGACAAAACCACCTTGCCGTTATATCGAGTGTTGTATAATGTGGTGGGTTCTATAATCTTGTTCTTCTGTGTCAGCAAGCTTTGTGCGCAGTTTACCTCCATCGAGGAGGTAATGGATGATGTGAAGACAGCGTTGATCTATTTGTGCATAGGACTTGTTGCTGCCTATGGCCTTTATCTTAGTTATTTCCCCGATCAATCGACGATTGTGATAGGCGAGGAGGGCATAAAGATAGGCGACAAGGTCTCTTATCCTTGGGATGAGGTCACACATGCCTATTATGGCGATGAGGAGCTCACTTTTGCCGAGGAGCTGGGACGAGGTGTCGTGCGAGGGTTGCAACACAGGAAGGGCAAAAAGAAGAAAGCTTGGTTTCTCCATGTTTTGCACAAGGTGGGGCAAGATGTCTTGCATGATAAGTATAAGTTGAATAGCTTTTCATACGACGAAAAAGAGATAAAAAAGGCAGTCGAGTATTGGAGCGGTCGCGACATTGGCGACAAGGCCGATTTACAGCGAGATCAGTACATCGACAGGTTGGTTGTAGAGGGGCAGTTAACCCAAGAGGCTGCCGACGAAAAGCGGGAGAGGCTATCGACCTTCATACCCTATTTTTCAGATGTGAAGTCCACTATATCGAGCGGTATAATATGGTCGATGGTGGCAGCTTTCGCTTTATGTCCATTGTTATATCTTCTTTTTAAAACCGATGACCATAGTTTTCCTCAGTTAGCAATCTTCTTCTTTGGTTGTGTTATCGGTCCGTTCCTTTTGGCCATTCGCATTGCTGGAAAGAGGGGTGATAAGATATTGGAGAAGTTCAGGCAGGACGAGAAAGTGAAGGATTTGACGAAGGAGGAGTTTGACGAATGTGCCCAATTAGCCCATTTGTCTAATGGCGAATCGACTCTGTCGGATAAGATTCTTGGTGTGTCGTTCAATGTACTGACGGTTGCATGGGTGTTGCTGCTTATTTATACAATTCTGACTAAATTGGGTGTTTTATGATGAAGAAGATTTTGTTCATTATCCAGTTAGTGGCCATAGTTTCATCAGCCTACTTTTTTCAAGCAGGCTGGGGCAATAACGATAATTCTCAAAAATGGGTGGTGTATGCTAAGGATTCCGAAGGAAGCAGGTTGTATCTGGCTCTTTTGGATTCAACCTCTCGCCCTTATCAGAAGAAGAGTGTGGATGTTTCTGCAAAATTGTTGGCGAAAGCAGGCTTGGCAGACACCATCGTTGATTTGCATTTTAAAATGGGCAAAACGGCTGCATTCAGTCAGGTCAAACCCTGTCAGCAGTCCCTACATGTGATTCATCCAAAATATATCGGTTATTGCGAATATGGCGTGGATCTATCTAAAATAAAACCTGCTCTTCTCAAAACTCCGCTCATAGACACGTTGCTCATATGCGACAAAAATTCTCTCGTATATTTTGTCGGTGTAGATAGAGGCGACAATAATTCGGGGGCCATGGAGTCGTTGACTCTGGCTGTTGCCGAGCAGACGAAGAACCAAGGCAGAGAAGATGCTTATAGATATTCCGCAGGAGGCAGAGATATTTATATCAAGTGTGACGAGTTGGCTGTTGAGGCTTTCCCCGTGAATTTATATTCTGAAAATAAGTTGTTTCTCCGATAAATAAGGTGGGTGCACACGGCGAGCAGGGAGGTGGAGCCCGTGAATGTATGGACTTGCCTGTGAATCTTGCGAGAATGGTCTATTAATAAGATAGGGCGAAAGCCCTATCTGTTATTTATAGTATTGATGTTCAAATACAAAACCACCTATAAGATTCTTTGAGTCTTGGAGGTACATGTAGATTTCAGAACAGTTGCCCTTCTTGTCGTATTTATAATCATTTCTTCCTACTAAATCGTCATTGTCGTCGTAAAAGAACATTCTTTTCACATGACCTTTTTTGTATTCGAAAGTATATCGCCAACTTTGGTCGTCTTGAAGCCCTAAGGCTGTTCTTTCCGTCATGTTACCTTTCTTGTCGTATTTGTAGAGATATTTTGTTTTGGTCCATTTCTCGAAATGAGAAGAGCTGTCCACGTCATTTTTGTGCCATTCCATTTCGTGGCCTTTGTCGTTGTAGAGGTAGGTGCATTTCCACTCTTTGCAGTCATGCTTCTTGTAGCATGTTTTTTCCGCCAATTGATTTTTGGAGTTATAGCGACAGATGAATTTTTGTATTAGCGAGTCCTTCTCGTTATACTCGAGTTCTTCTACGGCATTTCCGTTTCCATCATATTTATAAGTGAATTTTGAGCGTCGGACATTCTTGTTGTCGTATATGCACCATTCTGTTCTGTTTCCTTTGTTGTCGTACTTATACAAGTTTTTTTTCAAGAGTGTTTGTGAGTTCTCGTATTCGCACCATTCGGTCAATCGACCTTCTTTGTCATACTTTTTGACGCTGTTCAAGTCGCCTTTGACAAGTTTGCCAGAGTTAGCTGTGGCTAAATACTCCCTACACTCCTTTATGGGGCCTTTGAGGTCGTTCAGCCATAATGTTGCGTTAGAACTACACCATCCGTTTGTCACATTGGTCAGCATCATCAATGCTGTTGCCAAAAAATAGATTAATTCTTTCCTTTTCATGATTTTTTCAATTCAATTTTAGTGGAATTATAATTGTTCAAATTTTTAGTAATAAGGCACGCCCATCGGACGATTCTTATCGTAAGCCTTTTTATCGGTTGGGAATTGGATGGATACATTCAACCCCAAGCCTATATTGTAGGCAAAATAAGAAGTTGGCATATTGATGAGGAACGATGGCATTTGCAACTCCACATTCAAGAGTGGGTAGTAGCGGAAAAAGCGGCATCCGATGGCAGGGTATAGCGTGCCCATGAATTGATCGGGCTCACGTCCCACATTTGAAGGCTTTTCCTCAGACTCCTCCCCTGTTATAGGATTTTTTGTCTTCACTATATTTTCTGTTGCCATGAGGAAGTTCCATGAACTACCCATTTTGAAATAGAAACGGCACGGGCGGCCTGGGCGTGAAGCCAATATCCTAAATTCCAAAGGCACTCCGACATAGTGTGTGCGTTGTGTTAGTTGGTTGGAACTGATAATCTCTTCCTCGCCTTCGTCCGAGCTGATGGTCTGGCTCTCATCAAAATCGTAGATGTCGATGAATTGCGTGTAGCGTGCTCCAGTAGTGATGCCGAAACGCTCACGGCCCCATAAGAATTCGCCTGTCACGCCGCCAAAGAAGCAGTGTAGATAGGTTTCCTCATCAGTGGGGAGAAATGGATTGTAGTTGCTCAGCGACTCCTTCTCTTCTACCTCTTTGCTGTCATTGTCGCTATGAGGCGTCAAATGTTCTCCAACGTAAAGTTGGTAGCCTGTCTCCAGTCCTACCTTGAACTTTAGTTTTGCCTCTGCTGTCATGAAGGATAGAGAGAGAACTACTGCTGAGAAAAGCAACTTAATTTTCATACCAACTGCCAATTATCCTAATTTCCTACTATATACAAAGATAAGACTTTCTTGAAAATATTGTGGCACAGCATTTGCAGTAAATGGCTTTTTTTCTGTCGATATTGTCGAGACGATTTTTTATGTTATTGATTATTAGTTATATATAATTTTTGTAAAGTTTGTAAATATTATTTTTTATAGATAGATGTCAAAACTTTTTTATGAGCTTGGGACTTTTGTTTAGGACATCCTTTACTATTTTTCCAAAAAAGCATTACATTTGCATTGATATAGTTCTAATTTTTGCGTTCCAATCCCAAAAATATGCTTAAGCTAAACTTACAGACAACACTTCAGCAGAAATTGTCCCCTCAACAGATACAGTTGATTAGGATGATTGAGGATTCCGCTTTGGTGATGGAAGAGCGTATTAAGCAAGAGATTGAGGACAATCCAGCCCTTGAAGTGGCAGAAGAGTATCCTCAAGACGAGGATGCTGCCATGGCCGACCCTAACAATAAGGATGAGCAGGGCTATGATTATGAGGATGATTTCGGATTGGGCGATTACAAGAACGAGGACGACATACCTGATTATAAGCTTCAGTTGGTCAATGGGAACAATGAAGACAAGCGAGATGACTCCATCTATTCAACAGCCTCTTCACTTTATGAGCATTTGATTGACCAGTTGCGTTTAAAGACCATTCCTTCCGAAATGATGGAATTGGCAGAGTATGTTGTAGGTAACGTAGATCAGGATGGATATTTGCGTCGCGAGGTGGAGGCGATGGTCGACGATTATTCGTTTCAGCAGGGTGTGCAGGTGGCAGATGCCGATATGGCGGCCGCTGTGGAATTGGTTCAGCATCTTGATCCCGCAGGCATAGGGGCGACAAATTTGCAGGAGTGTCTTATTTTGCAATTGGAACGAAAGGTTCAGACGGATGAGGTCAAATTGGCTATCGATGTCTTGCAAAATTGCTTCGAGGAGTTCAGCAAGAAGCATTACGATAAAGTGATTAAGCGATTGTCGATAGACGAGGATGCTTTTCGAACTGCCGTGGCGGAGATTGTAAAGTTGAATCCTAAGCCTGGTGCTTCTTGGACGGATGTCCTTGAAGAGAATAGCGTTCAGGTGGTGCCTGATTTTATCCTTGAAAACCAAGATGGCGAGTTGTATCTGAGTCTAAATAATCGAAGCGTACCAGAACTTCGCATAAGCAGAAGCTATTCGGATATGTTGGAGGAGTATTCTTCCAACAAGAATAATCAATCTTCGGAGATGAAAGACGCCGTCTCTTTCGTGAAACAAAAGTTGGATGCGGCTAAATGGTTCATCAATGCTGTTAAGCAACGTCAGGAGACGCTACAGCGCACAATGCAGGCCATTATCAATCGTCAGCGTGAGTTTTTCTTGGATGGAGATGAGACGAAGCTGAAGCCGATGATTTTGAAGAATATATCAGATGACACGGGTTACGATATATCTACAATATCGAGAGTAAGCAATAGCAAGTTCATTCAAACGAATTTCGGGGTTTATCCGTTGAAGTACTTCTTCTCCGAGACAATGCAGAATGATCAGGGGGAGGATGTCTCTACCATTGCGGTGAAGAAAATATTGCAAGAGTGCATAGAGGCAGAGGATAAGCGTAAACCGTTGACTGATGATCAGTTGACAGAAATTTTGTCTAAAAAGGGTTATCCGATAGCGAGAAGAACTGTCGCAAAATATAGAGAGCAATTAAATATTCCAGTTTCAAGACTTAGAAAAGAAATATAATAACAAATCATGGAAGTAATAAATAGTAGCGAGGTCAATAGCAGTCATTCAGGAATTAATAACAATCGATTTGTAGAGTTTTTGTCGAAGGTGTTGTCCGTTGTTTTTTTCCCCCTTTTCTTGCCCATTTATGGTGCGGCAATGTTATTGTCAATCACTTTCTTCACCTATTATCCTTCTGATTGTATTTATTATGCATGGTATTACACCTTGTTGTTAGGAGTGGCTATCCCGTTCGTTTGCATTCTTCTATTGAAATTGGTGGGGGTGATTTCGGATATGCGCTTGCGTGAGAAGCGAGAGAGATTATTCCCGTATTTGTTGACGGGCATTTCATATATTGTCTGTGCTGTAGAGTTATATACTTTGGCATTCCCTCTTTTTGTGTCGGAGATTGTGGCAGGCGTGGCTTTGTCGTTGATTATCGATGCCGTGGTAAGTTATTTTTGGAAGATAAGTGCCCACATGACAGGTGTTGGTTCTGTCCTTTCCGGGGTGTTGATTACTAGTTTTTTGATGGGTATATTTAATGTCCATTGCGTGATTGGCTGTGTTTTCGTATGTGGCTTGGTGGCAATGGCTCGTCTATATTTGCATAAACATACTCCAGCCCAGGTCTTGGCTGGCTTTTTCAATGGGTTCTTTTCGCCGCTATTGATTACGCTCGTCATTTGATTTCATTATCGGTGTCCGCTAAGCTTGAAAAGAGATATCATTACAGCCCGCTGTGCACAATTTCCTGTCACTGTCGGTGAACAAGGATTTTCAACCATCCAGGAGGCAATAGATCAGATACGCCGTTACGTCTTGACACAGACGAAGGTTCACTAAACTGCCCTTTTCGATTGAGGGTTGTTTTTAAAACTTATTTTTGTGTTTTGCGCCACATAAGAGGTGTGCAGCCTGTAATGTTTTTGAAGTGGCGTGAGAAGTTTGCCGGGTCTGTATAGCCAACTTCCAGACATATATCAGTTAAGGTCAAATCTGGTTGCTTTGCCATCAGTTCTTTAGCCTTGTTAATGCGAAGATTGTTGATAAACGCATTGAAGTTGATATCTTCATATTGATTGATGGCTGTGGACAGTGCTGTGCGATTGGTGCAAAGGCATTGTGCCAGTTGTACGATAGTTAGTCCGGCTTGAGTATAGAGTTCCTCGTTGATGATTTTGTTCTTCCATTGGATCCAGATTGCTTGTTCGTCAATTTTTGCCTTCCCAAACTCTTTCTCGTCATCGTCTTCCTCAGCATTGATACCTGATTCTTGGAGCAGGTAGTAGCTTTTGGGATATTGCACATAGAATAGTCCTAAGAACACATAAGAGGTCAAAATTGCGAAATTGCTGATGGAACACCACTCCTCATTGTCGCAAAATGTTTGGCATAGAGAGCAAATGACTACCGCTATTACCATGGCAAAGCTGGCTTGAATGTAGCGCAGCCCTTTGTAGTGAGCCTCTGATGTAAATTCGTCAATACGGTTCTTCGCTCTTTTAGTCTCTAAGTAGAAGCATGAGATGTAATGAATACAAATACATAAGTAATAGATGAGAAGAATCTCTCTAACAAAGATATCTGGCTTTTCTGCTGAGAAGATATGTTGGTAGAGGTCGCTGTATTCCGTTATTTTGTGATATCCGTATAGATAAACAAGACATAGGTCTATAGCGATGAGTCCAATCGCTGGAGTCAATAGAATGACAACGCGTTTGATGCTAACCGCCTTGGGGTTGATCATGTTGAGGTGGGAGTTCCCCAATAGGTGAGCCTGCATTGTGGCGTTGACAAAAAACGGCAATCCGATGATGTCAATAGGAATGTGGTGTTTGATAATGCAGAACGTGCCCAAAAATGCATAAGAGAGCGATAACAATTTAAGAGAAAATGAATATGTCGCCATACCTTTTCCCTTGGGTAGGGGCAAGGCAAAGAACACACATGACAATAACAGCAATGCTATTATCATGGCATAATATGACATATCAAATAAACTCATACGTTGTATTGCTTATATGAAATATTTATCGAGGTTATCCAACTACCCTCCTTCTCAACAAAAATATATATAATATTCACAAATGTCAATTTTTTGCTTTGAATTTGAAGGAGAAAATATGATTTTTGTGTATTTCTTGACTTGACAACAGTAGATCAAACAATCATGTACTTGAAAGCAAGGCTCCTTTGAGGGGAGCCTTAAGTATAATGTCATTAAGGTTTTAAAAATGTAAGGTCGGATGATAAACCCCGAATGAAGGTGATTTCTATAAATTGATAACCTAACAACTCGTTGTTGACAGGAGAATAATTATGTCTAAACAACGTGCGTGTGAGTCCAAAATAAAGGCTTCCGATGTCGGAAGCCTTGTATTTGATGTAGATTAAGGTTCTTGTTCCAATGTTTTAATGTATCAAAATCAAATTATAATAGGTGCCAAAATCATATTGTCGATTTTTTCAGGAACCCTTAGAGCAAAGGTCCCATCGACAAGGTTTTATAGATAGATTCACGTTGGATTATGTATTAGGTTTCAACAATGCAAATATCATCATAATCTTACTATCCCTATTGTTGAATCGTTTATATCTCTCAATTAATAATTGACAAATTCAGGTTGAAGCCTCTTTTTTCTTGTCAAATCGTATGTAATCGTTCAAATTATCGACAATAATCAATAAGTTGGCTTAAATAATCCTCTGAAATCGGTCCTTTCCTCCTTTTGTTTCAAAAGTTAGTACTTTTATGCTATGAAAATAAATAAGGCAGTCACGACGACTGCCTTATAACATCAAATATTTTATGTTCTATTTTATCTGCGACAAATATTGCGAAAATCACAATACGTACAGCTGTCTGCAATTTCAGTTTGTTTGAAAGGCTTGCTTTTGTCAAATATATCTGTTAGGGTGTTTTTTAAGAAGGAGAGATAAACCTCATCGAGTCTTTCGTTCCCTTCATACATTTGCTGAATGTTATTGATGTCGGTTCCTTTTTTCTCGTCATCCTCCTTGATTTGTATTTTCGCGTTGTTGTCCATCTTTTTCGTGACGAAGAGTAGCGTTGGTTGGACGGTATATTGAGGATTTTCTTTGGCCAAGATAGTGGCGTATAGAAGCACCTGTACGAGATAGTTCTCTCTCTCATTACTTGGGAGAAAGATTGATTCGATGGTTGCCGCATTTACTTCTTCGCTGGAAGTTTTGTAATCCACTGTGCGCATAATGCCGTCCTTCAGATCGATGCGGTCCACGATTCCCCCCACTTTTATCAATACCTCTTCCTTTCCAGCTTTGATGGCGATTTGTTCATAGTGATTTTTTTCAAGTTCGTAAATGCTGAAAGGAGCGTATTCGGCGTCAGCCTTCAATAGACGATTCAGCAAGTCGATCTCCACTTTTCGGTAGATAAGCTGTTCGCCTGTATAGTCTATCGTTTTCGTCGAGTTGGCGTCTAATTGAAAATATTCTGTTTTGAATGCCTCGTCCACCAATTTCGATAGATGAGCTCTGTCATTGGCAGCTTTCTCCAAAAAATCTTTTGAAAGAACTTTTCCTAAATGCTCTTTATAGAATAGTTCGGCTGCTTTGTGAAAAATGCTACCGAACATAGGGGAGTCAACCTCGTCTGTCAAATCATTATCTATTTTTAGACCAAGTACATATTTATAATAGAATTTCAATGAGCAGTCAATGTAGGAATTGATGGCGGTTGGCGAGAAGAAGCTCTCCGTTTTTTGAAGGCGTATGTCGTACTTGTTTTTTAATATTTCAATCTCCTTATCCGTCTTCTCAATAGTGATAGGGTGGGGCTCGGCTATAGGAACATTGGCGTGAATGTCGAGCATGTCAATGTCTATGTTGTTTCCTTTCTCCACCATTAGTTGTAGCATGAAACGGCTCATTTGTCCTCTGTTCATGCCTTCAGTGGCCGTGTTATAGAGCATGGTCACTTTTTCCGCCCGTTGCAGTAGTCTATAGAAATAGTAGGCGTAGAGGGAATTCTTATGGTCGATGGTTGTCATGCCGTAGCCCTTTCGGATGTTATAAGGTATGAAAGAACTCTCGTTGCCACTGTTAGGGAGTTTCCCTTCGTTAACCGAAAGAAGTATTACATTCTTGAAATCGAGGTTCCTGGTTTCAAGAAATCCCATGATTTGCATGCCTTGTACAGGCTCCCCCTTGAATGGGACGATGATTTTGGAGAGCAGGCGTTTGATGAGGCGAATGAGGACTGGAATGGACAATTCCACCTTCTCTTCGCAGATGACTTCCTTCAATCTGTTGAGTTGAGTGTAAAGACGGAAAAGGGCCTCCTCGTATAGGTCGTCATAGAGAGGCGAATCCTCAATTTCCTTCTCCTCTTGGCTGTTAGCCTTTTTGTTTTCTTTCCTCTTCTTCTCCTCCTTTGATTTTTCCTTGTCTATATTATGATGATAAGTTGCAATGAACTTTAGGACATCAAGAATCCAGTTCAATAAGTCAGTTGGTGTATTAGCCCATCTGAGTATAAGTTGAAGGTTTGAGTTGATTTTTTGAATGGTTTCCCCCAGTTTATCTGGGGTTATAGGTTTCTTTACAAATTGATTTATATTCTCGATTGCTATTCGATTGCATTCTAAAATCTCCTCCAAACTTGGATATAGTTTTCTCTCGGAGGCAAGGATTTTGGAAAGTTTTCCCGAACTATAAATCGTTGTTTGTATGTAAGGATGGCGCAGCAATGGGGCAACGGTGGCATATCGGTATTTGTTCGAGCCGTAGCTTTGCCTGATGTCTAATTGCATGTCGAGCAGGTTCAACAACAAACTGTAGGCTGGGGTTTGCGAAAGTGGAAAACCCATGGTGACATTAGTCTTCTCAATACAATCGGGTATGGAATGAAGCACAGGAAGGAGCAAGCCTTCGTTGCAAAGTACGACAGCAATGTCTGAATCCTTGTAGGTTTCCTTCGCCTTTTGAAGATGGTTGCTTAAATAGCGAGCTTGAGCATTCTCCGTTGAGGCACTGACGAATGTGAGACTCTTCTTATCCGTGGAGAGACTCTCGAACATTGTTTTAGGCAATCGGTTGGGAAACATCAGTTTGTCTTCGTTGATGAATTTTCCGGCCTCGTTTAGCCTATTGTCCGTATAGTAAGTGTCGTAATCCCAATAGAAGATAGCCTTGCCAGATGATTCTAAAAGTTTGAATAGAGCCTTTTCACATTCGTTCAGTACGTTGAATCCTACAAACGCATATTTCTCGGAATTGAAACCATCCATGCCCTCTTTCTTCAAGCGTTCGATGACCTCCCTGTAAAGCATGCCTTCATAAGCGAGATGTTGTTCTTGCAAACTCTTTTTGAAGTTATCATAAACGCTGAAGAGGGCATCCCATAGTTCGATGAATTTCTCTTTTAAGCGTGAACTATTTTCTGGCGAGAAATTTAGGAAGAAGGTCTTTAGATATTGCTTTTGTTCTTCCGAAAGATGTTCGAAAGTATCAATTTGTTCTCCTAAATCTCGAATGTTGCTGAAAAGGATTTGGGCATCCACCAGATTCTTGTCTATGTCGTCGAAATCGGATAGAAGTATCTCTCCCCAAAAATAGAATTCGTCAAAACTCTCCTCTTGATTTACGTATTGTTTATATATAGAGTGAAGAATGCATATTAGTTTCATTTGGTCGGCTATTCCCTTGTCAGAAAGTCCAATGAATAGATCCTGGATGGAAGTATATCGAGGCGACCAAATGGGCTTGTCAACTATCTCTGCTAAATAGTTGTTGAAAAATAGTCTGGAACGGTAATTAGGGAAGACAACAGTGATGTTGGATAGATTGTCTCCATACTCATTATATAAGTCTTCTGCTACAATTCGAAGAAATGATTCGTTAGTATTTCCCATATTGACGTTTTTATGTGTTGATTTTTAAGCTATTGTAGTTTTTTGATGATTTCCACGAACTTCTCGCTGGAGATGTTGATGAGTGCCTTTCGGTAATGAACGAAATCTTCGAAATAGTCGCTGGCGATGTCGGCCACCAACTCCTTCCCGTCTAATCCGAAGGAGTCTAATAATGCATCTGCCTTGGTGCGATAATATTCGATGTTCTTATGTCTAACTTCCCACATGTCAGGTTGATTCAATTCCAGAATATGTCCGTTTTGAACAATCAAGTAAATTGTGTCATAAAATTCGTCCAAGGAAAAGAAGAACTTTTCGATAGCCTTCTTTTTGTCTTTGGGAAGGTTGGATATGAACTGTTTAGTCTCTGTCATTATGAAATCTTTTTTTGTCTTTCAAAGATAGGGAAGTTAAAGGAAGAATGAAAAGAATATTCGTTTCTTTGTTTTTTGCAATTGGGGTCTTCCTCTTCCGTTATCTTTAGACTTGATGATAGAAATTTTGAACAAAATGAATTTTTCTAAAACTCCCTATATATGCCTGCGAACAATGGGTAGTATGTAAAAAATGAAAGGTAATTCGCATGTTATAAAAATATTTGGCACACTTTTTTCTTATATAATTATGTGCGGAATATAGCAAACTCTTTTTGTAATACGAGTAATATTTTATAATTTTGTAACAAAATAACAAGAAATTTTGTCAAATGGCTGATTTAAAGAAGATTAAAACTGCGTTAGTGTCAGTTTATCACAAAGATAAATTGGACTTGATTATCAAGAAGCTCCATGCAGAAGGAGTAAAATTCATATCAACAGGTGGAACACAATCTTTCATAGAGTCTTTGGGCATCCCATGCGAGGCAGTGGAGAACCTTACAGGTTATCCTTCCATCCTTGGCGGTCGTGTGAAGACTTTGCACCCAAAGATTTTCGGAGGTATCTTGGGCAGAAGAAACTTGGCGGAGGACCAAGCTCAAATGGCTAAATACGAAATCCCTGAGATTGATTTGGTAATCGTTGATTTGTATCCATTCGAAGATACAGTTGCTTCGGGTGCTGACGAACAATCAATCATCGAGAAGATTGATATCGGTGGTATCTCGTTGATCAGAGCTGCTGCAAAGAATTTCAACGATGTTGTCATTGTGGCATCTCAAGCACAATACGAGCCATTCTACAAGTTGATCGAGGCTAAGGGCGCTGCAACTTCTGTAGAGGATCGCAAGTGGTTTGCTAAGGAGGCGTTCGGCGTATCATCTCACTACGATACTGCTATCCACGCATATTTTGACAAGACTTCAAAGGCTTCTCTTTAATTCGGGAACCTGTAATTTAAAATCGAGGGAGTAGGATTCTCCCTAAGAAACAATGGGTAGATTTTCATTCACACAAGAAATAGCCATTGACTTGGGAACGGCAAACACGATTATCATTCACAATGATAAGATTGTCGTTGATGAGCCTTCTGTGGTGGCCTTGGATCGCAAGACCAACAAGATGATCGCCGTGGGCGAGAAGGCGCGCCAAATGCATGGTAAGACACACGAAAACATCCGTACGGTGCGTCCGTTGCGTGATGGTGTGATTGCAGACTTCGACGCTGCGCAACAAATGATGAGGGGAATGATCAAGATGGCTTTCCCTGGAAATAGATGGTTTTCTCCACACTTGAAGATGGTAGTCTGCATCCCTTCTGGTAGTACGGGAGTGGAGGAGCGTGCCGTTCGTGACTCTTCTGAGAAGGCCGACGCTCGTGAGGTTTACTTGATTCAAGAGCCTATGGCTGCGGCTATCGGTATCGGTATCGACGTTGAGGCTCCAGAGGGTAACATGATTGTGGATATCGGTGGTGGTACGACTGAGATCGCCGTCATCTCTTTGGGAGGTATCGTATCCAACAAGTCTATTCGTATCGCGGGTGATGATTTGACTGCTGATGTCGTAGAGTATATGCGTCGCCAGCACAACATCAAGGTGGGCGAGAGAACTGCTGAGTTGATCAAGATTAACGTTGGTTCGGCTCTTACCAACTTGGACGAGCCACCTGAAGATTATATCGTTCGTGGTCCAAACCAAATGACAGCACTTCCTATGGAAGTTCCGGTTTCTTATCAAGAGGTAGCTCACTGTATTGAGAAGTCAATCTCAAAGATCGAGGCTGCTGTCTTGAGCGCATTGGAGCAAACGCCTCCAGAATTGTATGCCGATATCGTAAGAAGCGGTATTTGGATGACGGGTGGTGGTGCATTGCTTCGTGGTTTGAACAAGCGACTCACCAACAAGATTGGTATTCCTTTCCATATCGCAGACGATCCATTGCACGCTGTTGCAAGAGGTACGGGAACTGCTCTTAAAAATGTGGATAAGTTCGCCTTCTTGAAGAACGGAAATGAGATTTAATGCACGTTGGTGCAAACCTTATTCTGTGTGCCGTTAATGGCGCCACTAACAAAAACACGGTGTATTTTTGCAGCGTGTTTTTGTTGTTATTTGGGAGATGGTTTCTTACATACGGTATATTGTCTCCTAAATTGATTGTAAATAATTGAAAACAAAAGGTTTAAACGAATAAACATACTCGTCGGATTGTATGAGGGCATTAATCCGTTTTTTTGTTAGTAATAGGATATTGATTCTTTTCCTTTTCTTGGAGTCATTATCCCTCTTCCTTGTCGTCAAGCATAACCAATTCCAGCGGAACTCTTTCTTGAATTCTAGCAATGCAATGGTTGGGAATATCTATGCGATGTCAAATTCCGTTTCTGAATATTTCGGTTTGGGTAAGGTGAATCAGGCGTTGGCGGTGGAGAACACCGATTTGAAGCAACGTCTTTATCAATTGGAGGAGGAACTTCGTTTCTTGAAGCAGGATTCTTCTTACCAGGGTCGAAAGGAGATGGCTTTGCAAAAGAAGTATTCTTTCGTCACAGCCAAGGTCATCAATGCTTCGTATAACAAGCATAAGAACTATTTGACATTGGACAAAGGCGCAGCCGATGGCATGAAGGTGGAGATGGGCGTTGTCAATGACTTGGGTGTTGTGGGCATCGTCAGCGAGGTCTCCGAACATTTCTCGGTTGTTTTGCCTATCCTCAATCCTCATTCATATATCAATGTGAAGTTGAAGGGCGAGAATAAATCGGGCTCATTGATTTGGGACGGTCGTGACAGCAAAACGGCCATCTTGGAAGAGATGCCTCGTTATGTGAAGGCTGCTGTTGGCGACACGGTTGTGACAAGCGGTTATTCGTCCATCTTCCCAGAAGGCATTAAGGTTGGTACGGTGAAGTATTTGAAGCAGAAGAACGATGATAATTACTACATAGAGGTCGAGTTGTTTGTCGATTTCTCTCGCCTTTCTTATGTAGATGCCATGGCATTCGACAACTTGGAAGAGCAACAGGAGTTGGAGGCTAAGAATCTGAAAAAAATGGAAGGAGGCAAGAAATGATAGATTTTTTCTTGAGGCGTAGTGGTGCCTTTATCTTTTATATCTTGTTGCAGGTGTTGGTGTTGAACAACATTCTATTTTATGGATTCATCAACCCATATCTTTATATTTACTTCTTGATAACACTTCCTCCCACCATTTCGCGCTCAGCTTTCTTGTTGATTGGTTTCTTGATGGGATTCTTGATTGACATATTTTCAGGAACGCCTGGATGCCATGCCAGTGCATGCGTCTTCCTTTGTTTCGTCATACCTTATTTGCAGAATTTGTTTGGGCCTCGTAATGAGCACACCTCGAATGTGATGCCTTCGTTCAAGACGTATGGCCCTGGCTCGTTTATGCAGTATGCGATAATCTTGGTTGTGCTTCACCATTTCTTCTTTTTGATGGTGGAGTATGCTTCCTTGTCGGATATTCTATGGGTGTTGTTGAAGACTTTGTTTAGTTCCATATTCACAGTTTTGATGATATGGGTTTTGGAAATGATTAAATCGAAAAACTGATATGCTGAACGATCAATATCAAAATAGGAAAAACGTCATTGCGGGCTTGGCGATATTGGTTGTGCTAATCTATATCGCAAGATTGATTAATCTTCAAATCGTGGATGATTCCTATCGCGATAAGGCGGATAGTAATGCATTCTGGAAGAAGACTCAGTTCCCTACTCGTGGCTTGATTAAAGATCGTAATGGGAAATTGTTGGTTTACAACAAGCCTGCCTATGATATCATGGTGGTCACTAAGGAGATGACCGATTTGGACACGCTTGATTTTTGTAGAACGATAGGAATCACCAAAGAGGTGTTCGATAAGCGTATGCGTGAGATTCGCAATAAAAGAGGATATTCTCGATATACGCCCCAGCCATTCATCTCCCAGCTTTCGGCTATGGAGTATGGTGTATTGCAGGAGAAAATGTTTCGTTTCCCAGGTATCTATATTCAAAAGCGTACTTTGCGAGAGTATAACTATCCGAATGCGGCCTTGGTTTTAGGTTCTATCGGTGAGGTCAGCAAAAAGGTGGTGGATGATGAGAAGAACGATTTCTACGTGCCTGGTGATTTCGCTGGGCAGAATGGCGTGGAACTTACCTACGAGGAGGTTTTGCGTGGTGAGAAGGGCATGGAGATTTTGCTTCGTGATGCTCATGGTCGTATCAAGGGTAGTTATAACAATGGAGAATATGATGTTCCTTCCAAGCCGGGAAAGAATCTGACCCTTTCGATAGATATTGATTTGCAAGTCTATGGCGAGAAGTTGATGCAAAATAAGAAGGGTAGTATAGTGGCAATAGACCCTGCCACGGGTGAGATATTGGCTCTCGTTTCTAGTCCAACCTACGATCCTTCTCTTTTGGTGGGCCGTCAACGTACGAAGAATTATGCACAATTGGTCTCCGATCCGTTGAAACCCTTGTTCGACCGTCCGATGATGGCGCGTTATCCTCCCGGATCAACATTCAAGACGGCTAATGCACTTGTTTTCCAACAAGAAAATATTATTACCAAGAATACGGCTTATGGTTGTTCTCATGGATTTCATGCGGGAGCTTTGACGGTAGGTTGTCACGGCCATGCCTCACCGCTCAACTTGGAGCAGTCTATTCAGCATTCGTGCAATGCCTACTATTGTTCTGGTTTTCGTGCAATGATTGATAATCGAAAGTATAAGAAGGTTGCGGATGCTTTTGAGATTTGGAAGAACCATATTGTCTCTCTCGGATTTGGTTATAAGTTAGGTGCGGATGTGCCTAACGAGAATCGTGGATATATTCCAAATGCCGCAGTCTTTGACAAGACATACGGAAAGGACAGATGGAAGGCCTTGACGGTGATTTCTCTTTCTATCGGTCAGGGAGAAATTTTGGCCACTCCTTTGCAGATTGCCAACTTGGGTGCAGTCATAGCCAATCGTGGTTTCTATATCACGCCTCATCTTGTGAAAGGTATAGAGGATGGACAGATAGACACTTCCTTCATTCAGAAGAAGGTATCCAGCATAGATCCAAAATATTTTGAGCCTGTGGTGGAGGGTATGAATATGGTGATGAAGAACGGTACGGGTTATGGAGCAAGAATTGATAGCATCGAGGTTTGTGGTAAGACGGGAACCGCACAAAATCCACATGGTGCTGACCACTCTTTGTTTATGTCTTTCGCTCCCAAGGACGATCCTAAGATTGCCATATGTGTGGTGGTTGAGAATAGTGGTTTCGGTGCCACATGGGCGGCACCGATTGCTTCCTTGATGATGGAGAAATACTTGAAAGGATATATCCCAGCAAGGAAGAAGGCTATGGAGGAGAGAATGTTTAACGCTAATTTACTTCCGAAAAATTGAGACAGGAATCGAGCATAATGCAAAATGTAGATTGGTTTACAATCGGAATCTACATTGTGTTGGTCATCGCAGGATGGTTCAGCATCTATGGTGCGGTGTATAATTTCGAGGACACTCCGTTCTGGGATTTCTCCGTGCGATATGGTAAGCAGCTCGTGTGGATAGGTTGTTCTATCGTTATTGCCATCGTGTTGCTTAGTTTGGACAACCGAGTCTATAGTATGTTTGCTTACGTCATATACGGAATTGCTATTATATCACTGATAGTCACGCTGATAGTAGCCCCTGACATTAAGGGGTCGCGGTCATGGTTGGTGCTTGGCCCAGTCAGCATTCAGCCTGCCGAATTTGCCAAGACGGCAACTTGTTTGGCCATAGCCAAATTGATGAGTTCCTATGGTTTCCGATTGGGTAATTTTAGCGATGCTATCAAGGTGGGATTGCTGTTCGCGTTGCCACCATTGCTGATTGTTCTCCAGCAGGAGACGGGTTCTGCGTTGGTCTATGCCGCTCTTTTCTTGGTTTTGTATAGAGAAGGAATGCCGGGTGTTTTTCTTTTCCTGGGATTGTGTGCTGTCGTATTCTTTATTGTGGCCATTCGTTTTGGCGAGGAGCCTATCATTCCATTGTTGCCTGATGAATCTTATGGCGTTTATTTAGTGATGCTGATGGGAATTATCATACAATGTGGTTTCTTGTATGTCTTCCTGAAGGATGTAGATTCCGTAAAGAAGATTGCGATAGGTAATGCGGTTCTTTTTGGCATCTCTTATCTTGTCTATAAGGTTTTTGATTATCCCATTCATTTTACGGTAGTTGCCTATATCTCCATCATAGCTTCGGTGGTTTATTATATAGTGATGTGTATTTCTCGTAGTAAATTTACCTACGTTGGAATTGCCGCCTTTATGATAGGTTCTGTGGTATATGCGCATACGGCCGACTATGCTTTCTCGAAGGTTTTGCAACCCCATCAGCAAATTCGTATCAAAGTGACGCTTGGTATGATTAACGACCCTCAGAAGGCCGATTATAATGTGAATCAATCAAAGATTGCCATCGGTTCGGGTGGATTTGCAGGCAAGGGTTTCTTGAATGGAACGCAAACGAAATTGAAATATGTGCCGGAGCAGGACACCGACTTCATCTTTTGTACGGTGGGCGAAGAGCATGGGTTCTTGGGCTCTGTCGCAGTCTTGTCGCTTTTCCTTGTTTTGATTTTAAGGCTCATCTATTTGGCCGAAAGGCAGCGGGCGCTCTTTAATCGAATCTATGGTTATTGCGTGGCCTCCATTTTCTTCTTTCATCTTGCCATCAATATTGGTATGGTGTTAGGTCTGACACCGGTGATCGGTATTCCGTTGCCGTTCTTTAGTTATGGAGGTTCTTCTCTTTGGGGATTCTCCATATTGTTGTTCATCTTCTTACGTCTGGATGCCAGCCGAATGGAGTATATGGCGAATTAAAGGCGACCTAAACATAATTCTTGTTATTTACTAATTTTCAATGGATACAAAGAAAGCGTTGGAAGGGCATGCTGCTGCGCTTGGCTCTTATTTGATTTTCGGACTCAATATCATTGCTTGTAAGAATGTGGCCAATTCGGGGTTGGTCCCTCCGTTTTGTCTTTTCACCATACGAGCCATAGGAGCGACGCTTCTCTTTTGGGGCACCTCCATGTTTCTTCCGAAAGAGCAGGTGGAAAAACGAGATCTGTTTCAGATTTTTTTGGCCTCCATGTTGGGCTTGTTTTTGACGCAGATTGTCTTTTTGAAAGCTATTACCATAACCACACCGATGGATGCCTCCATCATCTCCACCCTGACGCCCATCATGACGATGTTTATTGCGGCGTTTTATCTAAAAGAGCCAATTACGCTCAAGAAGGTTCTGGGTGTGCTGATAAGTTTTTGTGGCGTCACCTACTTGATTTTCAACTCGACACACGAGAATGGTAACATTGAGAAATCGGCACCATTGGGCATCTTCTTTATGGTGTTGAACGGATTGTTTTTTGCCCTCTATTTGGGCATTTTCCGTCCGCTAACGATGAAATATAGTGTGGTGACCTTTATGAAGTGGATGTTCCTGTTCTCTTTGTTGGCCGGGCTTCCGTTTTCGGCTCCGGAGTTGGTGGAGATGGATTTTGCCTCGTTTTCTTCGAAAGTGGCTCTTAATTTGGCGTATGTCGTTTTCTTTGCCACGTTTATCTCCTATCTCTTGATTCCTATTGGGCAAAAGATATTGCGTCCGACAATTGTGAGCATGTATTCCTACGTTCAACCTATTGTGGCGGCTTGCTTAAGCATCTATTTGGGAATGGATATGCTCTCTTGGCAGAAAGTGTTGGCGGCTGCGCTGGTTTTCGTCGGTGTTGCCGTGGTGAATAAGAGCAAGTCGGCCAGTTCGAAAATGGAATGATATCTTCCGCTGTGCAGTCATTTTGCATATTAAGACTCTAATTTTGGCATCAAAATAGCGTTGGATTTAAAACTATAGCCCATGAATGACAATGTTCTCGAAAAGCTGAAGACTTTGGCCGAATCGGCAAAGTATGATGTTTCGTGTGCTTCCAGTGGAACTACGCGTGGACATAAGGCGGGCATGGTGGGCAGTGCTTCCGGATGGGGGATTTGTCATAGCTTTGCGGAAGATGGTCGCTGCATCGCTCTTCTGAAAATCATGTTGACCAACTACTGCATGTATGATTGTGCCTATTGTATCAATCGAAGGAGTAATGATATTAAGCGGGCCACCCTTTCCGTTAGCGAGTTGGTGGAGCTGACGATGGAGTTCTATCGAAGGAATTATATCGAAGGTTTGTTCCTTAGTTCGGGTGTGGTGCGATCGCCAGATTATACGATGGAAAGGCTTGTTCGTATAGTGAAAGACCTTCGCACGGTGCATCGTTACAATGGGTATATTCATCTAAAGAGTATTCCTGGAGCAAGTCGAGAATTAGTCGATGAAGCGGGACTTTATGCCGACAGGATGAGTGTCAATATTGAGATTCCCAACGAGCAGAGTTTGCAGGCCTTGGCTCCTGAGAAGGATTTCAAAAGTGTCTTCACGCCCATGCAATATATTAAGCAAGGCTCTCTTCAAAGTATAGAAGAGCGGAAGCACTATCGTCATGCACCTCGCTATGTTCCTGCCGGACAAAGCACGCAAATGATAGTGGGTGCGACGCCTGAGCGTGATAAGGATATACTGACGTTGAGCTCAGCATTATATCAAGATCCTTCGATGAAAAGGGTCTATTATTCGGGTTATATCCATGTCAACACAAATGATACTCGTTTGCCAGCGGTGTCAAAACCTCCGTTGGTTCGAGAGAACCGTCTCTATCAGGCTGACTGGTTGTTGCGTTTTTATCAGTTCTCTGTCGATGAAATCGTCGATGATGCTTTCCCTGATTTGGATTTGGAGGTCGATCCGAAACTCTCTTGGGCACTCCGCCATCCGGAGAAGTTTCCTGTTGATGTGAATACGGCAGATTATGAGTTGATACTTCGTGTTCCGGGCATTGGAGTCAAGTCGGCCAATTTGATTGTGACTTCACGCCGTTTCGGTCACATCTCTTCTTGGCAGTTGAAGAAGATGGGGGTGGTGATGAAGAAGGCGCAATATTTTCTTACTTGTCGCGAACTGCCCATTCGAACCATTCATGAATTGACGCCAGAACGAGTGAAGCGAATTTTGACAAAAGGTTCAAATAATTCGATGAATACGCAATATACGATTCAATTTCCCGATGATTGATGGAATATGATAGCATACAAATACGATAAAAGTTTTGAGGGATTGTTGTCGGCTGTCTTTGAGGCTTACGCTTCGAAGAAGTTCCCCGATGTCTTGTTGGGAGAGAACGACCTTCCGCCTCTTTTCTGCGATGAAATGGTGGAAATTGTGACAGACGAAGAGCGTTCGACGCGTGTTTGGAAAGGACTGGAACGTCGCATCTCAAAATCGGCTCTCTACACCTTGCCCGATTGTTGGTTGTCGGAGTTGCCCGATGTGGATATGTTGATATTCCGCTATATTCGAAAGGCGATAGATGCTTCTCAATCCATTGAAATGAATTTTGGCGATCCAGATGTTATGCAGTTGGCGAAAATATGGCGTAGCGTGATCAAAGAGCGAGAACGGGTCATGCAGTTTGTTCGTTTCCAGAAGACAGCAGATGGACTCTTTTTCTCATGTATTGAGCCTGCCTTTAATGTTTTGCCGATAACTTTATCCCATTTCATCGATAGATTTCATGATCAGAAATGGATTATTTACGATGCCAAGCGTGACTATGGGTTTTATTATGACCTGACTACGGCGACGGAAGTCCATTTCGACGACAAGCAGTGGGATGACAGAGGGTTTCTCTCTGAATCGGTGGCCGATATGGACGAGAAGCTCTTCCAACAATTGTGGAAGGGTTATTTCGATTCCATGGCGATTAAAGAACGATTGAATCCTCGATTACACAAGCGTAACTTGCCGGTGCGTTTTTGGAAATATCTTCCAGAGAAACGATAAATGCCCATTTTATCGAAAAAATCCAATCCTTTTATTTTGGTTAGGCGCTCCCTGTTGATTATTTGGTAAGAAAATGATAGAACAGTTGGATGGAATATAAATAACCATAAAAACGTAGCGTTTAAAACTTTTTATGTGTATATTTGCAGATATTTTAAAATACAATTGACAATTGTTTTGTTTTATAAGATTAAATTTTCTATTTGGTTGCATGTTGATAGGATTGCTACAATCATGTAAGGATGAGATTGAAATGCTTGAGAATCAGTCTCGTACAGAGGTCTCGGCAGGAAGTGAACAGATAAGGCTGGGAGCCTTCGAAAAAAACAAAGAGTATTCACCGTTGTTTATAGATTTAGTTGACGATTTTAATCAGAAAGCAACGTGTAATGATTCTAAGTATCCTAATGATCAAATTTTCGGCTATACAATGTCCACTCTGAATAAAATTTTGAAAAAATCCTATGGCTTGTCTTCTTTGAAGTCAAATTTGAAATCAGGAAGTAAACCATTAGGAGTGACTAATGCTAAAATTGATTTGTTGTTTAAAAAGTACGAAGAGATATGGTAAGAAAATTATTGATTCTATTTATGTTGGCAATGACGTTGGCATGTTGTGATAATGGGGAAGAAGGGTTAAGAGAGAGTGTGACTTGTGTTGAGATAAAGAATGAGTCTGATTATGATATGTTTGTAACAGAATATGACAGAGGATGCGAAAAGTCTTATGAGATTAGGCACGGTTCGAAGTATTCGTTTGAAACGTGTGATAGAGGTGTTGTCGAAGCAGTTCCTTACTTTTTCTTCGTGGATTCTGTGAAAATAGTTTTCTCAGATACATTTATTGCGGTTGGTTCGAGGGGAAATAGAGTTTTTAAAATATTTGACCTTGAAAATGGTGATGTGTTTGATAAGTCTAAATATTATCATATCGTAACCTACACCTTCACCAATGCGGACTACGAGTATGCAAAGGAGATGATGGGCGGAATGGAATGAATTTTTAGTGGGTGGGCGGAGAAGTCTCTCTGCCTGTTCGCTTTTTTAGTGACCTGTAATTGTATGATGATTCAAAAAATCCTAAAAAAGTTTGTGCTCCTTTTCTTTTTGGTAAGATTATTGTAACTTTGATAATATAGGTTTTTACCATAAAACAGAAGTTCAACGGGATTATCCCACAAAATATTAGGACAATGAAAAAGATAGCAATAACGCTTTTGACCTCTCTTTTCTGTTGTGTGCTCCATGCACAAGACATCTATGTCTATTCTTCAACAGGTACGGCGGAGGTGCAAAAGGGAAGTGAGTGGAGCAGATTGAAAAAACGTGATGTTTTGTCGTCAAATGATGTGATTCGAATCGGACAAAATTCATCGTTGACTTTGTTGGATAAGAAAGGGGAGAAGATGTACTCCATTCCTCAAAGTTCGGCAAAAACACTGTCGGTCTTGATAGACGAGTTAAAGGGGAAACAGCAGAATGTGACGTCGCAATTCTTTAATCATGCGATGAAATCGATGTTTAACGGAGGTGCAGACCGTATCAGCCACGAGGCTGCCGGTTGTACTTATCGTGGTGACATTGTTGAGAACGACATTGCAAAATCGCTCTTTGCCAAGATGAACGGCACCAGTTTGAAAGGAGCCACTAATCAGAAAACTGATTATGCCATTTCATTTGAGTTGGTGGAGAGAGAAGGGAATAGAGATATTCAAAATGAGGCTAAAATCGGTGGCCAGGCTATTTTCCGAGTAAAGAATAGCGGTGATAAGCCAATGTATGTAAATGTGTTGGATATGGATTCTAACGGTGATACATACGTCTGTCTTCCGATGGATGATGCACAGACGATGGCCCATTTGCTCATTCCTGCAGAGAGCACGATTGACTTGATTGATTTCCCTATCGAGTTCACGGAGCCTGCTGGTCAGGAGCGTATGGTTTTGATTGCGACGGAAGAACCCTACGATCTTCGTATCGTTAATAAGTATTTGAAAGATAACAGAGTTAAGCAAGCCTCTACATATCCAGTTGGATTGTATGTAAAGAATTTGTCGGTCAGCAAGTAAAATAGATTGTCGGTAAAAAAACAATGATGGCAGCGCTCTATTGTGGGAGCTGCCATTTTTTTGTTATCTAATAAAAAAAGGCGACCTCTCAGAAAAGTCGCCTTGTAAAAAATAGTCTCTTGTTCGTTTTTTGTGTTTTTCTTATTTCTTTATCAGTGAAATGAGCCAAAGGAGAATGACTGCACCAATTGTAGCCGAAATCAACGCCCAAACGATGCTGTCTCCGCCAATGCCCAATAGACCAAATACAAAGTTACCTACACAACCACCGATGATACCGATGATTAGATTCATTAAAAGACCATTACTTGATCCTGAAAACAACTTGCTGCCTGCATAACCTGCAACGCAACCAATAATGATTGATAAGATTATACCCATCTCTATTATTTTTAACAGTTATTACTATATCCTTTAAATCTTTGTCAAGAGTAAAATCTCTGACTGAACCCTTACAAAAATAGAAATATATTTTAATAATCGGTTACGGCAATAGACCAATTTGCCGACAAATGAGACGAAATTGATTTGAAATAACTCCAATGTTGTTGAAAAAACAAGAGGTGAAAACTGTAACCAGCTTTCACCTCTCAATTTTTTAGGTTGCCTCTAATCAGAAATTGTCTTCCAACAATCTCTTGATGACTGTTTCTGCGGAAATCTCACGGTTGGCAGCCTCAGGGATGACAAGTGAGTTTGCACTCTCGATTACGTCATCCGTAACAATCATGTTACGACGAACAGGCAAGCAGTGCATGAATTTACCGTTGTTTGTCAACGCCATCTTCTCTGTGCTGATGGTCCAGTTCATATCCTTGCTAAGGATTTGTCCGTAGTTAGGATCCATATAGGCTGACCAGTTCTTTGCATAGACGAAATCAGCGCCTTCCAAAGCCTTATCTTGATCGTACTCTACTTTTGCTCCACGAACGAATTTAGGATCCAATTCGTAGCCCTTAGGGTGGGTGATGACGAAGTCAACGTTGGCCTCGTTCATAAAGTCGGCAAATGAGTTAGGAACGGCTTGCGGAAGAGCGCGTGGGTGAGGTGCCCAAGTCAACACCACTTTCGGACGAGCCACCTTCTTGTGCTCCTCGATGGTGATGAGGTCGGCAAATGCTTGCAATGGGTGAACCGTTGCAGACTCCATACTGAATACTGGCTTGCCAGAATATTTGATGAATTGGTTCAAAATCGTCTCTTGATAGTCGAATTCCTTGTTCTCGAAGCGAGCGAAAGAACGAACACCGATGATGTCGCAGAACGATGCCATGACAGGGATGGCCTCCAACAAGTGCTCCGACTTGTCTCCGTCCATGATGACACCACGCTCGGTCTCCAATTTCCAAGCACCTTGGTTTACGTCGAGCACGATGGTGTTCATGCCCAAGTTCATACCAGCCTTTTGTGTGCTGAGACGCGTACGAAGGCTATTGTTGAAGAATACGCAAAGGAGCGTCTTGTTCTCACCGAGGTGTTTGTAGCCGAATCGGTTTTTCTTTACCTCCAAGGCCTCTTGAACAGCCTTGTTCAAATCGCCCAAATCTTGGGCTGTCATTAAAGTCCTCATGATAAATATCTTTTTTATTACCTTTTAATCGAAGAATTTGGGTGTTTCTGTATTACGAACGCATTTGTCCATTACCCTTGATAATCCACTTGTAGGTGGTTATCTCGTCCAAAGCCATAGGGCCGCGGGCGTGCATCTTTTGGGTGGAGATGCCGATTTCGGCACCGAGTCCGAATTGAGCTCCGTCCGTCCATGAAGTAGGGGCGTTGGTATAGACGCAAGCTGCATCCACCATTTTGTCGAATTTTGCGATGCTTACCTCGTCCTCGCTGACGATGGCCTCGCTATGTTTAGAGCTGAACTTTTCGATGTGCGCCAAAGCCTCTTCGATGTTTGCCACCGTTTTAATGGCGAGTTTGTAATCTTGGAATTCTGTACCAAAGCTCTCTTCCGTAGCTTTCTTCAAAAGCGCTGTTGGATATTTGCCGTCCAATACGGTGTATGCTTTCACATCGGCATAGATGATCACATTCTTTGTTGCCAAACGTTCGCATAGGGCAGGAAGGTCGAGGAGTCGTTTCTCGTTGATGATGACGCAGTCGAGGGCGTTGCAAACGCTCACGCGACGAGTCTTTCCGTTGAAGATGATGTCGGCTCCTTTCTTCAAATCGCCCGTTTCATCGAAATAAGTGTGGCAAATGCCGGCGCCTGTTTCGATCACTGGCACCTTGGCGTTTTGGCGTACGAAGTTGATGAGGTTGGAACTTCCGCGAGGGATGATGAGGTCCACATAGTCAACAGCGTTGAGTAGGTCGCCAGTTGCCTCGCGGCCGGCAGGGAGCAGAGCTACGATGTCGTTGCAGATGCCGAATTTGTCCAAAACGGAATGAATAACCTTGATGATGGCCGAGTTGGAGCAGTAAGCGTCCGTTCCGCCCTTCAATATGCAGGCGTTGCCTGTTTTGAAGCAGAGCGAGAAAACATCGAAAGTCACATTCGGACGAGCCTCATATACGATGCCGATAACGCCGAAAGGAACGCTTATCTTAGAGATTTGCAAGCCATTGGCCAATGTGCGTTGAGCCAGTGTGCGACCGAGCGGTGACGGAAGTTTGGCCACGTTGCGGATGTCAGATGCGATGCCTGCGATACGTTCTTTAGTCAACATCAAACGGTCATACATCGGATTGGCCTTGTCCATCTTGTCAAGATCTTTTTGATTCTCCTTGAGGATGGCATCACATTGGGCCTCCGTTTCGTCAGCCAAGGCGAGTAGCACCTTGTCTATCGTCTCTTTCTCGATCAGGTTGAGGGCGCGAGTGGCGGCCTTCACCTTTTTGAATACTTCCAAAGTCTCCATAGGTCTATAATTTATGGGGTTCTCTCTCCCCGTTTTTACAACAAATATAAATAATCGTAGTGGACGATTGGTTTTTCGCCCTTCTTGCCCATCATGCCGAGGGCTTCTGTACTGCTATATTGAGTCTTTCCGACACCAATCTGATTGCCCTTTTCATCGAAGATTTTCACGATGTCGTCCTTCTCGAAATTACCGTTGATGCTGGTCACACCCACCATCAAAACGGAGTTGGCTGCCTCTTCGTCGAGCATTGCCTTTGAAGCAGGGCCGTCTAAGTGTATCTCGCCTTTGGCGAAGCCTTCGCTGTGGGCAATCCATTTCTTCACGCTGGAAACGGGCTCTGGCGAAGCCACGAAGCGTGTGCATACCGTATCCTTCTCGTTGTCCATTAGGTCGATGAGGATGTTGTCTCTCTTTCCGTTGGCGATGATGACCTCCAAGCCTTCGTCGGCCACCTTGCTGGCGATATTGGTCTTTGTCTGCATACCGCCGCGTCCGTAGGTTGATTTGCCTGTTTGAATGTAGGCGGAAAGGTCGCGTTTGCCTGGCAGAACTTCGCGGATAACCGAAGACTCCGGGTCATTCGGGTTACCGTTATAGATACCGTCAATGTTGCTGAGGATGATGAGTTTCTCAGCATCCATCATCGTGGCCACCAAGCCTGAGAGTTCGTCATTGTCGGTAAACATCAATTCTGTCACAGAGATGGTGTCGTTTTCGTTGACGATAGGAATCACGCCATGTTCGATCATCACCATCATGCAGTTGCGTTGGTTGAGGTAGTGACCGCGAGTTCCGAGGCTCTCCTTGGTGGTGAGTACCTGACCGCAAGTGATACCGTTGTCGGTGAAGAGCATGTGGTAGCGGTTGATGAGTTCCGCTTGGCCTATGGCTGAGAAGAGTTGGCGGGCCGAGACGGCGTCGAGCTTGTCAGCTTGAACTTTAGAACGGCCAGCTGCCACTGCACCCGAAGAGATGAGGATGATCTCCACGCCTCTGTTGTGTAGTTCGGCAATTTGGTCCACCAAAGCAGACATTCTTGTATAATCCAATGTGCCGTTCTTCTTCGTCAACACATTGCTACCTATCTTAATCGCAATCCTTTTGTTTTGCATCTTATTTTGAATTTTATCCTAAATCAGGACTACTATTTCCCGAAAAATACGCAAAGTTATCATTTTCGGACAAAAATGGAAAGGAGAATTTGCTATAATCAGCCGAATAGTTGATTTTGTTGGGTATTTTATTCTTAATCAAACCGATAATTTCTATCTTTGTAGAATATACAATTTAGGCCGGGGAATGGGGTGTCGTACGATTCGGTAAGAATATAGCATCCACTTAATCTTAGACCGCCGCTATTTCGAATTCTAAAAATCTCTCCTTGATGGTGGATGGCAGAATGTGGCATGGTGAGAATCCCCTTGTCGTAAAGCGTGAATATTAAAGAAATTAGAAAATATTTTTTGCCTTATTGAATTATGCGAGAAATGAAAGACGTTAAGATTGCTGTGGCTGGAACAGGCTATGTAGGCTTGAGCATCGCAACACTTTTGAGTCAGCACCATCAAGTGACGGCTGTTGACGTAGTACCAGAAAAGGTGGAGTTGATTAACAACCGCAAGTCGCCTATCCAAGACGATTATATCGAGAAGTATTTGGCAGAGAAGGAGTTGAACTTGACTGCTACTTTGGATGGAGCCAAGGCCTATGCCGATGCCGACTTCGTGGTGATTGCGGCACCAACAAACTACGATACTGTAAAGAATTATTTCGACACGACTCACGTGGAGGAGGTAATCGACCTTGTCCTCTCTGTCAATCCGGATGCAGTGATGGTCATCAAGAGTACTATCCCTGTGGGTTATACTCGTTCATTGTATGTGAAATATGTCGATCGCTTTAGAAACGATCCTGCCTTGAAGGGCAAAAAGTTCAACCTTTTGTTCTCTCCAGAGTTTCTTCGTGAGAGCAAGGCTTTGTACGACAATCTCTATCCAAGCCGTATCATCGTTGGTTTCCCTAAGATTTCCGATCAATTGGATTGTGTTGAAAATGATGCCATCCGTGAGATCGGAGGAACGAACTTGGTGGAGGCGGCTCATCTCTTTGCCGAGTTGCTTCAAGAGGGAGCCATCAAGAAGGATGTCGATACATTGTTCATGGGCATGAAGGAGGCCGAGGCTGTGAAACTCTTCGCCAACACCTATTTGGCTCTTCGCGTCTCTTATTTCAATGAGTTGGATACCTACGCAGAGGTGAAAGGTTTGGATTCGCAGGCCATCATCCAAGGTGTGGGTCTTGATCCTCGCATCGGTAGCCACTACAACAACCCATCTTTCGGTTATGGAGGCTATTGTTTGCCTAAGGATACCAAGCAGTTGTTGGCCAACTACCAGGATGTGCCTGAGGATTTGATCCGTGCCATCGTTGACAGCAACCGTACTCGTAAGGATTTCATTGCCGACCAAGTTTTGAAAATGGCTGGATATTACGATTATAACAATTCGTTGGATTATTCTGCTCAACGTGAAAATGAGTGTGTCATCGGTGTTTATCGTTTGACCATGAAGAGTAATTCCGACAATTTCCGTCAAAGCTCCATCCAAGGTGTAATGAAGCGTATCAAGGCGAAGGGTGCGACGGTTATCATCTACGAGCCAACTTTGGAAGATGGCTCAACCTTCTTCGGCAGCAAGGTGGTCAACAACTTGGACGAGTTCAAATCAAAGTCGCAAGCCATCCTTGCCAACCGTTTCGACGCTTGTCTCGACGATGTGAAGGATAAAGTATATACCCGCGATATTTTCCGTCGGGATTAATCCCGTAGGGGCAACCCTTGTGGTTGCCCTTTTTTCACGGTTGCCTTTTTTCACGGTTCCCATCATTATAAAATAACGAAATTAAAATCATGCAGATTGTTCTATTATCCGGTGGCTCAGGCAAACGCCTTTGGCCGCTAAGCAACGATATTCGTTCCAAACAGTTCATCAAGATATTCAAGACGGAGACAGGCGATTATGAATCGATGGTTCAGCGCGTCTATCGTCAGATTTGCAAGGTGGATGCCAATTCCAAGGTGACGATTGCCACGTCTGAGACGCAGGTCAGTGCCATTCACAACCAGTTGGGCAATGCGGTGGGCATCAGCGTGGAGCCATGTCGTAGGGATACCTTCCCAGCCATTGCTTTGGCTACGGCCTATCTCCATGATGTGATGGGCGTTCGCGAGGATGAGGCGGTGGTGGTTTGTCCTGTCGACCCCTATGTCGAGGATGACTATTTTGCAGCACTCAAGCAGTTGAGCGATTTGGCCGAAAAGGGCACTGCCAATCTTACCTTGATGGGCATCGAGCCAACCTATCCGAGCGAGAAGTATGGCTACATCATTCCTGAAGGGAAAGAGCAAGTCAGCGTGGTGCGTACCTTTAAGGAGAAACCGACGGAGGAGGTGGCTAAGCAGTACATTGCCGAAGGTGCTCTCTGGAACGGAGGTGTCTTCGCCTACAAGTTGGGTTATGTCTTGAATCGGGCCCACGAATTGATCGATTTCACCGATTATAACGACCTTTTTGCTAAATACGAAACGCTTACGAAGATTAGTTTCGACTATGCCGTCGTGGAGCATGAGAAGAGCATTGCCGTGATGCGTTTCAGGGGCCAATGGAAAGACTTGGGTACTTGGAACACGTTGGTTGAGGCCATGGATGAGCCGACGATGGGTAAAGCGATTCTCAATGATCAATGCCAGAATGTGCATGTCATCAACGAGTTGGATGTTCCGGTGCTTTGCATGGGCTTGAAGGATGTCATTGTCAGTGCCAGTGCCGAGGGAATCTTGGTCAGCGAGATAGAGCAGAGCAGTGCCATCAAACCCTATGTGGATCATCTCGACCAACCCATCATGTTTGCCGAGAAGTCGTGGGGCGAATACCATGTATTAGATGTGCAGTCAGGTAGCAAAACGCTCAAACTCAATATGAAAGCTGGCGGTCAGATGGATTCCCAATGTCAAGCGGAGAAGAGTAGAGTATGGACCATCCTTTCGGGCGAAGGTGTGGCAACCATCAATGGTAAGGCACAGTCTGTCAAGGCTGGCGACGTCCTCTCATTTGCCCAAGGAACATCGTATGGCCTTACTGCACAAACGGCCCTCTCCCTTATTGAGACAGTAGTCTTCTGACTTCTTGTGACGCCCCATGGGGACGCCTCTACGAAATTGATTTTTAATTCAGAAAAATATGTTACAATCAAATATATCTCTTTCAGGCAAGACCGTTTTGGTGACGGGTGCTGCCGGTTTTATCGGAAGCAATTTGGTGAAGCGTTTGTTTCACGATGTGAGCGATATCAAAGTGGTGGGTGTCGATAGCATTACCGACTATTACGATGTAAACATTAAGCACGAGCGTTTGCGTGAGATTGAGGCGTTGGGCCGAGATTGGACCTTCGTCAAAGCCTCTATTGCCGACAAGGCGGTGATCGACCAGCTCTTTGCTGAACATAAGTTTGCCGTTGTGGTCAATTTGGCTGCTCAGGCAGGTGTGCGTTACAGCATCACCAACCCCGATGCCTATATCGAGTCCAATTTGATCGGTTTCTACAACATTTTGGAGGCTTGTCGTCATCACGAAGTGGAGCATTTGGTCTATGCCTCTTCCAGTTCCGTCTATGGATCGAACAAGAAGGTGCCTTATTCGACCGACGACAAGGTGGACAACCCCGTATCGCTCTATGCAGCCACCAAGAAGAGCAACGAGTTGATGGCGCATGCCTACAGCAAGCTTTATAACATTCCGAGCACGGGTCTCCGTTTCTTCACCGTTTACGGGCCTGCAGGTCGCCCCGACATGGCCTATTTCGGCTTTACGGACAAACTTCGTGCGGGTAAGACCATCCAGATTTTCAACTACGGCAACTGCAAGCGCGATTTCACCTATGTGGACGACATTGTCGAAGGCGTGGTGCGTGTTATGCAACATGCGCCTGAGAAGGAGAATGGCGAAGATGGATTGCCTATTCCGCCATACAAGGTCTATAACATTGGTAACAACAACCCCGAGAATTTGCTCGATTTCGTGACGATTCTTCAAGAGGAGTTGATTCGTGCCAAGGTGTTGCCGGCCGACTACGATTTCGAGGCACACAAGCAGTTGGTGCCTATGCAGCCGGGCGATGTGCCTGTCACCTATGCCGACACGACCGCCCTTGAGCAAGATTTCGGATTCAAGCCGAGCACCTCTCTTCGCACGGGCCTCCGCAAGTTTGCCGAATGGTATGCACAGTATTACGGCACGTTGTGATGGAAAAGGATAAATACGAAATATAAAATATTCTGTGGCATACAGGATGAAAGCCTAATATGCTTAACCCAGGGCAAAGCGAAAGCGGCACCCTGGGTATAAGCCGAGGCTTTATATAAATAGGCATTTCCCCCATTAAACCCTCCCATGTTTGCATTGATTTCTCAACAATTTCTTAATTTTGTAATGTGAAAGAGTATCTTTCTCCCTCATTTTGGAATTGATATTAGCAATAGACCTTTGTCTCTGTAAGATTTGCTTCTCCCTCTGTTCCAGTTTGATGCGTATCGTTCTGTTGGTCCGACTGTGACTAACATGGGCGAAGCCGTGGAAAAACTGCCGGTGGCAAACATATCATGCAAAGTAGTTTGAGGAATAATAGCGTTTGAGAATTTAATGAATAAAAATGAAACTTTCTATTCCACATATAGAATTCGATATGCCAATTATTGATCTCATTATGGAATTAGAAAAATTAAGATATAAACATCTTCATGGTTCAACGCATCCGTTAGTTTTTATGTGGTTGAAAGCGCTAACAATAAATAAGTATGAAAGAAACGATTGAAGTAAGGAATTTCGGTCCTATACCATATATAAATATCGAAATAAAACGGTTCACCATTATTATCGGTGGGCAAGGCACAGGAAAGAGTACTATCTCCAAATTGTTGACCATATTCCGAGATGCTTTTTGGCATTGGTGTGTTCTTACAGAACAGAAGCAGTTGCGCCCTTTTGTCTCTTTTAAGATTGATCAGTATTTTAAACCTGACACATATATATCTTACAAATATGGAGATATTGTTATAACATACAAAGATGGGGTATTTGGATATACTGATGCTCTTTTAACAAAAGAGCAAGCACGCCTAAAAGTCCAAGGAGAAATCAATAAAGTATGTGATTCCGTATTACCTAAACTCGGTTATAGTAAGATAGAGAATATGCAAGAAAGGGATTTTGAATTGCTATTAGCAAACTTCCGAACTCTCTTATATATACCTTCCGAGCGAATTATGTCAAGTCAGCTATCTTCTTCATACGCAAGCATACAACTGGCAAATATTCCCCTTGGAACACCGATTCTCGAATATATGAGTTTGTTTGAAAAAGCGCAAAAGGCGACTCCTAAATTCGAGGTGCCATTCTTAAATGTTATATTCGAAAATAGAGATGGCAAGCAATATGTGGGTGTGAAAAATGATTCACAAAATGTTTTTGTTCCTCTTGATGCGTGTTCTTCCGGAATTCAATCTGTTCTTCCTTTGGTCATGGTAATGGATTATTGTTGTCGAGAGCATTATTTTGAGTCTTTTGTTGTTGAAGAACCGGAACAGAATCTATTCCCTATAACACAGAAGGAACTCCTTCGACTCATATTCCGACTTTGGAAAAACCAATGTAAGGAAAGCGCCAATATGGTTATTACCACCCATAGTCCCTACACACTCACTTGTGTCAATGTTGAACTTCTTGCAAGTATCGTTGGGCAGGATCCTTCATATTCTGATACTGTTGCAGAAATAATCCCGAGGGAAGAGTGGTTAGATCCCATGAAAGTTGCTGCATATTCTCTCGATAAAGAAACATCAGAGTATGCAACAAGTCTTATTAACCCCAAAACTCAACTCATCGGAGCCAATGCTATCGATGCCGTGTCAGAGATTATTAGTAGCGAGTATGGCAAATTGTATAAGCTCTACTTAAAGCAGTTGAAGTCATGATTTTAGAACCTATACCACGGGCAATCACTCAACTTAGGCTTCGATATTCTTTTCGCCAGTATAATCCATCAATATTGGATTGTATAGATTCTACTACAGATGCAAATGCAATGGTAATCGATGATGAGGAACAATTCTATTCCCACTTCACCAATCAGGAAGAAGAACAATATAGATGTGTCATAGTCAATAATGTAAAGCGTCATGAAATATATTTGCTTGCTATTGACAATAGATTTATCTCTAACTATCCTGGAGGTGTTGCCGATTGTGCATTGTTTGATGAGTCACAGTTCAATTTCGTGGAGTTCAAGACAAATGCAGAAGGACACACTTTAGCACAAGTTGAAAAAACCTATCGTGACGCAATGGCACAGATAGGGAATACATTTCAACTATTCAAAAAAAAACTGTCAGAAGCGGGAGTTGATTTCGAGAAAGTTGTCGATATTCAATGTTTTGTTATCGTATCTAACAGATTTCCTCGTATGTCTGCTACCGAGCAGCAACTTCAATTAGAGTTCGCTCAATCGCTTCATCTCGAACTTAGTTTTGAGAACGAGATAGTTTTTTGAGGAAACTCTCTAACAAGGGCGAAGTAGGGGCAACCCTTGTGGTTGCCCATTACTCAAACCCTTGTGGTTGCCAAAACATAGCGCTTAATTGTGTGTTGACGCCAGTGCGCATTGGTCTCTATCGTTTATGTGGATTTAAGATAGGCAAAGGTACATTCATAGGCATGAAATGTTATCTCGACGATCTTTGCGTGAAGGAAATGGAAATAGGCAATAATGTAATTATCAGTTATGGTGTTTATTTTGCATGCCATGGCCCTAATCAAGGGCATAATAGGCTGACAATAAAAGATGGGGCATACATTGGCATGCGAGCAAATATTACAGCCCGCCACGACCTCGTGATAGGCGAGAATGCCGTAGTTGGAGCCGGCACGTTGGTAAACAAGTCGGTTCCTGATGGCGCAACTTGTGTGGGGGTGCCGGGGAGGGTGATGGAGAAGAATTGAAAGTCCCTGAAGCGTCGTAAATGTGACTAATCGAAAAGCCGATAATCAATAATAAATATGGACATAAGTTCAAAAAGAAAAAAATGGAAAATTAGGCACGACAGAAAGTCTATGATGCTGAAAGTTCACTTCAAGGAAAAAAGAAGAGAAGACTTCCGTCTTGGTCGTTCTAGGTACACCCCATCTTTTTTGTCCGAACCTCAGGGTTCTACAAATTATCATTTCCTTAAAGCTCCTGATAACTTCTCACTAGTATCTAATGAAAATGAAGTATTAGCCTTCATTGATGAAATCAATTCATATTATCAGAAGAAAGAGCCTGTTTTTATTAACATGGATACGGTTTCTACTTTAGGTAATGGAGCGATTTTGTTATTACTTGCAAATATGATTCTGTTTCGGGAAAAAGGAATTAACTTTAACGGCAGTAAGCCTAATAATATAACCCTGCGACAAGAACTAGAGACTTCAGGATTCTTTAGACACCTTTATAAGACAGGAAAAGATGGAATGAATTACACAGTTGGAACGCCCTTGAGTAAAATATACACGCATGCACAAAAGGAGGTAGATACGGAGGCTGCAGATAGAATTATAGAGGTTGCAAGTGAAACAGTCTGGGGTGAGAAGAGAAGATGCACAGGGGTACAACGAACATTGATTGAACTTATGCATAATACAAACAATCACGCAGGTAGTAAAAAGGGGGAAAAGCATTGGTGGATTTCATCAAACCGTGATCAAAAGAATCAAGTAGCGACTATCTCCTTTATGGATTTTGGCATGGGAATATTTGATAGTTTGAATAACAAGCATCCTGGTGATTTATTCTACGGATGGAAAGATTTATTTTCCAAGTTTTTCCCATGGGCTGATTCTAGTGATAAAATAATGAAGCTTATACTTGAAGGTGAACTGCACAAAACATGTACAGGGAAGTCATATCGAGGAAAGGGGTTACCAGGAATTTATAGTGCGTATAAAAAGGGCAAATTAGGGAAACTCATAATAATAAGCAACCGTGTTTATGCTGATATAGGAAATGATGACTTCCATCTAATGAACGGTAATCTTCATGGCACGTTCATTTCGTGCGAAATAAATAATACAATTTTTAATTTACCATGGGTGTAATAGTGTCAATATTAAAAGATTTCTCAAGGATTCCTGGACCAAGATACGTTTCTGAAGGGAAATTCTCTGGAGAGCAATTCCGAAAGGAGGTGCTTGTACCGAAAGTAAAAGAAGCTATGGAAAGTGATAGTGAGATCCTAATAGACCTTGATGGCGTTTCAGGTTATGGTACTTCTTTCCTTGAAGAGGCGTTTGGTGGTCTTATTCGTGAGGAGCATATTCCTTACGAATTCCTGAAAACAAAACTAAAACTCAAATCAGAAGAGGACCCAGATTACAAAGATGAAATTTGGGAAGATATTGAAAATGCCCACAAAGAAGAATGTAAGTAATATGAAATGGTTATTTCAAATTCTTTTGTGGATTCTCATTTTCTCTTTAGGTTGGATGTTTGGTCTTTTTGCTGAACATTGGGATGTGTTTCATCTCTCTTTTGATGTTCCGGCATTCAACATCATAAATCTTTTGGTAATATCTTTACTAGGTTGGATGGTATCCTATTTTGTTCAAAATTCATCAAGAAAGCTTAAATCTAAAATAGATCTTGTGTCAAATAAAATTGATGAGATTGACTCGAATCTAAAAAGATTGAGTGATTTAGTTGGGCATAACAGTGGAGCTTCTTATGTCGAAGTTTGTTCTATTGACAAGAGAAATAGACGATGGGGAGCAAAAATTTCAGACACAATTAAGGCTGACTATCCGACCGCTTGTGACAAAGATACTCTTGATGCGTTATCTTCTAATCTCTCTGATTTGCGAACATTGACTACTAATACTCCGATTTTGATTCAAGGCCGAATTCCAGAGGTAGCTGTTCAGAATGGTATAGTTAAGTATAGTAACGAGAGGAAGGCTGTCATAGAAGTGAAAATTGATGAGATTAGGTTCTCATTGTATCAAATGAAGGTCAACATATCTCAAACATAACAAATTCTCACATCTGGTGGTATGGCAAGAATGATAACATTTGTAATATATAATTATTAAATATTATGGCATATTTTCCTGATCAAGTAATTAATGCAGTTTGGAATAAAGCTACTGCCGTAGATGGCTATGATTCTAATATTTGGCGTAAAGATTTTGCTTGGATTCGCAGGGACCATTATGGCATTAGGTGGTTTATTTCCCACCCATATTTTGACTCAACGCCACAAGATGTTGATCCTAAGAAATAACATTCAGAAACTCATATGTGATATTTGTATACACATATGCAACATTAACGAAGTGACCGAGTCAATAAACCATTTGTTTTTCAACTCATCCGTGTTGTCATCGGCACGCAAGATAGCCTGTATCACTTGTGAACTATATTAGGATGGCAAAAACAGTCTCTGGTTGGTGTTTACTTTGCTGGTCTTCAGTGCATTGAAACATTAAAATACGGCAGTAGAACTAAACTATGGATGAACAATGTGCTGAGTTTCAGGCAATTTTGAGCATAGAAAAAAGAACCAAACAAATGGTTTCAATATAGGAGACAAACTAAAAGAAATATTTGTCAATATACCTATTATCCAGCATTTTTCTCTCCTTGATGGAAGGTAAAATTGTGGATGAGATGGAAGCGAAATGGTTGAATTTAGAAACTAAAATGGCAAGGTAAGATGAACGATTACGGATTAGTATCAATTATTACCCCCAATTGGAACTGTGCTAAGTTTATTGGTGAGACAATAAAATCAGTGCAAGCGCAGATCTACCAGAACTGGGAGATGATCATAGTGGACGACTGTTCAACCGATGAATCGTGTGAGGTGGTAGCCCCATATGTTGAGCAAGATGTGCGAATTCGTCTATTGAAGAACCCCAAGAACTCGGGTGCGGCTGTTTCCCGTAATTACGCCTTGCGCGAAGCCAAAGGCAAATGGATTGCATTCTTGGATTCTGACGATCTGTTATGCAAAGTACCGCAGAGGTCGTGTGGGCAGTGTCTCAACTCACGGATATTCGACCCTTATCAAGTGGCATTACAAACTATGGCATGAGGCCGAGGGCATGAACACCGTGGCCTCGGTGTTCTGGACTGGTGTGAACTTGATGTGCGGAGTGTGGAAGAAACTTCGTTATGTGAAGCGTGATGAAGTTGTTGAGTAATGTGTGGTGATAAGAAATAATGGTTACTCAATGTTATGTTAAGGCGATGATTGTCGGTTTGTAGAATAGGTTGTCACCCCAAAGTATAAAAGTGACTTCAGGATGGGCTATGCCTGTAACAAATCAACAATTTGATGAAATCGTAAAATTTGGAAACGCAGATGGACGCTATTTTATCGATTAAGCCCCAGTTTGTAGATGAGATTGTGGCAGGGCGAAAGAGGTACGAGTTTCGCAAGAAAGGGTTTAAAGAGCATGTGAATAAAATATATGTTTATGCATCAAGCCCAGTATGCAGGATAATTGGAGAATTTCTTTTGGGAAAAGTTCTTGAAGGAGAGCCAGACAGAATATGGTCATTGACAAGTGCAAAAGCTGGCATTACAAGAGAGTATTTTGATGAATACTATAATCAAAGATCGATTGCATACGCATTGGAAATCACGTCTTTCGTACCATATAAAGAACCTATCAACCCATACGAGACGATTGCTAGGTTTACTCCACCTCAATCCTTTTGTTATGTGAGAAAAAGGATTGTAAAGTCCGAGCCATCTTTGGTCGGCGACTTTTAAACAACATGTATATATGATATAATGATTACAACATAGAGGATGTGGTGCTGACCTTCCGCGTGTCGAAGGACTGTATAAGCGCAGAGGGGGAATTTCTTGCCTTGGATTTGTGACGGGTAAATATAAAATATAAATTTGCAAATAAAATGGGTTGATTTATCTGATTCCAGATATCAGTAACGAATATATGAGGCACTTAGTAATAAAAAATTTGGGTCCTATCGCAAGCGCAGACATCCAGTTGGGGAAGGTTAATGTCTTGATTGGTATGCAGAGTTCAGGAAAGAGCTGTGTGCTGAAAACCGCATGCTATTGCGTATGGGTGGAAAAGCGTCTCGAATTATCCCAAAAAATCAATGGTTTTGGAAAGGGTTCTGCGTTTATCGATATCATGACGGATTATTACCAAATGGCAGGTTATGTTCATCCTGACACTTACATAGAATACGAATCGAGTCATCTCTCCTTTTCATACGATCACGCCACTAAAAGTTTTAACTTAAAATGGAAGAGTGGACATTGGAACTATAAAAAGGCCAAAGTAAGTTATGTCCCCGCCGACAGAAATCTTGTTGCCGCTATTCCTGGATGGAGTTCGCTCTCGCTTGATGGTAATATGGTAGAGTTCATGTCCGATTGGGACAGGGCCCGTAGGTTTGTGAAAAACGAAGATGATTTTTTGGGTCTTGGCATGTCATATGCCTACGACAGCCAGTCGAATACTGACAACATACGTCTGGAGAATGGTGCAACCTTGAAACTAAGGGAAAGTTCCAGTGGCATTCAGTCTTTGCTGCCCATGTATGTGCATCTTGATTACCTTACCAATGGGCAGTACAGGGAAGATGAAACTAAAATGTCTTACGAGCAGCGTGAAGAGCGTAAGAATCTGCTCTCCACGATATACGCAAACTTGTACAAGAAGAATGTCCAACAAGGCGATGCTGTGGTGTATGTATCCATTGAAGGCTTTGATTATGCTTTCTCTGAAGATAAGCATGCTAAGAAATTTAAGCAGACCTATGAGAAATATGTCAAGGTGGATCATAGCGAGATTTTTCTTGAGGAACCAGAGGATAATCTGTTCCCGTCAACTCAATGTCAGTTTGTGAATTGGATTTTAGATAAGTTAGCTGTTCATGATGATAGCTTGTTCGTAGCAACACATAGTCCGTATATTCTGAATCAATTCATTAAGATGGCTCCGAAAGAATTCTCTGTGATGTTCACCCATCAAATGGAGGGGAAGGAGAGAACTTTTACTGTGCGCCAACTAACAGAAGAAGAGATTCATGAGGCATATGACAATGGAGTGGATATGTTCTTTAATTTCGAAATGTTCGTATGAAGCAAAAGATAATGAATCTATTGCCGGAATGCTATGTGGACACGAATCTTATAGAGTATCTGTTGGATGCGTCAGTTAATCATCAGCATAGTTGCTCGAGGGTGGTTGGTCAACTTAATTATACCTTTGTGAATAGGTTTGCAATTGGAATTATTGATAAGGACAAGGTTGAGTTAGGCTATATCCGAGACTGTGTTGAGGTCGCGAAGACTGCCCATTTAACACTGTTGAAACACGAAACACGTCCTCAATATCTGATAACAATATATCCGGCAGTTGATGGTTTTATATTAGATTGTGCCAGAGATCAAGGGGTTGATCCAAAGGTGTTTGGCATTCCCTCCGATTTGAAGAGTTTTACTAAAGTGTCGAAGGCTGTAACATCCAATACGGACACTCGATTCAAATGCTTATTTGCAGCTATCAAGGAAAATACTGAGATTATTGCCTTGAAGCAGACGCTGAAATATCTGAATGAAATGCAATATAAGGCAGACGAGGAACGTCTCCGTTTGTTATTTAGCTAAAGACGGATTGATTTTAGTGGTGGCCATCATGGTGAAGGTGAAGATGCCCGGCGGTCCTGCCTTCTTCGTGCAGAACCGTGTGGGAAAGGACGGGAAACTCTTCAAGTGCCATAAGTTCAGAAGTATGACGGTCAATCACAATGGTTCGACGGTCTCGGTGGCAGGCGATAGCCGTATCACGCCTTTCGGTGCCACTTTGCGCCACTACAAGATAGATGAGTTGCCCGGCCTTTGGGATGTGCTCGTCGGCAATATGAGTTTCGTGGGGCCTCGTCCCGATGTGCCCGGTTATGCCGACAAACTCCAAGGCGACGACAGGGATGTATTGAAACTCCGTCCCGGCATCACAGGTCCCGCCACGTTGAAATACCGTTTGGAAGACGAGATGATTTCCGAATATGTGGCCCAAAAGCAGAAGGAGGGCGACACTCGTCCGTCCCAAGAGATTGCCGTGGAATATAACGACACCGTCATCTATCCCGACAAGGTGCGTCTCAACTGCTACTACTATCGTCACTACAGCTTCCTCAAAGACATCGAGATGATCTTTGCCACCGTGTTGGGTTGGAAGGTCAAGTTTGCAGGCGAGGAGGTGTAGGGAACTATATAGCTGTATTCAGCCATTTGTCTCGTCAAATCGCTTTGCCAAATGGTAAAATTCGCCAAAATTAAAGATGTTCTTGTTTTTAATGCTTACCTTTGTCATAATTCATTGTTGTTTTTTCAACGCCAATTCAGGTGAAAATTAAATGAGTACAAGTAAATTATTTGCGTAATTTAGGTTCTCTATTTTTATTATTTATTCTCCTAATTGTGTTGGAATTGATCTAAGGCAGGACCTATACCTTTAATCCATATCGACTATTAGGTCTTCCATTTCTATTCCATAAACATTTCCTTCTGTTGGCCCGATTGTGACTAACAAGGGCGAAGCCGTGAAATTAATTAAGAGTTAAGAATTAAGAATTAAGAATTTTTTCAGATGCAATTAGGGTAGATGTCTCTTACGAGTGGTGCCCCCAGCCCTGAAGGGGCGGCACATAATAGCATAGTCCGTAATGGCAAGAATATATAAATAATTTATGTTCTACGATATAGAGTCGATTGATAAACAAACATATGATATACTCAATGGCACAAGAGATTTTCCTCGATTTAATCAAACAGAGCATGCTGGAGTCTGCTCAGCTGGTCCGCTCCTCGTTGGGGCGCTCCTCGTATGTAATCTCGCGAGAGAAAGCCTTACAGCAAGTTGCAATGCTTCAGGCGGCCAAGGAACTCCATCAAACTGGGAAATAGACGAGGCCCAAGAGCGTGAACTGCAATCTTGGGCAGAAGAAAAAGGTGTTTGGGTTCCTAATTCAGAAGAGTTGCTTGTGGCAAATTATGGCCCTATGATGGCCCAAGGGGCGGAAGCAAAAGTGTTTGGAAAACAAGGAGACACCCATGTTGTCAAACTTCGAACATCTATTTATGCAACTTTAGGTCGTGCATTAGAATCAATAGCTCTACATAATGCACTTTTCCCAGAAACTATAATGCGGGTTGTGGGATTCACACGAGATAAAGATAGCCTATTCAGAGTGATTTTAACACAACCATATATAGAATGTCTGCGTCTGGCTACGAAAGAAGAAATAGATGCAATGGTCGGCAAAAAAGGTTTCTTAGACAATGGAGACGGGCATGGTATCAATTATCTTTCTGATCGGCTACATTTGGAAGATATGCATCCAGCAAATGTTTTTGTAGAATCGCATTCGGGACTTCCCATTTGTATCGATTGCATTGTTAAATTTAGGAAATAAAACACTGAAAATGTAATTGAAAATTATCCCTGACGATATTTTCATGGCAACCGTCACTCCCAGCCCTGAAAGGGCGACACTCAATAGCATGGTCCGTAAGGGCCATGGGGTAATCCATGAGGGGGAATATGAAAAGACGACACCCATTACAGCAATCAGATAACGAAAATATGGGTGTGAAAGGCGGATATCGGATTATGGGGTGCCAAGTGTGCCTCTTTATTAATCTATTCCTTCTGTTGGTCCGATTGTGGCTAACATGGGCGAAGCTGTGGGATGAGGTAGGCTTTGTTGACTGATAATGCTTATTCCTCATTTTTTGCCTTGTGGATAAGGAAATTATGTCTCTGGGGTGACCATTTGCGGTTCGTTGTCGTTGACTAACCCATCTTGATCTAATATGTGGAGGGTATATAAATCTTTCTAATAAATAGTTGCAGTAATTTTCTTATGAAAAACCAACGAAAATTAGGTGTGATACTTAATTATGTTTCTATCACATTGAATATGTTGATAGGATTGACATATACGCCTTTTTTAATAAGGTGTTTAGGTCAATCGGAATATGGTATTTATTCTTTAGCAGCCTCTGTTATTGCTTATTTAACAGTCTTGGATTTGGGCTTTGGGAATGCAATAGTGCGTTATACAGCAAAATTTAGAGCCGAAGGTCGAGAGGAAGAGAAAAACCAGATGTTTGGAATGTTCATAGTGCTTTATACGGTTATTGGCATTGTGGCTTTGGGCGCGGGTGCATTTTTGACTTATAATGTGGAGAACTTATTTGCCTCCAATATGACACCAATAGAGGTTTCTAGGACTCAGATGGCTTTAGGTTTGATGACGTTGAATTTAGCCGTTACATTCCCGTTTAGTATTTGGGGCAGCATAATGACTGCCTATGAGCAGTTTGTATTCAAACGCCTTTTTACTATAGCTCGTAATATCTTGAATCCATTGGCAATGATACTTCTCTTAACAATGGGGTATAAAGCCATTGCTTTAGTGGTTGTGACTACTATTTTTAATTTTTTAACTCTATTTTCGGACTTTCTTTTTTGTAAGATAAAACTTAAAGTAAAACCTGTATTTGGACATTACAATTGGTCTTTTTTGAAAGAAGTGTCGATTTATAGTGTATGGGTATTTCTAAATGCTATCATAGATCGTATTTATTGGAGTACAGGTCAATTTGTTCTTGGAATAGTTAGTGGTACGGCGGCTGTTGCAGTATATGCTGTTGCTGTCCAGTTACATACATTTTATATGATGTTTTCTACGGCTGTGAGCAGTGTTTTCCTTCCTAAAGTAACGGCCATGGCGAGTGTTAAAGGCAATGAAAAAAACATTTCAGATTTGTTTGTTAAAACTGGAAGAATGCAGTTTATTATAATTTCATTTGCGTTATCGGGTTTCATTCTTTTTGGTAGGCATTTCATTGTTTTTTGGGCAGGAAAGGGGTATGAAGATGCCTATATTATAGCCCTATTGTTTTTCCTCCCTTTAACTGTTCCTTTAATTCAAACATTGGGAATGACCATACTGCAAGCTCGTAATCAAATGAAGTTTAGGTCTTTGCTATATATAGCAATAGCTTTAGGCAGTTTCGTGTTTAGCATACCAGCGGCTAAAGAATGGGGTGGGTTAGGTTGTGCGATTGTCACATCTTTAGCAATTTTTTTAGGTCATGCTTTGGTTATGAATATTTATTATGGAAAGAAACAATCAATTGATATTGTTTTGTTTTGGAAAGAAATCTTAAAAATGAGTATTGTTCCGTTGCTCCTAACATTATTTGCGTTTTTTCTTTTAAAATATATGAATATAAATCTTGGCGACTTAAGAATTTTCATAGCATCAGTTATTATATATGGTTTGATTTATTCTATATGTTTTTGGCTATTTAGTTTAAATTCAACGGAAAAAAAACTTTTTTCTAATGTTTTTCTAAAGTTTAAATTTTGATAAGTTATGATAAAGGCGATACGAAAATTTTTGATGTATAGTTTGAATACTCTATATTCAATCTTGCATAAAGAAAAAATAGTGGTGGATTCATGCATTGTTATGGTCGCAGGAAAATTGGTGCATAACAATTGGGGCGATGATTTGAATTATTTTATTTTAAATCATGTAACCTCTAAACCAATTGTAAATTATCATCATACATATTTGTTTAATACCTCTAATTATATTGTTATAGGTTCTGTTATTGAGCAATATTTAAATGCATATTCTATTGTATGGGGTGCAGGTGTTATCTTTGGAGAAAAGCAATTAAATTGTAGGCCACAAAAAATTTTGGCAGTTAGGGGACCTAAAACAAGGCAATATTTGTTAAGTCAAGGGATTGATTGTCCTGAAATCTATGGTGATCCTGCACTTTTGTTGCCGTATATATATAAATCAAAAGTTGAGAAAAAATATAAGGTAGGTATTATACCTCATCACACGGAACTGAAATTACCGATTATCAGAGAATTGGAACAGTCTGGCTATCGAATAATTAATATGAAGAAGTATGAGAAATGGACTGATATTATAGATCAAATAAATGAGTGTGAATACATTTTCTCTTCGTCGTTGCATGGCTTAATTGTGTCTGATGCGTACAAAGTTCCAAATCAATGGGTGAAATTCTCTGTTATTTATAAAGAAAATGATTTTAAATTTGAAGATTACTACATGTCGGTGGGTAAAGAATCTATTTCTCCTTTGAAGATTGAGGTGGCTGCCGATCTTGAACTTAAAGAGGGTTGGAGTGAAAATAGAATAGATTTATTGCCACTCATAGAAGTTTGTCCTTTTATTGAATTGAAGTCTTTGGTGAAATCTCAGTTGGTATAAATAGTTGGTTAGTTTGTCCCTGAAATAGTGATTTATGGCAAAAGTTAGTGTGATTATTCCGGTATATAATGCCTCTAAATATATTGATAGATGTGTCGTTTCGTTGTTTGAACAAACATTGGATGATATCGAATATATATTTGTGGATGATTGTAGTACGGATGATTCTATTGAATTAATTAAGAAGAGGTTACAAAACTACCCTCTGCGAATCTCCCAAGTTCGTTTTTTACGCACACCTCAAAATAGTGGGCAGGGATTGGCAAGGAAAATTGGAATGCAAGCAGCGCAAGGAGAGTATATGATTCATTGTGATAGTGATGATTGGGTAGATAAAGAGATGTATCAAGTGATGTATGATCGAGCTTCTGAATCTAATAGTGACATAGTTGTGTGTAATTATATTTCGGAATCAGAAAACACTTCCATCAAGCATAGCATATCATACAAGTATGAATCTCCCAAAGAGATTATTAAGTTTTCGTATATGTATGGTTTTCATGGAGTTTTGTGGAATAAGATGGTCAGAACTTCTATCTTTTCAACCAATTCGATATATCCTTATGATGGAATAAATGTTGGAGAGGATTATGCTTTGATGGTTAGAGCTTTTGTAAAGTCAAACTCATTGGTGAAGATTGATGATTATTTTTATCATTACAATGTTTCGAATGTCAATGCCACAACTAACTTGATGCGTTTTTCAGATAAAGTTTGTGAGCAGTCTATAAAGAAAGCGGAATTATTAAAGGCGGATTTTGAATCGTATGATGATTATGAAGAATACGACAAATTTATACATTGCCATTGTTATATGTCTAAAATGCATATATTAAGAGGGAGTTTTAGTGATATTAAATGGTTTAATAAAGAATTCCCCCAATCAGATGGTTATGCCAAATATATAAATGCTAAAGGAATGTCTAAGATGAAAGCTTTAAGATTAATTCTTGTGAGAAATCATCTTTCTTGTATTTCTATTCTTTTTTTTAAATTAGCATCTTCGAGTATTATTTTTAAGCGTTCTTGATGATAGATAAATTTGGAGTCATGGAAAAAATAAAAAGGCTGCTACAGTCAAATTATTATTTATATCAGTTTGTAAATTGGATTAGATGTTTTTTGCCAATAGGGATATCTATTCAAAAAGAAGGGATGGGAGTTTCTTTCAGGCGTGATGTTATTGGGAAAAGAAACAAAATAACGGTTGGAAAAAATTCTTTTGTAAAAAAAGCCAAAATTTTCATAAGAGGTAATAATAATCATCTTATAATAGGAAATCATTGTCGAATTGGTGACGGGTGTGTTTTTAGATTTGTTGGCAATGATTTGAATATTGTCATCGGAGATAATTGCACAACAAACGAGTGCAATGAGTTTAATGCGCATAGTGCAAATATTGAAATAGGTAAGGATGCTATGATTTCAAATCATATAGTCATTCGCACGTATGATGACCATCCTATATATAGTATTGAAACGGGTTGTCAGTTGAATTCTGCGAAGTCTGTAATTATAGGAGATCATGTTTGGCTCGCTCCGAAATGTACCATAATGAAAGGTGTATCTGTAGGAGGTGGTTCTATTATAGCTAGTGGTGCAATTGTTACTCATGATGTTGCTCAAAATGTAATAGTGGCAGGTATACCAGCTAAGGAGGTCAAAACAGGTATTTATTGGAAGTCCACAAACAAATTAGATAGTAAATAATCCTTAAGTTATTATAGTTTTAGAATTGGGATTAGAATATGTTTGATTTGCACGAATCACATTTTTATCAGATTTGCTATTATGGAACACTATTGCCGATAGGATTATTATTGGCGTGGCTGTATTTTTCGTGTCCCAATAGGAACATTAGAAATGGCAATAGTGTGATCACTTATTTGTTGTTTATTTTTATTGTTATTTTATTAACATATTCACCTAGTATAGATAAAACACATTATTTGGATCATTATAGGGAATTATTAAAATATGAAATAGGAGATTATCGTGATATTGCATGGCTATATTTAAGTTATGGAATAGCGTATGTGACCAAAACGTCAGAAATTGCTTACTTTTTTATAGTTGCGATGTTGACTATGTCTTTTACGTTTTTCTTTTGTAAAAAATGCACGAAAGAAGTGTTTACGTTATTTTTAGTGGTAATAATCTCTTTCGGTTTTAGAAATTATGCCATTAACATTTTACGAGGGGGATTGGCTTTGTCAATATTATTATGTGCATATTATTGCTTTTACCAAAATAAATTACAGTCTGTTTTATTAGTAGTATTGTCACTCTTATTTCATAAGTCCATAGCGATTCCTGTTTCTGCATTTCTTTTGACGTATTATTTTAGTAAAACTATAAAATATAATTATCTAATATGGCTATGCTGTTTGGGGGTTAGTTGGGTTATTGGAGATTCTTTGAATGAAATTGTCGCAGATATTTTTATGGATGCGGATGATCGAGTTGAGGAATATCTTTTGGCAGAGGAAACTGGTTATAAAGTTGGTTTTAGAATGGATTTTATAGCTTATTCTTTAATCCCTATGGCGTTTGGCTATTATCATGTTGTGGTCCGTGATTATAAAGATGAATTTTATGTCAATATGCTGAACACATATTTGATCGCTAATGCTATTTGGTTGATTGTTATTAGAATGCCGTTCACCGATCGTGTCGCATATTTAAGTTGGTTTTTATCCCCTTATCTCATATTGTTGCCATTTCTAAAGAGTAATGAGAATGGCTGTAATAATCAGAAAATTGCTGCGGTTATATTGTTTGTAGTGTTTGTGGCTTATGTGCTTAGCTTGTCAAAGGCTCTATAGTTTTTATTTATCAAGAAATATGAATTACAAAAAAATAATCAAAAGTCGCAATCTCCGCTTTTTACTTTTGCGTTGTCTTTTGTGGATACCAGATTCGGTCATGTTGAAAATCCAATATCGAATCAAGCAAGGAAGGCGTTTGAATTTGAATAATCCAGAACTGTTCACAGAAAAGATTCAATGGTTGAAACTTCATAATAGGAAGGAGATATACCATGATATGGTGGATAAGGTGAAAGCTAAAGATTATGTGAGAGATATAATCGGAGATGAATACATAATCCCAACTTATGGGGTTTGGAAAAGTTTTGAAGAGATTGATTTCAGTTTATTACCAGATACATTTGTCTTAAAAACAAATACAGGAGGAGGCGGATTAAACGTGGTGATCTGTAAAGATAAGTCTTCTTTTGATAAGGATGTTGCCCGAAAAAAGTTGAACTTTGTGCCTGGCAAAACTCGCAAGTCAAGCGGCCGTGAATGGCCTTATGAAGGGATTGAGCGTTGTTTGCTTGCCGAGGCTTATATGCAAAATGGAGAAGACAATGAATTAACGGATTATAAGTTCTATTGTTTCAATGGTGAGCCTAAATATTGTCAGGTCATAGGAGATAGAACAACTGAGGAGACTATCGATTTTTATGATATGGATTGGGTGCGTCAAGAATTCATAGGATTGAATCCAGATGTAAAACATTCGTTTAAGCCTGCAGCAAAGCCTGCAGCTTTGAGTGAGATGATAAATATTGCACGAAAACTATCCCAAGGGCAACCTTTTTTACGGGTGGATCTTTATAGCATCAATAATCGCCCCTATTTTGGCGAATTGACATTTTATCCCGCCTCAGGTTATGGCTTTTTCAAGCCGAAGGAATGGGATAAAAAGTTGGGTGATATGATTGATTTGTCATTGTTAATGAAAAAATGAAATTCGCCATCTCCGTTGCTTGTTCAAGCAACGTAACCGTGTCAGACAACACGTTAAATGCCGACAAGTTCGTGTTCTATGATATGGAGTGTGTTGAGGTAAAAGGGAATAAGGTTGTTAAGGGGGAGATGACAAATAAGAAAGGCTTTCTCCTTCTTTATTACAAATAATTTGACTGGGTCAAAAGATAGTCGGCAACACAGAGATACTTATACCTGGCGTTCCACAAAAAAAAGACTCGAGGTATCAGAAAAAGAAGAAACACGATTTGTTCTGCAAGAGAGCTGGAATTGAGCCAACGATAGGACATCTTAAATCAGACTACAGACTCGGACGCAATTTCTACAAGGGATTGCAGGGGGATGCTATAAACGTAATTCTGGCTGCTGCAGCTTATAACTTCAAAAGAGCCATGAAGGTTCTTTTGCTCTTACTCAAAACAATACTTGGAACTGCTGAAATGTGTTTTGAAATTCGCTTTCCGGAAAATAAGTTAGCTTTTTAAGGGCTGACTACAGAAGATATAGTACGATTTCGAAACTATTGTGCAAAGATCTTTCCTTTATTGGAAAGGAATAAGCATAGTTGTGTATATCCCATGGTTGCGTCAAAAAATTTGCCTTATGACAGATTAGGTTATCTTGATATTCCAACTCGTAACATCTATCTTTCGTCTGTATTAGAGGTGGGGTCTCCGAGGTATAGGTTTGTTCTTGCACATGAGTATGGGCATTTTGTATTGCATGGAGACATTTTGGATAATAAAATTGCAGTTCTATACGAAAATGACGATACCCTTAAGTCGCTGTGTGCAAGTAATGAAGAACTTAAAATTCTTGAACGTCAAGCAAATCGTTTTGCTTCGTATCTATTGATGCCTAGGTATGAATTTGTCATGACAGTAATAGAGTTGTTTGGAATTTTCGACATTCGTAAGGGCTTCATGTATGTTGACAGCCAGCCATGCAATCTAAAAGATTACCATAATGTAACTTCAAGATTATCTGCAAAGTTTATCGTATCAAACCAAGCTGCTGCTTATCGAATGATAGATCTTGGACTATTGAAGGTGAACGAGGCTGATCGTTTAGTTGTAGGCATATAGGAGAGAAGAGATGTAAGAAAGAACGAGGATAACTGGCTCGTCTTCTTCGAAGAGATTCATGTATAGTGGCATTCGTTTGATTGTTAATGTGTTATATGTTTTTTAGCTTAGATGATATTGTGCTTGTTATGAGCAATATTGAACAATAGCACGAAAAAGCGATATTCAATTAATATAAAGTATTATCTTTGAAAGGTATTTTTCCCTAAAGATACGCTTTTAGACATGAGACATCTGGAAATACATAATTTTGGTCCCATTAAACACGTTTCAATTGACTTGAAGCGGTATAATTTCATCATCGGTCCGCAAAGTTCAGGTAAGAGTACAATCGTCAAGGTACTGAGCACTTGTATGTGGATTGAGAAAGAGGTATGCACCACGCTGAATGAGCATGTCATTACCAGTGCTGCTGACTTCAAGCAGTTGTTGGAGGGTTTTCATAAGATGGAGAACTACTTCGAGGAGGATACGCGTATCGAGTATGAAACGGAGTTTGTCCGTATTGAATATCGCAAGGATGATTTCTCTGCTAAAACTAAGGATGGAGCTGAATATCAGCGAAACAAAATATGTTATATTCCTGCCGAACGAAACATGGTGACCCTTCCGGAACTGCAGGGCTTTGAGTTCGGCCAAACGAACCTGAGAAGTTTCCTCTTTGATTGGTTTAATGCACGCGAGTTCTATGCTCCAGACAACAAGGTGGATGTGTTGAATCTGGGTGTGAAGTATTACTATAGTGATGACGAGAAGCGGATGAAAGACCGCATCGAACACGTCAATGGCAAGACGTATCATATTGCTTTGTCTTCAGCTTCGAGTGGTTTGCAGTCGGTCATTCCTCTGCTGATCATGATGCAGTATTATACGAGTGAGTATTTCAACTCGTATGAGGAAAAGATGTCGTTTGATGAGAATAGCAAAATAAGAAAACTTCGCAGAACATTGGCTGATAAATTTGTTTTGAACGCTATCAAACCAGGGTTTGCACCAGAAGAGCGTGCGGAACTTGCGAAGATGGTCAACGATAAGGTTTACGAAGGAGATCCGTATTATATAGGGTTGTACCGTAATTTTTTAGATATGGCGGGTCGGTTGACAATCCCTGCCTACTCCTCGTTTATCATCGAGGAACCCGAACAAAACCTCTATCCTTCCACCCAGATGGACTTGTTGGGTGTGTTAATCGGTCTGTGTCAAGGAAAAAGAGCGCACGATGTGACCATTACGACCCATAGTCCGTATATACTGAATCAGTTGAATCTACTGATTATGCGCAATTCATGTTCTGTTGGCGATAAACCAACTCTTTGTGCGGACGATATGTGTGTGTTGGCGGTTCAGAATGGAGGGGTGATGGATTTGAAGCAGACCAACACAGTTACCGGCATGATGAGTGTGAATGCAGAATGGCTAAACGAAGCTATGCGTGATATGTATAGTGAGTACAGAGAACTCAAGGTAAAGGGTGCGGGACAATGCTAAAGGAGTTGTTTGAGAGTTGCTTTTATGTCACGTTTCCCGCAAAGGCTGGTTGTGTGGTGAATCTGACTGAGGTATTGTATAGAGGTGATTTTGCATTGGTGGATTCAGAGGCCTGTCGCGACTGCCGTTATATGTGCAGTAGGGTTGACTCTGAACGTGAGCAGCTGTTGATTCGATCGGCAGATGGAATTATTAATGCTATCAAGGTCGATGATCTCTTTGCTCCTATTGGTGAGAACTTAGGAAGAATGTGCGACTTTATCTTGGACGATGGTCACAAGATGGCATTGATTGAGATGACCTGTGCCACGAAGGAGCATGTTGGGAGTAAGCGTGTGACTTGTATCGGTCAACTTTATAACACGCTCACGAATTTGCGAACATGTGGGCCCGTAAAGGAACATATAGAGAAAGAAACAGAGTGTGAGGCCGTATTCTCTTGGAAAGAAACAAATGCACCCTCCGATTTGACTGACCCCATTGAGGCATCGATGACTGCAATGACAGATTTGGCAGATGAGGTATATTCTGCAGATAACGTATCGAGGTTTGATGATGGTTTTATATACCGAGAAATTCGCTATCCTATTCCTCTCAGGTGGTGATGTATGTTTTATATAATATCATTCACTTCCTGATTGGTCCACATTTGAAAATGTAACAGGAAGTTCTGTAGATACCAGCAAAAAGCAAAATAATTTCTTATGAATAACAAAATATTAGTCCTCTCCAATAGTTTCGGAGGTCTTCATAGTTTCCGCAAGGAGGTTTTTCAAGCCTTGCGAGACAATGGCTATGAGGTTTATATATCTTGCCCCATAGGAGAAGATACTCAGAAAGCAGCCTGGTTTGAAAATATAGGTTGCAAAAATATTGATATGCAGTTCAATCGTCAAGGCACAAATCCTTGGGCGGATTTCAAATTGATGTTGCGATATCGCAAGTTAATCAAAGAGATAAAACCGAAGGCGGTGTTGTCATACACCATCAAACCTAATCTTTACGGGGGCATGGCGTGTGCCTTGTGTAGAGTACCACAAATCGTAAATATCACAGGCTTGGGTGCGGCTGTGGAATATCCGGGCTTGATGCAGAAGTTTACGATATTTCTTTATAAGTTAGGCCTTCGGAAAACAACCCTTGCCTTTTTCCAAAACGATGCCAATCGTCAGTTTTGCATTGAGCACGGTATGGTGAAATGTAAAACGCAACTTATACCAGGTTCTGGTGTCAATTTGCAGCATCATGTGCAGCAAGTGTTTCCTGCCGAGAGCGAGCCAATTCGTTTCACGTTTGTCAGCCGAATCCGTAGAGAGAAGGGTATTGATGAATATTTAGCAGCTGCTGAGGCCATCAAGCAAAAATATCCTAACACGGAGTTTCATGTCTTAGGCGGTTGCGAGGGTGATTACGAAGAACGGTTGAAGGCCTTGCATGAGAGGGGAACGATAGTCTTTCATGGTCGTCAAGCTGATGTCCGTCCGTTTTTTGGTCAGGCACAATGCACTATTCATCCAACCTTCTATCCAGAGGGTATGAGCAACGTGCTTCTGGAGAGTTGTGCCACAGGTCGTGCCATCATCACTACGGATAGGCCCGGATGCCGAGAGGTGGTTGATAATGGTGTGAATGGCTATATCGTCAAGGAACAAAATTCAGCAGATCTGATTGAGAAGGTGGAGCAATTCATTCAACTTCCTTACGAGAAACGAAAAGCCATGGGTTTGGCCGCCCGTCAAAAGGTGGAGCGAGAGTTTGATCGTCAGATTATTGTGGATGCTTATCTGAAGGCGTTAGAGGGGATTTGATAGGATGCCTTCGATACATTTAAATCGTTGGATATACCCTACGCTTGAAACTGTCGCCTTTCCAGGATTGGAAGGTGATGAAATATCGAGTGGATGGTATTGTATAGGATAAACCCTATCGAATGATTATGATGGGGAAGAGTTGGAATTATGCCAATGTATGTAAGTATTGTGGGTGTCATAGTGTTTTGCATTTATAAATGGAATTAATTGAATAATTATGTATAAGGATTTTTTTAAGCGGGTGATAGACTTTTCTATCGCCTTTATTGCTTTGTTGTTTATAGGATGGATATTGGTTATCATAGCAATATGGTTGCATTTCGCCAATAGAGGAGCAGGAGCCTTTTTTTATCAAGAACGGCCTGGAAAGGATGAGAAGATATTTAAAGTCATAAAGTTCAAGAGTATGACAGATGAAAGAGATGCAGAAGGAAATCTTCTTCCTGATGCTGATAGAATTACAGCAGTAGGAAAATTTGTTAGGAAAACGTCAATAGATGAACTGCCGCAATTGATTAATGTGTTAAAAGGAGATATGGCTCTGATAGGCCCTCGACCATTGTTGCCAGAATATCTGCCATATTATACTGAGCGAGAGAAACTTAGACATACAGTGCGTCCAGGTATTAGTGGCTGGGCTCAGGTAAATGGTAGGAATAGCGTATCATGGAATCAGAAATTGGAATACGATGCGTATTATGTAGAACATTTGTCTTTTTGGATGGATATTCGCGTAATTATAACTACGGTTAGAAATGTGCTTATAGCTAAAGATGTGAATGTAACACACCAAGGAGGACAGGGTAAGTTAAATGATTATCGATCAAAAATAAGTATATAATGTTTATACGTAGATTACAAATAGAGGATTTGCCGATTCGCATTGAATGGATGAATAATCCAGCCATTTATAGTACTATGCATTATGACTTGCCAATTACATTAGAAAAAACCACACAATGGTTTTATAATAATGTCAATAATGTTCATCGTGCAGATATGGTAGTGTTAGATGAAAAAAAGCAAATAGTAGCTTTTTGTGGTGTTACAGCAATTGATTTAGTAGTAAAAAAAGGAGAAAGTTATACATTTGTTAATCCGAATATGAAGGGTCAGGGAATTGGTACTAAAGCAAGAACATTATTGTTAAACTATGTATTCAATGAACTAGGCTTAAATAAGGTGTATTGTTATACAAATGAAGATAATGTGGCAAGTTGGAAGCTGAGCGAAAAACTTGGTTTTAAGTTAGAAGGAGTTCATCGTAAAGAATATTTCACAGCAAATGGAGAATGGAAAAATCGTTTGTATCATGGGTTGCTTAAAGAAGAATGGTTAAATAAAAATGAACAATAGGGCAATGTTGATTTTAGACGAAGTTGGTGTAGGTGGAGTTACTCTTCGATTAGTTCGTGATGATATTTATCCGTTTGTAGGAGGTGGAAGTAAGGCACGAAAGGCAGTTGCTTATGAAAAATTCTTGAAAGAGCGAGGGTATAATGCAGTCGTAACATGTGGAGGAATTCAAAGCAATCATAATAGGGCAATGGCTCTGATGTGTGCAAGAAATGGATGGAAGTGTCATTTGTGTATACAAGGAACAGCAGAACGTTTTTTTCAAGAGAAAGGTAATGCTTTAATAGATAGATTAAGTGGAGCAGAGTGTGAATTGATTGCTCCTGAAGAAACATCTGTTGCCATGGATAGGGCAATGGACAATTTAAAAAAAGAAGGCTACAATCCTTATTATGTAATAGGGGGTGGGCATAATTTACCAGGGGGTACTTGTTTTGTCGATGCTGTCGTTGATTTAAAGAAACAATGTGAGGTTGAAAATTGGAAGCCGGATTACATATTTCTTGCATCAGGAACGGGTTCGACGCAAGCTGGTATCGCTGTTGGTCTTGATTATGTTGGTTGGAACGATGTGAATTTAGTAGGAATAAGTGTGGCTCGCCAACAAAAGAGGGGTAAGGAAGTTATTGTTGATTTTGCCAATATGTTGGCTCATTATTATAATATGACTGCTGATTATGATGAAAAGATAAATTTTACTGCAGATTATTTAATGGGTGGATATGAACAATATTCCCAAGAAATGAAAGAATATCTTAATGTCGTAATGAAAAAGACAGGTTTACTCTTTGACACAACTTATTCGGGAAAAGGTTTTTGGGGAATGATGAAAGAGATAGAACGACTAAAAATCCAAGATAAGAAAATCCTTTTTTGGCATACAGGTGGAATTATGAACATAATGAAATAATAGCAAAATATGAATATACTTTTTACATGTGCAGGACGTCGCACATATCTTTTGAAATATTTTAAAGAAAACTTGGAAGAGGGTGACAAAGTTATTGCTACGGATATGCAACTTAGTGCTCCTGCACTTCAAGCTGCAGATGTAAAACTGCAAGTGCCTGCTGTTTATGATTCAGAATATATTAATATCACTCTTTCTATTTGTAAAGAACAGAAAGTAGATGCTCTTATAAGTTTAAATGACTTAGAACTTCCGATATTGGCAGAGTGCAAGTCGAGGTTTGAGGAGGTTGGAGTGCAAGTAATAGTTTCTGATCCTGCTGTCATTGATATTGCTTTTGATAAATATAAGACAGCACAATGGGTGGAATCTTTAGGTTTGAATGCTCCTAAAACATACATCAGATTGGCAGATGCAAAGAAAGCATTGTCATTGGGCGAGATTGAATTTCCTCTATTTATGAAACCCAGATGGGGTTCTGGTTCTATAGGGTTAGAGTCAATCTCGGATATGGAAGAGTTGGATATTTATTATAATCTATTATACAAAAAGATAAAAAAAACAATTTTGGCAACGGCCTCTATTGGTGACGAATATATTCTTATCCAAGAAAAGTTAACAGGCAAGGAATTTGGATTGGATGTTATGAACGATTTACAAGGGAATAATGTAGCGGTCTCTGTTAAACAAAAGTTAGGTATGAGGGCTGGGGAGACAGATAAGGCTATAACTTGTGATTTGCCGATTGTTCGAGAAATGGGTAAAAAAATAGGAGAAAATCTAAAACACATAGGAAACCTTGATGTTGATATCATGCAACGTGCAAATGGTGATTACTGCGTCTTAGAGCTTAATCCTCGTTTTGGAGGAGGGTTCCCGTTTAGTTATGAGGCAGGCGTGAATCTACCTAAGGCAATTATTGAGTGGGTGAAAGGAAATAAGATCAATACATCAATCCTTCAACCTCAATATGGTAGGACATTTGCTAAAAATGATTATTTAGTTGAAGTTAAATAGGTTGGGTGTATTCATTGAAGATAGAAAGGGAAATATTAAAATTCATTTTCGACCGATTGGTTTCTCTCATCGGTCTTTTGTTTCTTTGGCCGTTGATTTTGGTGGTGGCCATCATGGTGAAGGTCAAGATGCCTGGCGGTCCGGCCTTCTTCGTGCAGAACAGAGTGGGAAAGGATGGCAAACTCTTCAAGTGTCACAAGTTCAGAAGCATGACGGTGAAGCACAATGGTTCGTCCGTCTCGGTGGCAGGCGATAGTCGCATCACGCCCTTCGGTGCTACCCTCCGTCACTACAAGATAGACGAGTTGCCCGGCCTTTGGGACGTTCTCGTCGGCAACATGAGTTTCGTGGGACCTCGTCCCGATGTGCCTGGTTATGCCGACAAACTCCAAGGCGACGACAGGGATGTATTGAAACTCCGTCCCGGCATCACAGGTCCCGCCACGTTGAAATACCGTTTGGAAGACGAGATGATTTCCGAATATGTGGCCCAAAAGCAGAAGGAGGGCGACACTCGTCCGTCCCAAGAGATTGCCGTGGAATATAACGACACCGTCATCTATCCCGACAAGGTGCGTCTCAACTGCTACTACTATCGTCACTACAGCTTCCTCAAAGACATCGAGATGATCTTTGCCACCGTGTTGGGTTGGAAGGTCAAGTTTGCAGGCGAGGAGGTGTAGGGAACTATATAGCTGTATTCAGCCATTTGTCTCGTCAAATCGCTTTGCCAAATGGTAAAATTCGCCAAAATTAAAGATGTTCTTGTTTTTAATGCTTACCTTTGTCATAATTCATTGTTGTTTTTTCAACGCCAATTCAGGTGAAAATTAAATGAGTACAAGTAAATTATTTGCGTAATTTAGGTTCTCTATTTTTATTATTTATTCTCCTGATTGTGTTGGAATTGATCTAAGGCTAGCAAATGTCGTTATCGGCACACTTTTGTGTTGTGCTTTTCCTTTGGCTTATGTTTTCCTTAAAATGGGTGGAGAACCGGAAAGTGTGTTTTGGGCGGCGAATATTACTATGCTTCTTTCGGAGTTTATTAGTGTTTTCATTGTTCGCAAATATGTTGACTACGATGTTTCAGACTATCTTTTGAATGTTCATTTACGTTGTGCAATTGTTTTAGCAGTTTCATTTGCCATACCTTATTTAAATATATAATAGGTTCATGGAACCTTCTTTCCTGCGTCTTGTACTTACTTGTTGCATTACTTCCATCTCAATCATTGCAACCGTATGGGCTATAGGAATGAACAAAGACATGCGTCAGAAGGTCGCATCATTCATCAAATCAAAACTTCATAGAAAATGAATACAATAAAACTTCATAACGGTGTCGAAATGCCTTGTATAGGACTCGGTACTTATCCTATATTCGGCGACCAACTCAAACAAACTGTGTTGTCGGCTTATGATGCTGGCTACAGACTTATCGATACAGCTGATAATTATTACAACGAGGAAGATCTAGGTAATAGTCTTTCAAACTTGTACAAAAAGAGAGGAAATGTAAGAAATGATATGTTTCTCGTTACGAAGATAAGTGATGAACTTTATAGACAAGGTGACATTACCCCGGGAATGAACCGTGGGATCTATTTCTGGAAAAGCTCTCCGTATATGCAAGCTCCTAACGCTTGTCATGATATTGTTAATAAAAAAGTGGAAGATAGTTTGCGCTTCCTCAAGACTGATTTCATAGACTTAATTTTAATGCATCGACCATATCCTGATTTCTTTGAAGAGATATGGTACGAAATGGAGCAATTATACAAAGAGGGCAAAGTAAGGGCAATCGGTTTGTGTAATAGTTATGAAAGGCATTTAGATACCTTGTTATGCAAAGGCATAATAGCACCAATGGTGAATCAAGTGGAAACTTCTCCATTAAATACCAAAAGCGAAGTAATCGAGTATTATGCATCAAAAGGAGTTAAAACAATGGTCTATTCCCCATTGCAAACCCTTAAGTATAAGAATGAAAATAACTATCAGGAATACCTTGAACAATTGGCAAACAAATATGGCAAGAATAAAGGGCAAATCATTCTAAAGTACAATGTCCAAAGAGGACTTATTCCGATTCCCAAGTCAACCAATAGCAAACGACTTGCTTTGAACATTGATGTTTTTGATTTTGAACTAACAAGTGAAGAGTTCAATAATCTGACATCATTCAACAAGGATCTTCAGTATTTGCCAGAATCTAAAGGTTGTCCAGGTTTCTAAATGAATTCCATTATGAATAAGATAATTGTAAAACCCAAGTCTCTATTGGATAGACTTATACAACATACTAAATGGTATAATGATTTCTGGGGTGGTGCATTAGAAATCTATAATCTGAATACTTTCGGATTACAAGTTGTGAATTTAGGTAGTGGAAGTGCCGTTCATAATTTCAATTATAGTGGTTTAAACCTTAAGTGTTTTAATTTCGCACTTGGTCCTCAGTCATTACTACATGATTTTAATATCATTAAGAATTACTTCAGCTATTTTGCAAAAGGCTGTACAATTCTTATTCCTGTTTGTCCATTTTCAGGAATGGTTGTAAAGTACGACAGCAAGCACAACTTTAAGTATTATCCTATACTTCATCCTGCGACAATTCCAAATTTTGACGATACAGAACGAACAAGAGCATATAGGACAATAAGGAATCCTTTTTCTGTAATGCCATCAGTTTGTGTTAAGAATACTCTTTTTGAAATTCTTCGGGGTCTAAAGCATAAGATTGTCAAAACAAGATCCGGTAATTTGCAAGCTTCAGCTGATTCTATGATGACTAGCTGGAAGATGCAGTTCTCTATTACAGATTTGTATGCTCCTATTTCGGAGCAACATGTCAAAGATATTAATTGTCGTAAAGGAACGCTTGGTGAGATGCTCGATTTCTGTTTGGAGCGTGGTTTTAAGCCAGTGGTTGTAATGCCAGCCATGCATCCAACTCTACATAAACAAATACCAACATGCTTTGATTCTCAATATATTGCCCCATTACTAGAGGAAGCAGAGAAGAGAGGTGTAGCATGTTTGGATTACATGAGAGACGAGCGGTTTGAGAATGATAACTATTATCTATCTGCCCTTTTTATGAACGAACAAGGTGCCAAGGCATTTACAAAACAGGTACTAAAAGATTTAACCCTCATCTAACCCTCCCTCTGGCAGTGCGGTTATACCAATGTGTGCCAGCTTGTGGGCTTCGGGATACATAGAAGCTGATATCTCTCGTAGCGAATCCAACCTCTTGATCACGGCATAAAGCATGACAAGGAGGTGTTGCCATGCGTCAAAGCTCTTTACATACTTTTCTGAACCGATATTTTTGCCAAATTCAAGAACTTTTCGCTTGTCAAGCAAATCTATTAACTGTCCATACATTGGCTGTCCGATAAAATGTGTACTTTTGCCCATCGTTAAAATGTTTTTGTGGTGAAAACAAATTAAACGAAAAGGCTGAATCTCTGCAAGGAAGATTCATCCTATTTTTTTTTCCGTTCAAAAGAGTTTAGCGGACACCAATAATAAATATCCCACCCCTAGGTATGTACCATCTGCAAAGGAAGATGCAATAATCCGGCAAAATACCAATCACTTCGTTCAAACATATATTCGTCATACAGATGCATGCACCAGTTTGTCGGATTTTGCTTCAATAGCTAAGAGACAAGAATACGATGGCTATATTGTAGGTAGTGACCAGTGTTGGAGACCGCTACTACTATCGTCACTACAGCTTCCTCAAAGACATCGAGATGATCTTTGCCACCGTGTTGGGTTGGAAGGTCAAGTTTGCAGGCGAGGAGGTGTAGGGAACTATATAGCTGTATTCAGCCATTTGTCTCGTCAAATCGCTTTGCCAAATGGTAAAATTCGCCAAAATTAAAGATGTTCTTGTTTTTAATGCTTACCTTTGTCATAATTCATTGTTGTTTTTTCAACGCCAATTCAGGTGAAAATTAAATGAGTACAAGTAAATTATTTGCGTAATTTAGGTTCTCTATTTTTATTATTTATTCTCCTAATTGTGTTGGAATTGATCTAAGGCAGGACCTATACCTTTAATCCATATCGACTATTAGGTCTTCCATTTCTATTCCATAAACATTTCCTTCTGTTGGCCCGATTGTGACTAACAAGGGCGAAGCCGTGGAAATATTTCCAGTTGTTATGGCTCGGAAAAAATTTGTTTCATTTCGTTGCATCATATCGAAACACAGAGCAAGGCATCCACTGTCAAAACAATGTAGTTGTATTTAAGGTGACCTCTATAAATTGATTTCCAGGGGGGTATTTGATTTGATTACATGCAACGTGTTGAGAACACAAGGCTATTCCTATTATAAGTATGGCTTACGATTATCTTATAGTTGGTTCTGGTTTGTTCGGTGCAGTATTTGCGTATAGAGCAAATCGTTGCGGCAAAAAGGTGCTTGTAGTTGAGAAACGTTCTCATTTAGGAGGAAATCTATATTGCCAAACAGTAGATGGAATTACAGGAGAAATAAAGCTTGCCAATGATTATGTGGAGTTCCCTATTCATGTTCACCAATATGGTGCTCACATTTTTCATACGAGTAATAAATCGGTTTGGAATTTTGTCAATTCAATAGTTCCTTTCAATAGATATACTAATAGTCCAATAGCAAATTATAAGGGTGAATTATATAATTTGCCCTTCAATATGAACACGTTCAATCGGATGTGGTCAGATGTGGTGACTCCAACACAAGCTGCTACTCGTATAGGAGAGCAGAAAGCTGTGGCGTTAAAAACTTTAAATGGGAGGGAACCTCAGAATTTAGAGGAACAGGCTCTGTCTCTTGTAGGGAAGGATATATATGAGAAGTTGATAAAAGAATATACGGAGAAGCAATGGGGGCGGCAATGTAAAGATTTACCCCCATCGATTATTAATCGTTTGCCAATTCGTATGGTTTATGACAACAATTATTTTAACGATTGCTATCAAGGCATTCCCCATGGGGGCTATAATAAATTAATAGATGGACTCCTTAACGGTGTGGAGTGTGTGACAAACTGTGATTATTTCCGTGATGGTTTAAAGTTTGAAGGAGGACGTTGTGTATTAGACTCAACTTCATGTTTGAAGGATACTTGGACCTCCATAGCAGATAAATTGGTATATACAGGGCCTATTGATCAATATTTTGATTATTCATTAGGTAAACTTGATTGGAGGACTGTAGTTTTTGAATCACGTGTTGAAGACACTTCGAATTATCAAGGATGTGCGGTTGTGAATTATACCAGTCATGAAGTGCCATACACTCGAGTGATAGAGCATAAACATTTCGAAATGTTTGGGCAAAAAGTATATGATTGCCCGAAGAGTGTTGTCAGCGAAGAGTATTCGGTGGAATATCAAGAAGGCATGGAACCTTACTATCCTATCAACGACGCTCGCAATGATGCAATCGCTGAGTCTTATCACCGGCTTGCTCTCAAGGAGTCCAATCGAGTCATTTTTGGAGGTCGTTTGGCTCAATATCAATATTTAGATATGGCTCCAGTCATAGAACAGGTTCTCAATTTAAAAAACATATAAGGTGAGCAAGGTAAAGATATTTGTTGCATGTCATAAGGCGGCGGAAGTGCCTAATGATGATGTTTATACACCCATACACGTTGGCAAGTCTATATCCAATTTGAATCTTGGGCATATTGGCGACGACACGGGTGATAATATCAGTGCAAAGAATAGTACCTATAGTGAAATGACAGCTCACTATTGGGTGTGGAAAAATTTAAAGAAAGAGGATGCTGAATATGTGGGATTTTGCCATTACCGTCGTTTTTTCATCCAGAATTTTACTCAAGAAAATATAGATGGCTTTTTTGCGGATGGTACGGACGTGATATTGTCATCGCCAGTGTACTATAAATATAGAATTCAACAAAAGTTACTTTTGTATGTCAGTGCGGACGATTATGCCATACTTCATGCCGTTATCAAAAAACAGTGTCCTGATTACTTGCCAACCATCAACAAGTATCTTATGGGTGTGCTGGATAACCCTTATAATATGCTTATCTGTCGCAAAGAGGTTTTTGACGATTATTGCACTTGGATGTTCTCAATTCTTGATGAGTGTGAAAAGAACATCCGCTTGTCTCCTTATTCAAGGGCAAGACGGGTGATGGGGTATATCGCAGAGTTTTTGACACCTATTTATTTCATGAAAAATGGGTGTAAGATAAAGATGATGGATACAGTCTGCTATAGTGATGCTGGTGTTTTGTATAGGCATTTGACAATAAAGATGCGCTTATATGCTATGATAAACAGTTTCATTGTGAAATGGCGTCATTTGTCTCCATATATGATTGTGCATGCTCATAGATATGGGTTGAGGGATGATGGTGTAGAAATATATAGGGAGACCTCTATAAATTCACCGTCTAAAAAAAATTAGTCGCATTATGAACTTTTCGGTGCTTTATGTTTTGTTCCGGCTCGCAACAATTCCCGAAATCACACGAAATCAATGAAAGGTAAGGAGTAAAGGTAGAATGTCGTCAGTAAAAAAGGAAACCATAAAAGGTGTTAAGTGGACTGCTATAGAAAAAATTGGGGCGCAAGGCATTCATTTTTTCTTAGGGATAATTATGGCTCGTTTGCTTACACCAGAAGATTATGGTACGGTAGGAATGTTGGCAATCTTCATTGCTGTCTCTCAAACATTTATTGATAGCGGTTTCAGCAACGCCTTGATTCGCAAAGTAGAGCACACCGAAGAAGATTTCTGCACTGCATTGTATTTTAACATAGCAATTTCAATAGTTTGTTATGTGGTTTTGTTTTTTATGGCTCCCTATGTAGGTGAGTTTTTTCGTGTGCCTATTTTATGTGATATCCTTAGGGTTCAATCTATCACTTTGGTAATCAACTCTTTGATGAGTGTCCAAGTTTCAAGATTGACAATCGCATTGGATTTCAAAGCTTTGGCTAAGAGGACCTTAATCTCAAACATATTGTCAGGGTTAGTAGGAATCTATTTAGCCTATAATGGTTGGGGAGTTTGGGCACTTGTTGTGCAAACGTTGATTGTTAGTGTTTCCAATCTATTTTTTATCTGTATATATTGTCGCTGGATGCCTCGAAAGGGTTTCTCAACCCAATCGTTTCATTATCTCTTCTCTTATGGAAGTAAATTGCTGGCTTCTGGATTGTTGCATACAATTTATTCGCAATTAACCCCTTTGATTATAGGTCGTTATTACACGTCCAAAGATTTGGGAGAATATAGTAGAGGGTCGCAACTGGCTTCATGTCCTACGGATATCACCACAAGTATATTAGGGAAGGTGACATTCCCCATTTTAGCAAAATTGCAAAATGATGAGCAAAGGCTAATAGCTGTTTATAGAAAATACATTTGCATCACATCGATGGTCATCTTTTTTGGATGTATGTTTTTGTGTGCTATAGCAAAGCCTTTGGTTAATGTGTTGTTGACAGAAAAGTGGGTTAATTGTGTTGTTTTTTTGCAGTTGTTCTGTTTCGGGGCTATGTTTGATCATATCTGTAAATTGAATCTCAATTTATTGCAAGTGATTGGGCGGAGCGACTTGTTCTTCAGGTTGGAGGTGATAAAGAAGACTATATCTATTGCCATTTTGTTTATGGCAGTGCCTTATGGGGTTTTGGCTATTTGTATTTCGAAAATTATTTACACTCAGATAGCTGTTTTCATTAATACTTATTATACGGGCAAGTTGTTCGGACTAGGTTATTTGCAACAGGTTAAAGACTTTTCTGGATTTTGGATTAAATCATTCGTGGCCTGTGTGCCAGTTTACCTGTTGGCTTTTTTTCAGTTGCCAGATTTAATAATATTGATGGGCGGCCTATTTTTATCTATTACAATTTATTGGCTATTGCTTAGAAATAATCCGTATTTTGAGGAGATGTCATCTATGCTGAAATGTAATTTATTAAAAAAATAGAAGAGGTGGATATTCAGAAATTATACAATGTCATGCGATTCATAACAAATCACATGATGAGTATTTATGGTAAACATGTGGTTTATCCTATTCGTTTCCATTGTCAAAAAAAGAAGGTTTGCAGTATTCGAAAAAAGGAAAAGATAAGAGTGCTGTTCCTAATTATTGATTTGAGCGAATGGAAAACGGAAGACCTCTATAATCAAATGAGTGCACATCCTCGTTTTGAGCCCATATTAGGTCTTACAATGTCGACTGAATCGCCTTGGGAAAAAGAAAAGTTCAGAAGTTATTTGGATTGTAAAGGGTATGAATATAAGGATTTAGACACAATGGTTGGGGCTATTAATTCGATAGATCCCGATATCATCTTCTATCAAAAACCTTATTCCACCAACTATTTTCCCAAATATGATTGTGTGTACAATCTGAATCGCATTTTGTGTTATTGTCCGTATTCAATAAATACCATAGATGAGTCATGGATATTTCATTTTCCTATTGAGTATTATTCGTGGCAATATTATTATAGTAATGACTCGTCGATGGCTTCGGCGAAGAAGAAGTTCCCTTTGATTACAAAGAATTTGGTAGTGACGGGATTGCCTTTGAACGACAAATTTCTGAAACCAAAGGATTCTTTTGAAAATTCTTGGAAACTCGTAGAAGGTAGCAAGAAACGCATTATTTATGCGCCTCATCATACAATTGCTGATTTTCATTGGGATGGTATAGCATATTCTACATTTCTTGAGTATGCTGACTTTATGCTTGAAATGGCAGGTAAATATAAAGACCAAGTGCAATGGGCATTTAAGCCACATCCGTTCTTGAAAAGCAGGTTGTATCAAGTGTGGGGGAAAGAAAGGACCGATGCCTATTATCAGGAATGGGCAGATATGGAAAACACCCAATTGGAGACTGGTGAATATGTTGGTCTTTTTATGCACTCCGATGCAATGATTCACGATTGTGCCTCATTCACGATTGAATACCACTACACCCATAATCCTGTATTGTATTTGGTGAGGGATGAAAAACATACGGACAATTTAAATGATTTTGCAAAAAGGGCTTTTGAGCTACATTATAAAGCAAAATGTCAACAGGAGATTGAGCAATTTATAGTTGATGTTATAGCGGGAAATGATTCGTTGAAGAAGGAGCGTGAAAAATTCTATCAAGAATGTATGTTGCCGCCTCATGGAAAGACTGCATCTGAAAACATTATCAACGCGATATTGGGAGAAGAGGAATATAAGTAATTAATTTGTACGAATCGAATATGCTCATATTATATATTCTTATTCTATTTCTACTCTTGTATGGAATTAAATTCAAACTAACGGGGATGTTGGATGATTACCTTGCTAAAGAGCAATGTAATGCTATCAAAGGTGTTTTTATCCTGTTGGTTTTTATTCGTCATATTTACCAATATATCAAAAGTAGTGAATACGACATGAGTCCTTTTCTTGATCGGGCTGGACTGTATATTGATAGCCTATTAGGGCAATTAATCGTGGTGATGTTTTTATTTTATTCCGGTTATGGAGTTATGTATTCTATTAAGCGTAAAGGAGAGACATACATTAAAACAATGCCAAAGAAAAGAATCTTGACAACTTTGTTGAATTTTGATGTGGCAGTTGTTGCTTTTGTTTTGTTGGATTTTATATTAAATACTGAAGTAACGATTCCACAAATACTTCTTTCTCTTGTTGGCTGGGATTCAGTAGGAAATAGCAATTGGTATATATTTGGAATAATTCTTTGTTATTCATTTGTTTATGTCGGATGCACTTGCTTTAAACCCCATCAATATGTCAATGTTGTATTGTCATCAGTTTTTATCGTGATGTTGGTAGCGTCTCTTTCTTTTGTCAAGGAATCTTGGTGGTATAATACCTTGTTGTGTTTCCCGTTGGGTTTATGGTATTCGGTTTGCCAAGATAAAATAGAAAGCATTGCACAGAAACACTATTGGGCGTTGTTTGTCATGGTGCTTTTGGCTTTTGCCTTATCGTATCATTTTTTTACAAAACCGATGTTCAATGTGGTTGCAATTCTATTTGCCCTTATAGTTGTAATGCTTACCATGAAGGTTCATGTAGGAAATCCGATCTTGAATTGGTTGGGAAAGAATCTCTTTCCCCTCTATATTTATCAACGTTTGCCGATGATTGCATTGTTTGCCATTGGTGATGGGAAATTTGTAAGCAATCATCCCATTGTATACATAATTTTATGTTTTGCGATGACTGTACTTCTTGCTTTTCTCTATAAACATTGGGAAATTCGATTGCAAAATAGAGAATGACCCCCAAATAGGGAATCGCTCCGCTATATAATTACCCAAAAATATTACGGGAGGATGTGATTTTACCTTCTGGTTTCAGTACTTGCGGCATATAGATGTTGGGTAGTTTGATTCGTACAAAAAAATGTAGAATAATGCTATGGCAGTAGCTCGGGATTTGAAGACTGATAGTCTGAAATTTATTATGATTTTTTTAGTCGTTTTAGGACACATGGGATCCTATAACGATTATAATATGGGACTGAACAGGATTATATATTCTTTTCACATGCCAGTATTTATATTTTTATCTGGCTATTTTACATCGATAAATTCAACTGAGGGAAAACAGAGAAGTTGGATAAAGCAAACATTGATTTTATATGTTATAGCCCAACTAGTTCATGTGGCATTAGAGATATTGTTGAGATATACCGATTGCCATCTAAAGCAAATACCTTTTGATTATTCTTTCAATCTCATAGACATTCTCTTCTCTCCAAGGTTGGCTTTGTGGTATTTGCTTTGTTTAGTGTATTGGAGAGTCGTTGCGTGGAAGATATCTGGTGGATTAAGTGATGCGATGTTATTGCTTATTTCTGTTGTTTTGGCTGTTTTGTCGGGATTCATCCCAATTGACCATACATTCTCATTTCAGAGGGCGTTTGCTTTTTCTCCTTTTTTCTTTTTAGGAGTTGTATTTAAGCGACGAAATTGGATGGATAAATTAGAGAAAATGCCAATTCAGTATGTTATAATAGCCTTGCTTTTTGGACTTTTCTTAGCCAAACTCTTACCGACATATATGCCAAGAACTCATTATGAAAATTGGCATCATCCAGTAATAAGGGTTTGTCAGTCGGTATTGGGAGTATACTTGTGTTTGCTTATTCTTAGAATATCGCGCATAGGTTTTGTTAAGAAATTGTCGGAATATGGTGCATATACATTGTGGGTATATATAGGGCACACATACTTGATTGTCATAGCAGGGGATTTGTTCCCTTATTTGAATATATCGCTTAATCTTTTTTCTGCATTGGCTATATCCATGATTTATTGTTTGATATTTGTGGCATTGGCAAAACTATATAAGACATATAGTGGAAAATTGGCAACTATTTTATGAGAAAAGTAATAACATACGGCACCTATGACCTTCTTCACGAAGGTCATATCAATCTTCTTCGCCGAGCCAAGGAGTTGGGCGATTATCTTATTGTGGGTGTCACCAGCGATAGTTTTGACAAGGGCCGAGGCAAGTTGAATGTCCGCAATAACGTATTGGAGAGGGTTGAGGCTGTCAAGGCTACGGGTTATGCCGATGAGGTTATAATCGAGGATTATCTTGGTCAGAAGATTGACGACATCCAACGATATGATGTGGATATCTTTGCCATCGGTTCCGATTGGGAAGGCAAGTTTGACTATCTGAACGAATTTTGTCAGGTGGTCTATCTCCCTCGCACCGAAGGCATCTCATCGACGATGCTCCGTGCCGAATCGCAAGAGACATATCGGTTGGGCATAGTGGGGTCGGGTCGTATAGCTAAGCGTTTCGTGCCAGAGACGAAGGTGGTCAATGGAGTGGAGGTGTCGGCAGTATATAATCCCAATAAGAGTAGTGCTGCAGCGTTTGCAGCAGATTTTGGAATAGAAGCTTATTCAGATAGTTTCCAAGATTTTCTGCAGGGTGTGGATGCCGTTTACGTGGCATCACCGCATCTTTCTCATTACGCCTATACGAAGCAAGCTTTGGAGGCGGGAAAGCATGTGTTGTGTGAGATTCCTTTTGTGCTCTCCGCTTCGCAGGCTAAGGAACTATATGATTATGCCGAAACCCACGATTTGGTCTTGTTGGAGGCAAGCAAAACTGCATATTGTCCGGCGTTCAACCATTTGGTCACATTGGTCAAGAGTGGCGTAATAGGTGATGTGGTTGACGTGAAAGCCTCTTTGTCTAAAATGGTGGAAGGGAATACCCGTGAGCTGGATGCTGTTCAGGCTGGAGGGGCGATGAATGAGCATGCACCGTTGAATCTGATGGCGATTATCCGACTGTTGGGCAAAGAATATATCAAGGCTGATTTCTATTCTAAGGTGGTAAACGGTGTAGATGTTTACACCAAGGCAAATATTGTTTATCCTCATGCCACATCGTCCATTACGTTGGGCATCGGTGTGAAGACAGAGGGTAATTTGGTTGTTTCTGGCACAAAGGGATATGTCTATGTCCCTGCCCCTTGGTGGTTGACCGATTTCTTTGAGGTGCGTTATGAGGATCAGTCAAAAAATAAGAAATACTTCTATAGTTACGACGGCGATGGCTTGCGTTATGAAATTCAGGAGTTCTTCTCGATGATTGTCAATAAACGAAGAAGTTGTTACAAATTGAGGAGGAGGGAGAGTATAGCTATTGCGGAGATTATAGAGAAGTATAACAAGAAAGAAAACGTATTTAAGTTATGAGACGTGTTTTAGTGGTTGGTGGTGCTAATGGAATCGGCTTGTCAATTGCAACTGAATTGGCAAAGAGGCAAGAGGTGGAACTGATTTATATAGTAGATAAGGCTATTGTCTCTTCCGAATTTATGAATGCAAAGTTCAAATGTTTCCAATTTGACTTGACAAGCACGGATTATTCCATTTTCGATGATTTTTCAGACATAGATTCATTGATGATAACAGCAGGTTTTGGAAAATTAAGTCTATTTAAAGATGTTGAAGAGAGTCACATCATTACGAGTTTTAATGTGAATACAATATCTGTGATGCGCATTATAAAACATTTCTATAATAAATTGGAGGAGAAGGAGGATTTTTATTGTGGTGTGATGGTTAGCATTGCCGGATTTATGAGTTCTCCTTTTTTTAGTGTCTATGCCGCAACAAAAGCTGCCTTGAAGATTTTTATTGAGAGTGTGAATGTAGAACTGCTCAAAGCAGGTAGCTCGAATCAGATTCTTAATGTCAGTCCGGGATCTTTAAAAGGCACCAGTTTTTCGAACGGCAAGACCGATCTCTCTGTTACGGCACCAATGGCTCAGGCTATCATTGCTGAATTGGAGAAGAAAAACGACTTGTTTATCCCTCAATACGATGAAATTTTCAAGAATGTTTTAGGACGTTATCACGATGATTTTAGAAAAGAGGGTGCTCATAGTTACGATTATAAAGTTGAATCAGGAAGGGTGAAGTGACATGGATAGTATAGATATGGTTTCTGTTGTCGTGCCTGTATATAAGGCGGAATCGACTATCAGAAGGTGTGTTGATAGTATTTTGGCACAAACATACTGCAACTTTGAATTAATTTTGGTGGATGATGGATCTCCCGACAATTCGGGCACAATATGTGATGAGTATGCTCAGTCTGATATTCGTGTCAAGGTCTTCCACAAAGAGAATGGTGGTGTAAGTTCGGCAAGAAATTTGGGAATTGATAATGCAAGTGGTAAGTATCTTGTGTTTGTGGATTCTGACGATACCGTCACGCCAGATTATTTGTTGAGCATGATGCAAGTGGAGTCCTCTCAGTTGGTAATAGGAGGAATTCACAAGGATATGGATGGGGTCCATGAATATTGGACTCTTCAAGAAAGGCGCGTGTCTATTCCCGATGATTTGAAGGATGCTTGGAGCCGTCCAAACGACTTGTATATATATATATTCCCAACGGCTAAGCTTTACCTTATGGAGGTGGTGAAGAAATATCATATCCAATTTGACACAAGGCTTTTCTATTCGGAGGATTTCTGTTTTGTAATGGACTATATGTCAAAAGTGGATTCTTTTGATTTAATAGAAGGAATAGGTTATAATTATATCATACCCAAAGAGGAACTCAACCGCTCAAAGAAATATAAGATGAACGCAGAGCAAACAACCATTCATTATGAAGCGGTAGAGCAAAGGATGAAAGAGTTGGAAAAAATTTCGGGTACTGAATTGGCAGATATGCGTAATAATGTCTATAGTCGCCTCTTCCGAAATTTTATGGTGAATTTGCACGAAATAAGAGGCATAAAACCACGCTTGTTAGAATTAAGAAATTTTGCGAGGGAAACGAGCGGAACTGTTTTTTATAAATACGCTACTTTTCATTATAAGGGATGGAAGCGTATCTGCTATCAAATGATTTATGGTTTCTTGACATTTGTTTCCTGATTGAAAATATTGAACTCTGATTCATATAGGATATGGAAAATTTTGTAGAGTGTGTATCTATTATAGTCCCTGTATATAAGGCAGAGAGCACAATACGTAGGTGTATTGATAGTATTTTATCTCAGACATATCAAAACTTTGAATTGATATTAGTAGATGATGGATCTCCCGACAATTCGGGCGCAATATGTGATGAGTATGCTCAGTCTGATATTCGTGTCAAGGTCTTCCACAAAGAGAATGGCGGTGTAAGTTCGGCAAGGAATTTGGGAATTGACAAGGCGAGTGGTAAGTATCTTGTGTTTGTGGATTCTGACGATTATGTAACGCCTACATTTTTGATTGATATGCTACAGCTGAAGTCTTCCCAATTTGTGATTGGAGGTATTGTTAGAAGCGTAGATAATCAAGTAGTTGAAAAAATGATTATGGCAAACAGACATGTTGCTATTGCGGATGATTTGTCAGATGCTTGGAATAAGAAATACAATTTGTTTTTGTATTGTTTTCCTAGCTCCAAATTGTTTTTGAAAGAAATAATTGATGCTTGTCGGATTCGATTTGAAACAAATCTATTCTTTTTAGAGGATTTGAGTTTTGTTATGGATTATATGGCAAATATAAATTCTTTTGATTTGTTAGATCTTGGCAATTATTATTATTGTGTGTCTAAGGAGGATGCAAATAGAGGAAAAAAATATAAAATGAGTGCGAAGCAACTTATTACGCACTATGAGTCAGTAGAACGTAGAATATGTGTTTTAGATAACTTGTGTGGTATAAAACTTAAAGATATTCGTTGTAATGTAAATCAGAGATTACTAAGGAATTATATTTTCTATTTATATACAGTAACTGATAGATTCTCATTTGTTAATCAATTTAAAGAATTAAACCATTGGGACCATAAAAAAGAATTTATGGTGTTTGCTTTATCGGGAGTCGGATTGCTTAAGAGTATGTTTTATTCATTGTTGTTTTGCTGTCCATCTTTTTCGTACACTTTGATGAAACTTATCAAAAGAGGATGATAGTTTAATTATCTAGATTTTTGTTTAAATCTAAACATATCATCTTTCATATTATAATACTCCCCAGAATTTAGACAACAACAAAGGTGAAGAAAAAGCAAGTTTGACTCAGCGTTCAAGACGAAGGTGGTTCTTGACGCATTGAAGGAAAAGGAGACACTGTCGGAGCTGGCCAAGAAATATGGCATAGCCCCCAAACAGATCACTGAATGGAAAAGGGAATTTCTTGAAAAGTCCGGCTCAGTATTCGGGGACAAGGAAACAGAGAGCAAGGAGCTGAAGAGTCTGAAGGCGGAGAATGAGAGACTGCTCAAAAAAGTCGGACAGCTAACCATAGAGGTTGATTTTTTTGCTACTACAATGATCACAGGCATGAACAAGGCGGCATAAAGAAATTTTATTATTTTTGATTTTTTAGAGGAGGCTTGGGAGAGGCTAGCCTCTCCCAAGCCTCCTCTAAAAGGAAGAAAAAAGTATTAACCAGTTGTCAAAAAAATGGGGAGTACTATATATAGTCATGTGAAATTCGAAAAGTTACTAAGTAAATGTTAGGCTATTTTCTATTTTTTTTTGCTTTGTGGGTGTGTTCGTCGCTTCATGAAAGTGGAAAGGCATTAAAACTAATATTTATTGTTGTTTCTGTTTTTTCTGGTTTAAGGTACGGCATTGGGTATGATTATTATACCTATTTGTGGTGTTGTTTTCCAGAGAGTTACGGGTCTGAACGATTTGAATATATACCAAGATTCATGGCTGAAATATCACAGAAGACAATACCGTATTTGTTTTTTGTTATGTCTTCTATATTTATTTCATATTTTTATTACATTGGCATTAAAAATGGAGGTAAAAATTATATACTTGAAGTAATGTTTTATATTGGGTTCCCTTTCCTTTTTTTGAACCAATTGGGTATAGTCAGACAGGGAATGGCAACTTCAGTTGTTTTTTTAGCTATAGTTTTAAGGTATTCTAAGTATGAAGGAAGTCGCTTGCTCCTTTTTAGGATATTATTGATTGCCATAGCTTTCTTTTGTCACAAGTCAGCTATTCTATCTGTTTTGATTTTATTATCATGGGAGGAGGTCTCTAAAAAAACGTTGTGGAAGCTTTTCTTTTCTTGTCTTGTTTTGGGCGTTTTCATCACCCCCTATTTGGAAAGTTTCATACCAAAAGAATTTTTTGATGATATGGATTTTATGGAAAACTCAGAATCTGCAGTAAAATATTTTTATAGAGAGGCGCATGGCGAAGGGAAAATGATGAAATGGCTTATATACCTAATAGGAGTTTTATCTTTGTCTTTATATGATAAATTGATAGCAATGGATAAAAGGAATGCTTATTATATAGGTGTGTTAGTATTAGGAATTTCTTTTTATGCCTTATTCTCTTACAATAGTACATTATCTAAGCGTTTTTGTATATTTTTCTTTTCTTCATCAATATTTATAGTTCCGCAGATAGCGAGAATCTTCAAAATAAGTAAGTTCTTTTATCTGAGTATGTGTGTTATACTTTTTATGCTTCAGGTATATATAGGTAGTTCTAATATGAGACCTCAAGATAGTTGTGGCACTTCGGTAACTTATCCATATAGAACTTTTTTAGATCAAATTATAAAATAGAATTGTATTTATGAATGTTAATAAAGATATTGGTAACATTGAATTGAAAAGAGTTCAGCATATGCTCCTTATTATGTTGCAAGAGTTTGATGAATATTGTAAGGAACATAACATCAGATATACCTTAGAAGGTGGAACTGCTTTGGGAGCATATAGGCATCAAGGCTTTATCCCTTGGGATGATGATATTGATATTCGTATGGACATCTCAGAATACAACCGATTTTGTGAACTTATGCGAATCGACCCTCCAAAATTTCTTCGATTGCAAAATCATGAGACGGATTCATTGTATATGAATGGTTTTGCAAAATTGCGGGACATTAGGACACTTTATAAAGAACAACGGGTTAATATAGAATATAAAGAGAATGGTTGTTTTATAGATATTTTCCCATTTGAAAAGGCTTCCCCCATATTTATAGCAATTTATCATTTGATGCATCGACCTTTATTCGGATTGATGACCTTGCCATTGCATAAATATCGTCTATTGCATAGGGTGGCTTGTTGGTACTATAATTTCTTACAATTTTTTGTGCTTCTTTTTCGATTTCTCTCTAAGATTTGTAAATGTAAAGACTATTCTTATGGATATGGATGTAATCTATATACATTTAAATGGAAATATAGGGAAGATATTTTTGAGAAAACTAAATATCTTAAATTTGAAGATAAGGAATATCCAGTCCCTTATAAAATTGAAGAATATTTATCCATTCATTATGGTAATGACTATATGCAATTGCCTCCAATAGAAAAAAGAATTTCTCACCATATTGCAATTATGGAGGTGCTGGATGAAAAAAATTGTAATTTAAATAGATAAATCGCAATATAGTGTATGTTTATTTCAGTTATCATCCCAACATATAGACCCCAAAATTACCTTTGGGAATGTTTGTCATCTTTGGGGGGGCAAACCATGTCGCATGATGATTTTGAGATTATTATTGTTCTAAATGGATGTTGCGAACCGTATAATACACAAATCAAAGAATGGTTGTCTACACAAAAATCTCTTAATGTCAATTATATTCAAATTGATCGGGGGGGGGTCTCTAATGCTCGAAATTTGGCATTGGATGTGGCTAAAGGTGATTATATAACATTTATTGATGATGATGATTTTGTGTCTCCAACTTATTTGGAAGAGCTATATAATAATGCAACTCCTCAAGTGGTGTCTCTTTGTTATCCTTTGTCTTTTTTGGATGGAACAACGGAATACAGACCATATTTAATAACAAAAGATTACGAAAAGAATATATCATTGGGGGTTTGTGATTACAAAAAAGCAAAGAAATTTTTTTCTGGTCCTGTATATAAATTAATTCATAAGTCTATTATAGGAGAAAGACGGTTTGATTTGAACTTTAAAAATGGGGAAGACTCTATTTTTATGTTCTTGATTTCCGACAGAATGGAAAAGATTTCTTTTACATCGAGAAACGCTATTTATTATAGAAGGGTGAGGGAAAATAGTGCTACAACATTAGATCGCTCTTTAATGGCTGTCGCTAAAAATTCTTTTGCAATGATAGTCTCTTATTGGAAAATTTACATGAAAAGGCCCCGTTCTTATGATTTTGGATTCTTTTTTACCAGAATCTTAGGTTCGATTCGGACAATCTTATGTGAATTGTTTTGAGACGATTTTGAAGCTATTGCGAACCATTTGCCATTAGTGGCAGAAAAACGGCAAGGTGACAGACAAAAAGAATCAATACTCTTATAAATGTGAAAGTGGACAAAAAGACAAAAATCATTACCGGCTACGCTGTGACAAGCGTAAATGTACATGACTCCAAAGAGGCCGTAGGACTCATTACTGAGGAATACAAAGGTCAGGAAGTATGGATTGACGCTGGCTACACTGGTTTAGAAGATGCTCTGACGGACAAAGGAGTAAAGCCCATTATATGTGAGAAAGGGTTCAGAAATCATCCTCTAACAGACAGCCAGAAGCAGAGCAACAGAGAAAAGTCAACTGTACGCAGCTGAGTGGAGCATGTGTTTGGCTTTATGGAGCAGTCGATGCGCGGTTTGATCTTTAGGTGTGTTGGCATTGTCAGAGCAAAGGCAAACATCGCTTTTACAAACATGGTTTATAATATGTGCAGATACTCGCAGATTCTGAGATACAACCCAGAATGGATTGTTGCGTAAACTTGTCGGCATTAAACCATATTTTATGCTGTACAATATAAAAATTGGGGGTGATTTGGCTTAATCACATTACCTTTGCGATATAGGAATTGCTTGGGCTGTAAAAACGTGACCTCTACAGCCTAAACGATTCGATAAAGTGAATTTATAGAGGTCACCTACAAAAAATAGAAAACGGTGAGTTTATAAAAATCACTATTAAACACTTGAGTATGATATTGAAGGCAATATATAAAATAACGCACAAAGGAGTGTCTGACGATAGAATTCCTTATTATTTTAAACGTTCGATTTTGCAAGAGGTTTGGCATCTCATTCGCAAAGGAATTTGTCAAAATATAGCCCCGAATTGTGTGTTGACGCCGGTTCGAATCGCTCTTTATAGGCTGTGTGGTTTCAAAATAGGTAAAAATGTTTTCATTGGTATGAAATGTTATTTTGATGACATTTGCCCTGAAAATATGATAATAGAGGATAATGTTGGCATTTCTTATGGCGTTTATTTCTCTTGTCATGGCCGAAAACAAGGGCATCATAAAATTATTATCAGAAATGATGCTCATCTAGGGATGAGGTGCACGGTGCTTGCAAGACAGGATATTGAGATAGGCGAAAAAAGTATGATTGGAGCTATGAGCTTTGTCAATAAATCTATTCCGCCACATTCAACAGCGGTAGGGGTCCCTTGCAAAGTAATAAAGAATGAGGGTTATGATTGCAAGTCGCCAGAAGAAGCATCTCAAATTAACAAATAAATCCCTTGAGCAATATGATCACACTACTACAAATAAAGCAACGCATAAAGAAACTTAGTTTCGTTAAAAAACTACTGAAAAAATATTACTACAAAGCTTCTCCAATGAAAAGAGTATCTTACGGTGAAGAAAATGCAGACAAGACTTTTTATGTTATAGGTCGAGACAATAATGTCGGAGGGGCTTGGGCTTTGATAAATACTGTGATGATGCATATCGGTCTTTGTGAAGAGAATGGATACACTCCAATTGTCGATATGTTAAATTTCAAAACTCAATATACCAAGGAAGACGAGTTCGGAAAGATAAATCTTTGGGAAAAATTCTTACAACAGCCTGCTGGCTACACACTTGATGACATTAAACATAGCAAGAATATTATAGTCAGTTCAACGTCTCCCGTACCTAGCGCCAAATATAACTCTTATGCAGGTAGCGATATTTGGAGCAATTCAGAAAAGCTAACCCTGTTCAAGAACTTGTTCGCCAAATATATACGTTTTAATGACAAGTCAAAAAACTTTCTAGATTGTCAGGCAGAAAAGTATTTGAAAGGTCATAAAAATGTTATTGGTGTGTTGTGCAGAGGCACTGATTTCCTAATTAACAAACCTGTCGGGAACGATATCCAGCCAGATCCGGAAGTTGTGTTGGCAGATGTCAAGGCGGAGTTTTCGAAAGGAATTTATGATGCCGTTTTTCTTGCAACAGAAGATCAGGACATTCAAGATCTATTTGTAGCAGAGTTTGGAAATTTGCTCCTTTCTGTTGATCAAGTTAGAATTAGCAAGAAAGAGATGAAGGGAGATGCTTGGATTGCCTCTGTCAGAAACAAACTAAACCCTCAGGAGGACAAAGATATTGCATTCCTTTCTTATTTCACAGCAACATATATTTTGTCAAAATGCAGATGCTTTTTCGCAGGCAAGAACAATGGTTCTAAAGGTGTCTTGTATATGCCTTCAAATTTTGATTTTGTCAAGATTTATGAATTAGGTCGTTATTAAGAAACTATTAGGCAGACAAGAATTTCATAGTTACGATTGTTAGGTTTTCAGAGATGGCTTGGTTCTGCTGAAGTTTCATTAGAAAGGAATACTCCGACAACTTCAGCATGAGTTGAAAATGATTATTACTATAGTTTGGATTTATGGGTTACAAGATCATAGTGTTGTATCTACAATAAACGATAAAGAATAGTGTAAATAATATGAACGATTACGGTTTAGTAAGCATCATTACCCCCAACTGGAATTGTGCTAAGTTTATTGGTGAAACAATAAAATCTGTTCAGGCACAGACATACCATAACTGGGAGATGATCATAGTGGACGACTGTTCAACCGATGAATCGTGTGAGGTGGTAGCCCCATATGTCGAGCAAGATGTGCGAATTCGTCTATTGAAGAATCCCAAGAACTCGGGTGCGGCTGTCTCCCGTAATTACGCCTTGCGCGAAGCCAAAGGTAAATGGATTGCATTCTTGGATTCGGACGATCTGTGGGTGCCTGAGAAACTGGAGAAACAGTTGCGATTTATGGTAGAGAATGGGCATGCATTCTCTTATACGGCATACAAAGAGATTGATGACGCTTCGAAGGAGACAGGTGTGCTGATTACCGGTCCTAAGCATGTGACGAAGTTCGGAATGTTCGCATTCTGCTGGCCCGGATGCATGACTGTGATGTTTGACCGTGAGCATTACGGTCTGCTGCAGATAGCAGACATCAAGAAGAACAACGATTATGCTATGTGGCTGAAGGTGGCCCGAAAGGCTGATTGCTACTTCCTTGATGAGTGTCTGGCAAAGTACCGCAGAGGTCGTGCCGGCAGCATCTCCACCCATGGCTACACCACCATGATCAAGTGGCACTATAAGCTTTGGCACGAAGCCGAGGGCATGAACACCGTGGCCTCTGTGTTCTGGACGGGCATGAACTTGATGTGCGGAGTGTGGAAGAAACTTCGTTATGTGAAGCATTATGAGGTTGTTGAGTAGTGATGTGTGGGTGATAAGAGATAGTATTATATTGATAACTATCGTAAGACATATAATGATGTGCATTTCAAAATGTACATACCTATAGAGGAATTAACTAATGCTCATGATAATGATGTTTATGAGTTTGAGCAAATATAGTTGATGTTTTTATCCCTATAAATCTTTGGTAACAGACTTTGATACGTTGATGATTGCTGTTAGCCTATAAATAACAACGTTAAGGTGGAGTTAAAAAAGTAAGAATTAATATTTGTTTAAAAGGTTCTATATATATATTTGCGATGCATAAAGTAAAAAGAACATTAACAACGACTGGTTATGGATTCTAAAGAAATGTATGAGGCTTTGCTATCTCATCTATCAAAAGCGACTCGGAGGATTTTGATAAGGATTGGGAACTTCTCAATGAGTTCAATCAAGGAGTCTCTATTTCCGAATATATGGAAATCGTTGCTTCTATTACAGAATTGGAATGTGCATAAATTGTAAAGATATGAAACAAGCCCTCGATATAGAATACATGTATCAAATGGATAACTTATTGTGGCAGCCTTTTTGAATGATTTTTCTATGAGATTTAGAAAATTAGTACGAAGAATTGTCTAGTTTGTTTTTTTTAAATGTTGTATTTAAAAAAAAATAGTATGGGAGCATTAAAGAAAATAAGAGGTCTTATAAAAGCGATTAGATATGGTAATGTTTTGAAAACTATATATTTGAATTTAAGAGTGTTGCCATTTCGACAAGCCATTAGGATGCCGATATTAGTTGGAAAAAATGTCCAATTATGGAATCTGCATAAGGGTTGTATAAGACTCTCTTACGATTCGCCGAAGACATTTGATATCTTCTTTGGATTCTCTGACGTTATTAATATTTTACCGCCTAAGAGGGAGAAGTCAATGTTCCGTCCGTCGTATGGTACGGTGCTCGAATTTAGGGGGAAAGATGTAAAATTGTTGAGTGGATTCAGTATTTTCAATAATGGGTATATTTCGATAGGGACGGATGTGCTTATTAATCAGCATTGTAATATTTACTGTGCGAAGCGGATAACTATCGGTAGCCATATAGGAATTGGTTGGAATACTCAGATAATTGATTCAGATTTCCACCTCGTATATGATATTAATACGAGAAAAATAAAGAATTTGTTCAAAGCGGTTACTATAAGTGATAATGTATGGATTTCAAATGGATGTTCGATTTCGAAAGGTGCATTTATCCCAAGTAATTCAATTGTGGCTTCTGGTTCTGTTGTCAACAAGGATTATAGTGATGTAGAGACTGTTGGAAATCTCTTCGCAGGCTCTCCTGCCACGTTGAAAAAGACAGGATTAGTTCGAATATTTAACATACAAAAAGAGGTGGAGCTTAAACACCATTTCATGAAGACAAATGATGATTTTGTTGTAATGGGTGATGATTTTGATTATACAAAATATTTGACGAGATCATAAAGTGGACGAATGCATAAACTGATAAATAATAAATAACATATAGCATTTATGGAAAGAAAAACAATTTATCTATGTTTGGCTCATATGTCGGACGAAGGGTTAGAGCAGAAATATGTCAAAGAGGCATTCGATACGAATTGGGTGGTGCCATTAGGCCCTAACGTGAACGCTTTCGAAGAGGAACTCCGAAAGTTCGTCACCGGAAACATGGAGAGCGCCATTCTGTCACAATCTCGTTGGCCAGAGGCTTGGGAGAGCGCATGGCACTTGAAGGAGAGTTTGAAGAACAAGCAAGTGGTGGCCCTCTCGGCTGGTACGGCGGCAGTCCACCTTGCTCTCATCGCCTGTGGCGTGAAGGCCGGCGACGAAGTGTGTGTGCAGTCGTTTACCTTCTGTGCCTCCAGTCACCCCATCACCTACCTTGGCGCCACACCGGTCTTCATCGATTCAGAACGCGAGACCTGGAACATGGATCCCGACCTTTTGGAGAAAGCCATCCTCGACCGTAAGGAGAAGACCGGCAACTATCCGAAGGCCATCATCCCTGTAGCCCTCTATGGTATGCCGTACAACTGCGATAGAATCATGGAAATTGCCAACAAATATAACATTCCTGTGATTGAGGATGCCGCTGAAGGCTTCGGCTCGAAGTATAAAGGGCAAGTCTTGGGAACCTTCGGAAAGTTCGGCGTTCTCTCGTTCAACGGAAACAAGATGATCACCACCTCAGGCGGCGGTGCCCTCATTTGTAACGATTTGGAGAGCAAGAACAACGTGATGTGGTATGCTACGCAAGCGCGCGACGCCTACCCATACTATCAACATACCGCCATCGGTTACAACTACCGCATGAGCAACGTCTGCGCCGGCATCGGTAGAGGTCAGATGAGCGTAGCCCAAGCCCACATCGACCACCATCAACATGTGCAGGCTCTTTATAAGGAGTTGTTGAAAGACGTACAAGGTGTAACGCTTAACGAAGCACCTAATGCAGACTACGACTCTAACTATTGGCTTTGTACCATCACACTCGATCCGTCTCTCAAAATCAAAGGACAAGAGAATGCCTATAAGGAGGTCATCAAGACTGCCGTGGGAGGTGCAGCAGGTGTGATACAGGCTGTAGATAGTCCGACAACCGATTGTCAGCCTAACGACAATGTCGAGGCACTTCGTGTCTTCATGTTGGAGAAGAAGGTGGAGGCTCGTCCGGTATGGAAGCCGATGCACAAACAACCTATCTACGCCAACGCCCCAGCCTATGTGAACGGCGTGAGCGAGTCGATCTTCAAAATCGGAATGTGTCTTCCCGCAGGTCCTTACGTCAGCGACGACGACGTGAAATATATCGTTGATTGCATCAAGGAGGCGATAGTGGGATAAGGAGGAATACTATTCTAAATCGAATAAGGGCGTCTGATGGATGCCCTTTTTTCGTTGCAATGTTTCCAAGTATTAATTACAATCACTATCTTTGTGTCGTAATAGTGATACGGACAGAGAATGAGTAAAGTATTGATCATAGGTGCTTCGGCGTTGCAACTCCCCGCAATTTTGAAGGCGAAAGAGATGGGGCATTTTGTTGCCGTAGCAGACTACAATCCGGATGCGATAGGTATTCCCTATGCCGATCAATATTTCAACGCAAGCACGATAGATGTGGAGGCTATCTGCAAAGTGGCCCAGGAGTTCCGTCCTGACGGAATCATGACGTTGGCCACCGACATGCCTATGCGATCCATCGCCGCCGCTACAACACAACTCGGTCTGCCTGGCATCTCTGTTGAAACAGCCTTGAAATCGACAGACAAATGGGAGATGATCAAAGCCTTCGTCGCCCATGGCGTGGAGGCTCCCCGATATGTTTTCCTTGCGGATGAAAAAGATCTACAAACTCACCGGTCGGAAATATCCTATCCTTGCATAATGAAACCCACCGACAACGCAGGAAGTCGTGGCGTTATTTTGGTGAACAACCCATCGGAGTTGGACGACGCCTATTGCTATAGCCGTTCCCAATCACGTTCGGGTCGTGTAATCGTGGAGGAGTATATGCGAGGGAAAGAGGTGAGCGTGGAGGTGATTGTCTATCAAGGAGTTCCTCATGTATTGGCTGTGACGGACAAACTTACGACGGGGGCTCCATATTTTGTTGAAATGGGCCATTCGCAGCCATCGCAGTTGCCAGAAACCGATTTGGTGCAGATCCGTGATTTAGCATCGAGGGCCGTTCTTGCCGTAGGCATTAACAACGGACCTGCCCATGTGGAGATTATGCTTACCGATAAAGGTCCGAAGATGGTCGAATTGGGAGCTCGTATGGGTGGGGATTGTATCACGACGCACTTGGTGCCTCTCTCTACAGGTATTGATATGGTGAAAGCAACCATCGACATAGCGTTAGGAAAAGAGCCCGATTTGAGGCAAACTATCCACAAGGCGAGTGTTGTGCGTTTTGTGGCTGCCAAAGAGGGCATCATTCAATCTATAGAAGGCGAAGAGGAAGTTTTGCGTCAGCCGAACATAAAGCACTTGCAACTTTTCAAACATATAGGTGATGAATCGACCGAAATTCATAATAGCCTTGACCGTGTGGCTTGTGTCATAGCCCAAGCGGCTACTGTTTCTGAAGCTATTGAAGCTTGCAAACAGGGATCAGAAAAGTTGAAGATTGTGATTGAAAATAAAGCTGAGTAATAACCTTAAAGATGAACCTAAAAATTCGTAAATAATTCCCTACATTTGTATAGTTGTAGTTAATTTGGCTAAAAGACCTTATATGGATTCTGTTAGTCAGAAAGGCGAAGCTGTGTAAAGACGTAAGCACTATCGTCGAATATAACTAGAAAACAATGAATCGGACTAAAATATGCGTGATCGGTTTGGGATATGTCGGACTGCCCTTGGCACGACTCTTCTCGACTAAATATGAAACGATAGGTTTCGACCGGAATAGTGCACGAGTGGAGGCCTTGATGACCGGTCATGATGCGACGCTTGAACTTTCGGACGACTTGTTGCAGCAAGCCTTGGAGCGTGGCTTTCGGTGCACTACAGACGAAGCGGAAATCAGCGATTGCAATGTTTATGTCGTGGCTGTCCCTACGCCGGTCGATGTGAACAACCGACCAGACTTGACACCTTTGCTTTCGGCAAGCGAGATAGTGGGCCGCGTCATCTCGAAGGGCGATGTGGTGATTTACGAATCGACCGTCTATCCGGGAGTGACCGAGGAGGAGTGTATCCCCGTCGTGGAGCGAGTGTCGGGTCTTGCTTACAACAAGGATTTCTTTGCAGGATATTCGCCAGAACGCATCAATCCTGGCGATAAAGAGCATACGGTGGAGAAGATCAAGAAAGTCACCTCTGGCTCTACGCCTGAAGTGGCCGACCGTGTCGATGCACTCTACAACAGCGTATTGCTCAACGGTACGCACAAGGCACCGAGCATTCGGGTGGCAGAGGCTTCGAAAATCATTGAGAATTCGCAGCGAGATGTCAACATCGCCTTCATGAACGAGTTGGCGAAGATATTCAACGCCATGGGCATCAACACCAACGATGTGATTGAAGCAGCCGCCACGAAGTGGAACTTCATCAAGATGAGGCCAGGGTTGGTCGGGGGTCATTGCATCTCGGTCGATCCCTACTATCTCATCCAGAAGGCGCAGGTCTATGGCGTGTTGCCGCGCATCATGTCGTCAGCCCGTCGTCTGAACGATGGCATGGGAGCCTATGTTGCCGAGCAGACCATCAAATGCATGAACAAGAAAGGCGTGATGGTGAAAGACGCACGCATCCTCATCATGGGCATCACCTTCAAGGAGAATTGCCCCGACATCCGCAACACCAAAGTGGTGGACATCTACCACACACTGTCAGAATATACAACAGACATCACCATTTACGACCCGTGGGCCGATGCCGCGCAGGTGAAACGCGAATATGATCTCGACATCATCACTACATTGCCGCAAGCAACCTTCGACGCCGTCATCTTGGCTGTTGCCCACAAGGAGTTCCTTTCGCTCGATGTGCGTTCGTTGACAGCAGCCAACGGTGTGATCTACGACGTGAAAGGTGTGCTGGAGCGAGGCGTGGCGGACGGTGAGTTGTGAGCATCCAAAGTAAGAGAATACATTTAGATGGATTTAAGCAGTAAGCGTATAGTTAAGAATACTGGTTTGTTATATATTCGTCAGTTCCTAACATTAGCAATATCTCTATATACGTCACGTCTTACACTCCAAATATTAGGAGAAACGGATATGGGAATATATGCTACTGTGGCAGGATTTACGGCGTTAATATCAACATTAACAACAGCTCTTGCTTCTGGCACTCAGCGATTTATTACTTTCGAATTGGGGCGTGGAAATATAAAAGACCTCAATAGGGTTTATAGTACAAGTGTTAATATACATTTAGTTCTGTCTGTTGTTCTAATTATATTGGGCGAAGTATTGGGTTACTGGTTCATCTTTAGTAAGATGACAGTAGCCATAGAAAGGCAAATGGCAGCATATTGGGTTTTCCAATTTGCCCTTGTTAATGCAGTATTTGCTATTGTTAATATTCCCAATAAAGCGGAAATAGTTGCACATGAAGATATGGGAGTGTTGGCTTTTGTCGCAATTTTAGAAGTGAGTCTTAAATGTATATCTGTTGCTGTGTTAGTTTTTCTTCCATGGGATAGGTTGATTCTTTATGCATTTTTTTTGTTTATAATACAATTCTTCATTCGGATGATTTGTGTAATATGGTGCAGGCGAAAATATGAAGAGGCAAGGTATCAGTTTGTATGGGATAAGGCAATGATGAAGTCGATGTTGACATTGACAGGCTGGGTGGGACTTAATAATTTTGCAGTCGTTGGATTTGTACAAGGTACAACTATTTTGCTTAATGTTTTTTTCGGACCGGCTCTAAACGCAGCATATACGATTGCCATGCAAGCCTATTCAGGAATTCGTCAATTTTGTAGTAGTTTTCAGTTGGCTTCAAATCCTCAGATAGTAAAATTGTACTCCAATAATAAGTTGAATGAAATGCAATCTTTATTGGTTTCTGTCTGTAAAATATCATTTTTTTTGATTTATGCGTTTGCATTTCCATTTATAATAAATGCACATTTTGTAATGGATGTTTGGCTTACGGAAATACCAGAACATGCAGAGTCTTTTTTCATTCTATTATTGTTGTATGCGTTTGTTGATGTTTTGTCCTATCCGTTGGATGTTGCAGCTCAGGCAACAGGAAAACTTAAGAAGTATAGTATGTCAATATTTGTATTGGTTTTGTCAAATCTTGTTTTTTCCTACGTGGCATTTGGGTTAGGTGCAGTTCCCGAAATTATGTACATTATAGCAATTATAATTTCATGTTTTAGTCTCGGATTGCGATTGTATTATTTGCAGAGTTTAATCAAAATGAGGATTGCTGTATTCATAGAAGCTGTGGTGGTGAGGATTATATTAGTGGGAGGAGTGTCATCAGTTATACCTTTCGTGTTATATTTTTTGTTGCCAGTAGGATTCCCTTTTGCAATATTTCTGTTCTTTGTGTCGTTTGTTTCTTCTATAACGGCGATTTATTTTTTAGGTCTCAATTCGTCAGAAAAAGAATTGATGAAAGCTCTTATTTCTAAAATGAAGCAAAAAATTCGAATATAAATGATATATGTAGTTAATTATGCAGATGGTGAGCCGTATGATTCTTTGCGTAGGGTAAATACAAAAACAGCATATCTATTTGGGAAAGCTGACCATGTATTGGAATATTCTTCGGAAGATATACCAAAGAGTTATAAGGAAGAGCACAAAGAAGTCTTTTTATATAAGCGAGGTGCTGGACTGTGGTTGTGGAAGCCTTATATCATATTAGATGCTCTTTCTAAGGTTAGAGAAGGGGATTGGCTTTTTTATTGTGACTCGGGAGCAACATTTATAAGGGAAATCGCCTATTTGGTTAGGTGTGCAGAGGCAAATAGTACTGATGTGTTGTTAGTTGAACAGCCGTTGTTGAATAGGCAGTTTTGTAAGCGAGAATGTTATGAACTAATGGGATGTGAAGATAATTTTGAGAACCAACTTTTGTCTGGGTACATTCTTGTGAAAAAGAGTAGGGACTCCATCGATTTCTTTAAGGAATGGCAATGTTTGTGTGAAAAAGAAGAGTTGCTTTCTCCCAATCATTTCCATCAAGAAGTTATTGAATGGCCGGATTATTTTTCACATAGGGAGGATCAATCTATTCTGACATTGTTGCGAATAAAAAGGGGGTTGCCTGTTTTTCGTGATCCATCGGATTATGGGGAGATGCCATTTATGTATAGCGGAACAGGGGATTGGACTTATAATCCTCAAGTATATCCTAATAGTGATTATCCAACCATATTACTTTGTAACAGAAAGGTTAGTCCTTTCCGTTATTGGGTGGTTTATATGATAAAGCATCTTTTGAATAAGTTAGGGCTGTTTTATACGGAAGAGAAAATCCTAAAAAAAAGAGGAGTGAAAAAATATTGTTGTAGATGAGAGTGTTAATATTTGACGAAAATATATCAGGACATCATTTGGAATATTTACATCATTACTATCAAGGTGCGATAGAAAGAGTTGATGATGAATTTATTTTTTGTTTAGAAGATGGCTTCCTAAAGCATAAGGATAAATATAGTTGGCCCAAAGCAGAGAATGTGTCTTTTGTTTTTATGGATGATTCGGAAATGTCAAAAATTCGTAATCTGAAAGGATGGAAGCAAAGATGCCGAATATCTAAACTGATAGCTTTGAAGGCCAAAGAATTTAGTGCAAATCGGGTGATTTTGACTCATTTAATTTATTTGTTGCCGTTCCTTATGTTTTTTATGCCCAAAGGAATAATGGTGAGAGGTATTGTTTATAGAATATACTTGCACACGAGAAGTAAAGTTTCCAAATTTCGATATGCAGCAGATGTCTTTTTATATTGGTTGATGGCTCATTGTAGAATTATGGAAAAAGTTTTTATTTTAAATGACCAGAAAAGTGCAGATAAATTGAATAAGATTTATCATACTAACAAATTTGTGTTTTTGGCAGACCCAGTACCTAATGTGGACAAGGAAGTATTAATTAATTTGCGTAGTCAATATGGAATACCTGTAGAAAACAAAGTCTTTTTTCATTTCGGGGGATTGACGTACCGAAAGGGAACAATAGAAATACTAAAAGCAATTAATATGTCGAAAAAAGAGGATTTAGATCGGTTGACTTTTGTTTTTGCAGGGAGAATATATGATGATATGAAAGATGATTTCTATGAGTTGCTGAAAATTGCTCAAACGAAGGTACAGATATTAGTTTTTGATACCTTTTGTACGTATGAATTTCTTTATAATATGTGTTTTTCTATAGATGTGATATTGATGCCTTATCGGCAAACAGAGATGAGTAGTGGTGTATTGGGTTATGCATCAGTATTTGAGAAACCAGTAATAGGCCCCAAAGATGGATTAATAGGTAGTCTGATCAGCGATTATAGGATGGGATGTGCTATGGAAAATGTAGATGCAGTGTCTATTAAAAACACATTTGGACTTGAAGTTACTTGTGATTCGAATGATTATATGTACAAAAATGATGTCGGATGTTTTATTAATACGATTTTGAGTTAGGATAAAAGTAGTATAGAAAAATAATATGGAATTGGAAGGTTTTTGATCCGAAGGTTTTGAGGCTATCATAGTTTTCTTTAGGAATTTGTTAAAAGCTAATCCTCAAGTACAGCATCTGTCAAAAGAATATAGGGAAGGCTTCCTTAAATCAAAAAGTATATGAAGGTAAAAGATGGTCGTGTGGCAATTGTCTTGTTTTTTGCTTTGTTTTGGAATCCAATTTTTTTCTCTACTTGTTCTATATTAGGCTTGAATTTTTATACAGAGGGTGGAGGCCATGTGCCGGTCTTCATGTATAGTTACATGGTTGTGGATTTGATTGTGTTGTATAATTATGTCAAAATGTTATTAACAAAAGGCATAACGAAAGGAGATATGAGGGTTTATCTCATAGTTCTTTTGTTTATACTTCTTTATTCTATAAAACCTTCGGAATGCCCAGATGGCGTGTTACTTTACAAAGTATTTATAGCGGAGTCTGTCCCAGCAATGTTGGTTGTGTCGCTTGTGTTGAGGAATAATTTATTTCAATCATTTATTAAGTGTTTAGATGTCTTAAATGTTATTATTTCATTGGGGCTTCTAATGAATTTCCCTAGGTATTTAAATGGTAATATAGAATTTGCTGGTGGTACATATCAGGGGTTGTCGTATTATGCGGCATTTTCTTTCTCTATAAATTTATTTTATCTTCTTTGGGGAAAAGAGATGCCTCGATTCAGGCTGTTTGAGACAAAGGCGTATTATCTTGTTAGTTTGTTTTTGTTGGTTGTTCAAGTCGTTTCTTGTTTTATTGGAGGAGGAAGAGGCGCCACTATTCTAATGCTTGCTGCGGTCTTATTGTTTCTTTTTTTTGCATATAAGAAAAGTAACAGATTTATTCTTTATTCTATGTTAGTTATTGTGGCTATTGTAGTTGTTGGAATCCAATTTTTGTCTACAGAGTATACCGCAATAATGATGCAAGGTTATGATAGAGCATTTGCTTACATAGATCAAGACGGTAGTTTGGATATGTCGAATACATCAAATAGGGATGTTATATATCTCAAAGCATCCAATGCAATTCTTCGACAGCCAATAATAGGGTATGGATTGTTTGCTTATACGGATGAAATTTCGGCATATCCTCATAATATAATTTTGGATGTTCTTATGCAAGGTGGCATTATATATGGTATTGTTTTTTTCTCGATTATGTACCTTATTTTTTCTCGATTGTATAAGGATTCAATCTTTGATAGTCGAATATTTAGTTTGTGGTTGCTTGTGTTGTATACATTTGTAAATCTATTTTTTTCGGGATCCTACATTGGAAATCCTTTGTTTTGGTTCTTATTGGGAATGTTTGTTCTTTTTAATAGGCAGAGAATGTCATTGCAATGAAGAAAAAGTTATGTATGTTTTTTAATACACCATCACTTTATCGAAAGTCCATCTATAAAAAAATAGATGAGAATTTTGATTGCGATTGGTATTTTGGCGACTATACAGGAGGTGTAAAGTCTTTTGACATAAATCTTCTAAAACAATCGTCATATCTTCATGTTTCAAATGCAAGGCATAGGGTATATTGGACAGTCGGTTTGCTAAAATTATTGTTTGATAAGCGATATGATGTCTATTTTATGTATGCTTCCACTTGGGATTTATGTATGTGGCTGTTCCTTCTATTACGGAGTTTATTTTTCCGTCGTAAAAAGATAAATTTTTGGTGCCATGGTTGGTATGGTAAGGAAAATTGTTTAGAAGCCTTGTTGAAAAAAATCATGTATAATTCTGCAGATAGGGTGTTTTGTTATGGAGAATACGCTCGTCGTCTATTATTAGATATGGGGTATGCGCCGGATAAAATATGTGCAATACATAATTCGTTGGATTACGAATACCAATTGGAAATTCGGTCAACTTTATCTCCATCAGATATATATATAAAACATTTTAAGACAATGGCTCCAGTTTTGCTTTTCATAGGTCGATTGACCAAAGTGAAACGATTGGATCTATTGTTAGATGCTATGGCCTTATTAAAACAGCAGGGACATTGCTATAATCTTATGATTGTTGGCGATGGTGAAGAAAAAGAATATCTACAAAATTTAATAGAAAGGCATGGCTTGGAATCTTTCGTCTGGCTTTATGGCGCTTGTTATGATGATAAAGTTAATGCCGAGTTGATTTATAACGCCGATTTATGTGTGGCGCCTGGTAACGTAGGTCTAACAGCAATACATTCTATGACGTTTGGGACCCCTGTGGCAACTCATCATGAGTTTAAATTTCAAATGCCTGAATTTGAGTCGATAAAGGAGGGTGAAACAGGCTCTTTCTTTGAGTACAATGATCAAGAATCCATAGCAGAAACTATCCTAAAATGGTTTGATATCCATCGGGGTGATAGAGATGAAGTTCGGAAGGCTTGTTATGCGGAGATTGAAAACAATTGGACTCCAGATTTTCAATTAAAAGTGATAAAAGATAATCTTTTCATCTGATTATGGCAAAGTTGCTTATCGTAAATGCTGCCCTGAATATGGGGTCAACGGGAAAAATATCGGAACAAATAGGTCTCTTGGCTAAACAAAAAGGGTGGGAGGTATATATGATACATGGCCCTCGTTATAAAAATCCATCTCAACTAAATACGATTCAGTCAGTATCTCTTTTCCAAGAAAAACTCCATGGCATAGAGAGCCTATTGCTGGATAGGCATGGCCTCTCGTCTCGATGTTCGACGAAAAAATTGATAGAGAAAATCAAAAACATATCGCCAGACATTATTCATTTGCACAATATTCATGGGTATTATTTGAATTACAAATTACTTTTCGAGTATTTGTGCGAGGCTAAGATTCCTGTTGTATGGACGCTTCATGACTGTTGGGCAATGACAGGACATTGTGTTCATTTTACTATGATGGGCTGTGATAAATGGAAAGGTGGATGTGATTCATGTATTCAGAGTAGGACTTACCCCATATCAATCTTCTGGGATAGGTCTAAGAAGAATTATAGACAGAAGAAAGTCTCATTTACCTCTGTGAATAATATGGTTCTTGTCCCTGTTTCCTTCTGGTTGGCTGATATAGTAAAAAACTCTTTTCTGAAAAAGCATCCAATTAATATGATTCATAACGGAATAGACCTTTCCGTGTTTAAACCACAGAAGAGTGACTTTAAGCAAAAGTATAATATCCAAACCAAGAAAATCATATTGGGTGTGGCTTTTGGTTGGGGATATCGAAAGGGATTAGATGTGTTTATAGAATTATCACAAATATTACCTTCCGATTATCAAGTGGTATTGGTTGGAACCAATGATGACTTAGATAAGAAGCTGCCAGTACAAATACTATCCATTCATCGAACATCCAATCAGCAGGAATTAGCTGAAATTTATACGGCCGCTGATGTTTTTGTTAATCCTACAAGAGAGGAGGTCTTTGGAATGGTCAATGTTGAGGCATTAGCATGTGGGACACCAGTTGTGACATTCAAAACGGGAGGTAGTCCTGAGTCTGTTTCCGAGGATACGGGAATGGTAGTGGATGTTGATGATGTGAGTTCTCTTAAGAGGGCCGTAATCCAAATGGCACAAACTTCTAACGAAACCCTACAAAAATCATGTAGGCAAAGAGCTTTAGAATACTTCGATAAGAACAAGCAATACGAAAAATATATATATTTATATGAGCAAATGCTCAAAGAAAAGAATGTATAAAACACATAACTATATGAAGATATCATTTTCTCCGCCCGATATGAGCGATTTGGAAGCTCAAGCAGTATTTGAGGTTATTCGTTCTGGGTGGATTACGACTGGACCTCGTACGAAGGAGTTCGAACGGAAGATTGCTGATTATTGTCGTACGTCTCGTGCTGTTTGCCTGAATTCGGCAACGGCAAGTATGGAGATGGCTCTTCGATTGTTGGGCGTTGGACCTGGCGATGAGGTGATTACGACAGCTTATACATATACTGCATCGGCAAGCGTGGTGTGTCATGTCGGGGCTAAATTGGTGATGGTCGATACGGCTCCCGAATCTTTTGAAATGGATTACGACCAATTGGAGCGTGCCATTACGGAACGTACGAAGGTGATTATTGCTGTCGATTTGGCTGGAATCATGTGCGATTATGACCGTATATTCTCAATCGTGGAGAAGAAGCGTGCACTTTTCTCTGCTAATGGAGAGTTGCAGCGTGCTTTGGGTCGGGTGGCCGTCCTTGCAGATGCAGCCCATGCTTTCGGTGCTCAGCGAAAAGGGAAAATGAGTGGCGAGGTGGCTGATTTCACCGCCTTCTCATTCCATGCCGTCAAGAATTTGACAACAGCGGAGGGTGGTGCCCTTACTTGGCGTGACGTAGAAGGGATTGATAATGAATTGATGTATAAGCAGTTGCAGTTGTTCTCATTGCATGGACAGAGCAAGGATGCTTTGGCCAAGACGCAGTTGGGAGCTTGGGAATATGACATAGTGTCGCCCTCTTACAAGTGCAATATGACCGATATCATGGCTGCCATAGGTTTGGTGCAGTTTGACCGATATCCGCAACTTTTGGCTCGTCGTCGAGAGATGATTGAGTATTACAATAAAGCATTGGAGGGTCAGAGGGTGAAAGTCTTAAATCATTTTGATGCAGACCATATATCGAATGGACATCTTTATTTGGTGCGTCTTGTAGGTAAATCAACGGAGCAGAGAAATGCGGCGATAACAAAGATGGCGGAGCGTGGCATTGCATGCAATGTGCACTTCAAACCGCTTCCGATGATGACAGCCTATAAGAATCTTGGATTTGACATAAAAGACTATCCAAATGCATATCAGCAATATGCTAATGAGATAACATTGCCGTTGCACACTCGTTTGACGGACGAAGAACTGGCCTATGTGATGGAGAATTTCTTGGAGGTGTTGAAATATTTGTAAGATTATGTACATCCGTTTTTTCAAAAGGTTGTTTGATATCTTAGGTGCATTGGCAATATTGCCATTTGTCTTAATTGAGATTATCATACTTGCTCCGTTTATTTATTTTACGGACAGGGGACCTGTCTTTTATAATGCAACTCGTGCGGGAAAAGATTACAAACCTTTCAAAATGTTTAAGTTGAGAAGTATGTATGTGAATTCTCCCGATATAAGGAACGTTGATGGAAGTACTTTTAATAGTGATGAAGATCCAAGGGTTACGCCTATAGGTCATTTTATGAGAAAAACATCTTTGGACGAATTTCCTCAGTTTTTGAATGTCCTGCGCGGAGATATGAGTTTCATAGGACCACGTCCTAAATTGTATTGTCCAAAGAAGTATCCGAATGGCTTGCCTCCAGAAAAGATGAAAAGTTTTATGGTGAAGCCAGGTGTTACTGGCTATGCGCAAGCATATTATCGAAATAGTATATCTCAAGATGAGAAATTTTATTGGGATGGTTATTATGCAGAAAATGTTTCATTCAAGTTGGATGTTTGGGTCGCTTTTAAAACAATATTAAGTGTTTTGACAAGAAAAAACATTAATATGCAATGAGATTTGAAATCTTATGAAAAAAATATTAATGGTTGGTGCTGGTATTGGGCAACTATTTTTATCTAAAAAAGTAAAAGAAAGGGGTTTCTATTTGATTGCTGTTACATTGCCTGGCAATCAACCTGTTATAAAGATAGCAGACAGGGTATATTATCATGATATATTTGATATGGAAGGTGTCCTGAAAATTGCTCAAACGGAATCTGTTGATGCTGTTCTTTCGGATCAAAATGATAGAATGATGCCGACTGTAGCATATGTTGCAGAAAAGATGAATCTCCCAGGATTAAATGTTGGACAGGTAAATTCCTATTGTGATAAGAACAAATTTCGCGAAATGTGCGAAAAGTTAAAGATACCAGTTCCTAAGTATGCAAGGGTAATAGAGAAGAAAGTTCCTGAAAATATGCGGGATGTTCCATATCCTTGGATTGTAAAACCTGCAGATTCACAAAGTAGCCTCGGTGTGAGAAAAGTGAATGGCGAAGTAGAATATTATGAGGCTTTAATGGATGCTTTGTCTATCTCTCAATCTAAAACAGCGATAGTGGAATCTTTTTTTTGCGGAGACGAGATTGTAGTTGAAGGATTTGTGTATCATGGAAAATATTATCCGATTGGGGTCGCCGATAGGGTTTATTTTGAATTAGCCAATTTGTTTATTCCATCTCAGACAATTTTTCCCTCTCGATTAGATACTACGGTGACTTCTGAAATTATTGCATACGAGAAGCGTTTGGCTCAATATGTAAATCCTGATTTTGCGATAGTTCATTCTGAATACCTTTATGACAAAAAAAAGCATAAAGTATGTATCGTGGAGAGTGCTTTGAGGGGAGGGGGGATGTATATATCTTCGCATCTCGTTCCTTTATATTCGGGAATTGACTTGTCCGCGTTACTATTGGATTGTGCAACTAAAGAAGTTGGGAATGTTTTGGCACGATTAGCAAATAAAAAAGAATCAGCATCGGCCTATGTTTCTTTTTATTTGCCGGAAGGGGAAATTGTAGAAATTGAAGGATTGGCAGAATTGAAAGGATTGTCTTTTGTGAAAATGTTGTTTTTGGATGATATAAAAATAGGGAATAAGACTAGCAAATTTACACATAAAGGTCATCGCATGGGACCTATTATAATTGCAGCAGAATCGCGTCTTGACATAGAAAATATGATACAGAAAGTACAAAAGACTCTCAATATTAGTGTAAGGGGCTCAGATGGGAAAATTAGGGGCATAATGTGGTCATAGGTCGAGATTTGGAATTATGAAGATACTTTATATGCCCGCTTATTTCCTTCCGGAAAAAGCGGCTAGTTCTTATTTGGCAGAAAATAGATTGGAAGCCTTTGCTAATGCGGGTTTAGAAGTGGAATTATATGTTCCAACTCCTTGCAGAGGTCTTTCTAAAGATGAACAAATCGAATACAAAAATAAGAGATATAAAAAAGAATTTTTGTATGAGAACAATGTTATAGTTAAAAGATTCCGTCTTTATTCTGAAGGGAAAAATCCTTTGTTAAGAGCTGTTAGATATCTTTTGTGTTGGATAATTCAATTCTATTATGGATTGTGTGCCTCTAAAGTGGATTGTATATACTTGGCTAGCACTCCCCCCATCCAAGGGCTTCTTGGTGCCTTCCTCAAAAAAATCAAACATATTCCTTTCGTCTACAACCTCCAAGACATTTTCCCAGACTCTTTGGTCGGAACTGGGCTTGCAAAGAAAGGTGGTTTGCTTTGGAAAATCGGGCGTGTGATTGAGAATTTCACCTATAAGAATGCGGACAAGATTATCGTCATCTCGGAGGACTTCAAGAAGAATATCATGGCGAAGGGGGTTCCGGAAGAGAAAATAGAGGTGGTTTATAATTGGGTGGATCAGAATGCGGTGGTTGATATTCCTCGTTCGCAAAACAAATTGTTTGATGCGTATGGGTTGGATCGATCTAAGTTTTATCTCTCTTATTGCGGCAATATTGGGCTGACGCAGAATATGGATCTTTTGTTAGAGGTGATGAAAGAACTTGCATCTGAATTTCCTGATATTCATTTGGTTCTTGTTGGCGAAGGGGCGTATAAAAAGAATGTTGAGGCTTTCGTCGCAAATCACAAGTTGAAAACCATACATCTTTTGCCTTTCCAACCCTACGAGGATATTTCTTATGTTTTTAGCTTGGGCGATGTGGGACTTGTCATTTCGAAACCGGGCGTTGGCGCTAATAGCGTGCCGAGTAAAACGTGGAGCATAATGTCAGCCTCTCGTCCTGTGCTGGCCAATTTTGACGAGAATGAGTTGAAGTCGATTGTTGAAGGACATAACTGCGGACTTTTTACGAAAGCAGGAGATAAAGCAGCTTTCAAATCTTCCATTATTCAACTTTATAATGATCATTCTTTATGTGAGAATATGGGCGTCAACGGGCGACAATTTGTTTTACAAAACCTCACGAAAGAGGTGGGGACAAAGCGATATGTGGAAGTCTTGAAGAGTGTTATTGATTGATTTTTTTGTGAATGTTGATTTAAATCATTACTTTTGCAAAAGATTAGTTTTGATATGTTAAGAATCTGTTTGATTTACAGATTAAAAAATGGATGATTTATAGAATTGGAATTATATTCTTATTGAGATAGCTTTCCTAAGTTTTATCTAATTTATTGTTAGTATGAATTTTGGTTTACTTATTAAATTATCTAAATGGTATTTTTCTAAAAAGGCATTGCCTTATTGGGGAGTTCTATTGATAGATTGTTTTGTCATATTTTGCTCATACTTGCTTTCGTTTTATTTGTTAAATAGGGGCAATTGGTTTCTTCATAATTTTTGGCCAATGGTATCGGGAACTTTGCTTTGCACAATGATATACGCATTGTTTTTCCGATTGATGCATACGTTTACTGGAATTATTCGCTATTCTTCGTTTGTTGATATGTATCGGGTAATAGGTGCTATGTTGGAAGCTTCTGTTGCGGCGTGGTTGTTTCAATGGTCATTGGATTTTCTTAATGTTGAATCATCAGCTATTCTTTTACCTAAAACTCGTGCTATTATTATCGTATTCTTTTTAGGCACATTGTTACTATGTCTGGAACGTCTATTCGTAAAGGCTGTATACGATATGTTGCGAGAGAATGGTGCAAAGTTAGCTTTTGTATATGGTGTGCGCGAAGGTGGAATTAGTTTGGCCAAGAGCATACGTAGTCAGGAACCTCGTAAATATAGATTGAAAGGCTTTGTTTCTCCTAATGGTGAGATGGAGGGCATGATGTTGATGGGAGTGAAGGTTTACCCTGATGATGACGATTTGCTGGTAAGAATGATGCAGATGAATATCGATGCTCTCATTGTCTCTCCTTTGCAAAGTGAAACATTCCGTGAACGTACAGAATTGATTGACGGCCTTCTTCAAAAAGGCATCAAGATTATGATGATGCCTCAAGCTGAAGAGTGGGACGGTAAGTCGGAACTTCTTCAAGACCGTATGCATGAGGTTGATATTGAGGATCTTTTGCCTCGTAAGAAGATTGAGGTGGACATGGATGCCATTGGAGCTCTTTTGAAGGATAAAAAGATATTGATTACGGGGGCTGCAGGTTCCATTGGTTCTGAGATTGTTCGTCAGGTGGCTAAGTATAACCCGGAGCAGATGATCTTGATAGATCAGGCAGAGACTCCAATGCACGATATTCGTTTGATGATGGCTCGCCAATTCTCTTATGTTAAATCTCAAACTATTGTGACTAGCATTGCTAATCAGCCTAGGATGGAGAGCATCTTCAAAGAGTATAAGCCTGATTATGTATTCCATGCAGCTGCTTACAAACATGTTCCGATGATGGAGGATAATCCGTCGGAGGCTGTCCAAAATAACATTTACGGTACGAGAGTCATCGCTGATTTGTCGGTGAAATATGGCACGAAGAAGTTCGTGATGGTCAGCACGGACAAGGCTGTAAACCCAACTAACGTGATGGGATGTAGCAAGCGTATTTGTGAAATCTATTGCCAGAGTTTGAACAAGGCAATTGTTGAAGGAAAGGTTAAGGGCGTAACTCAGTTTGTCACGACTCGTTTCGGTAATGTTTTGGGTAGCAATGGTTCCGTTATTCCTCTATTTAGAGAGCAAATTAAGAACGGTGGTCCTGTAACGGTTACTCATCCTGACATTATCAGGTTCTTTATGTTGATCTCCGAGGCGTGCAAGTTGGTCTTGGAGGCCGGAACATTTGGCAAGGGTGGCGAAATCTTCGTTTTCGATATGGGCGATCCTGTTCGCATTGTTGATTTGGCGAAGCGAATGATTTCTTTGAGCCGAGTTAAGAATGTCGATATCGTTTTCACAGGCTTGCGTGATGGCGAGAAACTATATGAGGAGGTGCTCAACGACTCTGAAAGTACAAAGCCGACTTTCCATCCTAAGATTAAGATTGCTGCTGTCCGTGAATATGATTATGAGGATGCTTGTCGAAATGAAGATCGTCTTTTGGAGGCAAGCCGTACATACGATGATATGGCTATTGTGAAGGTGATGAAGGAGATTGTCCCTGAGTTTAAGAGCCGCCACTCAAAGTATGAAGTGCTAGACAAACAAGATTGAAGGTGTTTTTGAAAATAGATATAATTTAGTAAGTATCCTTTCGGGGTACTTACTATTTTGTTTTTATAGGGCTGGTGATATGATTAATGGACACGGCGATGATATATACGACTATGCTGAGATTAAAGCGAATTTCAGTTCTAATGTATATGGCCGTTTTCCTCACAACGGATTATATGATCATCTTACGCAAAAATTGCCTACTATAGAAAATTACCCCGAACCAACCCCTAAACGTTTGGAATGTGTTGTCGCAAAACACTCAAATATATCATCTAATGAGGTGTTGGTGACGAATGGTGCTACGCAGGCAATTTATCAGATTGCTCAGGCATTTAGAGGCTCGCATTCATCGGTTTTAGTCCCGACTTTTTCGGAATATGCAGATGCTTGCCGTATGCATGGGCATTCGGTTAGTTTCTTTCAATCATTGAAGGAAATTCCTCCCAAGACTCAATTGGTTTGGCTTTGTAATCCGAATAATCCCACGGGGCAATTGATAGACAAGGATTTTTTGTTGGGGACGATTCAGTCGTTGCCTGATACGGTTTTTATCGTGGATGCAAGTTATGCGGCGTTTGTGTCGTCTCCAGTTATTTCACCGCAAGAGGCGGTGTCTCTTCAGAATGTGGTGCTGCTACATTCGATGACGAAGGACTTTTCCATCCCAGGACTTCGTTTGGGGTATATGACAGCTCATGCTACCCTTATAGATAAGATAGCACTCTGTTCCGTGCCTTGGACTGTTAATCAGTTGGCCATAGAGGCGGGACTTTATATCTTTTCCCATTTGCAAGATTATTCAATTGATTTGATTGAGATGTTGGAAGAGGCATGTCGAGTGTCCGCTTCGCTTCAACAAATAGGGATAGAGGTTCTACCTTCGGATATGCATATCCTGTTGTGTCGTCTGCCCAAGGGAAGGGCTTCCGATTTGAAGAATTTTTTGGTGGGTTCTTATGGAGTTTTGATTCGCGATGCCTCTAATTTTGAAGGCTTAGACTCCTCTTATTTTCGAATCGCAATTCAGACTCCAAAGGAGAATGAATTGCTCATAAAGGGCATATCGGAATGGATGGCTTGATGTTACTTCTGCTTCCTTTGATTTTAGGGTGGATATTGGACCATGTCTTTGGCGACCCAGAGGCATTACCTCACCCTGTTGTCTATATGGGTAGATGGATCAGTTTTTGGGAACATCGGCTGAATAAAGGGTGCTGTCGTAAATTCAAAGGGGCTTTGTTGGCAATAGGGAGCATTGTCCTGATATTCCTTTTGTTTAGGACAATGATAAATGCTTTGTGTTTCATTGAAAATTACGGGGGTAAACACTTTAGTTTTATCTGCTTGGTATTATTCCAATCCATAGCGGTCTTTTATTGTTTGGCGGGCTGTACACTTCGAAAAGAGGTGAGAATGGTTTTTGAGGCGTTGGATAGAAGTCTTGAGGAGGGCAGAAGTCAAGTGGCTCGTATTGTTGGTAGGGATACACAGAATCTCTCCGAACAAGAGGTTAAGGCTGCTGCATTGGAAACTTTGGCCGAAAATTTGAGCGACGGAGTGGTGGCTCCTCTCTTTTGGTTCATGCTATGGGGAGTGCCTGGCATGATGATGTATAAGATGGTTAATACGCTTGATTCAATGATAGGATATCATACGCCTCGTTATCTTGATTTCGGCTGTTGGGCTGCAAGGATAGACGATGTGGCTAATTATATACCAGCACGATTAACTGCTATATTAATATTGATAGTCGGCGTTAGATATTCTAAAAGTCTCACTTTCGGCCAATGTTGTGCTTTCGTTTGTAAATATGGCCCTAAGCATGCATCCCCGAATAGTGGTTGGCCGGAAGCCGCGTTGGCGAGTATTTTGGATTGCCAGTTTGGTGGTCCTCATAATTATTTCGGAGAATATTTCTATAAACCATATATTGGTGAAAATGCTCGTTTGTTGGATGACACGGATAAGACAATCAGCCTGAAAATTGCAAACCAGTCAGAAACCCTTTGTGTTTCATTTCTCTTTGTTATCCTATGTGTTGTGTTTTCACTTTAAAAATTAAATGATTATGAATAAATACATTGATCTTTTCATTGATTTCGACGATACGTTGTACGACACGAGAGGAAACTCCGTCATCGCTTTGCGCGAGTTGTTTGAAGATGCTCATCTGTCCCAATATTTCTCAGATCCGGAGGTCTTTTATAAGGCCTATTGGGAGGCGAATGTTTACCTTTGGTCGCTTTATGCAAAAGGAGAGATTAGTCGTGATTATCTAATCGTTGAACGCTTCCGATTGCCTTTGTCCAAAGGTGTTGGCATTGATCCTACGGAAAAGTATTGCTTGGAATTGAGTGACCGTTTCTTGGATTTTTGCTCTTCGAAATCTGGCGTAGTTGATGGTGCTCGTGAACTATTGGTTTATCTGAAGGAGAAAGGCTATCGAATGCATATCTGTAGTAATGGTTTCCATGAGGTGCAATATAAAAAACTGAAATCATCGGGGTTGGAAGATTTCTTCAATACGATCATTTTAAGCGAAGATGCCGGAGCAAACAAACCCTCTAAAGTCTTCTTTGACTATGCTCTTGATAAAACAAAGGCAAATCCTTCAACCACACTGATGATAGGGGATAATTACGGAACGGATATAGAAGGCGCTATGAATGCAGGAATTGACACGTTATTATTTAACAGATGGGATGCATCGTTTGTTCCTCCTCGTCCCGTGACTTTTCTTGTCAATTCTTTACGAGAAATACCTTCTTTGCTTTGATGAGGTAGATGAAAAAGATTATTCTGATTACGGGAGGACAGCGGTCTGGTAAAAGTCAGCATGCCGAGAATTTGGCTCTTTCGTTGACCCCCACTCCTATCTATATGGCGACTGCTCATATTTGGGACGATGAATTCCGTGGAAGGGTTGAAATGCATAAGCAGAGGCGTGGCCCGCAATGGACCTCTATCGAGGAAGAAAAGGAATTGAGTCGGCATGATGTTTCGGGAAAAGTGGTGTTGGTTGACTGTTGCACGTTGTGGGCCACCAACTATTTCTTCGAGATGCAGGAGGTGGAATGCTCCTTGTCTGCCTTGAAGACAGAATTTGACCGCTTTACCCAGCAGGAGGCCACGTTTATCTTCGTCACCAACGAAATAGGCTTGGGCGGCGTCAGCCCGAATGAAGTCCAACGAAAATTCACAGATTTGCTCGGTTGGTTCAACCAATATGTGGCCAGTAAGGCGGATGAAGTGGTTCTTATGGTTTCTGGTATCCCCGTTAAGATAAAATGATAGTTCCTACTGATAAAACATTGCAATCTTCCATTCAAGAGAAGATAGACAATTTGAATAAACCCAAAGGCTCTTTGGGACGTTTGGAGTCGCTTGCGATGCAAGTTTGTCTCATACAAAACTCTTTAACTCCTAAACTAAAGCACCCTTGCCATATTCTGTTTGGGGGTGACCATGGAATAGAAAAAGAGAACGTATCGGCTTCTCCGAGGGAGGTCACTTGGCAACAGATGATTAATTACGGGAAAGGTGGCGGTGGTGTCAATATGTTTTGCCGTCAGCATGATTTTTCCTTGAGGGTGGTGGATGTAGGTGTTGATTATGATTTAGAAGGATATACGCATATCATTCATAGAAAGATACAGCGGGGAACGGCTAATTTCCGCTTTTCTCCAGCTATGAATGCTTCTGATTATAGTAAGGCACTCTCTACCGGAGCTGAGCAGGTTGATGAGTGTTTTTCGGAGGGTTGTAACGTCATCTCTTTTGGGGAGATGGGTATTGCTAACACCTCCCCTTCGAGCATTCTTATGCATCTATTGCTTGGTATTCCTTTGGGTGATTGCGTAGGGGCTGGTTCGGGATTGAATGCTCAAGGGGTTCAGCATAAGTATGAAGTATTGAAGGAGTCTGTTGATACATTTCTAAGATGTAATCCTTCTGCGCCTATTGACACTATTCTTAGCTATTTTGCTGGCTTTGAGATGGTGGCTGCTATTGGAGCCATGTTGAGGGCTGCAGAATTGAGAATGATAGTTTTAGTGGATGGTTTCATTATGACTGCTTGTATGTTGGCAGCAGCTAAGATGGATAAGAATGTCCTTGACTATGCTGTGTTTGGACATCAAGGAGATGAGGGTGGACATAAATTAATGTTGCAGGAAATGGGAGCGGAACCTTTACTCCATCTTGGAATGCGTTTGGGCGAGGGGACGGGTGCCATTTGTGCCTATCCGATTCTGCAGTCGGCCGTCAATATGATTAATGAAATGGATAACTTTGCTCACGCGCAAATAACAAAATACTTTTGATGAGAAATTTGTATTGTCGTCTCATAGCGGCATTAAGTTTTTTCACTCGTTTGCCTTTCTGGCGATTGACGGTTGTCCCTAAGGAATACTATGAGCGAGTTGTCCCTTTGTGGCCCATAGTTGGCTATTTGACAGGAGGGCTTATGGCTTTGCTCTTTGGGTTGACCACGTCTATTTCTTCATTTGGGATGAATATGCCTATGTCGGTATCTATTCTGCTTGCCCTTTTGTTTCGGCTTTTAGTGACGGGTGCTATTCATGAAGATGGCCTTGCCGATTTTTGTGATGGATTTGGAGGCGGAGGCAATCGTCAACGCATATTGGATATTATGAAAGATTCCCATATCGGAACCTTTGGCGTTCTTGGGTTGATCTTTTATTATCTTTTGCTATATAATTTGCTTGTCAATATGGCTGAGAAGTTGGCTAATGTGGCATGGATGGCTGTTTTCTTCGTGCTGGTAGATGTTTTTTGCAAATGGGTGGCTTCTACTATCATCTATTTCTTACCATATGCGAGAACCGAAAGTGAGTCTAAAAACAAATTGGTTTATGCTCCAGTATCCAATAAAGAGAAATTGTTTAGTTTTTTGGTAGGAGTGTTTCCATTTCTCTTTTTGTCGTTTTTTGATATTGGTGTATGGTTGCCTATTATTATTGCCACTTTTGTCTCAATGATGTTTGCTGCAATTTTATTTGGTTACATGAATAGAAAGATTCATGGTTATACGGGGGATTGTTGCGGAGCAACTTTCCTCATTTGTGAATTGGCTTTTTACTTGATATTGAGTTCTTTGTTGGGAGGATTTTGAAGTGCAAGAGATTTAAGAAAAAGGGACAAACTTGGTATCTCAAAAATGTTTAGCGGAGAGCAATAAAAAATAGGGGCAACCACAAAGGTTGCCCCTATCTATGGGCAGGTACAAGGTACCGCCCCTACGATTATTTTTTGCTGTCCTCCTTACGGATGTCAACACGCTTGATTTTACCGCTGATGGTCTTTGGCAACTCGTCAACAAATTCGATGACGCGTGGATATTTGTAAGGGGCTGTCGTGCGCTTAACGTGGTCTTGCAACTCTTTGATGAGCTCCTCTCCAGCCTTGGACTTGTAATCCTTAGAAAGAACGATTGTCGCTTTGATGATCTGTCCGCGAATCTCGTCAGGTACGCCAGTGATGGCACATTCAACAACAGCTGGGTGTGTCATCAATGCACTCTCTACTTCGAAAGGACCGATACGATAGCCTGAACTCTTGATTACGTCGTCCGTACGACCTACGAACCAGAAGTAGCCGTCTTCGTCGCGCCAAGCAATATCTCCCGTGTGGTAAACATTGTCGTGGAATGCTTCTTTTGTCTTCTCGGCGTCACGATAGTATTCCTTGAACAATCCTACCGGCATCCACTTGTCTGTCTTGACAACGATTTCGCCTTGCTCGCCGTCTTCGGCTGTGCGGCCGTCACCTGTGATGAGGTCGATGTCGTAGGCAGGGTTAGGAATACCCATTGAACCTGGCTTTGGCTCCATCCAAGGGAAGGTGGCGATGGTAAGCGTCGTCTCGGTTTGTCCGAAGCCTTCCATCAATTTTACACCTGTTGCTTCCAAGAATGCCTCGTAAACAGCTGGGTTCAAAGCCTCTCCTGCGATAGTACAATACTTCAAAGAAGAGAGGTCGTATTTATGAAGATCCTCCTTAATCATGAAGCGGAAGATAGTCGGAGGTGCGCAGAACGAAGTAATCTTATATTGCTCAATCATCTTGAGCATATCGGCAGGCGTGAACTTCTCGTGGTCGTAAACGAATACGGTGGCACCCGAGAACCATTGTCCGTAGAGTTTTCCCCAAACGGCCTTACCCCAACCAGTGTCTGCTACAGTAAGGTGCAAGCTCTTTTCGTTCAAGTTGTGCCAGTATTTTCCAGTCACGATATGTCCGAGCGGATAGGTGAAGGAGTGGGCCACCATCTTAGGGTTGCCGGTCGTTCCGGATGTGAAGTACATCAAGGAGATGTCGTCGTTGGTGTTAGGACAAGCTGGCTTCACGAAAGGAGCTGCGTTTTCAATGCCCTTGTGGAAGTCTTCCCATCCCTCAGGAACCAATGGTCCGACAGAGATAATCTTCTCTACTGAAGGAGATTCATGAAGAGAGTCTTCCACGTGTTTCAATATTAGAGCGTCGCCGTCTGCCACGATGGCTTTGATAGTGGCAGCATTTGCACGGTAAACGATATCCTTCTTTGTTAGCAAGTGGGTGGCAGGGATAACGACTGCACCAATCTTGTGAAGTGCGATGATGGAGAACCAGAACTCGTAGCGGCGCTTGAGGATCAACATGACCATGTCGCCCTTTTTGATGCCTAATGATTGGAAGTAAGAGGCAGTCTTGTCTGTCTCACGTTTCATGTCGGCGAAGGTGAAGTCGATATGCTCACCTTTGTCGTTTGTCCAACAGAGCGCTACTTTGTTAGGCTCCTTTTCTGCCCATCCGTCCACTACTTCGTAGGCGAAGTTGAAGTTTTCCGGAACAATAACCTTGAAATTCTTTTTGAAGTCGTCCAAAGAGTCGAACTTCGTTTTTGACAAATATTTTTCGAGCATTGTTTTATTGTTATTTTACATTATTATCGCAAGGAAACGGACTGTCTTGCCATCGAGGGCTTTCATTCCGTGCATGATGCCAGAATCGAAATAGATGCTGTCGCCTTCCTCAAGGATCAATATTTTCCCGTTAAGATTAAGTTCCATGCGACCTTCAAGCACCATGTTGAACTCTTGCCCTGGGTGGGAATTGAGGTGGATAGGTTTGTCGTTAGGCTCGACTGTTACCACGTATGGATCAGACTTTCTATTGATGAAACCAGCAGCCAAAGATTGGTATTTGTAGGCTTTTGAGCGTTCCATAGCGGTTCCTTGCCCTTTGCGGGTAAGGTAGTATGAACGCATGTGGGGATCTTCACCGAATAGGAGAGAGGTCATCTCTATTCCGTATTTTTGAGAGATACGGTGCAAGATGCTTACGGGGATGTCCTTTTCGCCACTTTCAAAAGCGATATATTCTTCCTTGCTGATAGAACAAACATTGGCGAGCTCTTGCTCTGAGACCTCTAACGCATCGCGTAGGCCTTTCAACCTTTCGGCTATCTGTTTGATTTGCTCGTTCATGGTATGATAATTTATTATTTGTTTGCTTTGATACCTTTGATGACAGAGTTGGAGAAACCATATTCCTCCATAGCGTTGAGTCCTTTGATCGTCCATCCGCCAGGTGTGGTTACTTTGTCTATCTCAGCTTCTGCATTTGACTTGTTTTGTAGGATGAGTTGTGCTGCTCCAATCATTGTCTGTGCGATTACTTCTTGTGCGATGTCTGGACGGATGCCCAACTCGCATGCACCTTCTGTTGCGGCGCGCAAATAGCGGAGAGCATAAGCGATTCCACAAGAGGATACAGAAGTGAAGGCTCCCATTTGTGATTCTGGAATGGAAATAGCACGTCCCAATTTGCTGAATGTATCAACGATGAATTGCTCTTGTTCTGCACTGGCGTTCAATGATGATACGAATGTCATGCTTTCGCGAAGAGACATGGCTGTGTTAGGCAAAAGGCGGAAAAGAGTAAAGTCACTGCCGATTTGAGCAGCAATGTCTTTTAGGTTGATGCCAGCTGCAATAGAGATGACAGTGTGTTGCTTAGGATTGAGTGATGACTTGATGCCGTCAAGCACAGTCTCTACCAACCAAGGTTTAACGGCAATTACTACATACTCTGCCGATTTCACAACATCGTTGTTGTTCGTGGAAGTGAAAATGTTCTTGTTTAATTTCTTGATGCCTTCCAAGGTCTTTTCGCTTGCGTCTGCAATGAATAGATCTTCTGCTTTGCATACTTTGCTGAGATACAATCCTTTAATGATTGCTCCTCCCATGTTACCTGCTCCGATAAATGCTATTTTCATATCTGAAAAATTATGTTTATTAAGAGTGTGTTAGTCAGTCGTCCCTATGCTTGTTTCAGTCTGCGGGAGGGACTTTCTATGTGCTCAATACGCACACTATTCGCACCATTTGCAAAGTTATGATTTTCAATTATAAAAGGAAAGTGATTTTTAATTTAGTTTCTTGCTTTTAAAAATCGAAGAATGAAGAAATGTGTATTGTTAGAAAGTCTCCTTGATTGAATATCTGATCCAATGTCTTTACCGTATCGTCCACTATGGCAATTGGTTTGTCGTTTCTTTCTGCTTTTAGTTTTAATAGTGCCTCTAACTTTTTTGTTTTGTCATCGACAAATAGGATGTTCTCTTTGCGAATGGCGTAGTTCCTTGTGACGAACCCTCCTTTGGCCTCCATTTCGAAAGGGGATGCTACCGAACAAACATATACATCCTCTGGATTCATCTCTTGGATGAATTGTTGTAGTTTTGGAAGTGGGTTGATATTGCAGTATGGATTGTCCGTCTCTGAGATGAAAGCTTCATCCCATACGGATGCGTAGTGGCAATTCGTCCCGAATTCGTATGCTGCCAAGACTCCGTCGACGTCGAAGACGACGATGCAATCTTTTAGTTTGTCGATTAATTGCTTACTCATGAGTTTTTAGGATTTTCGGTTGTGTTTCCACATTTGGAATGAGTTGACCAAGTTCTGCCAAAGTACGTAGGAGGCTGGAGCAATGGCTACTAGTGGGTTAAAGAAAGTTTGTGCCATCCAAATGGCAAGAATCGTATTCTTCTGTCCAAGTGCTTGTCCGCCAGCCACGGTGTTCTCAAATCGAGTGCCGACACGTCTGCCGATAATGAATAGCAAAAGGCAAACCACGAGAGCAACGCTTGCAACAATGAACGCACTTTTTTGTAGGCTTGGATCCATTTTTAGTAAATCGTTAGTTGTGCGGGCCATTAGAAGGGCTAAGGCTATCACCCATAGCCAAAAGGAGATGCCTTGCCTGGTCTTGATATATTCATGTACTTTCGGAACGAATTTTTTAAGAAGTATAGCCAAGAAGAACGGGAATAGTGCTAATGGCACAACCTTCTGACAAATGATGAGGAAGGCTTGGAAGAAGGTCAAGTCGGCCTCAGCCGCACCATGGGCACCTAAGATTGAAAAAACGAGCGGGGCGATGAGTGCAATCGCGAGGTTGCTGGCAATACTGTAAGTTGCAAGGCAAGCCACGCTTCCGCCTAATAAACCGGTGATGACGGGGGCGGATGTGGCTGTTGGGGTTAGTATGCAAATTAGGGCTCCTTCTGCTGCGTGCTCGTTGAAGTAGTAAAGAAGTGCGTAAACGAGGAAGCAACCTCCTAATTGTATGATTGCCAGCCAGTAATGCAGCTTGTTTGCTTTCATTTGTTTGGGCGAAATCTTGCAATAGGTTATTAGTAACATGACAAACAGCATGTATTTGGTTATAAATGTGATGTCAGTTAGTGGCTCGTCCATGAAATACTTTGTCACAAAGGATACGTCGGTGAAGATGTTGTGGGCAACAATGCCGAGCATCATGGAAAGGAATAATGCGTATGTCTTTAAAAATTTGAGCATTGCTTTGTTGTTTTGAGTGTGAATGCCAGTTGTCTCTCTTAGTTTTATTTCTTGAAAAATTTGCCAATAACAGGGATTGCATGTAAAGGGAAGTCTCTTTTGACAACAAATGCAATGTATAGAATTAGCAAAATAGTATTAATGCTGTATTTTATCACAATGTTTTCTGTTGCTATCAACTGGCTGATGCCGAATAGACCTAATGCCACGGCAAAGTAGATGGCAATGGATTTCAAGTCATATTGTATCGGATAAAATTTCTGGCCGAGTAGATACGAGATGAGCATGATGACAAAATAGCAACAGAATGAGGCCGCCGCTGATGCCATATAACTAAAGGTCGGTACAAATGCAATGTTGATGATGAAAGTAATAATCATACCTAAGAATGAGAGGTAGGCACCATATTGTGTCTTATCTACTAACTTGTACCAGATGGATAGGTTGAAGAATATACCTTGGAAAATGTATGACATTAAAACGATAGGTACAACGCGAAGTCCTGACCAGTAGTCACTCTTGATGATGAACTTCAAAATGTCGAGATAGAACATCATTCCGAGGAATATTAGCAGAGAGAAGATGATGAAAAACTTCATGGCGTCTGCATACTCTTTCTTTTTGTCTCCATTCTTGTTTTGAGCGAAAACATAGGGCTCGTAGGCGTAGCGAAAGGCTTGTGTGAAAACCATCATCACCATGGCCACTTTGAAGCAGGCTCCGTATATACCCAACTCGGCACGCGCTACTTGTGGGTCTTCGATTAAGTAAGGGAATATGATTTTGTCGGCTGTTTGGTTCATGATACCGGCTATGCCAAGAAGTAGAAGTGGCAACGAATAACCTAACATCTTCTTTAGCAGTGTTTTGTCGTACTGAAGTTTAGCTTTCCTAATCTCAGGAAGGAGTGTGGCGGTACAGAATAGACACGCGATGAGATTTGCCACGAATACATAGCCCACGCCGTAATTAGGGTCGTAGAACCAATCGATTGTTGAAGGTGCGACCTTCATGAGATACGGACATCCCAACAAGAAGAAGAGGTTGAGGGCGATGGTGACCATTATCTTGGACAATGTGATCATCGCAAATTTGAAAGATTTGTTTTGAAATCTCAAATATGCAAAAGGAATGGTGCAGAAAGCATCGAGAGCAACGATGATGCAGATGTAAGCGATGTATTCAGGGTGGTCAGAGTAGCCTAAAATGTTGGCAATCGGTCCTGAGAGAAAGTAGCCGATGATGGCAAATATCGCAGAAGTTGTCCCAATAGTGATAAGCGTGTTGCTGTAAACTTTCGTGGAATCTTCTCCCTCTTTATTTGCGAAGCGGAAAAATCCAGTTTCCATCCCATAGGTCAGGATGACAAGCAGCAGGGCGGTCCAAGCGTATAAGTTCGTGACGGTTCCATATTCTGCCGAACTTTCAAGTATATAAGTATAAAGGGGAACAAGGCACCAATTGAGGAATTTCCCTAAGATATTGCTGATTCCATAGATGGCGGTCTGCTTCGCCAAGTTCTTCATTTCTGACATATCCCTATCGTTTTGCTATTTTATAAAAACAAAAAAAGCGATAAACAAGTTATCGCTTTTCTGTTTTGTGGTGCCACCAGGAATCGAACCGGGGACACAAGGATTTTCAGTCCTTTGCTCTACCAACTGAGCTATGGCACCATCGTATGGTGAATTTTAAAATAAAAAAGCGATATCACCTTATCGCTTTCTTTGTGGTGCCACCAGGAATCGAACCGGGGACACAAGGATTTTCAGTCCTTTGCTCTACCAACTGAGCTATGGCACCATCTTTCAAGCGTTTGACTTTTCAGCCGTTGCTTTTGTTTTTTGCGATGCAAAGGTAGGCTGAATATTCGGATTTCGCAAGATTTATGGGTAAAAAAATCGAGGTGGAGTGAATATTTTTGGTAACAAATTGATATTTAACTGAATATACTTTAATTGATAGACGCTTGTTGAGATGTTTCTTTTGATTGCTACCTTTGTGTGTCATAATTTGGAGGGTGAATATTATATGCCGTTAAAAGAATATTATTACACGGACGAGGTCTTGGGTAGGGTGTTGATCAAACATAGTGCTCGAGCTCATTACATTAATTTGAAAATCAGGAGTGGGGAGGTGATTCTGACTTTGCCAGAGGGTGTTGACGAGTCGAAAGGTTTGGCATTCTTGCGTTCGAAGTACGATTGGATAAGAGAACATCTTTCTATGGCTAAGGCGAATAAAGAAAAGTTGGTGTTTGATGAGAACGTCCAATTTTCAACTTTGACTTTCGAATTGAAAATCTTGCGCGGACTTTCTTCTGATTTTCAATTTAAACTTGCCTCTAACTTGTTGACAATCATATGTCCTAACAATGTTAATCTTCGTTCTCAATCTTCTCAAGATATTATTAGAATGGGGATTGAAAAAGTGTTGCGAATGGAGGCGAAACGTGTTTTGCCGAGCCGATTGAGAGCGTTGGCTCAACAACATGGATTCTCTTATCAGCAAGTGACAATTCGTTCCAGCCAGTCACGGTGGGGTAGTTGTTCTACTTCTGGTAATATCAATCTTTCCTATTTTTTGTTGACGTTACCTCCTCATTTGGTTGATTATGTACTGCTTCATGAACTTTGTCATACGAAGGAGATGAATCATGGACCTGCCTTTTGGGCGTTGATGAAAAAAGTGACAAACGGGAAATCTGATGTTTGGAAAAAAGAAATAAAGCAATATCATACATCTTTTTGAAAAAGAGCAGAATGATGTACTTTCAATTTAGAAGTGCAAGAAAAAGAGTCGGATGAAGGATGCAGGGGCTAGCCCCTGCATCCTTCATCCGACTCTTTAGGAAATCAAGAAGCAATATAAAAAAAACAAAAATGGAGACCGAAGTCTCCAATAGGTTTGATAATTTTGTATTGCATATGTACAATCATCTTACCCGAGAGCAAAGATATGGGATTTATCTGGGATTACAAGAAAAAAAGTCGCTGAAGGCTATTGCTCAGGCCATAAAAGTCAGCGAAAGTACAGTTTGTAGGGAAATCAAGAGGCATGGAGGTTCCCGTTCTGGATACAATTGGGTTGCCGCTGACGAAAAAGCTAAAAAGCTGGCTCATCGGACCTCAAACAGGAAGTTGAAACCCGAAATTGTCATGCTGATTAACGACTGCATAACGAAGGATTGGTCTCCCAGACAAACGGCTGGATGGCTTGAAAAGAACTATTCCATAAAGGTTTCTCACGAGGCTATTTAACGTCAGTTCGGCGAAATATAACTAATTGAAAAATTGGTAATTAGCGTTATTT
>JAKSKZ010000019.1 GCA_024401475.1 Paludibacteraceae bacterium | reverse complement strand
GGTGTATGACTGACGAATTTTTAAACCTTTGTCACGGATGATATTCCAGCACTTTATATTTGAGAATTAGGCATAAAAAAAGAGTCGCAATCACTTGTGACTCTTTTCAAAACAAAGAACTTATTTTCCAATGACTTACAAAACAATTTTGTGTATCACATTTGGTTTGTATATGTAATATTGTGTATCTTCTGTGTTTGAATTACATTGCAAATGTAACGCCATTTTCTAATCTTTTTGCATTATTCTATCTGCAGTTATTAACAATCCCGATAGAGTAATTAACACTGTTGATAAAGTCGGAGACTTATTAACAAAATGACCGTTTTTTAGACAAAAATGACCTGTTTTAACGATGGCAAGCACTAGGCATTGCCCCTACTTATTTTATTTATTGCAAAATTAGACAGAGGGTATGCAAATTCTGAGCACAGTGAAATAAAAAAATGCAATTAAGCACATAGAATAGCAATTCATATATAAAATGAATTAATTTTGTATTGAATTAAAATATTACATCATGAATAAAACAGCATTTATGGAAGAGAATTTCCACATCATATTCATAGGCACATTCATTTTAATGATAAGTTTTGTTTTGTGTCTTTTTCTAATAAGTAACAAACTGAGAAAAATAATACTAAGTCGTTATAATGAACTTGCAGAAAGCTATCAAAATTCGAATGTATTTTTCATGCCCTATAAATGCTATCTAGACCAAAGAGTCAGTCAACTTAACGATCCTGATATCAATCAGTCATTAGGATTCTTAAAATTGCTTATAGTTTCATGGTGGATTATATGTTTTGTAATATTTTTCTTTATCGATAGACAAACGGGACTCCACATGTCGATACCAGCTGTGATTATGATAGGTGCACTGATATTTCAATCTTTTAAGAAAAAGCAACTGCTTGAACTGGTATTGGATAAATTCCCTGATTTGTACGAAGACACTCTCAAAGGTTTAACTGCTACAAGAAATGAACCGTTTCCTCTACCAGATGGATTGGAAAACACTGGGGATGCTAAAATAGATGGATTATTGAAAACAATAAAGGTATTAAATTACCTTCCTTTTATAGTAGTATTTGTTTTTTCTATTATGATGGTCACAAGATAACAATATAATAAAAGCCTGTATAGAAGTCTATACAGGCTTTTTATCAAAATATTATTCTCTCCGCTTCAATCGTTTTGTCGGTATTCAGGAAGATCTTTGCTTAAATTGTTAAATGAATTTTGAGGGTTGACTATGTAGGGAATGCCGTTCCGGCATTCTTTTGGGTTTTTCTTGGCATAAGGAAGATAAAAAAGCAAAAAGGGAGGCAGGACAAGATTCCCAACCTCCCTCGGCTTTTTGTCTTCGCCAACGTATTCCTGGCGGGGTTGCTCCCCAGCAGAGCCCCGTTGCGCTTCGGTTAGCAACACAAATTTAAGACAATGTCTTGATTTGTGATTCTTTTTGAATTACTTTCACATTGTAATTCAATTTTGAAAAACTCAAATATAGTTGAATTCACAACTTGACACAGTTCATTTTACACTACCCCAATAGTAAAAAACAATAAAAATGCCCGACCAAGACTTGTGATTGGTCGGGCATTAATTCTTGAAATCTATCTCTTCATCACCTTCCTTATACTTCCATCGTTCATCTTCACTAAATTGATTCCTTGTTGTAAGGTTGGAATTTTCGTTCCTGTAACCGAGTAGATGGCTATGGGATAACTCTCTTCCGCTTGGGTCGTGATCGTGTGAGATGCGCCACCCTCATTCAATTCATAGCCTGTGCGTGATGAGGTGATATGAATGTTGAATACGAATGTGGCGACCGCTGTCTTGTTCCCTTTCTGATATTTGATTGCCTGACGGATTGTGTAGTTGTCGCCATTCTTTGTTTTGCCTGGATATTGTCCAAGGGTGAATGATAAAGAGTTGGCGTCAAACTCGCTGAAAACGAATCCGGAAGCGTATGCACAACGGTTGCCCGATGCGTCAAACCAATGGCCGTAGCCGTTGGCGGAAGAGGCAGTATTGCTGATTGTCCCGTTTGAATTTACGGCATAGAACATTGCCTCTCCGTCTGCTGGTCCGTCATTCCTCCAAGTTGTGAGCACACTACTGATGGAAGGAGCCTGCATTTGTAGGGCAGTGCCAAGTTTAGAGGCGGATGCCCCCTCCACTTTGAGGGTTAAGCCTTGGTAAATATTGGACGAAGCAGGGAAATAGACGTCGTATGTGATTTCCACATCACTGATGTCTTTTGAGTCGGAGAGGTCAGCCGCGCCAAAGATGTTCGTGCCTTTGAACTCAACCGTGTATGGCCATTGGTCATCATAACTGATTTCCTCGAGCCATTTGTGCTGGATGTATTCCGATGGGGCGGGAGATATGACTAAAAACATTTTTTTCACTCCTTCTGGAACTACGCAACTTACGTTGCAAGAAGCATCGACAGCCACATTCGTTTCTGAGCAATAAACTTTGTCTTCGTAAAGGTATTTCCTCGATCCGTCGTTCATCAGTGCTACATAACCCAAACGAAAGCCTCTGGATGCATATTTCGCAACGTGGTTGTAAGTGGAAACGTCGGCCGAGATGAACTTCTCACCGTCGAAATATAGTTTCGTGTCGCCTTGTGGAAGAGGGGCTCCATTGGCAAGAGAGGTGAATGCCGTAGTGATTTCGGAACCTGCTTTGGGTACGTTGAGTTCAATGATGTTGAATCCTGTGCTTTGCGGACAACTGCTATAGGTTACTTGATATTTTGAACTGCCAAGCGCGATGTAGTCATAGCGGTACGTGCCGATGTATTTGTCGGCTTCTTCGCGCACATTGTCTATGTCCATCGTGGCCATCTTCATGGCGTAGTGGAAATACTCGTTGTATAGGTCGGAGGCACTCAAATTCGTCATTTTCATAAGACTCTCGTTGGGGTCCGTGCCACGCCCTGCATTGAATCTCCACAATCTGCCGATGACATCGATGCCATGCTTTTCGGCAAGATAGTAGTGCCACCAATACGACTGGTATCTGTGCCACTCGTGGGTCATTGCATAGTTATGGGTGTTTTTAAAAAGATTCCAACTCTGATCCCACTTTAAATCAGGATAAGATTGGTTTGACTGCCACTGTGCCGTCTGCTCCCAAAATGTGGATCCTTTGCCTATTGCTGTGCGGAAACCGGAGTAGCCTTTGAGGTCGGCATATACTTGATATTGAAAAGAGTGTCCCACTTCGTGTCCTACGGAATGCCCCACCGGTTTGCTTGTGCTCGGACTAAGCCACAGTGCCCCGATGGTGTCGTCATATCCGCCTCCGAAGCATACCCAATCCGTCGTATAGTTGAGCAGAATCATCATCTTGTATTTAGAGACGTTGGAGTTGCGCTCGTCGCAAAATCCGAGTGTGCCTACGTTCATGGCGTAGAAAGCTTCGCATTTCTTCAGCAAATCATCAATGTCCACACTATAGGTGTTTGAAGCATCGGTTGGATTCGTGTTGCGATAATTTTTGTCCCAATAGACGATGAAGTTCTCGCTCTCCTTTGAACGTGATTTTGACCAGGTGTATAAGTTGTCGGGGTCGTATTCTTTGTAGAGCAACGTGTCCTTGTTGTTCTGCCATTCGTATGGAATATAAAGGCTTTTTTGTGCCAACAAGTTAGAGGCAAATGCCATTGACGCGAGTGTGATTACTATTCGTTTGAGTATTTTCATGATATATGAATTATGGTTGTATCGATTTTTACAAATGTAGTGAAACATTGATTGCATTACAAATGAAGAAAATATGTTTTTTGATATCGAATCCAATGTTTTTTCTGTTGACGGTAAAGATTATAGCCAATAAAAAACCGAACTCATCGAAATGGGTTCGGTTTTGGGGGGCATGATTCCCGATTTTCCTTTCCTTCGGGAATGTGTGCTTTATTTGGGTCTGTAGCCTGAATTTTCAAGAATCTCTTGGGCGTCGTTGTTCTCCATCAGTTGTTGGATGGTGACGTTGGCATTCTTCTCCATGTAGGAACGTACGATTTGCCATCCTATCCAAATGCCTGTTCTTCCTGGCGATTCTTGAGGAAAGTAGGAGGTGAATGGAGCAGGCGTGGTGTATTTGGCAATTAGGATTTGGTCTGTTGAAAACAACTGGCGGTTTTCGGTCAAATATCCCCACATTTGGGCTTCGTTGGCTTCGCACCACTCCCATTGGTCTTGGGTGTAGCCCATGAGTTCAGTCTCCTCCGTTTGAGGGAAGAGGGCCTCAAGCAAGTACATCAATTTTCCTTGATGGATGATGCTGGCGAGAAGGTTAGGAGTTTCGTCTTTTACTTCAAATTCCGATTCCAACCATCCTTTTACGGCGTCTGAACTAATCTTTTCTCGGCGAAGATTGGCTATGAGATAGTCGTACAGACCATCCACATGTTTGTAGTTTTTGTAATCCTTGCCCATGTAGTAATCCAGAGAGATGGCCAAGAGACCTTCATCAACGGTTATGAAGTTTCCGAATCCGGAGAAAATCGTATAGATTTTAGGTGTCTGCATCTCTGGGAATAGCGAGTTGAGGCGTTTGAATGCAACGGTTAGTTCATTCTCTTCTTTGCTCATGTCTTTGTACATGTTCTCACAGTCGCCGTATATTTCGCGATAACCAGGGTGGGTGAGGAATTGGTGGACGATCTCGGCCTCTGGCGTTATAGGTGTGATGCCGATGACCCCTCTAAGATAGAGTTCTGCGAATTGTCCATATTTTTGTTTGAACAAAGCCAATGAAGTGTCGGTTTTGCACGTGTCTATTTGAAAAAAGTCTTGGTCGAATCGTTCGATTTTTATTGCCTCTACCGTGCTTTTGCTTGTGTCTATATCAGCATATCGATTTTTCTTTCCGCAAGAAAGAAAGCATGTGCAGGCAAGTAGAATATATGCGAGTTTTTTCATTTCTGATGTTTCAAAAAATAGAAAAGGGAGACCCAATCCGCATAGAAGCGTGGCCTCCCTTTTTTATGGGTTAATGATTATTTATACATTTTCTCTCTCAACTCCTTGATGTTTTCGTCCAAGATGTAATCATCATAATCCATTCTCTTGTCGATGATTCCGTTTGGAGTCAATTCGATGATACGGTTACATACTGTTTGGATGAACTCGTGGTCGTGAGAAGACATCAGGATGTTGCCCTTGAACGACTTCAAAGTGTTGTTGAACGCTTGGATGGACTCCAGATCCAAGTGGTTGGTAGGAGAGTCGAGTACAAGCACATTGGCGTTCTTCAGCATCATGCGTGAAATCATGCAACGCATCTTCTCACCTCCGGAAAGCACGCTGGCCTTCTTGTAGATTTCCTCTCCAGCGAAGAGCATACGGCCGAGATAACCTCTAACGAAAGACTCGTTCGTGTCTGGAGAGTATTGAGCCAACCAGTCCACCAATTTCATGTCCGTATTGAAGAATTCAGTATTGTCCACTGGCAAGTAGGCAGGCGTGATGGTCACGCCCCATTTGTAGTTACCAGAGTCAGGTTTTACACGGTCGTTGATGATTTCGAAGAAAGCGGTCATCGCACGAGGGTCGTGAGAAAGGAATACAACCTTGTCATCCTTCTCCACGTTGAAGGTTACATTCTTGAATAGCGTTTCACCATCGGCAGTCGTATATGACAAGTCGTTGACTTCGATGATTTGGTTTCCTGGTTCACGATCAGGGGTGAAGATGATGCCAGGGTATTTTCTTGTTGAAGGTTGGATCTCCTCGATGTTAAGTTTCTCCAACATCTTCTTACGGCTGGTCGTTTGTTTTGATTTGGCAACGTTGGCGCTGAATCGTTGAATGAACTCCATGAGTTCTTTCTTCTTCTCTTCTGCCTTCTTGTTTTGTTGAGCTTGCTGGCGAAGAGCCAATTGGCTTGATTCGTACCAGAAGCTGTAGTTGCCGGCAAACATGGTGATTTTGCCGTAGTCGATGTCAACTGTGTGCGTGCAGACGGCATCCAAGAAGTGACGGTCGTGGGAAACGACAAGCACTGTGTTTTCAAAATTGGACAAGTAGTTCTCCAACCACATCACCGTGTCAAGGTCAAGGTCGTTGGTAGGCTCGTCGAGTAATAGGTTGTCTGGCTTTCCGAACAAGGCTTGAGCCAACAACACACGCACCTTCTCCTTACCACTCAACTCCTTCATCAACTTGTAGTGGAGGTCCTCCTTGATGCCGAGACCGCTAAGCAATGCTGCGGCGTCGCTCTCTGCGTTCCATCCGTCCATCTCGGCGAATTTCTCCTCCAATTCGGAAGCACGAAGGCCGTCTGCGTCTGAAAAGTCGGCCTTTGCGTAGATGGCGTCTTTCTCTTGCATCACGTTCCAAAGCGGTTCATGTCCGCGAAGCACGGTCTCGATTACAGTGCATTCGTCAAACTCAAAGTGGTCCTGTTTCAAAACGGAAAGACGTTCTCCCGGAGCAATGGTGATGCTACCTTTTGTCGGGCTAAGTTCTCCGCTGACAACCTTAAGGAAGGTTGATTTTCCGGCACCGTTGGCGCCGATGATTCCGTAACAATTTCCACCTGTGAATTTTAGGTTCACGTCTTGGAACAATATTCTTTTTCCAAACTGAACTACAATGTCTGCTGCTGTAATCATATATTTATTGCTTTTCTTTTGTTTCAGATTGCAAAGATATGATTTTTATTCTCGTTTGCCAAAAAAACACTCTCTTGGCAGTGCCGAAAAACAAAGGAATGTTAGAGGTTGTTCAAGAAAAAGTGAACATTCTGAAAGAATGGCTTGTGAACTGCGGAAACAATGTCTCAAGACAATCTATTTTCAACATGCCTCCCATCCCTTGCTGATTTTCACTCTCGTTTATCAGTCAAAAAAGGGAAAAGAGCGCATTCGTGTCGAACGTACATTCGATAACCAATTGACTATCTTTTGATTACAATTCGTTGAATTCACGTTATTTTAAGAGACATTTCTTACCTCCAACAATATAGATATTTCTATCATGAGGCATCGAGTTGAGTTTTCTACCTTGAATGTCGTAAACATTCTGTTCACCATGTTCTTTTGTTGCAGCCACATTCCCAATGTTGGTTTCCGTTTCATCAACAAATTGCCAAGTATCTAACTGCACATTCCCTTTCAGTATTAGGTAAAGGGTGTGCGTTCCTTTCAAATCTCCTTCAGTCACGGTCGTTTTGCTCTGCCAATTGTCGTCAAGACAAGCAATGGTTGCAATGTCCTTGCCGTTCTTGTCGTCTAATCGTATCGAAACCGTACCCTCGCCCTTCATCAGGCATTTTAGGTTGCCATTGCCTGTGAATTCTACATTTCGCACCTCAATAATACCCTCAGAAGGCACCGATGCCGACTTGCTCGGTGTGCCAATGGTGGCTACCATGTGTCCGGCTTCTTTTGTCGGTATGTATTTTATGCCGAGGGTTGCAGCTGCTGTTGCAGCATATTGATCTGTATATGGATTGATATTCTTAATAGCAGTAACACCCTCGTAGGTTGGCTTACATTCGCTGATGCTTACATTCTCTTCATCAACCTCAATTTCATCGACCAAAATACTTCTGAACCCACCACTCGATCCTATTGACGATTCCAATACATTTGCTTGGTAGAAAAGATACCACTTGTCTTGGTATTTGTGAAGATGTGTGTGGTTGTTGCAATATGGCATGCCATTATCGCCTGGATTTTTGAAATAGTTGTCGCCATAGGTCCACGAATCGGGGTTTAGTGGGTCGGTGCTTGTGAAGTATGCCATGCTGCAAGCTGTTGGAGCGACGCCACCCCAGGTCCACGAAGAATGGTCTTCCCAATCGTTGTTGTAGGTATAGACATAGGTTCCATTGATGTAGTTTAGTTCATTCGCCTCGAAGTGGAAGGAAGATGGGGTCTTTACCGGGTCAGAAGCAAAAGAGTGTAAGTCAGGATTCAGTTTTGCAATCCATCCCTGTCCGTTACCAAAAGATATCCATCCATCTCCGTTGTCGTCAATTACTGCACCTGGATCGAAAATTGAGCCACTACCCGCAACAATAGGATTTTTGCCATCAATCAGGCTCGCACTTAAAGGGGAGGTCCATGGACCAACGGGAGATTTTGCCTGAATAACGCCTACCCCCCAACCACTGTTTGAGAAGTAAAGAGAAAAAAGTGTGCTGCCGTCGGCTTGTGGTTTGCTGATGATGCTTGGAGCCCACGATGCCATTATCCATGGAGCAATATCGCCGACAGGAATCAAGCCATGGTATGTCCAGTTGACCATGTCGTCGGTAGACATCATCGCTAACGTCTTGATTGCCTCATAACTATTAACTTCGGCTTCTTCGTATTGCTGGTGGTCGTTTGTTCCATAAACATAAAGCCGTCCATTGTACTCAATGGCTGTCGGGTCTGCACAAAACAAGAAGTCGAGTAACGGATTTCCCATACCCGTTCCAAGTTTAGGAGATTTGACAGGCATTGCGCTTATGTTTCCAGTAGAGTTTTTCGCATGTATAATCACACTTCCAAAGTGAATGGTAGCGTTGTCGTCTGGGATGTCCATTCCTAACGATAGCGCTATTTTCACGATTGTTTTGTTCTCTTCAAACGTCAGTGTATGGCTGGTGGCTCCGCTCTCTATAACATCATTGGAGTTACTGCCATCGCTATAAGTCACAGTCACATTCATGTGCTCGTAGTTAACCGCTTGGGCGAAAGTAAACACCACCTTGCTATATATGTTTGTGTTTAGGTCGTGTATATCCCAATAGTTATTGGCATACTTTTTATAATTGAATGTATTGTTCTCAACGTCTTTTGTGCCTCCGCCTCCACTCCAATCTACAACAATGTCTTTAACGTACAGTGCAATGTTGTCGGTAGCAGCAAATACGTTTGTTGCCATGACGAACAATAGTAGTATTATGTTTAATATTGTCTTCATACTCTCTTGATTTATATAATTTGTTTTCGAATTTTCCAAAAACATGGATTTTTTCTGAGAAATTGTTTAGATTTAATTCAAAACTAATTTGAGAGACCTAAAAAATCTCTCTAAAATACACTTAAATATTGATTATCAGTTTGATAAGTGAGTAAAAATTCGTAGCTTTATGGTACGAAAAAACAAAGGAATGAACAATTATCCAACAAATCTCACCGATAATCAGTGGCAAGTTATAGATAAGTTTTTAGATGTGCAAGAGCGAAAGAGCAAGTACCCTCTCAGAAACATTGTAAACGCAATCAATTACCTTCTCAAAACAGGATGTCAGTGGAGGATGCCTTATTTGAACAGCATGATTACACCGCTAATCGCCATATAGCCATAAACCACTTTTTTGAGTTTGTCTGCGGAGATGCGCTTGAAAACCATTGAACCGATAATGGTGCCCACCACTACGCCGGCAATGGCGAAGATCCAAGCTTTGCCCACATCTATTGTAAAGAAGCCATTTTGGGCGCGGACGAAAGACATGAATATGTTGCCTGTTACGAAATAGACTTGAGTCTGAGCAGAATATGAGTTTTTGTCTGGCTCTGACTGAACATAGTACAAGACGGCGGGAGGGCCTTGCATGCCGAAAAATCCGCCCATCACGCCACTGATGCTTCCTATGCCGAATTGCATCGGAATGGATTGTTTGATGTGAATTTTGGAGGAGAAGAAGAAAAAATAAATGCTTAGAACTATGAGCGTTATGCCTAAAATGTGCATCAGAAAGGAGTATTCGAACGATGCCACATACCCGATTGTTATGTAAGAGACCAGCAAGAAGGCTGTAAGCATTGGTATTATTCTTTTCCACACAATGTATTTGCGCATTTGGATGGCGACGACAAGGGATTGGGAAAGGGCCAAAAGACCGGACAGGGTGGTCGATTCTCCGTAACTTGGCATGAATAGGGGCAACAAAGTCATGATGAAAATGCCGAACCCGAACCCGCTAACTCTTTGGATGAACGCGGCTATGATTGCCGATGAAAATAGCAGTGCGATGATTTGTGGAGAAAATTCCATTGCTCTCTTTTTTTGTGGTGCAAAGGTAACGGCTAAATCTGACGGGGGCAAATAAAATGGGGAAATTCACGTTACAATACAACTATATGGGCTTTTATATGTCCAAATCTAATAAGAGATTCATTAATAAAAGGAAAAAGTGGTGAAAATGTAATGGAAAAAGTGGGGGAAGAGACACTCTTTTTAACGGAAAAAGTGGTGGTTTTGTTTGCAAATGTCAGAAAATGAGACTGATGGTAGGCTTTGTATTGCAATAATAATAGGTTAGTTGTCGGGCAAAACGTGACAAAATAAGTGATTTGTATAGAGAAGCAGGAAACCTTTTGTGACCCATCGTTTTTTCCCCCTTGTTGTAATGAGAAGAACAACCCATCATTCCTCGATAGGTTGCTCTTCGTTGAACTTTTGTCTTTTGATCCGGCGAATTAGGTAAGCAATTGCTTTAGGAGCATTCTTGCGACACACCTTTAGTTGTGCAAGGAACTCTTCCTCGGTTACGTCTGAATTGAATAGATCCACCAACTCGCAATTGTTGTCAGACAACTTGTCAAGTTGCAAGCCATGACTCTGCATCAATGTACGCAAGGCATTGATGCAGAGATCGTACTTGGGACGTACATCTACTAGTTTTCGCATGAGGTCAAGTCCAGGTTCTCCTATGTGCATCTCGTTGAGCATAGCAACCATGAAGAGGACCTTTGCGTCAGGTGTCGCCATTTCGAAGACATTCGCCAACTGACAATTAGTTTCATCAGCCTCTGTGTAGCGTTCTAACTTTGCCAAAGCACGCGACTTGATGTACAGCGCCTCTGTACACTGATGCCCTTCCAGCACCTCTCCTATGAGAGTTAAAGCGTTCTCGTACTTTTGAGCGTAAAGACTTAGCAGGGCTGCGATGAATTTCGGAGCCCAATGACTTGCATGAAGAAGCGCTTCCGGCACATTCTCTACCAACCCATACAAGTGTTCGTCACAGACCAATATATCCAAAAGGCGTTTGGCTTGTTGTATAGCCTCCTTGATGTCACCAGTTTCCGCCTTCTTGTTTACGAGCATTAGGTACTGCTTAGCTGCCTCATCGTAGTCGTTCTGTTGCAGAGCCTCATAGACAGCCTTACCACTTTCAATTTCGTTGCTGATTTGTTGTTCGTTGTTGTACTCGCTTGCGTATGATAGAACTTCACGACTGGTATGAGCATACTGAGGAAGGACGTTTTTCGAGAGGTAAAGACCATCCAACGTACGAACGCGGCTGAGTGCTACATAGAGTTGTCCTGCAGCAAACATGCCTCGGCTCAAATCAATCGATAGTTTGTCGAAGGTCATACCTTGACTCTTGTGTACCGTTATTGCCCAAGCTAATTTCAACGGGTATTGTGTGAAAGTACCTGCCAGTTCCTTCTTCATCTTATGCTCTTCTTTGTTGTAGTCGTAGTTGTACGATTCCCATGAACAGCAAGGCACAACGTATGTCTCACCATTGTTCAGCGTGACACTTATCTCGTTCTTGGTAAGTTTGGTTACCTTTCCGAGCGTTCCGTTTGCCCAACGTTTCTGTTGGTCGTTGCGAGTGAACATCACTTGAGCACCAACCTTCAAGCGAAGCTTCATTTCCACAGGAAAACGCTTCTCTTCAAAGGACCCCTCAATCGTACCATCGTACACGAACTCCTCGGCATCAATCTCCTCCAATCGTTGAAGGTTAATCTCGTCAGCAGTCTTGTTAATGGATGCCAAAGTAATGACCGCACCATCCTCCTCTCTTGGCGTGCGTACACGACCATTAAGGTGCATGATGTTCTCTGGAGTCACTTTGTTCATACGTACATTCTCCAGAATATGAAGAAAGTGCTCGTCGCCTTGACGATATACCTTCTTGAATTCAATCTTTACGAGTCGCATGCGCTTGATGGCATCAGACTTGTAAAAGAAAAAGTCATCCGTACGGTAAAGATCTTTCAGAAGGTCTTTCTCTGGCCCCGGCTTCACTACTGGAGGTAACTGGAACATGTCGCCAACGAAAATCATCTGCTTGCCTCCGAATGGCATGTTGTTTCTGAGTGCCTTGCGCATGGTATAGTCGATGGCATCCATCACGTCACATCTTACCATCGACACCTCATCGATAATGATGGTATCGGCATGAAGCAAAGTGAGAATTCTTGCCTCATTCATCTTTCCGCAGGTTTCAGGAGTGCACACTTCCATCGGAAGACCGAAGAAAGAGTGGATGGTGTCACCGCCGGCAAGGATAGCTGCCACACCTGTTGGTGCGAGGGTAATGAACTGCTTCCTCACTAATTTCTGCACATTATGAAGAAAGGTTGTCTTGCCAGTACCAGCACGTCCTGTGAGAAAGAAGCTAGAGTTTGTATTGGCAACAAGTTCGAAAGCGAGCTGCTGCTCGTGATTCTGTGGGTCTATTTGTGTGTTCTGCATGTTCTACTTCTGTTCGATTTGAGGAAGGATTTGAGTGAGACGTGTGTTGAAGTCGCTGTCAAGAAAGCTCTTGTAACAACCTTCGACGATGCCTTTGACTTGAACTTCAAGTTGATCCTGTGGCATGGAAGACCTCTGTGCTTTCAGAACACCTTCGAAGTAGTTGCGCACCATGGTTTCTGACTCCTGACGAATGAACTCTTCGTTGCGGAACGTCTTGTCGTAGTCGTTTTTTTGTACAAGTTCCAGTCTTTTACCGTTGAAGGCATAAACTTCGATTCCGTCAATGTAAGTGCAGTTGTGGTAAAGCCCCACTTTCTCTACTATGACAATGCGGTCGCAGAATCTTACGCCCCTGTAGTAGCGATGTCCGTTAGTGCTTTCGTACTCATCGCAGAGGAACATCTTCTGACCTTCGTCCCAAAGAGGAACGTGAACTCTCGGATTGCCAAATGTAGGCAGAATCTTGTCAAACAACTCTTTGTTGATTGCTTTCGTAAGTGATGCCATATCTTCTTTTTTTTTCTACTTTATTTTCTTTTCTTTTTGTTCCCTGACTTACCGTAGCATCTTGTGCTGAGTTTCTTCGATCATGCTTCTGGAAAAAGCGAGCAACTGGCTGTCTGAGAGGAAGCTTCCCATAGCCTTTGCTTGCCCAGCAAGGAAGTCTTTCAGCATGATGATGCTTTCTTCCTTGGCGGTACGCTCGTTGAAGCATCTCCAATCGCATCCTCCCCAAAACTTCTGAGCGATGATGTTCGCCTTTTGACCGTTCCATGCAAAGAGCGTAATGCCGTTCAGAAAAGTATGAGCGTATCCTTGTCCTAAGTGATAGTACACTGCCAATCGGTTAGAGACGCGTATTGCCTTGTAGTAGGTGTTGCCAGCAGCGCTGGTGTAACCAAGGGTGAGGTACACGTTCTTCTTTGGATTGTAGGAAAGAGGATTGCCCGAGAGGGCTGGAAGTGCCTTTTCGGCAATTAGTGCGAGTGTTGAACTCATTGTCGTTTAGTTTTGTTAGTTTAGCGGAATAGGCCGCCACCTCTGTGCTGGATAAATTAAATAATGAATAAACAAAACCACTTCTCTCGGGATTGCGATGCAAAGTTAAAGTGTTTTTACAATCCTTTTTGAGCTATTCTCATGACTATTGGTTCCTCTGTATTTGGAACTAATACGATATCCTTTGTAAGGTTATGCGGCAAACCTTTTCTTACGGATTGCCTCCATGCACCGGCATGTACTAGTTATGGTTACGTGTATTGAAGAGAGGTCTTTTGAGCGCCCGTGTTTTTTGTGGTTTGCCTGTGCCTGACGCTTCTCGACAATGCGTCTTAGTATGCGGTTTTGAACACTCGTTGGCTTAGACTGGCTCTTGATGCTGAGGTTGAGAAGGATTCCGTCCAACACTTCAGCCTCAATCTTTTTTGTGATGCTTTCGTACACATGTTTAGCTGATTCAGAGCGGTATCGTAGAGTGTTTTCTATCTTTCCCCAGCTCATGTTGATCTTACGGTGTGTGTTTGCTTCCTTGTTCATGGTGTTCTTGCTGTTGCTTGTTGTCTGTTTCATAGTGCACAAATTTTATTGACCCCACCAAACGAATTGCAGCGCCAACTCCGAGGTGGTGTCGAAGTTTGACGCTGCAAATGTAATTCGCTTTCCGCTGATAAAATCAAGTAGTCATGAGTATAATGGTTCCTCTGATATTGGAACCATTCCGCTATTTTTTCTTATGGTACAAATTGTCTAAATCATGTACCCTTTGGGCAATTTCATCTCGTACGGAATTAGGGGAAACGATCTCTAATCCTGCCCCCATTTGTAGTATGCGACCATAGAACTCGTTGTTCGGCTCTATGTCAACTGAAAATTCGGCATACTCTCCATCGTCATATTGTGCGTATGGCTTTACAACAAGATAACTATGATGAAGAGGTTTCGTGTCCATCAAATTATAAATATATAAAGAACGGGCGCGAATAATGATATGTCTCAAGGCGGCATCTTTCCTATGACTAACGCCCACTATGTTTTTGAAAAAGTCGTCATAGAAATGCTTGGGTGCTGGCACGTATTTTACTCTTGATCTCTCGCGAGGCTTTGACTGTATTCTGTCAAGAGCTATATTATAGCCATATTCTGGTTCCTTCCCTTCTGCATGACCGAACATCTGCCATCTGCCATTATATTCCTTCAGATAGTGAGGATGGAACATCAGCGTTACCACGTCTTCTTCGAATGGCTTGTAATCAATTTCCAGCACTATCTTATTTGTGATGGCTTCATACAGAGAGGGCAGGTACTCTATGTTGGTCAGAATACGATCAAGGCTTGCGCTTATCACCTGTTCTCCTTTTTGGCGCTTAGCTTTCATGTCAAGCAAATCTTGACAATCTTTGAAAAAGTATTCCAACCATGACTTGGGGAAGAAACCAGCAGAATCTTGGCAGAACTTCCAATACTGACGAAGGTTGTTGATGGCCTTGGCATTACGCATGTCGGCAAGAGGATCGTTGTCTTTGCCAATGTAACGGAAACTTTTGTTTCGGTTGTTTCCGTCCTCTTCGAAGCAATCATTGCCAACCTTCTCGCAAATAGCTTTCTTTACTATACCAACAGTCTTCTTCAGTTCCCCATAGCCATCGCAATTGGACAGGTTGGCAGGAAGTTCCTCAATAGAACAACCTAATCTTTCAGCCATTATATCTGCATAAGTAACCCATCGGCGGCTCATAAGCCTCCGATAGGTTATTATAGCAAATTCTGCTTTATAGCTTTCGCCGTCGAAGAGGTTCTTGCGTTGCATAACTATGATTTCTCTATGGGTTTTACGTTCGCTGCCCACATAAATGTTGGTTTCTTTTCATCAATATGGATGGAAAACTCTACAAGTTGCCCTTCCTCTACAGTTTGAAGAAGATTTTTCACTTTGTAGTATTTTCCATAAACATTTACTGTTTTACGAGCACCGCTATAAATGCCTTTTAATCTCATTCCTTCTTTATACGGTGTATATTCTCGATCATACTCTGATGATTTGAGGGCCCAAGAGTAAGCATACATAGAGGCGAATTGATATACTTTACCTCCTCGTTTTACTTTTTCTGCAACTATGCCATTTGCATAGAGGAGTAATTTAAGATCTTCCTCATTTCTGACACTCTTAAATATTCCTATGTTGTCATTAAAAATAAATTTGATCAACAAGTTAAATGTTTCTTCCGGAAGTGATTTGTATCTAAATTCAAAGCCTTTGTCGCTGTTAATGAAGTCTCTCACACAAATCAAATCCTTACTGAAATCGTCTTGTGTTAAGTCATCAAAATATGTTGTCGCTGTCTTCAGTTGAACTTCACGTGAAGCATATATCTCTGGTGATATGATTGACTTAATATGTGTCTCTGTCTTTTTTAATGCCAATTCAACAGCATTTCCGTCCAACATATTAATAAAAGGACGAAGACTTATTGATTTGTTATCAGCATTGGCAAGATTCGTAAAGAAATAATTCCAGGGGTTACCAAGACTGACTGTAGAATGTTTCCCATTCGTGTCAGGTTTCGTAACAAGAACTTTATTTCCAAATACAATGTCAACCAAAGGACCAATCATTGTACGATCAAGAGTAATAAATTGATTGTCATTCTTTGAAAACTCTTTTATTACATTTGTTCGATGTTGTTCATGAAGATTGGTTTTTTCAGATATTGCCCAAAAAGCTTGGCTTGCTTGTTTATCTGAGAAAATTAACTTGAAGAAGTATGCAAAAACCTCCTCAATAGACCATTCAATGCTTATAATGTTTTCTACTAAGCGAGCTGTATTTGTACCTTCTATACGCTTATACAAATCAGTTCTAATAAATATTTTTGGCAATATGTTAGAATAACTTATCCATTTTTCGCGCCAATAAGAAATCAATGGAGAAACCGCTTTCCCCCAGTAAATGGGATTGATTCTTGTATCCAATTGGTCGTACATTAAGAATAACTTCATCTTTTTTGATATGAGATATTCATTCAAGTTTGTGAAATCCTTCTCAATTTCAATCAATGCGTCTATTCCTTTGTTGATTAATTCATTAAATCTCTTAACTGAGTCAGCATCTCCTTTTATTGGTTTGATGTAATTTCGTAGAGCACTTTTTTCTTTTATTACTGAGAAATCTGGATCCAATAGAACTGACATCCACGTGTGTATTTGCCAGAAACAATTAAAATAGTATTCCGGCTCACTAATTTGGGCGAAATTTATATATTTGAAATCGAACATTTTATCACCATCCTCTTCAAATGAAATGATGTTTACGAACTTTAATTTATACTCCAAATCCAATGGCGGCAGATTTTTCCCCTTTCGTTCAAAATTTGCCTTTGTAAGAATTTTTGTGGCTATTGCCGTTTCTTTTGTATCTGCTAGTGCTTTATAAAGATAGGTTTTACCTGTGCCTTTATAACCGCAAATCAGGAACTTCTTTTCCTCAAAAAGTTCATTCATGCAGTTTCGATAGAAGAACAAGTTTTCGTTTACATCAGTAATTTCAGCAAATGATTTTATTGAGGATAGTGTTTCTTTTAATCTTTTGAGAATGATATTCCTTAATTGTATTGCAGGAGTATTAGATGATATGACATTCTCCTCTTCATCCTCTTTGTTTTGAGGGAAGATGCTTTTGTTAATTGATTCGAAGATGTCTAGATAATCTTGTATACATTGAGATTTTATTGTATTCAAATATTCTACCTGCGAATCAGCTGACAACCCAATCTTTTCTAGGATAGGATGTCTATGTAATGGCAATAGAACAGGAGTGTCTTTACCAAGTTCGCCCTGAGAACCATATTTTAGATTGATATACCTGTTAATAATGTTTGTCTCTTTTGTAAGTAATGGGTCAGTATCCCCCAGTGGTAATATAGAAGATACTAATGCTAATTTGTAGTTGTTGTGATAGTAAGAATCTATTATGTTAAGAAGTCCGGGTACAGTTTGTGCATTAAACCCGAAGAATCCAACAATCATGTCTGCCAAATACATCGAAGCTGTGCCAATAATATCATTAAATCCAGTTCTTGAATCTATTAATATTATATCAGGCGATATTTCTTCATTTATTTTGTCCAAAAGAATTTGAAATGACCGAATGACCGATGATTCATTGGAGAGATTAAGTCTTGATAATCCGTCTAAGTACTGCAATCTATTTTCTCCTGTTCCAAAATCAAAGTCTTCGTTAAGATTCCCTGCAGGCATTAGATAAATATTCTCTAATACTGATGATCCTTTAATATAATTTCCGAAGGCGACATTAATCAGATAGTTCTCAGAAATTTTGATTTTCTGGGACTCTTTTGAAAACTGCAAATCTCCTAAAAACTCCACTAATCCATTCGTCTTACCGCTATTAAGACTTTCGTGTTCTGATAAGTTGAAGAAATTAAGGTATCCTGGCGCTTCAAGGTCACAATCTATGATACAAACTTTCTTGTTTTGATTTGTTGCTAAATCTATTGCATAAGATACCATAGTGGTCGTTCTGCCCATGCCACCTTTGTAACTGTAGAAAGTAACAACAGGAGCCTGTTTGTTTATTTTTAGTTGTTTTTTGTTACCTAACATGGCATTAAACCGCAAACGAGGCCCGTTCTCTACACAATTTGTTTCTCCTTCAAAAATATCTTGCCATAAAGGATCTTCTGATGCTTTCTGAATCTCTAACAAATATATCTTCAACTTCCAATCGTTAACATTAATGTTGCAATTATCGCTTGCTTCTATGTTAGACTGGAAATCTGCTATAAAAGAACCCTGAGAATAGTTGGAATTAATTATCACGTATATTTCCAAAGAAAAGTTTAGTCTTATATATATCTTAAACTTTTCTACTTTTTCATTATTATTGCAAAAGTCTTTTAGCCTATTTGCTATAAATTTTATTGTTATCATAATCTTATATTTTTTGACTTACTTGATTATATATAAATTCACAAGCCTTTATTAATTGGTCGATTTCCTCCTTTGTATGTCTATTTAATGATCCATATCTATACCGCAAGTCAGGTTTCCATTCATTAATCAAATCTACTATTGAATCATCTACAGTAGAGGAAGCATCTATATATGGAATATTGGTGCCTTGAAAAGGAACATCTAATAATTCAACATATTGATTAAATCCGTGGCTTGTGATATAGTACTGTGCTCCGGTACGTATGACTCGATCATTGTCTCTATCTAGCCTGTTGCCATTTTTATAATAATCCAACCCTGTTTCACGAGTAAAGTCTTCGTCGTATTCTTTTATATCCCTATCTTCCTCCCATTCATAGTGTTTGTAAATTGCATAAACACATATCCCCTCGATGATATATCCTGATAGATAGTGTAACTCTCGAAGGACAGATTCGGGCACTATGTTATCGGAATATGTATTTAGAATGGAGAGGCAGGCATCTAAATGTTTTTTTGCATTGATTTTATAATCTCTGTATTTCATATGGTAATTTTATTTCGTTGTCTATCTATAGTTGCTTAATAATAATATTTGGCAGTTCGGAAATTTTTGCCAACGTCATCAAATCATGTCGCATAGTGTTTGTAGACCGCTTGGAACCCGTTGCGGGATTCTTAACTAATTGACCGACATTTCCCCCAAAAAAAATTGGCGTATAGGTCAAAAAATTTTTTATATGCACCTTTTCAGTTTCTGTTCGGATTTCCATACTATATAGTGCAAATAAACTAAAATTCGACGAAAATGTTACCTCAATTTTTGAAAATCTTGTGCTGATGATTAATTTTTAGCAAGAGATTAATTTGGGTTTTAATCTCGCAGTCATTTTATCTACGATTGAATGGATTAGTGAGTCTCCTTCTTCTAAACAATCTTGTGACTATGCTTGGAAGAAAATTTGATTATGTAAAGTTTTAATATTCATGGCTTGCTTGTTTTTTTGTTGGCTATCAAATAAATACACCCAAAATTCTGTTGGATGGCGAGATTTGGCCATAGAAAAAAAAGGATGAATTGGACATTTGCCCAATCCATCCTTTGGATATTTATTTGTTTCAATTTACGGAATGAACACCTTCCTATAGGCATTGGCTGTCGTAACGATATAGATGCCGGATTCGAGTTCTACAGAACTGTATTTTCCGTCGTACATCTTGCGGCCGTCGATGGAGAAGATGGCCACTTTCGTCTCTTCGTTGAAAACAACATATTGGCCGTCAATGGTCAAATCGATGGTAGAAGCATCTTCGTTGCCGTCGCAATCCTCCATGTTCAAATCAATGGCATAGTGGATGGTGCAGCCTTCTGCGTTTTTCAACGTATAAACCAATGAGAAGTCGCAAACGCCATTCTGTACGATGTCAAACGAGAGAGGTTTGATATGAATGGTGTCGTTCGGACATTCGTCTTCGCAATTGTCCGTATGGAATTCTATGACCTCTTCCTCTTCCCATCCGCAAGCGTCTATTCTTCTAACGATAAAACCATTATCATCAAGATTACTGCATACTTGATAGAAAATTTGTCCGTCAATGAATGCGTTTTCTTTTAAGACCTGATGGTTCATGTCGTAAATTGTATATTTGACACGACCTTCGGAAAGCATCTCAAGATCTTGCCAGTTGACCAAATGTAGTTGAACTGTATCCCCTAAACATACGTCTGGAGTCGCCTCAAGTATCATTCGTGGCAATCTTGGCAAAACATTTATAGAAGCCGAGTCGCGAGATACTCTTTTGCAGGCGTCCGTACGGGTGATGATGAGGTCGTGTCTTCCAGGCTCGTTTGCATGTAATTCGAACTCCCGTTCATTGTTGAGTTGGAACGTGTGGTTGTCATATTTGATTGAGTATTTGATCCGGTAGTCGTTGTCGTGCTCTGAGAAATCGCTTGACGTGTATAGGGGTTCGTCAATTGCCAATACAAATACATCGCCTTCGCAAACCGAGATGTCTGGGAATAATATTGTCTCTATCTGAGGCAATTCCGGCAACTCGCATTTGACATAGACTGTATAGTCAAATTGATACCATCCTTTTTGCTGAAAGTCACGTGTAGTGGTATAGGTTTGTGCCGTAATCGTCACGTGATTTTCTCCCACGGGCAGTTTGACGGCAATGTCAGGGGCTTTAAAAACATCCTGTCCCTCATGCCATGAGCCATCGGGATCAAACCGTTCGCCTTCGTTTTCGCAGCGAACATCGACATAGGCGTATCCGAATTCAGAGACTGGTCCATTCCACATTGCATTAAATATTGCATCTTGGTATTGAGAGATGGTGTCGCCCGTCTCATAGGATGGGACAATAGCAAAGGCGGTCAATAGTAGATACGACCTCAATGTGTCACCATCGAAGAATTTCAAAGTGTTTGCATCTCCTTGTACATAGATGGGACCATTGATGGTATTGTTGTCTGCGAGAATTTTGTCGCCAAATGATAATTGGAAACAGTGGGTCTCAGGCCAAATGTCTCCTTGCTCTGCCACCCAAACTTCCTCTATCGGTGTGCAGACCGCCGCCTTGAATGTGTCAATGGTTAGTCCATTGTCGAATGTGTAGAATTTATAGGGCATGGTCTCCCCATATTCGTTTGTGACCTCTTTTTCGATTTTCTCGCAATCGGCTAAATTAATCGTATAGGGGGTTGTGGTTGCTTTCCCATTTGAAATGCCTGCAACATCCGGCTCTGATAGAAGGGACCCATCGTCTTTTAGATAGGTGTATGTTATGGATTCATCTTCGCATATAACGTATGCCCCTTCCCATTTGAGATTTTTTTCAAATGATTTCTGCACAACTTCGGCAGAAATTCCCCAACAACTCATGGAAAGCATTGAAAAAAGGAGTAGTTTTTGTTTCATATAACTTCTGTTAAATTAATAAATAGGGGCCTCTGGTTTATAAAAAAATAAGGTCGCAGAGACCGTTTCGACTTAAAATTTTTCAAGGCAAATTTAGTTAAAGCATGTCAATTCCCCACCTCTGCTTTTTATGCTTTGCAGCAGAAAAACGGAAGTGGGGAAGATGAAATGCCTATGGTATGGGGAGTCCCAAATTCAAAATTCTTCATTCAAAAGGAGACGCTCCATGGGGACGTCACTACGGGATTAAGAGGCTTTGACTTGCGTTGTAATTCTCCGAGTGCATGATATAGTAATACATTCCGCTTGGCAAGCCGTTGGTGTCGATGCTCAGTGTGTGGCTTCCTGCGTCAAACATCTCGTTGGCCAACTCTTTGATCTCTATTCCTAATGCGTTGTAGAGGCGGATTGATACGCTCTCTCGTTGGGCGATTCGGAAAGATATTTCGGCGTTGCCTTCTGTCACAGGGTTAGGGTAGCATGGGTTTAGTCCATAGCCTTCGATGAAAGCAATGTCATTGGATGACGTGATGTCACCGCAATAGTTCATCTCGCCGCCCAACCCTTTCGGACTCTTGCCTCTGCTTGTGATGCATACTTTGTCGAGTTTTGCTCCCTCTTCTCTATAGGCGAATGTCAGGACGTGGTTGCCTGCCGTCAAATCAAGTTTGAAGAGTTCGAACCATTGCCACTCTCCGTTGGTGCCAAGACCGCTATATTTTGTAAACTCTCCGTCATCCACTCTGATCCAGTAGGAGTCGTTAGGGTAGGATGCGCAGTTGACGCGGACATGGAAATGGAATGTCGTGTCTTTTTCTACGGAGAATGGAATCTTCACCATGTCGTCATTGCTGGTTGGTGCGGCTTCCGTGCTGTTCATACCCTCTTGGATTACAACATATTTTCCTTCAGACGCCTTGTCGTCAGCCGAGATGACGAAGTTGTCGCCTATTTTGATGCAGGTGTTGGCTTCGGCTTCGAACCAGTAGGTCTCTGTGCCTGTGGAGTCGTCAATCTCAACTGGCGCTCCGCAGTCGCCAATGGTAAGGGAGTGTCCAGCCCATGCACTCTTCCAACTATCGTAGTCGGCACTAACGGTGCTTTTCCTTATCTTAGTATCTTCGTTAGCATTCCCGTAGAGGAATTTGTTGATGAATTTTTGTGCGGCTTGGTTTTGGTTGTTAGATGCCTGGCAATGAGAGTGGTTGCCTTCGATGACGTAGCCGAAGCGGTCTTCGATGCCCATGGCCATCCATACTTCCTCTGCTGCCTTGAGTGAGATGAAGCCTGACTTGTCACCCAACCATTCGTAATCGGGGTTTCCGAATGCGAGAAATGCACGAGGGGCAATCATGGCAATCAGTTCGTGGTGGTCGTAAGGTATTTTACTGGTCTTGCCGTTGAAGTTGTTCTTGAAAGAAGTAAGGAACCAGTCGTAGTTCGTGTTGGAGATGCCCTCGACAGACGAACCGATTTGCTCGCTGACGCGCCATGAATTGATACCTCCACCGCCAGACTCTTGGGCAATCGTGAGGGCGATTCGTTCGTCGAATGCGCCGGCATAGAGGGCCATCTTTCCTGCATAGGAGCAACCTGTTACGGCGATGCGGGAGAGGTCGGCGTTGATTTTGTCTTGGATGATCTCCAATCCGTCTATGAGGCGGCTGATTCCCCACGACCAAGCACAGTAGTCGGCCTTCGTGTTGAATGTGCCTGGGTATAGTTTATAGAATGGATCGTTTTGGCTTCTGCTGCCACTGAATCCGCTGTTGTATTCTGCAATTTGGGTGCGGGTGAATGGCAATTGGATACATTTAGAGAAATAACTGGATGAGAGACTTCCCGTGTTTCCGTCCATTCCGATGACGATAGGGTGAGGTCCGTTGCCCGAAGGGATGACGAGTTTGCTCGTGAGCGTCAATGTGTTACTTCCGTTGGTGATTTTCACGGTCAGCGTGTTGCCGTCTAAAGAGGCGGTTAAGTTGTCGAATTTAGGTTTTTCTCCGATTTCGTAGTATTCTATCTCGCGTTTGATTTCGTTTCTCCTTTGCGACCACTCGCAGAAATCAGAGATGACACCGCTACCGTCAGACCATTCAAAAGGGTTGGGTAATTTAGAGATGGTTGGAAGTTGAGAGACGGATGGAAATGCCGGGTCGGCAAATTCAGCACCTGTGTTCTCCTTGTCGTAGGAAATCGGAAGATCTCCTGCATAAGCCAATGATGCGACGGAGTTGGCCGCCACAAGCAATGTGCATAACTTTTTTGTCATAATAGATGTATGTTTAATGGTATATAAAAAAACAGTCTCCCTCCTGGAGTACTTTCTATTGGTTCATGATGTAATTCAGACTTCTATGCTCAATGATGATGCGAATTTATAAACAAAAATCTGATTGTGTGGAATTTGTATTAAGGAAAAATGAAAAACGTGTTATATAACATAAAATGGAGAATTTTTTGCTTCATAGGAAGATGGAATCCATTTTATTCTTTATAAATTTGTTGCCAGAGGATAACTGAAATAGAAATGATATGAGAAAGCCAACATTATTGGTGCCGATTCTTTTTGTTTATGCCTTGGGCATGACAATATGGGGATACGTAAAAGGAACAATCGATTTGATGGGTGCAATTTCCTTTATGGGCATGATGTGCGTCTTGTTAGGTCTTTTGTGGTTCATGTATCGCAAAAAAGAAAAGTATAGAGAAGAAAGAGAAGCTGAGCTGAGGGCAGAAGAAGAAAAAAGAAGGTTGTCCCGCTAAGATTCCTGTTTATTTGTGTAGTTTCTCCTTGATGAAATTCATGATTTCTTTTTCTTGAGAAGGATGGAACCAAGATATTTCTTGATCACGATTGAACCATGACATTTGCTTTTTTGCATAGTGTCGTGAGTTTTGTTGAATCATTTCAATGGCACGATCGAGGGTCCATTCCCCGTCGAAGTAGGTGAACATCTCCTTGTAGCCCACGGTGTTGAGGGCGTTTAATTCTTTATGAGGGTAGAGGGCTCTTGCTTCCTCTTCCAATCCGTCTTGGATCATTATTTCCACACGTTTGTTGATTCTGTCGTAGAGTTCATCTCGGTCTCTTCTAAGGCCGATCTTTACAATGTCGAAATTTCTCTCCTTGTTGTTTTCCTTTCTTATTTCTGAGTACGGTTTTCCTGCTGTAAGACAAATCTCAACTGCGTGAATAATTCGTTTGTAGTTCTTCGGATCGATTTTTTGATAGTATTCTGGATCTAATATTTTCAATTCGGCACGAATGCCTTCAATACCTTCGTGAGCGTAACGAGCATTGAGCGAGTCTCTTAGCTCTTGGTCAACATCAGGCAAGTCGTCAATGCCTTTGCAGACAGCGTCGATGTAGAGCATGGAACCACCTGTCATTACAATCTCGTTGTGGTTGTTGAAGAGTTCGTCAAATTTATTAAGTGCATCCATCTCAAACTTTCCACAGCTATAGTAATCGAAAATGGATAGGTTGCCGATGAAGTGGTGCTTCACCATTTCCAATTGTTCCTTTGTAGGAGCGGCAGTTCCAATGGGCATCTCCTTGAAGAATTGACGTGAGTCGCAAGATACGATTTCTGTGTTTAGATTTTTTGCGATTTGAATGCTCAAATCCGTCTTTCCAACGCCTGTCGGCCCTAATAAGATGAAGAGTGTTTTTTGCATTTGAGATGTGATAAAAAAGAGAGTGCCAAAAACTTTGACACTCTCTTGTGTTAAACTATTTCAAAAGAATAATTCTTTGATTAGAACCATCTTACATAGCAGAAGTCCATACGGTATGGAAGGTCTGAGTTCTTAGGGAACATACGGAAACCATACTTGAATGAACCTGCAACTGAGATGCGGCTGTCGAGTTTGAAGTACAACTTGCCACCTTCTGCCTTAACCAATTGCATTTCGTTGCTCTCAACCAAGTTGTCTTGGTTGTTCTTGTCTGTAGAAGTAAGAACGAAGTCAACACCAATTTCCTTGCAACCAGGATCCTTCACGTCAAGAACGACGTTTGCCTCGTAGTTGTCACCAACCTCAGGGTTGAATTGAGCTTTCTCGGAGATTTGAGAAGATACAACTTCGATGTTGTTCCAAATGCAGTCGATCTTATCTTTCCAAGCTGCAATTTCCTTAGCCTTAGCATAGTTGTTAGCAGAGATGAATTCGAATCTCTTACGCAATGGCATGTAGAACTTGTTCGTATAATCGTCAAGCATACGCTTTGTAGTGTAGTTAGGCGCAATTTGAGCGATTGAGTTCTTGATTACCTGTACCCATTCTGGAGAGTAACCGCGGCTGTTTGTAGCGAAGAAGATAGGGATGATCTCGTTTTCGAGAATGCTGTAGATTGTAGCAGCATCCAATTGATCTTGGTGTGGTTGATACTCGTAAGTACGCTTCTCGGTCAAAGCCCAACCAGCGCCCTTTCTGTATCCTTCCAACCACCATCCGTCCAATACGGAGAAGTTTACAACACCGTTCATCAAAGCCTTTTCGCCTGATGTACCAGATGCCTCCAATGGACGAGTAGGAGTGTTCAACCAAATATCAACACCAGAGATAAGCTTCTTAGCCAAAGCCATATCGTAGTTCTCCAAGAAGATGATCTTGCCTTGGAATTGAGGCATACGAGAAATCTCGATGATTCTTTGGATCAAGCCCTTACCAGCACCATCAGCAGGGTGAGCCTTACCAGTGAAGATGAATTGAACTGGGTATTTGTCGTTGTTAACGATCTTCTCCAATCTTTCCAAATCAGTGAATAGCAAGTGCGCACGCTTGTAAGTTGCGAAACGACGACCGAAACCGATAGTAAGAGCGTCAGGTCTGATCTTCTCCATGATAGACATAACCATCTTAGGATCACCTTGGTTCTTCATCCATGATTCCTTGTATTTAACCTTGATGAAGTCGATCAATCTCTTCTTCAAAGAAGACTTAACGTCCCAAATCTCATCGTCGCTGACCTTTTGAATAGCAGACCAGATGCTTTCGTTTGATTGGTCTGACATCCAATTCTTGTCGAAGTGCTTCTCGTAAAGCTTCTTCCACTTCTCGTCTGCCCAAGTTGGCATGTGAACACCATTGGTAACGTAGTTAACGTGAAGTTCACTAGGGAAGTAACCTTTCCAGATAGGAGCGAACATCTTCTTAGAAACTTCTCCGTGCAACCAGCTCACACCATTTACCTCTTGGCAAGTGTTGCAAGCGAATACGCTCATAGAGAACTTCTCGCCCTTGTTGCCTGGGTTCTCACGACCAAGATCCATCAAGTTGTCCCAAGAGATACCCAATCTTTCAGGGAACTTGTACATGTATTTGCCGAACAAACCTTCGTCGAACTTATCGTGACCAGCAGGAACTGGAGTGTGTACAGTGTAAATTGAAGAAGAGCGAACAACCTCGAATGCCTCGTTGTAAGACAAACCATCGTTCTCGATGTAGTCACAAAGACGTTGCAAGTTGATAAGAGCAGCGTGACCCTCGTTGCAATGGTAAGTGTCGTGCTTGATGCCCAATCTCTTGAGCATGAGCATACCACCGATACCCAACATATACTCTTGCTTCAATCTGTTTTCCCAGTCGCCACCATAAAGTTGTGATGTGATGAAGCGGTCGTACTCACTGTTCTTGTCAAGGTCAGTGTCCATCAAGTAGAGGTTGATTCTACCTACTGATACTTTCCAAATGTTAGCATAGATGCTTCTGTCGTAGAAAGGAACATCCAAAACTACAGGGTTTCCATTCTCGTCCTTCACTTGGCTGATAGGAAGAGAGTTGAAGTTTTGTGGCTCGTAAACAGCGATTTGCTCACCGTTCATAGACAATGATTGAGTGAAGTAACCATGTCTGTAAAGGAATCCGACAGCAGTCATGTTTACGTTGCAGTCGCTGGCCTCCTTCAAGTAGTCACCAGCCAATACACCAAGACCACCAGAGTAGATCTTCAACAAATCTGTCAAACCATACTCCATGCTGAAGTAAGCAACAGAAGGTTTAGCTGGATCTTTTGGAGTCTCTATGTATTTCAAGAACTTGTCGTAAACTTTGTCAAGTTTCTTGATGAGTTGGTCGTTCTTTTCTACTTGTTCAAGCTTTTCGATGCTGATGCTTTCAAAGAAAGCTGCAGGGTTCTTTCCGCAGTCGTTCCATAGGGCATCGTCGATGTCGCTAAATAGTTCAGAAGTTTCCTCGTTCCAAACCCACCAGATGTTTTGGGTGATTGTCAAAAGCTTCTCTAATTTTGCAGGAACTTTTGCCTTAACCGTAACTCCCTTCCACTGAGGGAAATTTGATTGATTAAATTTTACTTTCATTTTTATTTATTTGTGAATGTTGTTATTTGTTGTTTTCTAAAGCAAATTCAAAAGATTGCAAATTGTACTTGATGAAATTCTTCCATTCTCCTTTTTGAGCGATGGCGAAAGTCTTTTTGATGGTCTCCGCTCTCTTCTCGTTGTTCATGTTTGCGTAAGCGAGAATGTTATTTTGAATGTCTTCAGCCAATTCTTGGTAGTTGCTATCTGTTCTGTGAAGAACGGCTACGCCATTTTCTATGCCGACAGGTTCTGCTGAAACCCACTTTCCAAATCCGGCTAAATCAGTAGTGATGGAAGGAATTCCAAAAGCAGCGCTCTCGTGAGGGGTGTAGCCCCAAGGCTCGTAATAAGAAGCAAATACGGTCATGTCCAAACCTATGAGCAGATCATAGTAGCTCTTGTTGAATATTCCGTCGTTTCCAGAGAGGTAAGAAGGGACAAAAATCACCTTTACTTTGCGCTCCTTGCTGTTGTCCAACTGGCTGCTCCACAATGATCTCAACACGTCGTCACAGTCGTGATTGTAAAGTGAGTGTGTATGGTTGGTTTCTTGTAACTCTGTTTTCGTCTTCTTCTCCAACTTCTCTTTTAGGTCTTCCCTTGGTCCTGCGATGTATGCAGGGACCATAACGAAAGCGATGACTTCTCCCTTGAACTTTGGATTTGCATCCAACTTTTTCAATGCGTCCAAGTAGATGTCGATACCCTTGTTCTTGTATTCGTAACGGCCGCTGGTGGCTACGAACAAAGCGTTTTTAGATATTTTGTAGCCCAATAGACTTTCGGCAACCTTGCGCAAAGATTTTTTAGCCTCCTCGCGTTGCTTGTCGTAATCAGCACCCTTAGGGACAAAGTCGGACTCGAAGCCGTTCGGAGTGACAACATCTGGAGCTTTGCCCAAAATTTGCTTGCACTCTCTTGCCGTGATGTCGCTAACTGTGGTGAAACAGTCTGCGTTGTGGGCTGCCATCTTTTCGATGGAGTGTTTTGCCTCCACGTTCAACTCTCCAGCCATTTGGTCGCCATTGTAGTTCTCGAAGTAGTCGTACAACGGTTTGTTGTTGAAGCAAATAGAGCGGCCAGTAGTTGTGGCGTGAGTTGTGAATATTGTTTTGATGTTAGGATTGTGTGCCTTTGTGTAAAGCAATCCTGAACCTGTTGTCCACTCGTGGTAAGAAGCGATGACGCTTTTGCCATCCATCTCTTTTTGGTGGAAGTTTGAAAAACTTTCAATCACCTTGGCAGCTGCATATCCGAATATGACTGATTCGTCGTAGTCTCCGTATGCATTAAGAGAATTCACTCCGAAGTTTTTCCACATTTCGTAGAAATAGTCGTTCTTGATGGAGAAAAATGGCTTGTGGTCAACTAAAACGGCGATTGGATTTCCAGGGATTTCCCATTTGCCAATTCTGATGTTAAGACCTTCCTTTTCAGCCGCTTTCTTCCATGCCTTCAAGGTTGTTTTGCTTTCTTTGAAAGATTTGTTGTCGCCAAAGTCGGGACCGATGTAAATTACCGATTCGCTTGCGAGATTCTTCATCTCTTTCGCTTGCGAAGAAAGTACGGTGTATATACCTCCAATTTTATTGCAAACTTCCCAACTTGTTTCAAATATGTAATCGATATGTTTGCTGTCTTTCTTCATATACTATTAGTTTCGTTTGTGCTATGCATTTTAGCAAAGATAATGAAAAAAAAACTTTTTTGCTAATCTGTATGGTTAATTAATAAAAACTCAATCACTTGCAAGCCACACATTCAATTTCCAAAAGGGCATTTTTAGGAAGTCCCTTTACGGCCACGCAGGAACGAGCTGGAAATGTTTGAGAGAAGTATGTCTTGTATGTTTCGTTGAATTCGCCGAACAATGCCATGTCGCTGATGAAGACAGTTGTCTTAACGACGTCGTCGTAGGTGAAACCGGCTGCTTTAAGCAAATTGCCAATGTTCTCCATGACTTGCTTTGTTTGAGCGACGATATTATCGCCTTCGATGTTCCCGCTCTTGGGATTGATCGGAATTTGTCCTGACGCATATAATGTGCCATTCGAAAGGATGGCTTGGCTATAAGGACCGATTGCGGCAGGTGCGTTTTCTGTTGAAATTACTTGTCTCATATCTGTTCTTGTTTATGTGTTTTAATACCAAGCGGGGTTGTCGTTTGGATTGCTTCTCTTCTCATATTTCAAATCTTGAAGTAGGGAAGAGTTGACACTTATGTTGAAATTGTATGATTGGTAAGCTCCGAACGGTACCATTCGTAAGGAGGCAGCCCAGCAATGTAAATTTCTACCTATGTTGATGGATGTGTAGGAGATGTCCTTCTCGTCGAAGTCATATCCCGAGCTGAAAGAGAAACTCCAATTCTTGGAGAATTTTATGCTTCCGTTGAAGTTGAGCGACTGTGATACTTTTTTCTTGTATTCCAATCGTTCAGAATCGAATCGGTCGTCCATGTAACTGATGGAGTAGTCGAAACTGAAACTCCAAGGCATTGAGAATCGAAGGTAACCTTGGCTGTCGTAGTCTCCTTCGTCTTTTTTGCTTTTCTCGAAGGCTGTGTCATTCTCTTCTTCCTCCTCGTCGTCTCCGCTATCGGATTTCTTCTTTTTTGTCTCCTCCTTCTTCTTGAAAGTTTCGTTGCTTATGGTGTATCCGAAAGATGTCCTTGCATTGGTCAATCTCGCAATTCGGCCGTTTCTTTCCCATTCGCTTGTGTTTACTTGTACAGGTTGTCCATAAGCGTTCAACTCATATGCATAAGGAGTGAAGTTTGCATTGATGGTGAGTCCGAGGTCTTGCGTGAATTTAAGACGGAGCACCGTGGAGATGTCGGACCAGTTAAGGGAATCCGCCAGCATGTTGTAGCTCGAATTGATGGAGAGATTGTCGATGAGAGAGATCTTCCTGAATCCAGTAGTGTCTTTCGTTGACGTGACCTTCATCTCTACATTGTTGCTTAATCCGAGGTTTACAGCACCGGTGCGAGTTGTGCTGGCTCCACCGAACGATGTGCGGTCGAAGTATCCGTATTTGATTCGGTTTGTCTCATCTGAATTTGGAACTCTTCTGTCGTAATAGTTGAAATATTCCCAACCCGTTCTTCCGAAAGAAGGGTAGAATCTGTCGCAGTATGGGCTCCATGATAAACCAACAGTAGGTTGTAACACGTGCCTGATCATGTTGATTTTGTCACCAAAAAGGAAGGGCACCGGTTTATAAAAACCGTAGAGTTGGGTGCTGAGGTCCAAACTTGTGGTGATGTTGTTCAATCTGTAGAAGTTGCTGACAATGCTGTCTTCTACGCGGGAAGTCTCTTCGTTCCAACTTTGGTATTTTTTCTTGAAATACCATTTTTCGGTATAGTTTGCACTAGGAGAGAGCACAAAGTATTTAAATAAGGTATAAGAAGAACCGAAACTCATGTTGTGCTTCACACCGTTGTTCCAATCTTCGATTAGGGAAGACTCGAATATTTTGTCTTGCTTCGTTGTGATGCTGTTTGTGAAGTTGATGTTGTATCCGAAGTAAGTCTTCTCGTACCATTTCTCTTTTCCGACACGATCCTTTTTCTTAAGTGGATAAATTCTCGCCATGTTGAAGTAGAGCGTAGGAAGAGTGAGGGAAAGCGTTGAGTCGCTTTGCCTTTGGTTGGCCGTTACGTTGGCGTTGATAGAGAACGGAGTCTCTGGGAAGTTGTAACTGTAGTTGATACTTGATGATTTGTTGTTTTCGCCGAAGACGCTAGGCTTATAGTAGGCGTCCAAATCGTTTTTGTTATATTCAACAGAAGAGTAGTTGACGGAAGCAGAGAATTTGCTGAAAGGGTTTGCCTTCGGGTCTTGGGAGTGAGTCCAAGTGATTTTCAAGTCTTTGCTCTCTGAGTAATCGGGCAACGTACGCTCTCCTAACTCTGTGTATTGATAACTTGCGAAGAAATTACCATTGTATTTGTATCTCTTCTTATAACGAGTCGTGGCATTGACGCCCCATGAACCTTTTGTGTAGATGTCGCCTCTGAGGGCAAGGTCGTAGTAGTCGCTTAGTGCGAAGTAGTAACCTCCGTCTTTCAAATAGAATCCTCTTGACGATTCTTCTCCGTAGCTTGGCATGAGCAAACCTGACGAGTACTTCTCAGAGAAAGGGAAGTATCCGAAAGGAATGGCCAAAGGAAGGGGAACGTCTGCAATTACAAGGTAAGCGGGTCCGGCCACAACGAACTCTTTGGGCTTGACCTTGGCCTTTGTTAAATCGATGTAGAAGTGCGGATGTTCGTGATTGTCGCAAGTGGTATATTTGCCATCCACCATTAGAAAGGTGTTGTCGTCCATCTTTTTTGCTTTCTCGCTTGTGATGTAACCTTCGCCCTGTTGCGTGATTACACCGTGGATGAGTCCTTTCTTTGTCTTGAAGTTGTAATCGATTGATTTTGATTCGTATGTTTCAGATCCCTCCTTGAATTTTGGGGTTCCGAATACTTCACCAGTCGAGTCGACTCCGCAACGAGCTTGCACCAAACTACTGTCCATGTTGATTCGGATGGAGTTGGATGTCAATTCCATTTTTTCATAATTTACATTGGCAGTTCCGTATAGATAGGCAACTCCGTTGGCGAAAAAGACGATGGAGTCGTTGGCAGAATAGGCAACTTCAGCAGAAAGAGACTCTCCTTTTTTCTTTTTTGTTTGTATGGAATCTACGGTCACTTGCGTGTTTTTAGATTCTGTTTTCGCAGCGGTGACACTGTCGTTTGATGCTGTGTTTCCGTTGTTCGGCTCTGCTGCCCATCCAGACAAGGATAGGAAGAAAAAAGCCGATGAAATCAGCATTTTGTATATTTTGTTGTTTTTTAACGAATTAAGCATTATCTAGATCTTGCGTCATTTATTTTGCAAAATTAAGAAATTTGGGCGAACTTATAAATAGTGGAAAGTCATTAATTTTTATAAGGTTCGTTAATTTTGCCGAAGAGGTGTTTTCTGCACTATTTTTTTTGTATTTTTGCAATCTATAAATTGGATGTTGGCATTTTGTTTCGTGTGAAAGGCCAATTCCGATGTTTTGATGGTGCTTTGTCATCTCTTTTGTGTGAATTTAATTTAGATTAATAATGAAGTGTCCTTTATTGTCATTGACAATTCTTCTTTTTGTGCTTCCGTTTTTGTCGGTCAGTGCTGAAAATGCATCGTCCCCCAAGCGTATCACGGTTGTCATTGATGCAGGACATGGAGGTAAGGACCCTGGCGCGATAGGTTCGGTGCTCAAGTTGAAGGAGAAAGATGTTAATCTTTCGGTAGCATTGGAATTGGGACGCCTGCTTTATGCTGAGCCAGGCTTCAAGGTCATTTACACTCGTAAAACAGATGTGTTTATACCATTGGATGAGAGAGCCCAAAAGGCAAACAAAGAAAAAGCCGATCTTTTCATCTCGATTCATGCCAATGCTACTCCGAATAAGGCTGCTTATGGAACCGAAACTTATGTGGTTGGTAGTTCTTCTAAAGAAAACATGGCTGTTGCAATGCGAGAGAATGCCTCCATTTTGTATGAGGAGAATTATAAGGCTCGTTATGGGGGATTTGATCCGAACAAGTCAGAGTCATATATTATGTTTGACATGATGCAGTCCTCTTTCCTGACTCAGAGCATAGATTTGGCACAGCGCGTTCAGAAGCAATTCGTTTCTACGTGTAAGCGTAGCGATCGAAGCGTAAAGCAAGCTGGTTTTTTGGTCTTGCGCCAAACTAATATGCCGAGTATATTGGTTGAGTTGGGGTATCTATCCAATCCTAAAGAGGAAAAATATTTGAAGAAGGATTCTTCAAGGAAGGCCTTGGCGAAAGCTATATTTGAGGCTGTGGTCAAATATAAGGCAGCTTATGAAAATAAGAATGTTTCGGTCGACGAAGCCCCTGCCGAAAAAAGCGAGTTGTTGAAAAGTGTTGTGGACGAGAAAAAGGATTCTGTGGTTTTGAAGCAAGACACGACAACAAACAAGTCGAAGTCGGTAAGCAAGGACGAAAAGAAAGATTCAAAATCTGATGTTCAAGACACAATATGTTATAGGGTTCAATTTTGTAGTTCGAAAACAAAGTTGGCCTTGAACTCTAAATCTTTTAAGTCTTGTGCCCCGGCTTATGAATATTATGAAAATAATATATATAAATATATGTATGGTAAGGCCACTTCATTTTCTGAGGCTATTGAGTTGCAGAAAAGAGTGCGTAAGGATTTTAAAGACGCATTTGTGGTGGTGATGAAAGGAAATAAAAAATTGCCTCCGAGTGAAGCTTCTCGCTATTTGAAGTGAATCTTGGTGCAAAATGTAAAACTATAGAATAAAATGATTAAGATTTCGAAAGAGTTTCAGATTGGAGCGTTAGTTGTTGCAACGGTAGCCGTTCTCTTTTTTGGAGTGAATTATTTGAAGGGTGTAAATGTGTTTAATCCATCCAACTACTACTATGCAAAGTTTGATAGGGTAAACGGATTGTTGGAATCCAGTTCCGTGACAGTGCAGGGTGTAAAGTTGGGCGTGGTGAAGTCCATTAATTACAATTTTAATGCCGTTTCGGATGGCGTTGTTGTGGAATTGATGGTGGATGATGATTTGAAAGTGCCAGTTGGTTCAATGGCGGTGCTTACATGCGGATTGTTGGGCGGTGCTGACGTCTCTATTTCAATGAAACAAACCTATCCTGGCCAGTTTTATAATCCGGGTGATACGATACCTGCAATTTTGGACGAGGGTCCAATGTCTGCAGTTACAGAGCAGGTGATGCCAAGAATCCAAGCTATCATTCCTCAGCTTGACTCTTTGATTTATTCTTTACGTATGATTACGGAAGATAATTCTATACAAAAGACCTTGGGTAACATCAATAGATTGACAGCCAATCTAGAACATGCATCGGTTTCTCTCAATAATATGATGAGCAAAGATGTGCCTGTTATATTAGGAAACGTCAATACAATTACCACTGATTTTTCAAAGGTCAGCACGAATTTGAGCAGAATTGATTTCTCTTCAACGATGAATAAGATGGATGCTACGTTGTCTAATTTGAAACTTATCACGGATAAGGTTAATTCAGGCGATGGTACAGTTGGCTTGTTGTTGAACGATAGGTCTTTGTATGATAATTTGAACAGCACAGCAGGTAGTGCTAATAACCTCTTGGTCGATTTGAAAGCAAATCCTCGCAGATATGTCCATTTCTCTATGTTTGGTAAGTCTGACAAGAAGGAGAGAGAGAAGGATAAGGAATGATGATTCCGCTAGTTGGGGTTTATTCTTTTGAAACTGGTCCCTTGCTTTGTTATTTAGAAACAATCTAAATAATGAGAAGTGGTAGTTTTTTATAGCGAGTTGTGCTCAATCCCTTTTGTTATAAGGTTTTTTAACGGTTTTGGGATTGTTTGATTCTCTATTCAAAAGTTTTTTGTAAAGACTTATTTATCAGTTCGTTATTGTGAATGTACGTTTGCAATTGATTGGTTTATAGGTATTTTGTGTTAAGTTGTTGATATTAAAAGAGAAAACTTTTTTCTGATAATGCAAATGTGAGGGCTCTTTTTTTTTATGAAAAAATAGACAAAATTTGCTATTCGGAAAAATGTAAAAATAAGTTGATTATGAATCAGGATAATGAACTTGCTTCTGTTCAAGCAAAAGAGATATGGGGCAAGTGTTTGTCGATAATCAGGGATATCGTCCCAGAAACGGCATTCTCCACTTGGTTTAGTCCTATCGTTCCTTTGCAATACGAGGATCAAACGCTTTTGATAAGAGTTCCGAGTCAGTTCTTTTTTGAATATATCGAGGAACACTACTATGACATATTGAAAGCTGTGTTGACGAAAGTCTTGGGCAAAGGTTTCAGATTGAGATATTCGGTTTTGGTCGAGAACGCGACTAACACAACTGTTAGTTACGAGGGAGGCCGTACGCCTCAAACTTCGCAGCCGACTCAGCGATTTGATCCTTTTTCGGAGAAGTCTCATCAGAAGATTGATTCACAACTCAATCCTGCCTATACTATGGACTCTTTTGTCGAAGGTCAATGTAACAAGTTGGCTCGTTCGGCTGGTATGGCCATAGCTAAGGAACCAGGCAAGACGTTCAACCCTATGTTTGTCTTCGGAGGGTCTGGTTTAGGTAAGACGCATTTGGTTCAAGCAATCGGCTCCATGGCAGAGGAAATGCATCCGGACAAGAACGTCTTGTATGTGCCAGCAAGCAAGTTCCAAAGTCAATTCCAGGAAGCGACACTTGCCAACAAGTTGCCAGATTTCATCAATTTCTACAAGATGATTGATATCCTCATTGTTGATGATATCCAGGACTTTGTGGGAAAAACGGGAACTCAGAATACATTTTTCCAAATATTCAACCACCTTCATCAGTCTGGCAAACAATTGATATTGACTTCCGATCGCTCGCCAAAATTGTTGGCTCAGTTCGAGGAGCGTATGTTGAGCCGCTTCAAGTGGGGCTTGCATGCTGAATTGGAGAAGCCTGATGTTGAGACTCGTAAGGCGATTCTTCGTCGCAAAATTGCCGAAGACGGATTGGTTATTCCGGAGGACGTGATTGATTATATAGCGAAGTCTGTTTCTGAGTCTATTCGTGCTATTGAAGGCGTAGTCATCTCTTTGTTGGCTCAGTCTACTTTGACGAATGCTGAAATCAATCTTGATTTGGCTCGCAGAGTGGTCGGCTCCACTGTGAATGTTGAGGAGAAGAACATAACGATATTCTCTATCCAAGAGGCTGTTTGTGCACATTATCACTTGAATGTAAATGATATTCAAACAAAATCAAGGAAGCGTGAGGTTGTTCAAGCTCGCCAAGTTGCAATGTATTTAGCTCGTAAGCATACGAAAAATTCGTTGTCTACAATTGGAGAGCAAATAGGCAACCGCGACCATGCAACTGTTTTGCATGCGTGCAAGACGATTACAGACTTGATTGATATCGATAAGGATATTCGTAGCAGCGTAGACGCAATTGAGAATTCATTGCACTAATGCATGAATTCCTTCCCTTATAGAGGTGAGACAACCCAGAATGGATTGTCTCACTTTTTTGTTCATTATTTCTCCCTCGTTTATTTGTTCACTTCTTTCTCTTATATTATTTTCGCATAAAAAATATAGATATTATGATATATAAATTCATTCTGTTGTCTGATGAAGTAGACAACTTCATGAGAGAGATTCAAATAGACTCGGAGGCAACATTTATGGAACTTCATGATGCGATTTTGGATTCTGTTAAGTATGGCAAGGACCAAATCACGTCGTTTTTTGTCTGCAGCGATGACTGGGAAAAAGAGCAAGAAGTTACACAAATAGAGATGGATACCTCTTCGGAGTATGATAATTACGTCATGGATGAAACTAAATTGGAGGAGTTGGTTTCTGATGAAGGGCAGAAGTTGTTGTTCGTTTTTGACATGATGAATGAGCGCTCTTTCTTTATGGAACTTCGCGAAACGATGCCTGGCATGGATTTGCCAATGGCGAAATGTTCGGTCTCCAAAGGAACTGCTCCAAAGCAAATCTTGGATGATTTGTTTGCCGACTTTGCTGCATCGGCGAAAGGTATTGATGCGACAATCGGTCTTGATGAAGACTTTGATGATGAGAATTTTGATGATGAGGAGCTCGGTGATTTGAATATCAGCGATGACTATTTCTCCGATCAAAACTATTAAATAGGGGAGCGGGAGCAGTTGGCTCCCCTTTCTTTTTTGCCATGAACCCATACATGTTTAGTTTCCTTTGTTCGCCGGATAACGGTGAAATCACCCTTTTCGTTGAATTCTTTAGCATATCGAGCAAAAATATATTTATATCTAAAGGAATAAGTGTATATTTGTAGAGGGTGTTTTATGCATTCCGAATAAGCGAACGAAAGTGGCTTTCGCCGCCGTACATGTTTTAGTAAATGATTAATAAATTTAGATATATGAGAAACACGCAAGTGTCAGCTTTGTTTTTGTCTTTTATGGCATTTTTCATGTCGTCTTGTGAACGTCCAGAAGGGGAGGGAGGCAAGTCCGTCATCGAAGGTCAGGTGTATTTGATAAATGATGCGGGTCAAGTGGCACAAAAGGCTAACGGCGAGTATTATTTCGTGAAAGATACCATTCCTGCAGTTGATGAGGATGTGTACATCATTTATGGATCCAATATGGATGATTTTTACGGAGACAAAGTGAAGACGGATTACAAAGGTCGCTATCGTTTTGATTATCTCGTCTCTGGAACATATTCTGTATATGCGTATAGTTCCTATCCTAACGGGGCGAAGAAACCTGAATTCAGGATGGAATTTGTCGGATATTCTAAAACAACTCAGATGGAAGACATCTATATCATGGATGGCAAAAACGTTGGTCAGTCGGCAATTGTTGGCGTGATTAACGCTACGGGAAATTATACGGGTCCGGCCATTGATGTAAGAGTCTCACTATGTGAGTTGGGCGTTGTGGGCCCTATTAGCGATGCCCGTACGGACAGCGAAGGTAGATATCTTTTTACAAAACTTGCGCCAGGAAAGAGTTATAGAGTCTGGGCGGAATCTCTTTCTAAGAAGAACGGAGTTTCTACTGCAGTTTCGGACACGCTCTATTTGGAGTCTCCTTCTTCTATAATGCAAGCTAAAGATTTGACAGTGGGAATCTATTGATGGCTTCCCGAGGTTGAATTCTGTTTTTGACAAAGAATAAATACTATGTTATGAAAGTGAAATTTTTAAGTTTAGTTGCTATTTCTCTTCTTTTTTCTTTCTCGGCTTTGGGTCAGAAAAGTTTTGACGGAAAGATAGTTACAGAAATCAAAGAGTGGAAAATCGAAGGAAAAAAGAAGTTTTTGGATCAAGTGACTAAATACGATGATAAAGGCAATAAGACAGAAGAGATTGAGTATTCGTCCAATGGCGATATGCGTAGTCGCGTTACCTATGAATATAATGCGAAAGGTAAATGCACGAAAGAAACCCATTATGATGAGACCAATAAATTAAAGAAGACTGTCACTTTTGAATTCCATGAAAATGGAAAGAAAAAGTCACAAAGTACCTTTTTGCCTAATGGTAAGTTGAAAAGCACGAAGGAATTTGAATATGTCTTGAAATAACTCGTTACATGGAAGCTATATTTAATGAAGTTTCGTCGATTTTGGACCAATTTGCACCAATCTCATTGGAACAAATGAGTGGCATCAAGTTGATGAACAGAATCGACACGAAATATCTTGTCAATGTGAACCAGTTGCCAGTCTTGTTGCGTATGGCACAGAATGACTATTACGCTCAGGAGATTGACGGTTCGCGTATTGCTTCATATCGTACGGTTTATTATGACACTCCAGATGCGGAGATGTATGTTGTTCATCACAATAGAAAATTGAACAGACAGAAAATCCGTATGAGGGAGTATGTCGGTTCGGGACAATTTTTCCTTGAAATTAAGAATAAAAACAATAAGGGAAGGACGAAAAAAGTTCGTATAAAGATTGCGGATGATGTTGTGAAGTCCCATCAAGAAGCGGTTGATTTTATAGCGGAAAAGTCGTTGTATACGATGGATAGGATAAGTCCTCGTTTGCAAAACCAGTTCAAGCGTATCACGTTGGTGAATAAAGCGAAGACGGAGCGTCTGACGATAGATATGAATATTCGTTTTCACAATTTCATAACTGATGAGGATGGCGGTATTTCTAAGTTGTGCATCATAGAGTTGAAGCAAGATGGTAATCAGTATTCGCCTTTCCGTGATTATTTTTCGCAATTAAGGATAAAACAGAAGCGTATCAGTAAGTATTGCTTGGGAATGGTCCTCACCGATCAGTCGTTGAAGAGCAATCGTTTCAAGGATAAGGTCTTCTACATAAATAGATTATAAACATTAAAAATAAATTAGCATGACACTTTTAGACAGTTTAAGTGAAATCGAGTTGTTCGGCATTCAGCTCATAAATGTGGCAGGTGTTGTAGAACTCTTTTTGAGATTCGCCATAAATCTCGTGGTGACAGCTTGTATCATTGGTTGGTTGTATTACAGCAAATCAAAGAGACGTGATTATGTGTTCACATTTACATTGATTAGTACTACAATCTTCTTGTTGATCTTCCTTTTGGGTAATGAGAAGCTTCAAGTTGGTATGGCGTTGGGCTTGTTTGCCATCTTTGGTATCGTGAGATATAGAACGGAGACAATTCCTATTCGCGAGATGACCTATTTGTTCTTGGTGATTGGTGTCTCTGTTATCAATGGACTCGCAGAGAGCGTTAGTATCGTTGAGGTTTTGTTGACGAATGTTTTGTTCATATTCATGGCTTGGGCGATGGAAGGTTCTTCTTTCATCTCTTCCGAAGGATGCAAGTTGATCGTTTATGAGAAGATTGCTTTGATTACGCCAGAGAAACACGAAGAGTTGATTGCAGATTTGAAGCAACGTACAGGTTTGGAAGTGACAAAGGTGGATGTGGGTCACATCAACTTCTTGAAAGACATTGCATTCTTGAAGGTCTATTACAAGACAAATACAAAAGAGATCAATACGGTTGACCAAATTACAAAAAGAAGTCAGTTTAATGGTTAATTCTTTGGGACATAGGGCTCTGTCGTTGCTGTTGGCTTTTTTGCTGGCATCAGCATTCTCTTTTTCTCAGGAGCGCGAAGATTTTGGAGCTCGTATGGGAATTAGTGCTGAGAAGCGCCTGTGGAAAAGGTTTAGTGTCGGGTTAGGCGAGGAGTTTCGCATGAAGAACAATTGCCAGGACGTTGACAAGTGGGTGACAGAAACTGATGTTTCATATACTGTGGCAAAACGCATCTTTAAGATTGGCTTAGGTTATGACTTGATTGGTGATTGGGATGAATATGTCGAGTGTTTCGAATTCAAACATCGTTTCAACGGGTATTTTGTCCTTAAACATGATATTTCACGTTTTAATATTTCGTGGAAGAGCCGTTATCAGGTCACTTATAAAGATGAGTCGACTGGCCCAGTGAAGTGGAATCCAAAGAACTATTGGAGAAATAAGTTGAATGTTTCTTATAATATCAGACATTCTCATTTCGAACCATACCTTTCGTTTGAGTGTTTTTACCAGCATAATAATTACAAGGGGAATGTTATAGACAGGCTTCGTGGGCAGGCTGGCGTTGCGTACGAGTTTAATAAACATCATTCGATTGATTTCTCCGTAAGGTGTAATCAGGATATTTATGTGAAAAAGCCTGAAAGGAATTGTCAGTTAGGTCTTTTCTATAATTATAGTTTTTGACGAGCGTTTGAGAAATAGGGTGGGCGTGTTGATGTAGGATCGGCACGCCCATTTTCCTTTCCTTTCTTACGGAATCGTTGCCTCTATTCCTTTTTTTTGCCTATTTTTGTGGTGTGGTTTGTAAAAACCATAATTCCTATAAAGATGTTAATATGAATACGGGTGGAAATATAGTAAGTAGAAGAACTTTGTTAAAGGCGGGCGTCTATTTCTTCTTGTTGAATTCCCTGCTTTTCTTGCTGTTGTCATTTAGATATTTGTCTTTTGTGTCGGACGAGGCAAGGGCTGATTCTCCTTTTTTCTTATATTCGCTTCAACTTTCTCACTTTGTATTCCTTGCATTCCTTCCTTTCTTTTTTGCGTATGTTCCTTTGACTATTTTGACGAAAAACAAGCGTACGAGCACCATAGTGGCAGTCGTCACATCGGCCTTGTCTTTGATAATCTTTTTGATAGATTCGTATATTTTTTCCTTGTATCGGTTCCATTTTAACAAGTCTGTCATGGATCAGCTGTTAGGTCCGGATGCAGGGCAAGTCTTCGAGATTTCTTTTGCTATATATATACTTGCGGTTGTACTATTGGCCGTTATCTTTTTCTTGGAATATCAGGCATTCCGTTTGTCGTACAAGTGGGCGGAAAGGCTGGATCTCAAAGTGCTTTATGGGGTATGCGGGTTTTTATGCGTGGTATATGCTTTTGCCCAATTGTCGCATGCTTGGGGCGTTGCTCGCAATAATCAGTATATGGTTGGCATAGTTCGCTGCTTTCCATTTTGTTCTCCTTTGAATGCAAACCGATTTTTGTCTTCTGTTGGCATAATTGAGCCCAAGCAAACATTCCATTATTCATTTGAAGAGAAAGAGTATCAATATCCATTGAAACCTATTGAAACGAAACCAGCCAATCGTAATGTCTTGATGATTGTCTTGGATTCTTGGAATCCGATAGTGTTCGATAGCATAACGATGCCTCGCGTTTATGAATTCTCTAAACGCTCGCAATGCTTTAATCATCATTATAGTGGAGGTAATGGCACTAGGGCGGGAATGTTCACTCTTTTTTTCGGATTGCCAGGCGTCTATTGGCCTGATTTTGAAAGGATGAATGTTTCGCCAGTCTTAGTGGATGAACTTGGAAAGCAAAATTACGACGTCCGTTTGTTCCCGAGCGCTTCGATGCGTAACCCACCGTTGGATAAAAATGTGTTTTTTAAGTATGCAGACCAATGTTTGGCTACCAAAGGCGGAAATGCGTGGGAGCGTGATTATAACTTGTCGCAGAATTTTTTGAGTTTTGTGAAGGCTCGTCCTTCCGATGCCCGTCCGTTTTTCTCCTTGCTCTTTTTCGATTCGTTGCATAGCATGATCGAACCGACGGATAGTTCGTATAAACGCATGTATGATCCGGCTTGGGCTTATCCCAGGTATGAGTTGTTGGACAAAAATACTGATCCCCGTGAGTTCGTGAATTTGTACAAAAATATGGCGAACTATTTGGACGGTATTGTTGGCGGTGTCTTGGACGATATGGAGCGAATTGGTTTGTTGGATAGCACGACTATTGTAATTACGGGCGATCATTCACAAGAGTTCAATGATAATGGCAAGGGATTTTGGGGACATAGCGGTAATTTCTCGAAAGCACAGATGTGTGTGCCAATGATATACTTTGATAGCCGCCTTGCTCCAGCCGAGTTTAGTCATTGGTCTATGCATTACGATGTGGTGCCTACGTTGATGTCCGATGTTTTTGGCGTTTCAAATCCATCTTCGGATTATTCCATAGGAAAATCGTTGATGGATACGACTGAAAGAGAATTTGTATTGGTTGACAGTTATACAGGCTTCGGTTTTGTTGATAAAAATGAAGATATAACCAATCTTTATTACGATCGTACATGCGAATTGCTTGACGGGGATTTGAACGTGAGAGGCGATGCGGTGCTCGACACGTTGACATATAACAAGTCGATGGCTCTTATCGAAGGGTTTTATAAAAAAAGACCTTAGTTTGTTGATAATTTTTGATTGGCCTCTTATGAAATGTGATAAATTTTCATTTTTTTTGTAGATGCTAAAATGTAGGCTCTTGTCTGCATAAAAGTAAAGGAAAAACTTGTATTTTTATATATCAATATTAAGTAATTAATTATGGTTTACACTCACGAAGTGCAACAGATGTGTTCTGTTGCTAAGGGTCCTAATCATGGACCAGCTCCAATTCCTGAGGAAGGAAAGTGGATTCAAGCAAAGGAGATCAAGGATATTTCTGGTTTGACTCACGGTATTGGTTGGTGTGCTCCTCAACAAGGTGCATGTAAGTTGACATTGAACGTTAAGGACGGTGTCATCGAAGAGTGCTTGGTTGAGACTATCGGATGTTCAGGTATGACTCACTCAGCTGCAATGGCATCAGAGATTCTTCCTGGTAAGACTTTGTTGGAGGCTTTGAACACAGACTTGGTTTGTGACGCTATCAACACTGCAATGCGCGAGTTGTTCCTTCAAATCGTTTACGGACGTACACAATCTGCTTTCTCTGAAGGTGGTTTGGCAGTAGGTGCTGGTTTGGAAGACCTTGGTAAGGGCTTGATTGGCCAAATGGGTACTTTGTACGGAACAAAGGCAAAGGGTACTCGTTACTTGCAATTGACAGAGGGTTACATTACTAAGATGTTCTTGGATAAGGACGACCAAGTATGTGGTTATGAGTTTGTTCACATGGGCAAGTTCATGGATGCAGTTAAGAAGGGTGTTCCTGCTGACGAGGCACTTAAGAGTGTTACTGGTACTTATGGCCGTACAAAGGCTGAGGATGGTGCCGTTAAGTCAATTGACCCACGTAAAGAATAATTGTATTTACTATTGGACAATTTACGATTTACAATTTTGTGAATGACGAAAGATGACTTGAAGAAGCGGTTCAAGGATTTTGCATTGAGAATTATCAGATTGGTTGATTCAATGCCTAATACGATTTCTTCACAAGCTCTTGCTAAACAAATCATTCGCTCAGGTACTTCTCCTTTTTCTAATTATCGTTCAGCTTGTATAGCGAAGTCGGATAAAGATTTTTTAAATAAGTTGAAAATGGTGGAAGAGGAATTGGACGAAACTGCAGGATGGTTGGAGTTGATTTCAGAATCTGAAATTATATCTAAAGATCGGTTGGTTTTGATTCAAAATGAATGCAATGAGTTGTTGAAGATAATTACTGCTTCGATTGTCACTTGTAGGAATAAACTAAATTGTATTGGTAAAGATTCTATTAGTAAAAATAGTAAATAGTAAATAACTAAATAGTAAATAAGGTTATGATTAGAGAAGTTAAATTTGAATCTCAAGACCGTCGTATTGCGCAAATCAACGCTGCGCTTGCAAAGCACGGTATCAAGTCAATAGAAGAGGCTAACCAAATTTGCGACGCTGCAGGTTTGGATCCATACAAGACATGTGAGGAAACTCAAATGATCTGTTTCGAGAATGCAAAGTGGGCTTACGTAGTAGGTACAGCTATCGCATTGAAGGAAAAGGCAAAGGACGCTGTAGAGGCTGCTAAGTATATTGGTGAGGGTCTTCAAGCATTCTGTATTCCTGGTTCAGTAGCTGACGATCGTAAGGTAGGTATCGGTCACGGTAACTTGGCTGCTCGTTTGCTTTCTCCAGAGTCTAAGTGTTTTGCTTTCTTGGCAGGTCACGAGTCATTCGCTGCTGCTGAGGGTGCAATCAAGATTGCAAAGATGGCTAACAAGTCAAGACCAGCAGACAAGCCTTTGCGTTGTATCTTGAACGGTTTGGGTAAGGATGCTGCACAAATCATCTCTCGTATCAATGGTTTCACATACGTTCAAACTCAATTCGACTACTATACTGGTGAGTTGAAGGAGGTTAAGAGAATCGCTTATTCAAACGGTGAGCGTGCAACTGTAAACTGCTACGGTGCTGACGATGTTCGTGAGGGTGTAGCTATCATGTGGAAGGAGGATGTTGACGTTTCTATCACAGGTAACTCTACTAACCCAACTCGTTTCCAACACCCAGTAGCTGGTACTTACAAGAAGGAGAGAATCTTGGCTGGCCGTGAGTATTTCTCAGTTGCATCAGGTGGTGGTACAGGTCGTACTTTGCACCCAGATAACATGGCTGCAGGTCCTGCATCTTACGGTATGACCGATACTTTGGGTCGTATGCACTCAGACGCTCAATTCGCTGGTTCTTCTTCAGTTCCTGCTCACGTTGAGATGATGGGATTCCTCGGAATCGGTAACAACCCTATGGTAGGTTGTACTGTTGCTTGCGCCGTTGAGGTTGACTTGTTCTTGAACAAGAAATAATCCATAACGATTATATCCAACTCCCTGTGGTCTATTTGATTACAGGGAGTTTTTTTGTGCCCGTCTCTCGTCGGACCTCCCGTATGAAGCTGGACCTGCAGCCGTGTTATCTGGGTGCGAAATATGGGCCGTTGGGGAGGGCTAATAATTCTAAGAGAGTTAGAACAATCCGAACTTGTCGCAGATTCCAAGAACAAACACGGCCAACACAATTAGAGGCAAAACGTAAGTGAGGTAGCCACCCATCCAATGCTTGAAACGCGCACCTTCGCCCGTATTGGCCTCCTCGTAGAACCCCTTTAAGCCCCAACCATACCTGCTTGTACAGAACAAACAGAACACCATACCGCCCAAAGGCAAAAGGCAGTAGGAGACAATGAAGTCTTCAAGGTCGAGAATGGTGCCACCAAAGACGCCCAACCAATCCCACGACCAACTGCTAAAACCAAGCACGCAAGGTACAGACAATAACGAGATGATAAAGAAATTGTAGAACGAAGATTGTTTACGTGTCCACCCGAACTGTTCAGAACAGCAGGTTATGATATTCTCGAAAACGGCGAACACCGTCGACAATGAAGCAAACGACATAAAGATGAAGAACATGGCACCCCAGTACTGTCCCCAAGGCATACGGTTAAACACCTCTGGCAAAGTCACAAACAACAATCCTGGACCAGCACTTGGCTCTACATCATAGGCAAAGCAAGCTGGAAAAATGATAAGACCTGCAACCAAAGCCACGGCTGTGTCGAGCACGGCAATCATCATACCCTCACGCATAATGGAGTTCTTTTTAGACATATAACTACCAAAAATTGCCATGGAACCGATGCCGATGCTCAAGGTGAAGAATGCATGAGACATGGCGTTGTATATGACTTTGGCAATGCCCACCTCTCTCATCCGGTCTAAATTCGGAACAAGGTAGAACTCCAGTCCTGCCTTGCCGCCATCCAGCATGACACTGTTAATGGCCAAAACGACCATAATGCCCAACAAGATAAGCATCAGTACTTTAGAGACTCGTTCAACCCCTTTTATCAGTCCGCAGCCAACCGTAAGACTGCCAATCAAAACCACAATCACCATCCACATGATCATAGTTGCCGGGTCGTTTAGCAAGCCGTTGAATTCACCTACCACAAACCCCTGCGGCATATCGCCCGTAAACGTGCCTCGGGCTGTAGAGAAAATGTAGTGCAGCATCCAGCCTGCAACAGTAGTGTAGAACATCATGAGCAGGCAACAGCCCACCAGCGAGGCCCAACCCTGCAAGTGCCATTTCGTGCCTTGTGGTTCCAACGCCCTAAACGCTTTAATGGGCGACAAGCGGGCAGCACGGCCCACACTCAATTCCATACATAGCACAGGAATGCCAAGCAACAATAGGAACGCAAAATATATAAGCACGAAGATGCCACCTCCGCTCATTCCTGTAATGTAAGGGAACTTCCATACGTTCCCTATGCCAATCGCGCACCCTGCTGCAACTAAAATAAACCCCAGACGTGACGAAAGTAACTCACGTTGTGAAGACTGCTCTTTCATTTTATTCTCTTTGAATGTTCTGTATGCGTCCAATGTGTTTTGAACCCCCAAGGTTGGACGTTTACTATTGGATATTTACGCTTCGATGAACCAACACGTCATTAAAGTGATTTGTTAGGGTTGAGATGGGTTGACAATGGATTCCCATCTTTGCAATAACCATTTATCACTACTGCGTAAATATCTATCTTGCTATTTACAACTTCAAATATAGCAAATAATCATATACAAAAAAAGCCGGCCCATTGGGACTGAACATCAAAATCAATAAATGCTCCCTATTGTACAATCAAAAAAGCACCGAAAGGGTTATGACATGTCATTTGATACTAAGAATTTTAAAACGGTGAATTTATAGAGGTCTCCTTTTATTTATAGCAAAAGAATCTCATGGCCTTTTTCTTTTTTTGTTTATATTTGCTTGCGTGTTCTGTTTCCGAATTTTATGCCATTTTGTTTAATAAAGGCAACGATTGGATGATTTTGCTGATGAGGTTTTTAAATCAGAAGATTCGGAGGAACAACTGAGACAGTCTTAGAAACCGAGTGTTAGAAAGATTAAGGATATTATAGAAATTGAATGTATAAGAAAAACAAGATTACTTTATTTGTGGCATTGCTAATGGCCATATTCTTTTCGTCTAACGCTAAGTCAAGAAAGGAGGATGGAGACTCAAGCACAAAGGCAGAAGTGATGGCGGATACATTCAAAGGAAGAATAGATACAAAGGTGACACTAGAAGATTCGACCATCAGCAAATACGACGAGAAAGGAAATCTTATCGAGAAATATGTGTATATAGGCGGCTCGTTGACCCGTAAATTTATCATTAAATACAATGAAAAAGGAGAACGTATCGACTATTGCAAGTATAACGGCGATGGTTCTTTAGATTATAAAGAAACTAATAAATACGATGAGAGAGGAAATATAGTCGAGAATTGCGGGTTTACGGGCGATGGAATAATAAATTATAAATCTACTAACAAATACGATGAGAAAGGGAAGAATGTATAGAATTAATACAGATTTGTTTTTAAACATTTACTTTCAAATGACCTTATATAAATTGATTTCGAGGGATTTGGGGAATTCTATACCATAGGAATTCTATGTTGATAGAAAAATGAGGAAATCTCTTGACATTATTCTTGACATTATGATTCAAAGATTTATTATCGCCATGATGGTGATTGGTGCAACTCTTTCATTTCCATCTTGTAGCGTTGACGATGATGTCAACAACGATTTATACAATGGACGACCTCTTGTCATTTGGTCTGAACTAGTTTCTGAAGGAGGGAATGGCTGGTTGAAGGAATTTCCTGAAGTTCCTGGGAAATTTGTTGTGGGCACAATCACTGGAGATGGTACGACTAAAATTGCACTCATAGCTCCGGATCAAGACCGTGCTTTTTCTGAGGAATATGCTTCAAAAGTGGCAAGCACTGCTGGATTCAAAAAAGTGATAGGCGATTGGTACAAAAAAGGCAATCTTTCTGTAACCATTAGCTTTATGGAAACAGAAGGAGAAAAAATTTGCACTTTCCAATTCGTTAAAAATACGGATAGAATGTTGGATTAATCCTCACTATACAATAAGATAAAAGAGGGCATACCGAAATGGTACGCCCTCTTGCTATAATGTAACATTCATTTTATTTCATCTCCAATGGCTGACCTGTAGCCTCGACTACGCTCCACCAGAACTCGCTCTCTACATTTACCTTCTTACGTTGCGCAGTGGCAATATCGATTGGCAACAATGTGAATGAACCATTCCAGTAACCAACCACGAAGTCGGTGCGTCCTGCCATTGCGGCGTGGACTGCGTTGTGAGTCAACTGCTCGCAGAACTTGCTGTCGTTGGCGTTGGCAGGAATACTGCGGATGATGTAACTAGGGTCGATATACTTAACACAGATCGGAATGTTTTTCTTCTTGAAATAATCTGTGATTTGGTTCTTCATAAAGATACCGATATCTTCGTGGAGCACGTTGCCCGAAGCGTCCTTCTTGCGTTCGCCTTGGAAGAATTGTTGTCCGGCACCTTCGGCAACAACAATAACTGCATGTTTCTTGCGTTCCAAACGTTTCTCCAAAATATTCAAGAAGCCGTTCTGTGTTTCAGGATTGTCCAAGTCGAAATCCATTTCTGGAATCAAACAGAAGTTTACGTCAGGAACGGCCAAGGCTACGTTGGCAGCAATGAAACCAGAGTCGCGACCCATCAACTTAATCAAAGCAACACCATTGATGGCACCTTTAGCCTCGTAGTGGGCGTTCAAGATGATTGATTGAGCGGCTGTGAAGGCAGACTCGAATCCGAATGACTTCTCTATCAAGTTGATGTCGTTGTCGATTGTCTTAGGAACACCAGCCACCGCGATTTTCAAGCCTCGTTTTTCGATTTCTTGATGGATGGCGTGAGCACCCCTTAGCGTACCGTCACCTCCTACGCAGAATAAGATGTTGATATTGTTTCTCTCCAAAGTATCTACAATGATTTCGCTAGGTTGTTCTCCACGCGACGAAGCCAACATACTACCACCATCTTTGTGGATGTCGTCAACCAAGTCTGGATCCAAGTTGATGAAAGGAATTTGTAGATCAGGATTCAAACCTGCGTATCCATACTGAATACCGACGATGTTGGTCACGCCGTAGCGATTCCATAGGTGGGTAACCAAACCACGGATCACGTTGTTCAAACCAGGACACAAACCACCGCAAGTGACGATAGCAACCTTAGTTTTTGCAGGCTCAAAATACAAAAATTCCTTAGGACCTGGTTTTTCAAAAGAGACCAAATCCTCGCCATTTTTTATGGCAGTCATCACTTCGTGAAGCGAAGACGAGTAAAGTACACGCTCACCATCCTCTACGAAATCGTAGATTCCGTCGCCTTTTACCTTTGACAGTTGAAGGGGAGTTTTAATCTTGCACGTTCCAAGCGTTTTTATCGTAAAATTCATGTCCATAGGTCAATCATTTTTAATTTTCTATTTTCCACAAATTTAGTTTTTTTCATTATACGTTTACCAAAGAAAAGCAGGAAATTTTTTTATTTATTCGGTGATACTTACGAATTGAAAGTTGGCAATGGGTACGCTGGTGATAGTCTATTCAGTTTCATCCACAGTGGCCGACTTCAGAATGTCATACCCCCAAAAACCTTTGCTCACCGTTATTTTCAATGATTTCGCATTTGTCACTGTTGAATCTAGTGGAATGTTTTTTGAAATGCCATTATAATTACAGACGGGGGTGTTCTTATTATAACGTTCCACGTTGCAAATATGATCTTCAGTCGTTGGGTCGGCTAAGAAAAAATTGCTGGCCAAGAAAAGCAACCCAAAAAAACTGCCCAATGCCAAAGTCACTAAGGCTTCTTTCTTCTTTCCTAAAAAGAATAGTATGAGCGCCATTATTTCGGGGGCAGACTGAAGGATGGCAAACAAAGCAATCGGAAGAAATGTCTTGCCAATTAACAACGAAGAAGGAATCTTTACTGCCAAATAGATGAATATGAATGATTTGGGAAACTGAGAAATGTAATTTTCCGTCTCTTGGTTTGATTGATTGTCCATGATAATCGGGTGTAAGATAGTATCTGTTTTAAATTGACATTAATTTTTACAAAAATAGTCCATTCTAACCTAAATCAATGATGCCGATTGTATATTTCTAAAAAAAGAATATATTTGTTAAGGTAAATGGTAGGAAAGGACAAAAAAATCGTGGCTTTTGATGACATAGAGAATTTTAATGAAGTGTATTAGAATTTGTAATTTGAAAAATATGACTGAAATTCCAAGCAAGAATCATGTTGATTCAAAATTGATAAAGCAAGGCAAACTGAAAATTGTAGAAACACCTTACTCCATCTATAAAGTAGGTGGGGCGGTTTATTGTGAGACTCCCCATAGCAAGTTTCTTATCGCATCGACTTATTCTGAATACTTGGAAATGTCAACTACATTTGTCGAGTATCTAATTTATGAAGGAGACCGTTATGAAGAAAAAGCTATGTTTGAACTATATGGACCTTCTGGAGGTCGATGATAGCAATTGGGTTGCTCGTTTGAACTGTTAGCTGATTTAAAAGTCGGAAGGCCTGTCAAAACAGCGTTTCGCTGAATATTATGGTTGGTTGTTGAATATTATTTATACTTCTATTGTGTTCGTTTATTTTTGTTGCGTAAATGAATAATGAAGATAGTGAATTTTAAATAACCATAGAACTAACTATAAAATTATGAAATTTAATGTGTTTCTAATCGGGGCTTTGGTTGCAACTTCTATGAATGTTGCTACTGCAAATGCTATGACAAAGGTGAGCGTCGTACAGCCCCATACCTCTGATGAATATGTTATGCATGATTCGGGAAAAATGTATTTCTCTGATGATTGTTTGGTTTTGGATGCCCTGGGTGATGGAAATGTACAAAAGGTGCCAATTTCAGGGATTGATAAATTGACATTCTCTCTTGTAGAAGTTTCTTCAACAGGGGAGGAGTGTTTAGTCTCTCCTTATGCTCAAACGGTAGATGTCTCTTCTTCTCGGGATAATCTCATTCTTCATACCCAAAGCGAAGGAACTTTTGTTTATTCTATCTTTTCTGCAAATGGAAGATTGCTTGCCACAGGAGATGCTTCGAATGGTTCTTCTTTAGATATAAGTAAATATCCCAATGGAGTTTATTTTTTGAAAGTTGAAAACACCTATATAAAATTCAGTAAGTGATGAAAAGATATTTGACTTTATTCCTATCGGTTTTAGTAAGCCTTGTCATGCTTGCACAAACCAAAATGGTGTTCCATTTTTCTACGGGAGATTCTGAAACCATCTCGGTAACGGATATAGACACGATTCGTTTTAATAATGGTGTGATTTCTGTTGAAGGTGCTGATTGTTCTTATAATATCTCGCAGATTGATAGTGCAACTTTCTCTGTTTCAAACCCTAGCGATACTGTTTTCGTGACATTTGACGGTAGCAATGTTGTGGTGGACAATCCCTATCCAAATATATTGGTAGAGAAGGAGGGCGCGAATGTGACACTTCGTTCTTCTGCGAATGTGAAAGGTGTTGTTTATTATCTTTCAGGAGCATCGACGGATGGGTCGTTTAATCTTGTGCCCGATAGAGGATACACGTTGGTTTTGGATAATCTCTCTTTGGCTTCGGCCAGCTCGGCTGCTATCTCCTTGGGCGAATCGGAGGCGGGGGAATCATACTCTGCATCCCTCCATCTTATTGGAGAATCGGTGATTTCTGATAGTGATCAAAATAGCATGAAAGCTGCTTTTTGTTCTAAATCGAAACTTAAGGTGAATGAAGATGGGTCGACGGGCTCTATGCTTTTGAAGGGTAATAAGAAACATGCTCTGAACTCTTCGAAGAGGGTGGAACTTTATGAAGGAAAATTCATTATAGAGGGTGCTGTTTCAGATGGAATTAATGCAGACGGCTTGGAAGTTTATGGCGGAGAATTGTCTATCTCATCTACGCAAGGAGATGGAGTGGATTGTAGCGAGGTGATTCACGTTGCAGCAGGAACTATCAATGTTGATTTGGCAAGCGATGATGCGAAGGCCTTGAAATGCGACAGCATAGTTGAGATTGTCGGAGGAACGATAGAGGCAAAAGTGACGGGGGCTGGTTCTAAGGCGATCAAGAGCGGTGTGGCATCTTTCATAAGCGGCGGACTTGTCTCTGTTGATTTGGCTGCAACAGAAGCGGTTTATAAAGACACGGAGGCCGATTATAGTTTCAATGCAGCCTTGACATCCGATGGCTTAATCGAGATTTCCGATCAGGCGGAGGTGTCTGTTACGGGCAATGGTATTGCGGCCAAGGCCTTGAATTGCGATTCCATCATCAATATTTTGGGCGGTAAGGTGGAGATAGATATGAATTCTTCTGATTTTAAGGCTACAGTAAATGGGGTGGCAGATACATTTACAGCATGTGCCATCAAGGCGAAAAAGGAACTGAATATAGCAAATGGATACGTTAATGTAACATTGGGAGAAAATAGTAATGCTTCAAAAGGCTTGAAAGCAGATTATGTGACAATTTCAGGCGGAAGCGTGAGAGTAACCGATAATGGCGGTTATTATTATACCAAAAATTCTAGTTCGTCAAACAACTCTACAAACCCTTGGGGAGGCGGTGGATTTGGAGGTCGTCCCGGAGGCGGCGGTTTTGGCGGAATGTCTTCTACAACCACAGTTGACGGAATTGAGCCCAAAGGTATAAAGGGTGATGTTCAAGTAAACATACTTGGAGGAACGACAGTGCTATTTGTCGCTCATGGTAAGGGTATCTCTTGTGACGACAAGGTGACTATTGGTAATGAAGGCGGAAATTTCGGCGATTTAATTTTGACGATTAATGCAGGTTCTGCAAATGATGAGACATATAATAAAGGTGGAGAAAATGCAAGGCAAAAATTTTGTTGCTCACCTAAGGGCATCAATTGTGACAATGAAGTGATTATCAATAGCGGAACGGTAGATATTGTTGCGTATGATTCGGGAATCAAAGGCCAGAATGTGACGGTCAATGGAGGCAAGGTCACCATCTCGGCATCTTATGATCAAGGCATGCATGGCGTACAGAATTTCACAGTGAACGGCGGAGATATTTTAGTCTCTAAATCTTATGAGGCATTTGAAGGCGTAAATATGACATTTAACGGAGGAATCACCTCGGTCTATTCTTCTAATGATGGTTGGAATGCTTCTACATCTTCAAAGGGGAAGGGGACCCCTGTCGTAACGGTCAATGGGGGCTATCACTATTTGAACGTTAATGGAAACGATACAGACGTGATAGATTCTAATGGTTCCATGTCTTTCCAAGGTGGCGTTGTTGTGTGTGAATCGAATGGTGTCACACTCGATTGTGATGCGTCTCCTTCGTGGAATGCGAAAGCAAAGTTGATGTTGTTTGGCACCAAGGCGGAAACACTCCCTACGGGTTCTACCGCAAGTTCTTATTCGTCTATCGCAGCATCGACTCGATATACCACCGTTGCCAATGGATCTGTACTGGCGTCGTTTACGACAACGCAAACTGCTTCGAAATTAATATATGTCGGCGATGTTATACCAATGGCCTATGTTGGGGGGCTTGTGTCAAATCCAACTGAAGAGGTGGAGTTTAGAGGAAATGACGGCAACAAGATGGTTTTGACAATTGGGGGAAGTGTGGAGAATGCCTCCAAATCGGCGAATATGAATTCCTATAGCGCAGAACCAATGGGCGGTGGCGGTTTCGGAGGTTGGTGATTTTATTTCGCCCTGATTTTAGGATAAGCCTTGTAGGCATAGAAAGAGGCAAGTCGGTGAGGCTTGTCTCTTTCTTTATATATATGGAGATTTTGAATTTGTGATCTGTTGATATCGTATGCAACGAATGGTTTGGTAGATTTCTTTTTTTTAGAGGTCGGAAAAAGAGGAGAGAATCTTAAAAAAAACGAGGTTTTGTTTTTTAACATATTGAAATTTTATACTCCTTATGTCGATATTGAATCCTTTTTAGTTGGTTTATAGGAGGATAGATGTCTTTGTTGCCTTCTTGTATTATAAAATCTTATTTTGTGAGTATTAATAACTCTTCATCCTTTTTTGTTTTTTTAATAATATATACATATATTTGTCAGCGAAAAAGGAGTGCTATGTTGTGACTTCTTTTTCTGAGGTTGCATTTTTTTTATACTAATAGATGAAAAACATTAGTAAGATGAAGATAAAATATATTTTAGCTTTATTTGCTTTGGTCTTGATAACCATGAAGGCAAAAGCTCAGGACGAGATCGTTTACGATCAGTATCATTTCAATTATTATTTGGTTAACCCTGCGGTGGCAGGAGCGGAGAGATGTTCTCACTTAATGTTGACGGGCAAATTCCAATGGATTGGAATGGAAGATGCTCCGATGACTCAGACGTTGAGCTTCAGGACGAGAGTTTTGAAGAACGTCGGTTTGGGTGCGTACGTCTATAACGATAAAAATGGTAGCTCTTACCGCCAAGGAGGTCAGGCAACTTTCGCCTACCATATTCCATTGTCGGAGAACAACGGCTACTTCATGAAGGAGAGGTCGATTGACAGACAATTGTCTTTTGGCGTGTCTGCAGTGGCTAACCGTTACGCATTCTCTAGTCAGTTGTTCACCGATGAGAATTCGTCTGACCCGTCGCTAGGCAACGGCGATCAAGACAAGGGTATCTATTTCAATGCGAATGTCGGACTCTATTTCTTGTGGGACAATTTCTTCTTGGGAGCGTCAGCGATGAACCTGCTTCCTACGGAGTTGACTGAGATGGGTGTCGACGAGCCAGTTCGCCCTTTGACTTATTTCGCATTCTTGGGTTATGACATCGATTTGGACAACAATATGACCATCGAGCCAGGCTTGATGTACAAGGGTAACGTTGACGAGCAGAGCCAATTGGACGTGAACTTGAAGTTCATGCAGACAGTTCCAGACAACGAAGACCTTTCATATTGGTTGCAGGCTTCTTACCGTCACAGCTTGGATTCAGGCAACTCTCAAGCATTGGCTTTCTACCCAATGGGTGGTATCCGCTACAAGAGATTCCGTCTTGGTTATGCTTACCAACTTGGTTTGACAGGTTTGAACCACCACAACTCTGGTTCACATGAAATCATGCTTGGTTACTCTTGGTGTATCACTAAGCACTTCTGTCGATAATAAAGTATAATGTTAAGTTTTTGCTAAATATAAATTATAGAAAGGCTTCCAATCCGTTGGAAGTTTTTCTTGTGTTTAGTTAGAACGAGTAATGAAATTTTAATATGATAGGGAAATTCTAATAGTATGAAAATAAACTTAATGAAGCGATTAATTCCTCTGGCCTTCGCATTGGGGCTGGGAGGAAATGTTTCTGCGCAGGGAAATCTCATCCTTGTGTCGGGAACCGACTTTACCCCTAAAGGAATGGATGAGGAGACATTCACCAGTTGGGAGGTCGTTGAGGCAGGCGGTGTTGGTTACTTGGGTGTTATCAAACCGCAGATTACAATTAATAAGCCAATTGTAGAATCAACAGAATTTACTGCTAAAAAGAGTGAGTTCGTCGATGGGGATTATTATTGTATTACTAATAATCCATGTAAGATTGACTCTTTCCGTTTGTATGACACGAAAGAGGAGTCATGGGGTATTTTGTTGCCTAATTGCAAAGGTAGTTCAAGTGCAGAAACCTTTATGTCTTTAAAGGTGAATGGACTAAAGGGTGCCTCTGATTATAGGGTGGAAATCGACTACTGCTTTGTAGCCGATTATTCGACTAAACAGAAGTGTGGTTATCCGGGTGTGAATTATAACACAGGAAGTCAACAAGTGGAGTTTGGTGGTATTGACCCTAAAATTCGTTTTGTTGTAAACCCCGACAAATATAATCTGACATCTGGTCCGGATGTGGGTTTCACTACAGCACAAAAGACTGGCCGTGGTTGTGCAACTGCCACAGTGACACCATCCTCAAGTAACAGTGGGGTTGTCTCTTCTACAGGTGAACTGCAGTTGAATGTCAACACTACACAGCAGACTGCTGCTATATTCATTACAGCAATACGTGTTTATGCCGACGTCTCTCCTAAGATTTCGGGTGTAGAGAATGTGTGTGCCGGTGGAGAGAAAGGTCTAGTATCGGTGGGAACGGCTTATATAGGAGCGACCTATCAATGGTTCAAAGACGGTGTGGCTGTACCTGGCGAAACGGGTATGACTATTGCCCACACTTCCGATTTGAAGGAGACAGGCACTCATAAATACTATTATGAGATGACTATTGATGATGGTACTGGTAAGAAAGTGAAAAGAAAATCACCAGACCATATTGTTAATGATATCATGTGTTGTACCAACGATGATGGTTCTCCTGCTTCTCGTAAGTTGATTTATGTGAATGACTTCGGTACATTCTCAGCAGATGGTAAGACTATTACCGTTTGGGATTTTTCTGATTTGTCTAACCCTTCTACGAAGGATATTACTAAGGTGGATCGTCCGTTTGTGACTAATTTGCCATCTCTTGGCATTGATGCTCCGGAGGGTGCTGGTAAAGGTTCTTGTATGGAGGACGATGGCCACAGTGTTGTAGGTTGGATTAGTGATGCTGATGGATCAGCAATCGGTTGGGCTGCACAAGTAGGAGGAACAGGTGAATATTGGGGTCCTGGTAGAGCTAATGGACCTTTCTTCCCTGACCATACCGACCAAATGGTTGAGTATTCTGTAGGAGGTAAAACTTTGGGTGGCAAGGGTAAATATGGTGCCGCTTTGTTTGTAAATGCCGCTGTAGGTGACCATAGCGCTACAGGTATTCGTGTTTATAAGCAAGAAATCAAAGGTATATGTGAACAAACGCGTTTGACCGTAAAATGTTATATTAACAACTACTCGGATGGTAAGAACCCTGTAGATATTCAAATCAAAGCATACGATTCAGAGCATATTGGTGATCCTAGATATGGAGGTGAGTCTGATCGTATTGTACGTTATTCTAATGAAACTGGATGGAAAGAAGTTTTCGTAGATATTCCTCGTATTGAATCAAAGAATTTGACTTTCGAAATCTTGAACTATACGGCTAATAATGATGGTAAGGGAGACGACTTGATTTTGGATGACATTATGGTTTTCGCATGTAGTTCTCCAAGTGTTGACTTGTATTTCAGTCTTGATAATTATGCGAAGGATACCGTCTCTTGTCAAGGTGATGTTGTAGATCTATATGTTGACGCGACAGCTATGTTGACCAATTATTATGGTGCAGATTTGGCTTACTTGTATCAATACACTACATCTGAAGCTGACCCTACTACAGCAGAATTCAAAAAGAGTTGGAAAAATCTCAATTCAACCCCTATAACTGCAACGAAGAATCATGAAAAGATTGAAGAGGTAATTGAGGAGATTAAAAATCTTATTTCTGACCCAGCTAAGTATCCTACGGTTAAGTTCCGTGTCGTAGCTAGTATGAAGGACTTGTTGGAGAAGGAAATGGCTGGTGCAAACTATTACAACCCAGATGATCCTTGTTCTAATATGTCTATCTCCAAACCAATTGAGTTGACTATTGATTGTCCTAACTGTACGGTTCCTTTGGATATCGCCATTAGTTCGGATGTTACAGCAAAGGCCGATGGAAAGGTATATTTGTGCAAAGGAGCTTCTGTTACTTTGTCCACTAATAACATCGTTCCTGCTGAAGATACTTGGGCTTCTAAGAATTTCGATGGTTATACGATTACTTGGTCTGAAGGTGCTACATCATTGGATAAAAATGTAGGTTCAAATGTTTCAAGTAAGGCAAATGATTTGACTATTACCAACGAAGGTGTCACTGCAGATGAAGAGCATACTTATACTGTAAAGGCAGTGGATTCTGAATATCCAGATTTGACTCATTGCCAAACAACAGATGAAATTACAGTGGTATTCTTGGCTAATCCAGAGATTGAACCTTTGTCTTTTGAATTCTGTGAGGGCAAGCCTACTGCTACTGATGTATTGCCTACAGCTTCTGCAGGTGAGACCTATAACTATTATGAGTTAGAGGCGGATGCTCTTGCTGGAGACAATAGTGTAACAATTGGTGCTTTTGCTACTTTGGAGGCAAAGAAACATGAATATTATTATACGTTGACCAATGCTAATGGATGTGTTAGCGAACCTCAGAGTGTTACCATCAAGGTGAACGCCATCCCTGAGGAGACGTTGGCGGCGATTGCTCCGTTCT
>JAKSKZ010000018.1 GCA_024401475.1 Paludibacteraceae bacterium | reverse complement strand
TTTAGAATGGTTTAGAATCAGCCTTCGGGCTGATTTAATTGTTTTATAGCGTTTTTAGGCTATATTTGCAGATATAATTAATAAATTAGACGTTTACAATAGATTTGATGCTTCCTTTAGGCTGTTACTCATCAATAATAAAAAAGCACAGAATTCCCGTCGTGTGCCATCTGCTTATTGGCATTCTGTGTTGTGTCCTATTGTTCCAATCGGGAATGACGATAGTGGGTTCTGCGTTTGCTGGACTGTTATTGCCCTTGATTCCCACAGTAGCTTTGTGTTGTTATATTGAGAAATCAGATTCATTATTTCAGTTTCTCGGTATTTGTGTTCTTTTCTTCTGCGTTGTAGCAGACGCATTTCTAATTCTAACGGTTTTTGTGATGGGAATCACAATCATCGGGGTTGCAATACTTATGACATATTTATTGTTTAGAGAGAAAAGTGTTTTCAAATTCACGCTCATAACAGGTTGTTTCGCCTGTTATCTGACCATACCATCTGTGTTTTTCATATTGCTGTTGATGTCATCAATAAATCCGGACTAAATAGTAAGCGTCCAAACTGATAAAATTTATCAATTTGGACGCTTACGACAGATTTTTAGAGGAGGTGGCTTCTTGCAAATAACAGGCAGGACTAATTATGATGAAAATTTTTACAAGCATTGGAAAAATGAACATCCAGAGGAAACAAGAACTCTGGAAGAGATGGTGTCTTTGTTGCATGAAAATATTGATGTGGCGGTAGAGGCTTCTATGACATGGTGGAAGAATTTCACAATATCAAATAATAAGGATTATGCCACTTTGAATGACTTGGTAGATTCAGATATAGATTTTTCATCTAAGACTATAGATATGGTAGGTGGTGCTGTTAATAGAGGAAACATTCAAAAACCGCCAGTAGAGTCAAAAGAAAGAAATAGATATACAAATGCTGCAAAAAATGTTTTAGTTAAATAATTTGATAATGAAAAGATATTCTATTTTTATTTTACTTATTCTTTCTACGAAATGTTTATTTGCGCAGAAGATGAATTCAAGGGATAAGTTGCAAGGAATATGGGAACTAGTTTCTGTTAAAGATTGGGAAGTTCCTGAAAATGAACATTCTTATGAATATGAAGTGTATAGAAATAATGACCATATATATTTGCATTTTGAATCAGACACATTGGGAGATTATCATAAATCAAAAATTGGTTTTAGTTCCAAATATTTAGTTGGTGTTGATTCTGTTTCATTTGATTTATTGTCAGATAAAGATGGTGTTGTTCTTGTTGAATATATTGAATCTTTAATTGATTCTTTGGGCATAATACATAGGTTTGCTTTAGATGACGGATTTAAAGATGCGACAAGTTATTATCGTTGTACATCATATCCTCTTTGTTATAAAAAATCGACTATTCCAACCCCATATTTACTTCAAGTTCATAAGGTAGGAATGAAGGATGGGATTGATTATCTACAAAAGTACTTTGGAATAAGGATGGCAAAGATTTCGGTAATGAAGGCAGTTGTATATGATAGTACTTTCCATGCTACAAAAACTTTTTTTGTAAAAAATGATATTGTGGAGGTGAAAAAAGAGGAAAGTGAATTTTATAAGTTTGAGTATGAACCAATTGACGGCGAAAGATTGAACGGATATATAAAAAAGCGGGATGCCGATTTGAATTGGAATGAGAAAAATAAAAGTTCAATTATGAAGGTAAGGTAGATGATAAAACAATATTTCAGATTGATGACAAGAATTATTTGATACCAGGCCTGGACACTATCATAGTTTCAATGAGAATGCCCTTACAAATAAAATTTGATATAAATCGCACATTAAAAAATAGCTTTATAATAATGGCTCAATTTGTAAGCGTCCAATTTGATTGATTTTTTCAGATTGGACGCTTACCTTCATTCCCACAACTCCCTTCCCGAGGAACTCCATGTGCTCCTTGTCGATGAACTTCATTATCTCATGAGTCTCGGAGTCCATTTTGACGGGTTTGTAGTAATAGCAGCCCTTGCTTATGCCTAACAGTTCAAGTTGCTCGTTTAGACTTAGCTCGCTGTCTGGGGATATTAGTCGTCTGCGGGCATTGGTATCCCCAACGCTTTTGATGCCCGCTTTGCAAAATCCAGCTTCATCTCCAGTCTGCCGATCTTATTGTAGCACTGCTCCAACTCTCTATCTTTCGCGTCGTCCTTCTTTTTCTCTGAGAAGGCTGCTGAGGCGTTGTTTAGGAACTCTGATTTCCAGTTGGAAATCATCACACTCGATACATTGAAACGCTCTGACAACTGCGCCAGTGTCTCTTGTCCCTTCAGTGCCTCTATGGCAACTTGGGCTTTAAATTCTGCCGTGAAGCTTCTTCTTTTACTTTTCATGACTGCTAAATTAAACTTTATTTTCTTAACTTAGCAACTGGTTCGAAAAAGCGGCAGTATTATATTAATTTAATACCAAAACAATTCAGAACAGGTTATTATGGATATAAATAAATTTTTTGTCTTTTTGTTAACTTCGGTCTTTTCGCTATTCTATGCTTGGGGTAGCAATAATGACAGATTGAATAAATCATTATCAAAATATGATTATTTTGATTGTGTAGTCAATGGTATGATAAAAGTATACAAAAATGGGAAATTTGGATTTGTAAATTTAAAGGGCAAGGAAGTTGTTCCTCTTTGTGCGGAGTATATTGACATGGGAGATATAACTAATTATTATTCAACATTCTGTCCAATATTAGTAGATGACACAATAACACTTTTCTCAAAAAAAGGTAAAGTGATTAAATCCCCCCAAGTTCATTCGTCTGATAATGCTGGATTAATTTATTTTAAAAATAGAATAGGCATTGTTGTGAAAGATAAAATTAGATATCTTGATAGTAATTGGTATGATGTTAGACCGAGTGATGCGTACATATTATTAAAATGCGATGATGGGAGAAAAGAATACTCTTTGCTATATGATTATAGTGGCAAGCAAATTTTAAAATATGATGATATTTGTTATATGCATAGTCTTAGTTTTAATTCATCTAAAGATTATTTTATTGTTAAAAGAGGAGGAAAGTATGGAGTTGTAGATATAAATGGGAGTATCCTTGTCCCTTACAAACTAGATCAATGTGATATTGATTTAGTAGGGAAATATGTTGTATGTGGTTCTGCACCAGATGTATATACTCTTTTATCTTTACAATGTGATACATTGTCTTCGAAAGAATATGACAACTATTTTGAATATAAGGATTATTTTTTTGGGTGGAAAGATTCTGAATGTGATATAGTTTATAATAATAAATTTGTAGATGATTTCATATTTGGAGGAAATAAAGTAATAGCGAATCCGTATACGACAAGTATTATTTCATTAGGAACGGAAAGAACTGTTGAGTATTTCTGCATTTCACAAAATTTACTAATGTACAAAGCAAATGGTAATTATGGCATACTAAATAAGTTAGGCCAAGAAGTAATTCCTTGTAAATATTGTCACATAGACATATTAAACAATTTAATTATTGCTTATGACACTTTCGACTTAAATAAGTCACTTGTCTCTATATTTGATAAGGAAGGAGTTTGTATAAAGGAACATTTATATTATTGCTTGTTTGATAATAAATCTAAATTCCATTACATTTTTAATAGTGTTTATGATGAAAATATTAGTTTTATTTGGGATGACAGAAAGGCTAATTTGATTGAAATGGAAAATATTATTTTTAGTCGTTGTGATACTGGTTTTTATAAACAAAAGGTTGGCAATGGATATAAAATAATCAAATTAAAATAGTTGTTGATAAGTAAGCATCCGATTTGAAACTCGACTTGCCCCTTATCTTTGTCGCGAAAAGAAAATTTAGAAAATATGGCAAGCGAAAAGAAAATGTGTCAAATACGTGATGCGTACGAGGCGAACAAGGACAAGGAAGGAGTGACCATCTCCAAAATCTGCAAACAATCGGGTGTGCCGATAGCGGAATATGTTGAATGGCTTACGTTGCAGGCGAAACCCAAACTGGTTCCTGTTGATGAAAAAGGCGCTAAAGTATATGCTGAATGGCTGGGACGGCCTTCAGAAATATATAGAGGATGGCAACTACGATATTGACAACTCGTTATCTGAACGGTCAATCCGTCCGTTTACGGTAGGCAGAAGCGCCTGCAAGGGATTCACCAGCGAGGAAGGGGTGATGATAGCCGCAAGATTTTACACTTTGGTGGAGACATGCAAGTTAAACGGCGTGTCTCCAAGGGACTATTTCGTCAAGGTCTTGGAGGCCTTAACCAATGACTATGGAGACTACGAAAAACTGACACCAGACAGAATCAATGAGATTTAGAATGGTTTAGAATCAGCCTTCGGGCTGATTTAATTGTTTTATAGCGTTTTCAGGCTATATTTGCAGATATAATTAATAAATTAGACGTTTACCGAAAATAAGATGTTGAGAAAAAATGAGTAAAAGGCCAAAAATAGAAACGGGCAGCCTTTGGTATTCTTCTATATTTGGGGAGATTTTGGCTTTTTCCAGTTTGGGATTAAGTATTCTCCTATTTGCTACATCTTGCGTATTTATTATTCATAATACCGTATTTATGGATGTGGATAGAGGAAAGTTTATGGGCATACAAAATGATAATAATGACATCAAATTATTACTACAAGAAGGGAACTACAACTCTTATTTAATAAAGGATCCAATTGATTCTCTTGACTTTATGGAATTGAAGGGCGAATTTGTTAATGTCACTTATATTGAGTGGCAGGGCAGAACATTCCACTTCCGAGAATTAATTGAAATTCAAAATGATAGAGGTGAATCATTACCTAAAAAAGTTCCATACTATTATTCTTACATGAATAAATGTTTGATATTGTATTTTGTGTCAGTCCTTATAATTATATCATCATTGATATATTCTTATTTCTATTTTTCAAATGCGGTAGATTTTTGTAATAGATTAAAAATCAGTCGAAATTCTTTTTTCGTAAGACTTAATAAAAGAATAAATGGGAAACTCAGAACATATCAAGAGGTACAAGGAAGATACAAGGGGTGGCATTATGGTATTTTTGTTAAGATATTAAGCGAAGAAGAACAAATGGAGTTGAGATTCTCTTTTTGTGATATAAAAAGGGATAATAAATGGGAGAGTAGTTTTATCGTGCATGATATAAAATTAAAAACTGGAGAGAAGACAAAACTCCTTATTGATAGTATTCTTCAAAAGGCTTCCTTGCCACATGAAAAAAAATGTAGCTTAGGAGAATGTAAAGAGGCTTGGACATACGCAAATTCGGTATTAGATGAAATAGACGAAGTAATAAAAATTGGGAACTAATAAAATGAAACAAGAATATAATGTAAGCATCCAATGCAATACTCGACTTGCCCCTTATCTTTGTCGCGAACATAAAATTTAGGAAATATGGCGAGCGAAAAGAAAATGAGCCAAATTATTTTGTCAAGGTCTTGGAGGCTTTGACTGATGACTATGGAGACTCCGAAAAACTGACACCAGACAGAATCAATGAGATTTAGAATGGTTTAGAATCAGCCTTCGGGCTGATTTTATTGTTTTATAGCGTTTTTAGGCTATATTTGCAGATATAATTAATAAATTAGACGTTTACAATAGATTTGATGCTTCCTTTAGGCTGTTACTCATCAATAATAAAAAAGCACAGAATTCCCGTCGTGTGCCATCTGCTTATTGGCATTCTGTGTTGTGTCCTATTGTTCCAATCGGGAATGACGATAGTGGGTTCTGCGTTTGCTGGACTGTTATTGCCCTTGATTCCCACAGTAGCTTTGTGTTGTTATATTGAGAAATCAGATTCATTATTTCAGTTTCTCGGTATTTGTGTTCTTTTCTTCTGCGTTGTAGCAGACGCATTTCTAATTCTAACGGTTTTTGTGATGGGAATCACAATCATCGGGGTTGCAATACTTATGACATATTTATTGTTTAGAGAGAAAAGTGTTTTCAAATTCACGCTCATAACAGGTTGTTTCGCCTGTTATCTGACCATACCATCTGTGTTTTTCATATTGCTGTTGATGTCATCAATAAATCCGGACTAAATAGTAAGCGTCCAAACTGATAAAATTTATCAATTTGGACGCTTACTGATATTGTCAATGTCACGTTTAATGAAAATAGTGCTTCATCGTTTATGAAAAAACTGGATTTGCAATTTCCTGAACATAAAGAGTTGCAGCAAAAGTTTAATTCGTTAATAAAAAGATGATTATATGAAAAAATTGATGATATTATTGTTGGGGTGGTATATAGCTTTTGTGGCTTACTGTCAGGTTGGAACTGACGCGGAAGGAATGTTTTTTTTTCAGGTTGGATGTTTGAAATTTGCAATTAAATCAGACTCCTCAGCCTCCCTCGTTTGCTGTGATTCTGCAGCTATTGATAGTTTAGAGATTCCCTCTATCGTTAATGTAGATGGGAAAAATCATGTGGTTTCTGAAATAGCTTTTTGGGCTTTGAGTCATTGTGAATCATTGTCGAGACTTACAATTCCTTCTACTGTCACGTCAATAGATGCCTCTGCGTTTATTCATTGCAAGGAATTGAAACATATTCGGATTGATTCTTTGAATCCTAATTATTATGTGGATGATTGCTATTTGATTTGCAAAAAACAAAAAACACTAGTTCGTGCTTTTTTGAACAATGATAGTTTGTATTCTTTGCCAGATGAAATTAGGTCTATTGAAAGCCATGCATTTGATAGTAATCATAATGTAAAGACAGTAATAATGGGTAATTCGGTAAAATGGATAGGAAGAGAATGTTTTAGAGATTGTATTAATTTGAGAAATGTTATACTCTCTGATTCTATTGGTGTTATTAGTAAAGGGTGTTTTAAAAATTGTATTCGTTTAGACTCTGTTCGAATGCCGAATTCTTTGTATGCTATTCAAGCTTATGCTTTTGATCAATGTAAGAATCTTAAAGAAATTAGATTGCCAAATAAGCTGAAACATATTCAGAATGATTCGTTTAATGAATGTCTTGCTTTGAAGTATATCTATAATAGCTCAAATCTAAAACTCATAAAAGGTAGTGATGAATATGGAGGTGTGGCAAAGCATGCTCTTAGTGTCATTGAAGTTAAGGAAACCATAAATTAAGATTTTGAAAATTTGTAGTTGATGTTGTCAATCGTTTTTTCGGAGTCAAACTGAAAAGATAGAAGAAGAATTAAGGAAACAAGGCGCAAAATTTAGCCAACTTCATATACTCCAACAACATCGAAAACAGAAGTCAACTGTATAGCGGATGGAGCTGTAGAATACTGTAAAGAACTTATTGATAATGAATAAAAAGGAAATAATTTTCGGCGGAATAACAGTTATAGTAAGTTATGTGTTGTTCTTTGCCCTTCTAACGATTTTAAAGCTTAACAGACCATCATTCGTAAGCATCCATTTTGAAAAAATAATCCGTTTCTTTGTAAATTGATGCTTACAACTTACTTGTTTTTCTACCAACATGAAATACCTACGGAATAGAATACTTTTTGTTGTACCATAACCTACACTGTTACGTCTTTTTACTGTTTTTCAAAAAATGGTCAGCATATTTATAGACTTGAAACACTGGATTTTTATGTTTTTTTTTTGTTTTTAGCTGGCAGCAATAAAAAATAGCAATTGTTGTTTGATGCAAAAAAAATAAGTACTTTTGTGCGAAATAAATGGCGACTAATTAGTTATTCATAAGGTTCTCCTTATGTTCGATATATTTGTATAGTGATTTTTTTTGATAGTATTTTAAGTTAAAGCCTTTATTTGTTGTGATAATAAATATTCATGCCGTTTTGTTGTTTGCTTTGTTGAACTAAGGAGGAGACTGAATGCTTGATTATGCCATTTGTAAAAAGGTTTGAATCAGAATTTAGTAAAACACTAAAACTAGAATTGATGACGATACTTAATTCATCATTGAAGGGTAAGTTGAAGGCTATGGCCGTTGCTTTGTTTACATTAGTAGGAGCAACTTCTCATGTGTGTGCACAAACGATAAATTCCAGTTCGGGGGCAGTTTGTGAAGGAGATCCAGTTCAATTAGAGGTGACTGGTTTTACTGCAACCAAATATCAATGGTTTGTCAATGGGGTTAGTTATAAGGTTACCATGTCCAATTATTGTACGATTGAACGTGCAGAACTTTCTGGTGGTAAGATGAGCGTGGGTGTTGCTGCCTATCCGTCAACGTCGCCTACGGTAACAAAGGACCTTACTGCTTCGAGCGAATGTAAAGCTTCTATTTGTGACGAGGCAGCTACAGGTGGATATATCTTTGGAACTGACTTTTCTGCATTGCCAGGGTTTGATAGGGAAAATCAAAATATCGGCAAGGAGGATGTCTATAATTCGTTTGCGGATAATATAGGTTTTAAAGCATCGGGAAAAGTCGAAGGAAATGACCATTTCCAATCTTTGTTTGGTGGAAAATTGCCTAGCACTATTGCTCAAGGTGCTGATAATGAGTATTTGTTCCCTTCTAAGAATCAAGCATTTGAAATTAATTTTGGACAAGAATATATGGACAAACCGTTCCGTGTTCGTGTCCGTCTTTACTTTATGTTCAAATGTGAGCAGCACAAGGCTCTCGTTAAGATGAATGGTAAGTACGGCAGTCAGGTACGTGCTCAGCAACTTAGTGCTCGTGTTTATCGTGACGGAGATAATTCTTTAGTTGGTGAAGGTTTGGTAGAATCCAACGATCAACCTCAATTTGAGTTGAACAGTCTTTTCGAAGTTCAAGAAAATGTATTGTATCGTGCCGATGTCGATTTGACGGGTATTTTTGCAAGAATTGGAGCAAGCAACGAGTTGGTGTTTGAATTTGAGGGAACTGATTGTTTGATCAAAGCCGTCGATTTTATCAGTTTCGAATCTGAAAATGTGTGCGTTACCCCTCGTACGGCTTGCAAGGGACAAACGGTGACCGTTTCTACTGCAGGTTTCGCTTATGGAAAACAAATAACTTGGCAAAAAAAGTCAGGTTCGGGATGGATTAATATTCCAGCAGATGAAGTGACTTATGAACAAGAAAAAGAGGGCGATGTCAATGTTTCCAAAAAAGCATATATTCTCATGAAAGGCGTTGGTGCCTTTGATTATCGAGTTATCTCCAATTTTACGCTTGATGGTGAGAACAAACAATCTGAAGTTAAGTTCACCTTGGTGGGTGAGGATTGTGGAAACAATGCATGTGTTTCGATGGAAGGTCCTAAATTGTATTGTTTGTATAAAGAAGAGGATGAAATATTTTTCACTTTGAAAGATAGGGAAGTCCTTGATTACATTCCTGGCGATAAATACTATGATTGGCGTATATATGGACCAGATGGAAAATCGTTGAACGGAGGGGAGGGTACTCCTGATGCACGAAGGGATTTTTCTAAAAAGACGGGCGAAAATGGGGAGTTCCATGATGGTTATGATAAAAATGCAAAGAATGATGAAGGAGTTACTGTCTGGTTTAGTCGTTATTTTGTGAATGAATATCATGATTTTTCAGAAGATAATGATAATAAGAAGCATAAGGTTATTCTTGTTGCGATGGATAAGAATAAGGTCGAAATATGTAAGGCTGAATATGAGTTTCAAATCGTTCGAGATCCATTAATGCGAAATTTCCAAGTGACAGCGCCTTCCATTTCTGCAGGTCAAAAGCTTTGTGCGGCTGATTTGAATTCCCCTATTAATTTGCAAGTGAAGGGAAATCGTGTTAATGGAGAACCTGTTATTGAGACTTATGATGGTTTTGGATACAAATACACATGGTATGGAGCCATGGAGAAGAACCCTAATAATTGGGAGGCTACTTTGACCTTTGATAAAACGAAAGCTTGTGGAGGAATTGATAAAAAGTATGTGGCCTCTGTTACAGTGGACAATTTGGGTTGTTCTCGAACTTTTACTGCCGAATATGAGGTGACCAATCCTGAGTCTCCAACCATTGAATGTCCAATTAAGCAAAAAGTGGTGTTGGAGTTGGGGCCAGGCATAACAACTCGTGAGTTTAAACTTCCTATTATAGATGCGTCTGCTTATACAGTGGTTTGTGGTAGCTCTGAAGTTAATGTCTATGTTGACGATGTGAAAAATGTAATGGGAAGCACTATCGATTTAGAGAAGGGAGTACATGTCATTAAATATGTTGTCAAGGATGGTTGTGGCAAAGAGGGTGTCTGCTCTTTCAATGTGGAAGTTATCGAGGGAATACCTCCAGCAGTAGATTGTTCTAAAATATTACCGATTAGTAAGGATGTTGAAGATTGTAAGACGAACATAATAGTTCAAGTTCCAGATGTCTCTGAAATTACGGAGGAGGAAAACGTCGTGGTTTCGTTGTATGGTTGGGTTGAGTCGAAAACAGATCCAGGCTTAGATCCATCTGCCTATACACCGGGTTCACAACCAGTCTATTATAATGTGGGCAATACTTATTTGCTTTGGGCTTTTGCCGATACGATGGGTAATACGTCTTATTGCTCTCAAAAGATTTCTGTAAATGATAATCGTGATTTTGAGATGGAGTGTAAAACTTCATTGGCAAAGAATGACACGGTTAATGTTTGTAATGGAAAATCGTGGGCTGAGATAAAAACTGCTGATCCATCATTTGTAGCTAAATTCCCTACTGCATCCTACAAGGAGTGTGGCTCAGAAACTGAAAAAACTATAGAACCAACGCTTTCCTTTAAATTGGATAGTGAGAGTGAATACAAGCCTTTGAATGATGAAACTTTGTTATATAATAAGGTATATCATATTCGTTGGACATTCACAAAAGAAGGTGACAATATAGTGACAAAAACTGAGCATTGTTATGCAGCTCTTGTTTTGCTTGATAATGAGGCTCCTATTGTGAATTGTGACAAATACGCCAGTGCTACAGTATTGGTAAATTATAATCCATCAGAAAAAGAGGGACCTGCAAAGTATATGAAGTATGCTTCAGGTAAATATAATAATACGCTCACTGACCCTAAGGCAGAGAAGACTGGATTTGTCTATACATTGGCAGATAAGTTGTTTTATCCTGTAGCTTCTGACATTAGCGATAATTGTACAGATCCAGAGGATGTTGTTGTTAATGTTGTGATAGAGGATTGGAAAGGAAAGAAAACAACGATAAACGATCAAAATGAGTTGGATCTTTTCCAATTTGTAACAGAAAAAGGTCAAGGTGAATATGAAATTCATTTTACATTTACGGATACGTCTGGAAATGTTGCTAAGTGTGAGCAAGAAATCCTTGTGGTGGAGAGTTTTAAACCGGTTCCAAATTGTCCTTCGGATGTGACTTTGCAAGCCTCTTTGCCAACTGCTTGTAATGCAACCTATACGTTTGCAGAAACTCCAACGGCAAGAATGGACTATTGGATATATACCAAAGATAATTTTGGCCCTGCTCCTAATAAGTTGGATGGCCCTGGCAGTTATAATACGTTGCAAGGTTCCGCTGTTTCTGAATATATGACAATTTATCCTTATAAATTAGTGAAGTTGAACGGAACTGTTGAAACGTTGGTGACGGAGAATAGTTCTGCTAAGGAAATTGTAGAGTCAAGGTTTATTAATGGCGGCCCGCTGGGCAAATATTGGTGGGATAATGAGGCGAACCCTGATAAAACTAATACGGTTAATACGAACGACTTTACAACAGAGGATAAAACAAAGATACAAACGGCCTTCTCAAATTTGGCGATTGGTACGCATGCTTTCCGTTGGTATTATATAAACAACGAGAAGAAAGAGTCTTATTGTGATTTTATTGTTACAGTGGAGGATAAGACGCCACCTTCATTCACTTGTCCTACGGATACAAAGGTTCAAACTGCTGAAAATGCAACATCTTGCGGTGTGACGATTGATATGAAAGTTTATCAACCAACGGAAGTGAAGGATTGTGACTCGGAGTTGTCCTATGCTTATGAGATAAAGAAGGGTTCGACTGTGGTTGTCTCTAAAAAGAAATTCACATATGGTTCTTCTCAAATGGAGACATTGGAAATTGGAACATATACTATTACTTGGTTCGTCTCTGATTCCAAAAATAATGAAGACCAATGTTCGTTTGTGCTTCAGGTGGAGGATAAAACAAAACCATCAATTACTTGTCCAGGCAATCAAACGTTGAAGGCAACTGCTAATTGTGTAGCATCCTATACGGTTGCTAAGAGTAAATTCTCTATTAGTGATAATTGTACGGACGTTGTCATATATTCTTTCAAGTTGGATGGGGGAACTGAAGTCGTCATTCCTCGGGAGCAAACAAAAGTTACTATTTCAGGCTTGAAAGTGGGTGAGCATAATGTTGTGTGGACGGCAAAAGACCTCGCTCAAAATTTGGCAAGTTGTACGCAGCAGATAACGGTTACGGATAACTCTACGTTTGAAATCACTTGTCCGGAAAGTGACAATGTTTCGGTTCAGACTTGCGAGGAGAAATTGACATGGAGCGACTTGAAAGATAAGTTGGGTGAGATCAATGCATTGCCTTCTAATACTGATTATGTGAATTGCGTTACGAATACATCTGTCCCATCTAATGAAAAGATTGAGTATAGTGAGCATTTGGTGGGTACATATTCTGAAGTCTCATCAACAACTGAGTTTGATGCGAAAAAAACTTACGATATTAGGTTTACTTATACCAAAGAGGGCGATTTTGTCAACCCAAAAACGGAATTTTGTGAAATCGTAGTTTATGTGGGCGACACAACAAAGCCTGTTTTTAATTGTAATAATATGGAGAACTTGATTGAGTTGAGTGTTGTAGAGGCTTGTGACACTCTCTATCGTCTTCTCCCTCCGGTGAATGCAGTCTCAGATGTATGTACTAAGAATAAGTCTGATTTCAAGTGGTATTATTCAATAGATGAAGGAACAGAGAAACTTTGGTCCGATACACCAGAAAAATTGAATGTGGGTGTCACATACCAAGTCAGCTGGAGGGTAGAGGATAAGGATGGCAACTCTTCTACAAATTCTTGCCCACAATCGATTCGAGTTAGAGATAAAAGAAAGTTTGATTTGGTTTGTCCTTCAGAGGATGATATTGTCTTTAATTGGTGCGAAACACAGGTTTGGTACACCAATACGATAGGAAAATACAGTGTTCGTGATTCTTTGCTTGCTGATACAAAGCATTGGCCTAAAGCAAGTGCGATAGGTTGTCAAGATGGACTTGCCACGGGAACGATGAAGCTTGATTCTATTATATATGTCTCTTCTGATAATGGAACCTCTTGGAATGAAATAGAAAATAGCACAAAGTTCGTTTATGGAACTCAATACAAAATCAAGTGGGTTTATTCAACACAGATGGGAGAATATGTTGATCCTGTTTCGGATGTGTGCATTGTTAACTTTAAGATTTTAGACACGGAAGCTCCAAAGGAAAATTGTGACGCGATGAAGAATAAGGATGTCTTTATCAAATCGTCTGCTTGTGACACTACGTTTGTTTTGGAAGAGCCTAAAGGTGTCTTTTCTGATAATTGTGGTGTGGATCGTTACGGTTTTAAATGGAAATTTAAAACGGGACCTGAATCGGTTGAATATGATTATAACTCCACTACAGCAAAATTGACATTCCAACCAGGCGTTTATACGATTACTTGGTGGGCTGTGGATAGAGAAAACAACAAGTCGAAGAGTTGTGATCAAATACTGACGGTTCGAGATTCTTCATTGTTTAATGTCTCTTGTCCAAATACGGAGAATGACAAGGTTTATGATGTGCAAGTGTGCGAGGCACCTTCCGGTGCTCTTTTGTTGGATTCTTTGACGGAGGCAAGTTATTCACCGAAAGCGGAGTTCACGAAAAAATGTGCTGGCTTTACATATCCATCAATAACAGAGACGGTTTATATTCAAGAGAAAAATCAAACTACTTGGAATCTTTTGAAGAATGTATCTTCTTTGGAATTGAAGAAAGAGTACAATGTAAAATGGATATTCTCAGTTGCACAATCGGATGTCATGGCTGAGATGGCAGACTCATGTGAGTTCGCTATCCGTATTGGTGATGTTACCGAGCCTGAGTTTACTTGTCCGAAGGAGGCAATTGCAAAGACGGATGTCGATGCCACAGATTGTATCGCCAAAATGTCAATTAGTTTGAGCGATTTCAATCCAGTTGATAATTGTGAGAAGAATCCAGAGGAATTCACATACGGATATTATATTAATGGTTATTCAGAAGATACGACTTATGTCTCTTATTCGATAGCTCCGATTGTAGTTCCAATGCCAGTGCGTGAGGAAAAATATACTATAACTTGGGTTGTTGCTGACAAAGCTGGCAATCGTTCTGAATGTAACCAAACGGTTACGGCTGCTGATAGTACAAATCCTTCGATAGAATGTCCTGATGCCATCATGGAAAATTTGTCCAATGGTTGTACCATGGATTTGACGTTAACACCTCCTACCGTAAATGATAATTGTGGCGTATCTTCCATCTATTATTCTTTTGATGGAAAGACTTACGAAAAAGTGACGGGGGATCCAATTAATGTGACATTTGCAATAGGCGAGTCAATCGTCTATTGGTATGCTGTGGATGCACAAAGCAATTCTTCTGATACTTGTAAGCAGTCCGTGACAATCAAGGACAATGAAAAGTTTGATATGCATTGTCCAAAACATGATGATGGAACATTTATTATTGAGGCTTGTGATGATCTAACATGGAAAAGCGTTCGGGATAGTTTGACGAAGCTTGACTTGAATGCAACGGCTGAGTATGTTGATTGTAAGACGAACACTTCAACTCCGATAGATTCTGTCATTATGAAGATCTCTTTGGCAGGTGCGGATGAGTGGTCTATAATGACTGAGATGACGGATATTAAGAAGAATACGGAGTATGACATCCGTTGGGTGTTTACGAAGTATGGAAAAGATGTTGTGACACAAACGGACTCATGTCAATTGGCAATCATGTTGAAAGATACTACGCTTCCAATCTTTGATTGTGCGTCGATAGATCCTGATTCTCTTGTTCAGGTCTTGGATGGTATTTGTGACGTCTCTTTCATGGATGTCAAGTTCAAAGATTATTATGCAGATGACAATTGTGATGTGAAGGTAAAAGGCGTTTTGTCTTGGACAGAGAATTTGTCGGACAGCATAAAGTTGGACGAGAAATTCAAAGTGGGCAAACTTTATGAAATGCATTGGATATTCCAAGATAAGACGGGCAACAAGGTGACTTGTGGTCAGAAGTTGATGCTCAACTCTAATTTGAAGTCGTTGTTTGACTGCGACTCATTGCACAACGCACCAATCGAAAAGGTTTTACATGGGGTGTGTCAAATTTCTCCGTCAGATTTGAATATCAATACACCGTTCGCATTGGATGCTTGTACCAAGGATACGCTTTGGGGCGAGCCTTCAAGAAAGAGTGGTAAGTCAATGAGCGAAGATTATCAAGTAGGGCGAGACACAATCGTATGGCATTTCTCAAGCATCTATTCAACAGAGAAGGATTCTTGCGAACAATATGTCTTTATCCAAAGCGACTTGAAGCCAATCTTTGATTGTGATTCTTTGCACAACGCACCAATCGTGAAAGCGTTGGATAGAGATCAATGTAACATAGCAGCGGCCGATTTGAATATCAACACGCCATTTGCATTGGATGCTTGTACGAGAGACACACTTTGGGGTGTGGGAAGAAGAACAAGCGGCAAGGCAATGGGCGACCTTTACTCTGTAGGACGAGACACAATCGTTTGGGTATTCACAAGTGAATATACAATTACGATGGATTCTTGCGAGCAGTATGTGGACATCAAGGATACAATCGCACCTGCTGTTGATTGTTCAATTTTCGAGGATGTTTCCATCCTTTGGACGGAACTCGGCGATGTCGTTCCATACGAGAAGGTTGTGGCGAATGGAATGATTGTAAACCCATCAGTGATGGATGCTTGCGATGGGGAAATATTTGGTAACCCTGTTCGTAGCGATGGCCTTGCCTTGGAGTCGCCGTTCGCGTTGGATACAACTGTCGTCGTGACTTGGACGTTTGTTGATGCCTCGGGTAATGATACGGCTTGCTCTCAAAACATCCATATCACAAACTTGATGGATATACCGATTGAGTGTCCTACATTGCAAAAGAGCCTCTTCTCGTGCGAGGAGAGTATTCCGTCACCTTATTCCACATGGGAGGAATTCAAGGCAGCTGGCGGTTCGGCAGAGATGGAGAAGTATCTAAAGCCAGAGACGTTTGGTTCTGTTGATACAATAACGGGTCAATGTACCAAACAGGTGAAACGTACTTACTACATTATCGATATGAAGGGGGCTCGTTCTGTGTGTGACCAAAACTTCACGGTGGTTGACACCATGGCTCCTGAAATTATCACAAGTGTTGAAAATCTTGTGTTAGGTTGTAAGGATGACATACCAGAGGCTCCGCAAGTATTTGCAACCGATGCTTGTCAGAACGGGGAAATTTTGGCCCAAATGGTAGAAACGAACGACAGATCGACGGATTCCCATTCTTGCGGCTACTATAATTATACGATTACGAGAACTTGGACAGCGACAGATTCCTGTGGTAACGTAAGTTCTCCTTTGGTTCAGACCATCACTGTTGTTGATTCTGTGAATCCACACTTTGAATTGCCTGCTGATTGGCGAGATACTCTTTTGGCTGATGTTCAAAAACCATGTATGTTCAAAGTGCCAGATTTCTACGCAAAAGTTCGTCCGTTGGTAAATGACAATTGTACGGAGTTGGAAGACTTGAAAGTATGGCAGGTCCCTGCGGCAGGAACGAGAATCTATGAGTCAATTACGGTGAAGATTTATGTTCAAGACTTCTGTGAAAACACAGATTCCATCTCGATTTTCGTTATGATGACACCGCCTGAGATGGTTGTCGCGATAGATGCTATTGCATTGACGACTTGTGTATCCGACACTACGGCAATTAGTTTGTGGTCGCAAGATGTCAGAGTGGCTCATGGAAATTTGGAGGTATATGATTGGGACGGAACGATAACATCCATTCCATCAACATTTACATACGATTGCTATCTGAATGAAATCTCGGAATCGGCATTGGTCTTCAGTGACAACTTTAATACATATGCCGACAAGTATTATACGTCAGACAGAGATCTTTACAATAGGAGAAGAGACTCGTTGATTAACTTGACTCGTCGTAACCAATCTGGTTTGTACTACTTCGTGGCGATGGATACCATCACGTTGTGCTCCGATACGGCTTCTGCTTATTTGGATTTGAGGGAAAAACCAAGAATCAGTATGAATTCAGGTGACTTCTCCATTTGTGAATACGACTCGCTGCCGTTGAACCAGATTTTGACTGAATTTGGAGTCTGTGTTGATGATATGGGCTATCCTTTGACGGAAGAGGGATGGATGATTGACGGAATAAAGTACACGTCGACGGATTCTGTCTTTACAGGCTCTGACAAGTTGTCGCTCTACTATTATGCGGAGAATGAGTGCGGTATGACTAACTCGTTGGATTCTTACTTTGGAGCCTGCTTCCAATTCCCAGTCGGAGCAGATTCTGTGGAGGTGTTTGGCTCTGAGATGAATGTTAAGTTGTATAGGGAGGATCGATTGAAAGTCTCCTCGTCAATTGTCTTGGATGTCCACCGTCGTTTCGACGAAAACAGCATGATGCTCGTCTCTGACCCTCCGGCTCCTGCAACACTCTTTATTGGTGACAATGCGACTTTGACATTGAATACAGATCAAAAGCCGTCGCATATTGATTGGTACCGAGTGGTTAATCATTATGACGCCCGCTTCGGCAATAAGTATAACATCCACGGAGAATTGTTAAATGCTGATTTGTTGAATTTGGAAAATGATGATGAGTTGATAGACGTGACTGATTCCACTGAATCGAGGTATATGCAACAATTCCTCTATATGTTGAGCGATTCTGCCAATTACTACGCAGTTGTTTCAGATTATGTCTGCCCGTCAATGTCGTCGAACGTCGTCAGCATCAACGTCAACGACTTCATTCCTACGGCAATCACGCCTTATGACAAGGATGGAATGAACGACGTCTTCATGCCGAACTGCTATGTGGTCATCTTCAACCGATATGGACAACGCGTTCATGAAGGTATGGGATGGGACGGATCTTATGATGATACGATTGCAGACCCAGGTGTTTACTTCTATGAGTTGGTATTGCCGAACGGTGCGGCTCGACAAGGAACAATAGAGGTTGTTAGAATGTAACTTGGATTTTAATTCTTGATAGAGGGGCGGACCATAAGGTTCGCCTCTTTTGTTATGATACTTCCTCATTTGAATGTATCTTTGTAATTCGATATTATTGATATGGCAGAAGAATATTTAAAAATAAACGGTGCCCTTTATTATGCAGACCAATTAAGAGACAAGCATTTTGTCCTTTCTATTTCGGATGGAGACGAAGCTTTGGCTGATTTTTTAGCCGATTGGTTTGACGAAAAAGATTATGTGATAGGCCATACTTCAGGTTCTACTGGAACTCCGAAGCAGATATGTCTGTCTAAAAATGCTATGCGAGAGTCGGCACGAAGAACGAATGCATTCTTTCAAATGGGAGAGGGTACATCCATTTTGCTTTGTCTCTCTGCTAACTATATTGCAGGGAAGATGATGATAGTTAGATCTTTGGTTGGAAAAATCGATTTGTATTTAGAGAAACCGTCTTCCACGCCTTCTTTGAATGGCTATTTTGATTTAGTCTCTATGGTGCCAATGCAAATTTATTCATTGCGAAAATCAAAGGATGGAGAGTCCCGCTTGAATAGGGTGCGAAATCTTCTCGTTGGTGGAGGGCCTTTGCCTTTGGAAGAGGCTCAATGGTTGAAAACTTTGCCTCTACATACATTTATTTCTTATGGAATGACGGAAACTGTATCGCATGTGGCTCTTGCTTCTTTGTGTGAGACTGATTCTGATGGTTCAATCGTTTACCATGCTTTGCCTTCTGTTTCTTTTGGTCAAGATGATCGTGATTGCCTTATTATCCATGCCGAATATCTAACTTCTGAACCAATAGTGACAAACGATGTAGTAAGTCTAATTTCTGCAACCTCGTTTATTTGGAAAGGTCGTTGGGATAATGTGATTAATACGGGTGGTGTTAAAGTTCATCCTGAAATGATGGAAAAAAAACTATCTCCTTATATTTCCCAAGAGTTCTATTTTAAGGCAGAACCAGATGCTAAATTTGGACAAAAGGTCGTGTTGAAGATAGAGGGAAATCCATTCCCATTGGATGATTTATGGCAGACTATTTCTTCCATATTGACACCTTATGAAATGCCGAAAGATATTCAGTTCGTTGAACATTTTGTGCGAACAGAGTCTGGAAAAGTGAAAAGAATTTGAAATTAGTTATAAAAGATTAGAGGCTCCCAAATAGCAATGGAAGCCTCTGTTTCTCTATTTAGCTAAGTTATGCAAATTGGCTACTATAGATTTTATGGTAAGCACCTCCTCTTTGGATGAGTTCTTCGTGCTTGCCAGATTCTACGATACGGCCATTCTCCATTACTAATATCTTATCAGCATTTTTAATGGTGCTGAGGCGGTGGGCAATGATGAAGCAAGTTTTCCCTTCCGTCAAATTTGATATTGCATTTTGAATCAATATTTCAGTACGCGTGTCGATGTTGCTTGTTGCCTCGTCTAAAATTAGAATGGGTGCATTTACAAGTACAGCGCGGGCGATGGTAAGTAATTGCCTTTGACCATGGCTAATGTCCTCACCTTGTTCTCTTAGCACAGTGTCAAACCCATCGGCAAGACGAATGGTGAAATGGTATGCGTTTGCCGTTTCTGCAGCTTGTCTGATCTCTTCTTCGGAAGCATCCGATTTACCATAGCCAATGTTGAATTTGATGGTCTCAGAAAATAGGAATGGTTCTTGCAGAACAATTCCCAAAGCACTTCGTAAACTATGTTGCGTGAGGTTGCTGATTTCCTTCCCGTCGATTGTAATGCTTCCACCATTGATGTCGTAGAATCGGGTGAGTAGGTTGATTAGTGTACTTTTCCCTGCTCCCGTACCACCGACAATGGCAATTACTTCTCCTGGCTCTGCCGTGAAAGATATGTTCTTTACGATAGGTTTCCCCTCTTCGTATCCGAATGTTACATCATTGAATACAACTCTTCCGACTACATTTTCTAAGATTTCTGCATTCTCTTTGTCTGTTACCTCAGGCTTTTCATCCAATAATTTGAAGATTCTTTCCGCACCAGCAATGGCTGATTGTACAGAGTTGAATTGTGTGGCGATTTGATTTACTGGGCGTTGGAAGTTCTTGGAGTAGAGGAGGAATGATTGGATGATTCCGACCGTAATGGAACCTCTGGATGCCAAAATACTACCTGCTATCGTGACTATGATGTATGACGTGTTGTCAAGAACACGCATGAGAGGCATTAAAATACCGCTGTATATTTGGGCAGAACTTCCTGCTTCCTGAAGTTTCTTGTTTAGTGTTTCAAACTTCTCGGTTTGTTTCTCTTCTTGACCGAAACTTTTGATGACCTTCATGCCGACAATGTTCTCTTCGATCATTCCGTTTAGATTACCAAGTGCTTGTTGCTGTTCGGAGAAGTATTTGCGTGTACGTTTCATCACGAACTTGCTAAGCAAAATGACTAAAGGAATCGTGATACAAACCATTATGGTCATCTCTATGCTCAGAGAAAGCATTAGTATGGCAGTTCCGATTAAGGTGAAGGCACTGCTGATGAGTTGGATGACAGTTCTTCCTAACGCATCTCTGATTAGTTCTACATCATTTGTGAAATGACTCATTGTTTCTCCCCTTAACTTCGTGTCGTAGAAACGAATGCTAAGCGTATGTAGTTTATCAATCATCTCTTCTCTTATTGTACGAACAATGTTGAGAGAGGCGACTGCCATAAGGTACTCTTGTATCCAACTGCATAGGGCACTGCCAATATAGACTAAAGTCAGTAAAATTAGAGTCCCTTGTAATTTTTCGAAATCAACGGAGCCACCTTCTTGATAAGCAAGATTGATGCACTCGTCTATCGATTTTCCAATGAGGAGAGGGGCAAGAAGTTGTAATCCGACCTCTGCCGTGGAACAAATCATCACTAAGACTAACTTCCATTTGGAACTGCTCCAATAGGTGATGAGCCTTTTTATGGTTGCCCATGAGTTGTTCGCTTTTTCTACGGGGCGGCCCATGTCGCTCATACGACGCTGCGGACCGTTATTATTCATTGCTTTCAATTTGCTACCGATTTTAAGTTGTCTGATTAGTTCGTTTGTGAGTTGTATATCTCTTGATATACGCTATTGTTTTGAATGAGTTCATCATGTGTGCCGAATCCGACCATGGCACCATTTTCAAGCAAGAGAATCTTGTCAGCCTCTTTGATGGAACTGATGCGTTGCGCAATGATGATTTTTGTTGATTTCAAGTCAGTTAATACGTGGCGTATGGCCGCTTCCGTTTTGAAGTCGACAGCACTAAGGCTATCGTCCAATATGATGAGGCTTGGCTTGCGAATCAATGTTCTTGCAATGCTGATACGTTGTTTTTGTCCTCCGGAGAGGTTGTTGGCACTTTGTCCTAATTGATAATTGTATCCATCTTCCAAAGAAGATATGAAGTCGTCAATTTGTGCGTTTTCACAACACTCTTTGATTTCCTCCTTCGTGGCATCAGATTTACCCCATCTGATATTGTTTTCGATGCTTTCGGAAAATAGCAGAGGCTTTTGCATGACAGTTCCGATTTGTTTCCTTATTTCTTCCCTTTTGTATGACTTTATGTCTTCTCCGTTGATTTTCACACAACCGCTTGAGGCATCATAAAATCTAGGGATTAGATTGACAAGGGAGGTTTTCCCCGAACCAGTTCCTCCTATAATGGCAAGAGTTTCCCCCTTCTTTAGTTTGAAAGATATACCTTTCAGAGCCATTCGGTCCACATCTTTCTTCCCGTCGTCTTTTTTTCCTTCGTATTTGAAAAATACATTGTCGAATTCTAGTTCGTCAATACCATCGAGAGACAAATCGCCTCCTTGGTCTGTTGGTTTGTTTTGGGTGCCGAGAACTTCTTGGATTCTAGCCATGGAGGCTTGTGCTTCAGTGATGTTCATTATGACCATGGAAGCCATCATCAAGGAGAATAGAATTTGGGAAAGGTAGTTTGTGCAAGCCATGATTTCTCCGATGTTCATTTCACCTGCATCAACTTTGATTCCTCCAACCCAAATGACGAGTACAATGCCGATATTGACGGCAAGCGACATGGACGGCGTCATTAGCATCATGATTTTTCTTGCTTTTAGTGAAGTTCCTGTCAAATCATTGTTGGCTTCGGCAAATCTCTCTTTCTCTCCATCCTCACGGACATAGGCCTTGATGACGCGTATGCCTGCCAAGTTTTCTTGCGTAACTGCGTTCAGCTTGTCTGTCTTCTCTTGGACTTTCATAAAGAGAGGGTATGACTTCCTTAAGATAGTTACGATGGAGAAAAGCAGAATTGGAAGCAGAGCAAGCAAAATACCTGTTATGCTTGCATTCATGGAAAGAACCATGAAGAATGCTCCGACAAAAAGGAATGGCGCACGGAATAGCAATCGCATGGATGCTTGAACAACCTGTTGTACGCGAGTGACGTCATTGGTCATACGTGTGATGAGTGAGGCACTTTCCATTTTGTCCAAATTCTCAAAAGAGAACTGGGTTATTTTTTCAAACATGGATTTCCTGATGTCTGCTCCAAAGGAGTAGGAGACTTTGCCCGCTGCATAGATGGAGAGAATACCACCTGCAAGACCGATAAGTGTTGTTATGAACATCTTGGCTCCGAGCGGAAGTATGACGGATTGGTCTCCGCCCACTACAGCCTTATTCACAATTTCAGACATTAACTCTGGTTGAATGACTTCCGCCACTACTTCGAGCAAGACAAGCAATGGAGCAGCCAATGCTAACTTCCAATGAGGACGAAGAAATTTTAGAATGACTTTAATGTTGTTCATTGTTATTTTTGAATTTCATTTATACTGTCGTTTTTTAGTGCGAATGTGCCAATGATAGGATTGTGGTCTGAATTTTCAAATCCTAGATTGATACATTTTATGTTTTTCACTTCTACATTAGGAGAAGTGATGAAGAAGTCTATTAGAGTCACTTTTGTCTCGCCGTAATGGTAAGCATCGATCACTCGTCTGTTAGAAGGAATGGAGTTGTCGAATACATAATTCCAACCTTGAGGCAATAATGTGTCTGGTATGGAGATGTAATCGTCGAAATCGAAAGGTTCTTCGCCAAAGTCTGTGTTCAGACGGGGAGGAGATTGATTGAAGTCGCCACCTGAAATCACATAGTTTCCTGCGTTATATTCGTTCAACAAGAAATCTCTAAACATGATTAGCTCTGCTTTCCGAATCTCTCCATTGTCATCAAAAGCGGAATTGTGGGTGTTGATTAAGGCTAAGTATTTCCCGTTGTCAAGAAGATAATAATTGACCAAAAAACACCTGTCTAAAAGAAAAACTTTCTGAGGCCAACTGAAATTATAAGGGAACGAGTGTCGCTCTGATTGGAAAGGAACTCTTTTTGAAAGTGTGTTTATTCCAGACTCAACATGTCCCATGGGGGCATAGACGGGCAATGGAACGTACGGGACGTTGTAGTTGTATGCAAAGTAGGTCTTGTGGTTAGGTAAAACTTGGTCTAATAGCGCCACTTGGTCAATACCATAACTCCTTTTAGCATTCTTGTCCACTTCTTGGAGAAATATGAAATTCAGAGAGTCGTTGCTTTGGATAAATTCGGCGATTTTTTTGATGTTGATGTTTGTTTGTTCTTCCGAAGGTTGCATTTTGGTGCCTCCATCATAGAAAAAATCCATCTCACGGTCTAACCCGGCATATCCAATGTTCCATGAGAGTATGGAAATGTCATCGCTGACTTGTAGAGTGTCGCTCTTCTCGGTTTTGAAAATTCCTTCGCAACTTTGTGGCGTATAGTCGTTTATCGTCGCGTAAACAAGAAAACTTCCGAAAAGAAGTATGAAACCTAAAATTAGTAATCCAATATATTTTAAGACCTTCATTTTAAATAGAGTAATACGGTATTAATTAACAAAGATAAGGTATATTTTCAGAATTCACGTCGATTCGTTCCTTTTTTGAACTTAAGCAAGGTGGAGATTGAGACTTTATCAGATTTGCTGTTTCCTCAAAAAAACGTCCTTTTTCTATTCAAAAATTTTTATATTAATTAATCTGTGTTATCTTTGTATGCAATTTTGACAAACTATGACGAGGAACGAGAGAGAATTAATGAATCGTTTAGTAGGCAAAGTTCAATTAATGTTGGACGAAAATGCTCGAATGCGGTCGCAATGCGAACGATTGCGAGTGGAATTGGACGAACAGAAAAAACTCTTTTCCGAGTGTCAGGCTGATTGTGACAAATGGAAGGCTCAATACGAGAACTTGAAATTTGCGAAAGTGATGTCCGTAACGGACGCGGAAGCTGATCAGACTAAAAGGAGATTGTCGAAGTTAGTGCGGGAAATAGATAAATGCATTTCTCTGTTAAACGAATAAACATAGGCTATGGCTGGTGGCGATGACAAGTTCACAATTACTGTGATGGTGGGCTCTCAGAGATTCACTCCGACGGTGGATCGTTCTGAAGAGGAGTTATATCGCAAGGCTGCAGAATATATAAATGCTAAAATAGCTACATGGCGAAATAAGACTTCGAAACTTACTGAAATTCAGAATGTTTCGTTAGTCGCTTATGAAATAGCCTTGGAACTTATGAAGACACGTGAGGACCATCAAGAGTTCCTTTCTGGAATGGAAAAGTTGAATGAACTTTTGGATTCGAAGAAATAAGTGTTTGAAATAACAGATAAATGTGGCTAATGTGGCCGCTTTTGTATTCGTAATTCCCGCATTATTTTGGATTCCTCAATCCGAAGTAATGCGTTTTTTATATTATCAATTTAATTATCAATAACAAACAAATATGATTACAACAATAATCGTAGGAGTCGTCGCTTTGGTGATTGGTGCTGGTGTTACGTGGGTTGCGATGAACACGGTACTTAAATCGCAAGCAGAAAGCTTCATGCGCAAGGCTGAAGCTGATGCGAAAGTCGAGAGAGACAACAAAATGCTCGAGGCAAAAGAGCATTATATGAATTTGAAGAACGAGTATGAAACTCAGGTTAACCAAAGAAATGCTAAGATTCAACAGACTGAGTCAAAGTTGAGACAACGTGAGATGCAGTTGAACCAGATGCAGTCTGAACTTCAAAAGGGTAGAGCCGAGACCGAGGCTGTTAGGGATAACCTAAACAATCAATTGCAAATCGTTGACCAAAAGAAGCAAGATTTGGAAAGAATGTACCACCAAGCTAATGAACGTTTGGAAGTCATCTCTGGATTGTCTGCTCAAGAGGCTAAGGAAAAGTTGATTGAGTCTTTGAAAGAAGAGGCTAAGACTGATGCAATGTCTTACGTGAACGAAATCATGGAAGAGGCTAAGATGACTGCCAATAAGGAGGCTAAGCGTATCGTGGTGCAAACTATTCAACGTGTGGCAACTGAGGCTGCTATCGAAAATTCAGTCACTGTTTTTAACATAGATTCTGATGAGTTGAAGGGACGTATTATCGGTCGCGAAGGCCGTAATATTAGAGCTTTGGAGGCTGCAACTGGTGTCGAAATTATCGTTGACGATACTCCTGAGGCAATCGTTCTTTCTGCTTTTGACCCTGTCCGTCGTGAGATTGCACGTCTTGCACTTCACCAATTGGTGACAGACGGTCGTATTCACCCTGCCCGCATTGAGGAAGTCGTGGCTAAGGTGAAAAAGCAAGTTGAGGATGAAATCGTAGAGACTGGTAAACGTACAACAATTGACTTGGGTATCCATGGATTGCATCCTGAGTTGGTTCGTTTGATTGGTAAGATGAAATATCGTTCGTCTTATGGACAGAATCTTTTGCAACATGCTCGTGAGACGGCAAATTTGTGTGCTATTATGGCGACAGAGCTTGGTCTTAATCCAAAGAAAGCTAAACGTGCCGGGTTGTTGCATGATATAGGTAAAGTGCCTGATGATGAACCAGAATTGCCACACGCAATCTTGGGTATGAAGTTGGCCGAAAAGTATAAGGAAAAGCCTGAGATTTGTAATGCTATCGGTGCTCACCACGATGAGGTGGAGATGGAGAGTCTGCTTTCTCCTATCGTTCAAGCGTGTGATGCTATTTCAGGTGCTCGCCCTGGCGCACGTCGTGAAATCGTTGAGGCTTACATCAAGCGTTTGAATGACTTGGAGAAGTTGGCTTTGTCTTATCCAGGCGTTGTTAAGACCTATGCTATCCAAGCTGGTCGTGAGTTGAGAGTTATCGTTGGCGCTGATAAGATTGACGATAAGGAGACGGAGACATTGTCATACGAAATTGCTAAGAAGATTCAGGATGAGATGACTTACCCAGGTCAAGTTAAGATTACGGTAATTCGTGAGACGAGGTCTGTAAGTTTCGCTAAGTAATAGAATAGTTACTATAGGATAAGCATTTAGAATGATTCGAAAAATCAGGCTGAACTCCATCTCGGAGTTCAGCCTTTTTCGTCTGTTTCGTTTTTTTTTCTCACAAAAGATAAATCAGTTGAAAGATGAATATTGAGGTGATACGTGGAGAAGCCGAATGGCAGAGGGCCGGGGCCTACTTTGTCAGAGTTCAAGGAATGAACCGTCAGCATAACATTTCTTTGAGAGAGGAATTCGACGAACATGATTGTGATGGTACTAAATACATAATTTTGCTTGACGGTGGTTATCCAGTTGCCACTTGTCGCTTTTATGAGGTAGATCCTAAATCTGTCACGTTAGGTCGTGTCGTTGTCTTGCCCGAATACAGAGGCCAACATTTGGGAGGTCGAGTGTTAGCTGAAGCTGAATTATGGATTTGCGAATTGGGTTACAAAAGAATCGAGATTGATAGCCGTATCGTAGCCGTTGATTTTTATAAGAAAAACGGATTTGTGGTTGTGAATGACGATGTAGTGAAAAGTGGTTGTTTTGATTGTATCCGAATGGAAAAGATTGTTGTAGATTGAAATTCCCTTCTTAGAGATTGGCAAAGAGCAGATGTAAAGGCTCATTTATTGATGGACAAAAGGCTACGAAACTTCTCGTTCCATAGCCTTTTGTCTTGTTAGAATTTCAACGCCAATCCCAAACTTCTTTTGTGCGAAACGAGGTCGATGTGTATCGGCTCGTTGTAAGTGTTTGATTTCCCTATGCAGTTTTCTTTGAACTGGTTGAACCCTTTTTTCTTCTTGTGTGCTCCGACAATCCAAAGGGGAACACCGACGCATGTTGCGGTTCCTCCTATGACGAACATACCAAGTCCTGTGTCGAAAATGACATCACTAAAATCGTCTTCGTCCTCATCGAGGTAATCGTATTCGTAATAATCTTCGTCCTCCTCCGAGGTGAGGGCAGCACCTACTATCATGAGCACACTACCGATGCCGCAAAATCCAAGGCCGACACTCGTTGTGACTACGCCTGCCACCATCGTATGTTGTCCGCTTTTGTAGGTCTTGAACGCCTCTGGACAACAGTTCTTCATGGCGTAGCTAACCTCTTTCCTGCTAAGAGCTCTATCATTATAGAAGAATTTATTCCCTTTTACAGTTACAAAATCCATGTCCGAACATGTCAAGGGTTGGTATACTTTCCTTTGAGGCAGGTCGGTTGATGCGGATCCTGCGTTTGGAGTGTTGTAAACTTCCACATCTCCGTTTTCGTAAGAGATAGATGCAATTCTTGATTTGAGCATCGTCTTGACTTCGCCATTGGAATTGTTTGATTCTTTATAGTCAATAGTGCTTCTGTTTACACTGATGATTTTAGCTTCGATTTTCTCAGCGTCTTTTGTGATGATGATATCTTGTGCTGAAGCTATGGCCCCGAAGCTTAAGGATAGGATTGCTCCCAAAATTGAGTGTTTCATATAGGACGATCTAAAAACAAATAGGAACGGGTACTATTGTCTTCCGCTCCTATCTGTGAATTGATTATTTTAATGTTTTTAGCTCTTTTAGCAAAATTTCATTCTCTTCTGGCGTTCCTACTGTAATGCGAAGACAGTTGCCACAAAGAGAGACAGAGTTCCTGTTTCTGACAATTACGCCCTTTGATACTAGATGAGCATACGTCGCATTAGCATCTTTCACTTTCGTGAGAACGAAGTTGGCGTCGGTAGGGTAGATGCCTTTGACAATTTCCAAATTTTGGAGTTCATCTATTAGTTTGCATCGTTCGCCTTTCAATGTCTTTACCCAATCGGCAACTTTATCTGCGTTGCTCATCAACTCTAACGCTTGTTTTTGAGTTAGTATATTGACATTGTAAGGGTATTTTATTTTGTTTAGAACACTAATGATCTCTTTTGAAGCAAAAGCCATTCCTAAACGAATTGCTGCGCTTCCCCAAGCTTTGGAAAAAGTTTGAAGAACTATCAAATTGGGATGTTGGTTAAGCTTGCATGAGAATGATACTGTTTCGGCAAAATCTATATAGGCCTCATCTACAACTACGATTCCGTTGAATGCTTGCAGGAGTTTCTCAATCTCGGTGCTTTGTAGAAGATTGCCGGTCGGGTTGTTGGGCGAGCAAAGCCACATTACTTTTGTGTGTTCGTCTGCCTTTGCCAATAACTTTTCGGCACTGAATTGGAAGTTTTCGTCGAGTTCGACCTTTCGATATTCTACGTCATTGATGTCTGCACAAACCTCATACATACCATAAGTGGGGTTGATGGCGACAACGTTGTCAACTCTTGGCTCGCAAAATGCACGATACATCAAGTCGATAGGCTCGTCGCTACCATTGCCCAAGAAAATGGATTCTTTGGCAACTCCTTTTATTTCTGCAATGCGTTCCTTCACCGACCATTGTAATGGATCTGGGTATCGGTTGAATGGTGCATTGTATGGGTTTTCGTTGGCATCAAGGAAGACGGATGCTTCGCCCTTGAACTCGTCGCGTGCGCATGAGTAAGGCTTTAGTGCCTTGATGTTTGGGCGTATAATATTATTTAAATCAAACATGGTCTTCTTTTATTTAGTTGTTTATTTTGAGGTGACCTCTATAAATTCACCTTTCCCAAATTTTTAGTAATGAGTGACTCTTTATAAAAATCCCTCGAAATCAATTTATAGGATCATCTTAAACGCAAAGTGACCGCATTCTTGTGGGCGAACAATTGCTCGTTTTCAGCCATTGTCTCTATAGCATTTCCGATTTTTTTCAATCCATCTTGAGTAATCTCTTGGAAAGTGATTTTTTTGCGGAAACTATCGAGATTTACGCCATTGTATGCTTTTGCATATCCGTTAGTCGGCAATGTGTGGTTGGTGCCTGATGCATAGTCTCCGGCACTTTCTGGCGTATAATGGCCAAGGAATAGGGAACCCGCATTGACGATTCGTTCTGCAATTTCATTGTAGTTCTTGGTTGAAATGATGAGGTGCTCTGGAGCATATTCGTTGCTCATCTCTACAATCTCGTCGATGTTCTTAACCAAGATGATTTTGCTGTGGTCGATAGACTTCTCTGCAATTTCCTTGCGAGGGAGAAGTGCCAATTGTCGCTCTACCTCGGCAATGGTCTTTTCTGCTAATTTCTCGTCTGTTGTCACCAATATAGCTTGGCTGTCCACACCATGCTCGGCTTGCGATAGAAGGTCGGAAGCAACAAATACGGGGTTGGCTGTCTCGTCGGCTATGACTTCTACCTCCGATGGCCCTGCAGGCATGTCGATGGCAACGTCACGAAGGCTTACCAATTGCTTGGCTGCTGTTACGTATTGGTTGCCAGGACCGAAAATCTTGTAAACCTTTGGAACACTTTCCGTTCCGTAAGCCATAGAACCAATCGCTTGTACACCTCCGATTTTGAAGATGCGGCTGACGCCTGCTGCTTGAGCTGCGAAAAGAACGGCAGGGTGAACTTTGCCCTCTTTGTTAGGAGGCGTGCAGAGTGTAATCTCTTTACATCCAGCTATTTTTGCAGGGATGGCCAACATCAATACGGTTGAAAACAAAGGAGCCGTTCCACCTGGGATATAAAGGCCGACACGTTCGATGGCAACCGCTTTTTGCCAGCATTTCACACCGGGCATAGTCTCTACGCAAGGTAATGATTGGTCTTGGGCAGCGTGGAATTTGGTGATGTTCTCTTTTGCTAAAAGAATGGCCTCCTTTAAATCTTTAGAGACTATATTCTCTGCCTCTTTCATCTCTTCTTCCGAAACTTGAAGAGAAGCCAACTGCACTTTGTCGAACTTTAGTTCATACTCTTTTACGGCTTCGTCGCCACGAGTGCGAATGTCGTTGAGGACATTGCGAACTAAATCGAATAAATTGCTGTTGTCCATGGTTGGCCGGCTTAAGAGCGAAGCCCATTCGCTCTTTGCCGGATATTTGATATATTGCATATTCCTCTGTTTGAATTACAAAATCATCTTTTCGATAGGTACAACCAAGATGCCTTCTGCACCGATGGCTTTCAATTGGCTGATGATGTCCCAGAATGTCTTCTCCTCGATTACTGAATGCAAAGATGACCAACCCTCTTTTACCAAAGGAGTGACAGTTGGAGCTTTCATGCCAGGAAGAATCTCGCAAACATCCTTGATCTTTTCGTTAGGAATGTTTAGGATGATGTATTTCTTGCCTTCTGCGTTCTTGTAAGAGTCGAAACGGAACAAAAGTTCGTCAAGAATTTGTTTCTTGTCGGAAGACAAAGCCTTGTTTGCGATGAGGATGGCCTCTGAACGCATGACTACTTCAACCTCCTTCAAGTTGTTGCTGACAAGTGTGCTACCTGAGCTGACGATGTCGAAGATACAATCAGCCAAGCCGATACCAGGAGCAATTTCTACAGAACCTGTGATGACGTGGATCTCTGAATTGATGTTGTTCTTTTTCAAGAATACTTCCAAAATGCGAGGGTAGGAAGTGGCGATTTTCTTTCCTTCAAACCAATCCAAACCTTTATAATCGACTGCTTTAGGAATAGCAAGAGAAAGTCTGCACTTGCTGAAGTCAAGGCGCTTAACGATAACTGCATCTTCCTGCTTCTCTGCGTATTCGTTTTCTCCTACGATGCCGACGTCGGCAATGCCGCTTGCTACGGCTTGAGGGATATCGTCATCTCTCAAAAAGAGAATTTCAACCGGGAAGTTCTTGGCAGGGATGAGAAGCGTTCTCTTTCCTGATTCGATCTTGATGCTTGACTCAGAAAGCATCGTCATTGTTTCGTCGTAAAGACGACCTTTGGCTTGAACTGCAATTCTTAACATATCTGTATATTTTAATATTATTATTTTGTTCTTGGCATAAAAAAAGAGGCTCACCGTTTTCGGCAAGCCTCTTTTGTATATCTATGTTCATAACACATCCGCTCACCGATTTTATCGTTGATAATGATGATGGATATGATGAATAAATGTAATCATGTGTTGCGAACTTTATTATAACGTTGCAAAGATAGAAAAAATAATCTATAAAAGAAAGAAATGTTTGGTGAAAATGATGGTGAGGTTTAATTTTGTATTGTCTTTTGTCGCATTGTTGTTGGTGTCAATAAGGCGAAATGATTACTTGTTTGGATTTTGTCCAAAAAATAAACGCAATGAATTATGAGGAATTTGGTGATTGATCAGGGTAACACTTCGACTAAGGTTGGTGTGTTTGATGGTGATGATTTGGTGTTTTTTCAGCGGTTGCCCGAATTCACAGTGGATGCTGTGGTGCAAGTGTCACAACAATATTCAGTGGAGGCTTCTATTCTGTCAACAGTGGTGGCTTTGAACGAGAGCTTTTTGTCTGAATTGCGCAGAGCCTTGCCTCATTTTTTGCTTTTGGATGCAGATACGCCATTGCCCATAGAAAACTTGTATGCAACGCCAAAAACATTGGGGCGTGACCGTTTGGCTGTTTGCGTCGGCGCAAATTATCTGAAGCCAAATTCGAATTTGTTGGTAATTGATGCAGGCACGGCCGTGACTTACGATATTGTGAATGAAAAGAATCAGTATGTGGGCGGGAATATCTCGTTGGGATTAGAGATGAGGGCCAAGGCATTGCACGATTATACGAGTAAATTGCCCAAAGTTGAGGTTCCGAAGCACGTCCAAATGTGCGGAACGACAACCGAAACTGCGTTGCAGGCAGGAATTCTGATGGGTTTGACTTATGAAATTGATGGTTATATAGATTCATTTTCAGCGATTTATCCAAATCTTTCAGTATTTTTAACAGGCGGGAGCACATTTTACTTTGAAAGAAGTCTAAAAAATGCCATATTTGCACATGATAATTTATTGCAGATAGGCTTAAATAGGATACTTACTTTTAGCAGATGAAAAGAGGCTTCATACTAATATCTTTTGTGATGGGATTTTTGTTCTCGTCATATTCGCAGAATACAAGTTCTCCATACACTAGATATGGTTACGGAAGCTTAGTCGATGCGGGTGCAGGCTTGTCAAAGTCGATGGGGGGGCTCTCGTTTGGTCTTCGTTCCAAAGGCTTTATCAATCCAGGAAATCCAGCCTCTTACACGGCAATAGATTCAATGACATTTCGTTTCGAGTTGGGAGCGGAGGCTAAGATATCTACATACTCGGATCAAAATGCAAGTCAGACGACGTTTGATGCAAACTTGTCTTATATGGCTCTTCAATTCCCGATCACTCGTTGGTTGGGAGTAAGTGCGGGAATCTTGCCTTACTCATTTGTGGGGTACGATTTTTATCAGGAAGAGAAGCAATTCTCCTCTATGACAAACGGATCTTTGAATGCTAGGTATGATTATAAAGGAGAGGGTGGAATAACGCAAGCATATTTTGGCTTGGGTGTGTCTCCATTCAAGAACTTTTCGGTCGGTGTGAATCTAGGCTACAATTTCGGTGATATAGAACACTCTAGTGACGTTAGTTTCACCACGGCAGCTTTCCGGTCAATGTGCCAGACGAAGAAAATTAGTGTCTCGGACTTCATTTGGAAAGCTGGTGTTCAATACGAGATTGCACTAGACAATCAAAAGAGTTTGACAATTGGTGCTATTTTTGAGCCGAAATCAAAAATGAGCGTCAATGCTTCTCAAGAGATCTATGTTTCTTCTATAGATACAGTGAACATAGAAAATGTGGATGGATTTGAAACACCAATGACGATTGGTTTGGGGGTGGTTTATGGATTCTCGGACCGACTAAATGTTGGACTTGATTATAAACGTCAAAATTGGTCCGATGTCAAGTATTTTGGAGAAAAGCAGTTTGCGGATAGAAATAGAATAGCTGCGGGTGCTGAGTTTTTGCCGAACAAGAATTCGAAACGATATTTGGAGCGTGTTCAGTATCGTTTGGGTGCCAATTACTCAGACTCGTATGTTAAGATTGGTGATGACCAGTTGAACGAGTTCTCTCTTTCTGCTGGTATGGGCTTTCCTTTGAAGAAGGGCTTGAACCCAACTGTAATCAATTTTACGTTTGAATATGGTAATATGGGTTCTTCGTCAGTCGGGAAAGTGCGTGAACAGTATTGTAAGTTTGTGTTGAATGCAACGATAAACGAGCGTTGGTTCGCAAAACGTAAAATTGAATAAAAGAACAACTATTTAATAAATACAGAAATGAAAACAAAAGTTATATTGTCGGCTGCGGCATTCGGAATGGTAGCTCTTTCTGGATTCGCTCAGACAGGAGTGCAGAGCGGAACTAAGTTTGGTCATGGAGAGGATAGTATTGCATGTGTGCAAAATTTGACTTTGATGCAACAAGCTGCTAAACAAGGTGATTACGCTAGTGCTGTTGAGCCATGGAACAAGGTTTTTGCAAATTGCCCTGCTTCTCACGTCTCTTTGTATCAATATGGTCCAAAGATTTTGGGCTGGCAAATTTCTCAAGAGAAGGATGCTGCTAAGAAGGCTCAAATCTTTAATCAATTGATGGCTATGTATGATAGTCGTGCTAAGTATTTCGGTAACATGAAGAAATATGGTAAACCATATATCTTGGGAAGAAAGGCTCTAGACTATGTTACATACGTTGATCCTGCTAAGGATCCAGACAAGCGTCAAGCTTATAATTGGTTGTCGGAGGCTATTGAGATTGGTGGAACAAACAATGAGGTGTCTGTTTTCCAACAATATTTTATGCTTTCTGATGCTCAATATGCAAAGGATCCAAATGGTTTCAAACAACAATATATCAACGACTATTTGAAAGTGACTCCGTTGCTTTCTGAACGTGGCGCGTCTGGCGATTTGAAGGATACTACATACGCAAAGATGAAGACCATCGTTGATGTTATGTTTGCTAAGTCTGGTGCGGCTAAGTGCTCTGATTTGGATGGCATTTACGCTTCTCAGATCGATGCTAAGCAAAACGACAAGGCATTCTTGAAGACAGTTTTGGCTCTTTATGCTATCGCAGACTGTGAGGAGTCAAATGTATATTTCAAGGCTTCTGCTTGTATGCACAAGATTGAGCCAAGTGCAGGTTCTGCTCGTGGTTTGGCTGTTCAGGCTATCAAGAATAAGGATTACAACAAGGCTATTGAGTATTTCAACAACGCCATCTCTTTGGAGACAAACAATGGTGACAAGTCTAAGTTGTACATGAATATTGCTAGCGTATATAAGGCTCAAGGTAATTATGCTAAGTCAAGATCGGCTGCTCAAAGTGCATTGAACATGAATGGATCTAATGCTCAGGCTTATATCCATATCGCTAAGTTGTATGCTCAATACTTTACTTCCATCAGTGATGATGCAGTTATCCAAAAGACTGCATTCTGGGCTGCTGTTGATAAATTGGAGCGTGCTAAGTCTGTCGATCCATCTTGTGCTGCTGAGGCAAACAAGTTGATTGCTCAATACAAGACTTATTTCCCACCTTCAACTGAATTGTTCATGAGAGGTATCAAGGCTGGTTCTTCTTATACAGTTCCAGGTTGGATTGGAGAGACAACTACTGTTAAATAATAAAATATCCAACAGTGCATCTTTTTAAGATAAATCATAAACATGCGGCAGCTACCTCGATGGTGGCTGCTGCGTGTGTTTTTGCTTTAATCTCGGTCATCGGTTGTTCTGATGCCAATCAGACGGTGGAGGCTGTTTCGGACAGAGCGAAGACGCCTTCGCTTCGAGCATTGGATGTGCATACCGTGATTTCGGATTCTGGCGTGACTCGTTATCGTATGAATGCAGGTGAGTGGCTTATATACGATAAGGCGGAAGAACCTTATTGGGATTTTCCTCAGGGTATTCATTTGGAGAAGTTTACGCCTCAATTGGAAGTTGATGCTGAGTTGAAAAGTAAGTATGCCATATATTACGAGAAAAAGAAATTCTGGGAGTTGCACGATAGTGTGCACGCTAAGAATCTTAATGGCGAGCAGTTTGAGTGCAAGAGTTTGTTTTGGGATGAGGCGAAAGAGTTAGTCTATTCGGATGATACGATTACAATCAAACAGGCTAATAAGACAATAGTGGGAAAGGGTTTCCAATCTAACCAGGCTCTTACTAAGTACGAAATTCGTAATGTGATGGGTGTCTTCCCTGTTTCTGAATGATTATGTTGGTGCTGGGACTTTTGATTGCTTTTACGTTGCTTGCCTACTCTTTTTTTTATGGTATGGAGGTGGCGTACATCTCTTCTAATCGATTGCGCCTTGAATTGGAATCGAATTCGGAGCGATGGACAGATCGGTCTTTGAAGTATCTGTCCGAGCATCAGTCTCAGTTCTTTGCATCTTTATATTTGTGGGCTCGTGTGGCCTCTGTTTTTTTGTTGGTTTTTGTCCTTTGTTTTGCTTTGCGTTTCATACAGCAACCGTGGTGGATTTCTCTCTTGGGTGGTATCCTTTTGTCGATGTTGCTTCTGTTTGTCTCTGTCAACGTGACACTAAAGGCGGTATCGAAATTTAATCCGACTTCTACATTTCGTTTCTTCTCTTTGTTCTTGACACTTATAGTGTTGGTGTCGAAACCTTTCGTCGCTTTGCTCTTTTCTGTAGCAAGGATGATGAACATAGATTTGGATGCGTTTACTCCTTTTAGCATTAATTTGGTAAGTAATGATAAGGAGAGTGCCGATGAGTCTGTTGTTGATGGGGCAGATGGAGGTGATGATGTGGAAGATGAGGTGAGGATGTTCCAGAATGCCCTCGATTTCTCTAATGTCACGTTGAGCGATTGTATTGTCCCTCGCACGGAAATTACAGCGATAGATGTTAATTCTCCCGTTGAGAAGCTGACGGAGTTGTTTGTCACTTTGCACTATTCTAGAATCTTAGTCTATAAGGATAACATAGACAACATCTTAGGGTATGTCCATTCCTTGGATTTGTTTGATAGGCCAGCGGCGATAAAAGACATGTTGAATCCGTTGCCTGTCGTGCCGGAGAAAATGTCGGCCAATCGGATGTTGAAAATCTTCCTTCAGCAGCATAAAGGTATGGCTTTAGTGGTTGACGAGTTTGGGGGCACGGCTGGAATTGTCACGTTGGAAGATATCATGGAAGAGATTTTTGGCGAGATTGAGGATGAGCATGATGATGATGGAGATGGGTTGGTTTCTAAAAGTCTTGGAAATGGTGAGTTCGTTTTGTCAGGACGTCTTGAGGTGGAGGATGTGAATGATCGTTATGGCCTTCATCTGCCTATTTCGGATGAATATATAACCATTGCAGGCTTGATTCTATACAAAAATTGTATTCTTCCGCAGCCGAAAGAACGAATTCTCATAGAAAATTATGAGTTTTCCATAGTTAGAGTTGTCTCGACACGCATAGAATTGGTAAGATTGACTGTTAAAGAGTGAAATTATGCTCTTTCGGTAAATATCGAGGGGATTTTATAATTCCTTTGATATTTTTTTTATATATTCGCACCTCGAAATAGAATACATTAAAATATAGAAATAATAAAAATAAAATAGTAATATAAAAAGGTAATGGCAGCATTAGAGAAAATTAGAAACAAGGCTGGACTGCTAATCGGATTTGTCGGTTTTGCCTTATTCGCTTTTATCATTGGTGATTTTATCACATCAAGTTCTTCTTATGTGAATTTGATTAAGCAGAAGGTGGGAAAAGTTGAAGGTCATGAAATGACTACTCAAAAATATTCTGCAGATATTCAACAATTCTCAGAGGTGGCAAAGATGGAAGGTCAAAACAATTTGACTGACGCACAATTGAGAGACAATGTTTGGGATAAATTCGTTTATTCTTCATTGTTGGCAAGCGAATGTGAGAAAATCGGTTTGACAATTTCTGATGAAGAACTCAACGCAGCTGTTTCTGGTGATCAACCACATCCAATGATGAATCAAATCTCTTTCCTTCGTGGGGAGAATGGTCGTTATGATTCCCGCATTTTGAAGAAAATTCTTGACAATAAGGATAATCCAAATATTGAAACTTATTATAGAGCTTGGAAGTATTGGGAAGAGGAGTTGAAAAATCAAATGTTGTTGAACAAGTATCAAACTTTGCTTTCTTCAGCAATGACTCCAACTAAGAAGCTTGCAGAGAATTTGGCTTCTTTGGATGCTAACGAATATGATCTTGCTGTAGTTCGTAAGATGTACTCAGAGCTTCCCGATTCTACAGTTTCTGTTAGTGATTCCGATATGAAGGCAATTTATGAAAAGAAGAAGGAGTCTTTTAAGACAGAACCTTATCGTAGTGCTAAAGTTGTTGTTTTCGATGTTAATCCTTCTCAAGCAGATTTCGATGATGTTGAGGCTTCTCTTAAGAGTGCAAAAGCAGCGTTGGATTCAATGCCTGAAGATATGATACCATTGTTTGTAACTCAAAATTCAGATAGAGAGTTCCCTTACAATTCTGCATATTTGACAGAAAAGCAAATTGATCCATTCTTCGCTGATTTTGCTTTCTCTTCAAAGAAGGGTAGTGTTTCTGATGTTAAGTTGGACGGCTTTTATTACAAGTTGGCTAGGGTAATGTCAGATGTCACTAATCGTCCAGATTCAGTTAGAGCAAGTCGTATTATGGTTTTCAGAAATAATTCGGCTGAGTCTCAATCCTTGGCAGATAGCTTGATGGCAGAATTGAAGAAGGGAGCAAATTTTGCTGAAATGGTTAAGAATTTCTCTGTGGATCCTAAAGCATTGGTTGACAAAGATGGTGATATGGATTGGTTGAGAGAGGGCGTTCTTGGTCTTGATGGTTTTGACGATGCAATCTTTACGGCTAATGTGGGAGAATATTTCTCCTTCCCTGTTCAACAAGCTGTAATGGTGGTTAAGGTTACTGATAAAACAAAGGCAGTTAAGAAAGTTAAATTGGCTCAAATAGTAAATAAGGTTGACGCAGGTACAGATACTTATAGAGATCTTTATGATAAGGCTAGACAATTTGCTTTGAATCACAAGGATTTGGCTTCATTCGATGCTGGTGCTAAAGAGGCTGGCCTTGAGGTTAGAGATTTGTCTCGTTTGGGTAGAAATCAAAATCAAATGTATATGCTTCCTCAAGCAAGAGAGATTATTCGTTGGTCTTGGGATCACAAGGTAGGAGAAGTTTCTGATAAGGTGTTCGAGTTGCCTAATCAATATGTTGTGGCTGCTTTGTCTGAGGCTGTTGATGATGATTATGTGCCATTCGCTTTGGCTAAGTCAGATTTGAAGAATGAGGCTCTTAATGAGAAGAAGGCTGGAAAGATGATTGCAGAGATGGCAAATGCGGAGATTTCATCTTTGGGTGTTGTTGATACAGTTAAGGGAGTTAAGTTGAATAACTACACTTTGGGTCGCTTCGGTGCTGAGCATTCAGTTATTGGTGCTTTGGCTAAGTTGGATGCCAACCAAGTTTCTGCTCCAATCAAGGGTGGTAACGGAGTTTATGTGGTTAAGGTTCTTGACAAGAAAAATGTTGAGGTGTCAGAAGCAAATGTTGACCAAGTACTTCGCAGTCAGACAAGTAATATCCAATCAGTAATGTACAGAAACTTGTTCGAGTCATTGAAGAAGGTTTCTAAGGTGTCTGATACAAGATACGAGTTCTATTGATAATCGATATGTCCGGTTAGCCGGATGATAAATCTTACGAAGTTCACGAAGTCGGGTTTCTATAAATCTCTTCGTGAACTTCTTTGTTTACTAATATAGCATGGATAAAGAACGTTTGTTGGGAAAGACTTTGCCAGAGTTGAAGGCTATCGTCCAAGAATTGGGTCTTCCTACATTTTCAGCAAAGCAAATATGTGAATGGCTTTATAAGAAGAAAGTTGATTCAATCGAGAAAATGACGAACTTGTCGTTGGTCAATAGAGAGAAGCTTTCTGCAAAATACGAGGTGGGTATTGTTTCGCCTGAACGTGTTGACGCTTCGGTTGACGGGACTCGAAAGTATTTGTTTAGAGCGAATAAGGGTCTTGTTGAAACGGTTTATATTCCAGAAGAGGATCGTGCAACTTTGTGCGTCTCTTCCCAAGTCGGATGTAAGATGAATTGCCTTTTCTGCATGACTGGTAAGCAAGGATTCTCTGGCCATTTGTCGGCTGCTGATATTTTAAACCAAATGCAAGCAATTCCGGAAACGGATTTGCTGACGAATGTCGTCTTTATGGGAATGGGCGAACCGATGGACAATGTTGATGAAGTTTTGAAAACTTTGGAAATTATGACTTCAGATTGGGGCTATGCCTGGAGTCCCAAACGTATAACGGTTTCGACGGTAGGCATTATTCCTGGAATGAGACGTTTCTTGGAAGAGAGTTCTTGTCATTTGGCTGTCAGTTTGCATAATCCAATATCCGAAGAGCGTAGGTCTATTATGCCTATTGAAAAGGCTTTCCCTATAGAGAAAGTTATAGAGGAGATTAAGAAGTATGATTTTTCTCATCAACGTAGGGTCTCTTTTGAATATACAATGTTTAGCGGAGTCAATGACAGACCTGCTCATGTCAAATCGTTGGTCTCTTTACTTGCAGGTCTTGAGTGTCGAATCAATTTGATTCGCTTTCATGCGGTGCCAGGTGTCCCTTTGGAAGGCTCTTCGATGGAAACAATGGAGAAATTTCGTGATGATTTAATGCACCGAGGCATCATGACTACAATTCGTAAGTCGAGGGGCGAGGATATTTTTGCTGCATGTGGACTTCTTTCTAGTAATCATACGGGAGCGTTAAATGAGAAGGCTAAGGTCTCTTCTCAAAAAAAATAGCAGAATAAAGAATATAATGGTTTGAAAATGATGAATAGATTTAGATCGTTATTGGTGCTTGTCGCATCAATCATCCTAATGGCTTCTTGTGGAGGAGGCTCGTCGAAAAAAGGTAGTTCTTCTTCGTTCTTGCCGGGAATTACTGGAGCCGCTTTTGATGTCTTGGTGGTAGGAAGTGAAAAACTTTGGAGAGACACTACGGGACGTGCTTTGTTTGACCTTTTGAACACAGATATGCCATGCTTCCCTCAATCGGAGCCGATGTTTAATATTTCGTTTATTCGTGAAAATGATTTTTCGGGAATCCTAAAGCCTGTTCGCAATATAGTCTTTTTTGAGATTTCGGATCGTTATACGATAGGAAAGGTTACCTATTTGAAGGATAGGTGGTCTGCACCTCAAGCGTTGGTGAAGTTGACTGCTCCGGATAGAGAGGCATTCTTGCGATTGCTCCAAGACAAGGGAGAGGAGGTGCTCAATTATTTAGTTGATGCTGAACGTAAAAGAACGTTGTCTTTCTTCTCTAAGTATTGTAGTCCGGAACTTGCTTTGAAGGTGAAACAGCAGGTAAATGTGAATATGAAGGTGCCTAATCACATGAATAGGTATAGGCTTGAAAAGGATTTTATTTGGATGACAGATGGAAATTTGGATATGACGCAAAACATAGTGGTCTATTCTTATCCATATTATGACAAGTCTGATTTTCAGATGGAAAAACTTTTGCACAAGCGTGATTCTGTAATGAAATTGTATATCGCAGGTCCGGCAAATGGTTCGTATATGACTACGGAGTACCGATGCGAGCCAACTTATAAAGAGTTGATAGACGAGAATGATCGCTATTTGGTGGAGATTCGCGGATTGTGGCGTGTGGAAGGCGATATTATGGGCGGTCCGTTTGTCAGCAGGTCTTATTTGGATGCCGCTCTGAGTCGTGTCGTTACGGTGGAGGCTTATCTCTATGGCCCGTTCAAAAAGAAACGAAATACGATGAGACAATTGGAGACGGTTATTCGTACGTTAGATTTGGATTGAATTATTGATGTCCTAAAAGGTGACAAAAAGACATATATTTTCAAGGAAAATGCTAATTTTGCATATTAGGTAATTTTGAAATAAATATTATGGAAGAAAACAAGATAAGAGTCGGTATTACGCAAGGTGACATCAATGGCATTGGCTATGAGGTTATCATTAAAACATTGGTTGATCCTCGTATCAACGATTTTTGTATTCCTATCGTTTACGGTTCGTCTAAGATTGCAGCATACCATCGCAAAGCTTTGAATATTGATAACTTCAATTTGAATGTGATCAATGAGGCATCAAGTGCGAATCCCAAGCGTGCCAATGTCATCAATTGTGTTAGTGATGATGTGAAAGTGGAGTTGGCAAAGTCAACGGAGGAGGCTGGAGAGGCTGCATTCTTGGCACTTGAACGTGCAACACAAGATTTGAAAGACGGATTGATCGATGTCTTGGTGACAGCCCCAATCAACAAGAAGAATATTCATTCCGATAAGTTTCATTTCCCAGGTCATACGGAATATTTAGAGGAGCGTTTCGGAGAAGGTCAAAAGGGTTTGGTTTTGATGGTCAATGAGGTCTTGAAAGTGGCTGTCGTGACTGGGCACGTTCCATTGAAGCAAGTCTCATCTTATATCACGATCCCTACGATCATGGATAAGTTGGAGAAGTTGAACCAGACATTGATTCGTGATTTCAGTATAGTTCGTCCTCGCATAGCTGTTTTGGGATTGAACCCACACTCTGGTGATAGAGGTCTGATCGGACAAGAGGAGGAAGATGTCATTATCCCTGCAATAGCAAAGGCAAATGATAAAGGCATCATGTGTTTTGGCCCATATCCAGCAGATGGATTCTTCGGTGCGGGCAGTTTCAAGAATTTCGACGCAGTTTTAGCGATGTATCATGATCAAGGTTTGGCTCCGTTTAAGAGCATAGCTATGGAGAGCGGCGTTAATTATACGGCTGGCTTGCCAATCATTCGTACGTCGCCTGCCCATGGTACGGCCTACGATAAGGCTGGAATTGGAAAGGCCTCTGAGGAGTCGTTCCGTGCAGCACTATATTTGGCTTGTGATATATTCAATTCGAGAAAGAACTATGCAGAGATGACTGCCAATCCTTTGCGTAAGCAGGATGTGGAGATTAGTGGCGTGGTGGAATAAATGTACAATTGTCTTGTGAGATAGGAGAAGGAAATGACGAAGGCGGAATTACAACAAGTAAAACAGCGTTTCGGTATCATCGGCTCGAATTCAGCCTTGGACCATGCCATTGATGTGGCTGTGCAGGTGGCCCAGACGGATTTGTCTGTTTTGGTGACGGGCGAGAGTGGCGTAGGAAAGGAACGTTTCCCTCAAATCATCCACCAAAATAGTGCGAGGAAGCATGCTCCCTATATACCGGTGAACTGTGGTGCTATTCCAGAAGGTACAATCGATTCTGAATTGTTTGGACATGAGAAAGGAGCTTTCACGGGTGCAGTTTCAGACAGAAAGGGTTATTTCGAGGTGGCCGACGGTGGTACAATCTTTTTGGATGAGGTGGGCGAGTTGCCTTTGACTACGCAAGTTCGTCTGCTTCGTGTCTTGGAGGTGGGGGAATTTATAAAAGTCGGTTCTTCAAAAATCCAGAAGACAAACGTCCGTGTTGTTGCTGCCACCAATTTGGATATGCAGAAGGCTATTTCGGAAGGTCGATTTAGGGAAGACTTGTTTTATCGATTGAGTTCCGTGCCCATTTCAGTCCCTCCATTGAGGGATAGGGGTAGCGACGTCCTTTTGTTGTTCCGCAAATTTGCTGTCGATTTCGCTGAAAAATATAGGATGGAGTCTGTCCGTCTTTCTCCAGAAGCAGAGATGGTTTTGCAGCATTATTCATGGCCAGGCAATGTTAGACAATTGAAGAATATTGCAGAGCAAATATCTATTTTGTCGGAGAGTCGTGAGGTCTCTGTGGAGACGTTGCAGAGTTTCTTGCCTCCAGTGGCCCCCGCTTCAGACTATTTGCCGGCATTCCCTGGCGGTCGATCTCATTCTGGCGAGAAGTCGTTTGAAACTGATCGTGAAATTCTTTATCAAGTCCTTTTTGATATGAAGAAGGATATGAACGATTTAAAAAAACTCGTTCATGAGACGATAGCTAAGGGCGGGGTCACTTCGATGGACATTACCAACATGTCAAATTTGTTCAAAGAGTCCGATTTGTCGTCTGTGATTCATCCGCAACAGACTGTATCAACTTCTTCTATTAAGAACAATACGAAGGATATTCAAGATACGGAGGAGTATGTAGAGGAGATTTTCTCTTTGGGTGATGTCGAAAAAGAGATGATAAAGAAGGCTTTGGAACGTCATAATAATAGGCGTAAGTTGGCTGCTCAAGATTTGAAGATTTCAGAGCGTACCCTTTATAGAAAGATAAAGGAGTACGGATTGGATTAAAGCTTCGATAGAAAGTAAAATATATACTAAATGAAAAAGATTATATGCTTTTTGATGACTCTTATGATGGTGGGACTAACATCCTGCCTTGTCTCATATAAGTTTAACGGGTCGTCGATTGACTATACTAAGATTAAGACAATTACCATAGTTGAGTTCCCTAATCAGGCCGCTTTGGTCTATCCATCTTTGGCGTCGGAGTTTACAGAGGCTCTTAATGATGAATTCTCGCAGAAGACAAGATTGAGCTTTGTCTCTCGTAATGGCGATTTGCAAATAGAGGGTGCAATTATTGATTATGCTGTTGTTTCTATGTCAGTGGGAACGTCGGGCCAGTCTATGGACACAAAATTGCAGATGAGCGTAAATGTGAAGTTTACCAATCGAATCAATCCGGCAGAGAACTTTGAGGAACGATTTTCTGCTTCGCAGGTGTTCTCTAATACGAACACCATCAACCAAGTGCAAGACGAGTTGAATAAGTTGATTATAGAGGAAATTGTAAATCAGATATTTAATCGTACGGTAGCCAATTGGTAAAATGACGAAACAGGAGTTGTTGTCGATTGTGAATTCTCCAAACCAGATAGGGAAGGGGGATATGGCGGATTTGCAAGAGTTCGTTAGGGAATATCCTTATTCTTCCGTTTTCCGCATGCTCTATTTGGTTGGGTTGCATAACCTTCAGGATGTGAAGTATGCCAGCGAATTGAAGTCGGCAGCCTTTTATGTTTCGGAGCGACAGCTCCTATATGAACATTTGTCCAAAGTAAATGAGCCGGAAACAGCTCCTGTTGCTCCGAAGGAAGGAGATACGGAGAAAGTCTCTGCACAGCCGGAAACGAAGGTGACTCAAGGCCCTATTGTTGATATAGAGGCATATCTTAGCGATAAGCCGGATTCTGCTGATTTGGACCTCTCTTCGTTGGCTCGTTCCATCAATACGAAGAATGGGGATGTCCCGATGAAAAATCAGTCCATTATAGATAAGTTTTTGGAAGCGAGCGACAAGAATGATATCTATGTTAAAATGGATAAAACAGATGAAAATAGACAGATCGAACCTAAGGCAGAACAGGTTAAACAAGAATCGGAAGATTGCTTTACGGAGACTTTGGCGAGAATATATATAAAGCAACATAAATTTGAAAAGGCCATTAAAATATTTCATCGTTTAAGTTTGAAATATCCAGAAAAAAGTGTTTACTTTGCAGACCAAATAAGGTTTTTTGAAAAACTAATACAGAACTATAAAAGATAAAAAATAATGATTTTCACTGCGATTACAATTGTTGTTGTTATAGCATCAATTCTTTTGATTTGCGTTGTGCTTATCCAAAATTCTAAAGGTGGAGGTTTGGCTTCAGGTTTCTCTGCGTCTAACCAAATTATGGGTGTACAAAAGACAACAGACTTCATTGAGAAGGCAACTTGGACTTTGGTTGGTTTAATTATTGTGTTGAGCGTAGTTTCAGCAAAGTTCATTCCTTCGAATGCTCAACAAGAAGAGGGTAGTTCGGTTTCAATAGAAGCCCCTGTGTCTGCTCCTGATCTTGGTGGTGATGCTCAGTGATTAATTGATAAGAAAAATAAGAGTAGGCAGATGGATTTCCGTCTGCCTTTTTTTTGTCTGTTGTTTGTGGTTCTTTCTGCTCGTGTCTATCTATCTATGTTGTTGGTTCTCGAGCATTTCCTTTGTATGCTTTGCCCTTTCTTGTTGGATAATATTACCTTCCTCATCATAGGGCGTTTTTTAGAAGGATGGATAGGTGCTTGTTTATAGTGAATTTTACTTTGAGGAAGAGGGCTAGGACAAAATATAGAAATGTTTCCTATGTGTTTGGGATGCTATCAGAAATGTTGGTTTAAGAGGAAGATTTTGTGGCATGGTTTAAAAATAAAAAAGAGGATGCGTCAATGATGTAATCATTGGCACATCCTCAAAGGTGCTAATAATTTATCTATACAATCTTATTTCAGTATGACTTTTTGAACAGATGTGTTGTCGTTTGAAATTAATTGTACGAAATAAACGCCTTTCTTTTGGTCGGAAAGATCGATGGTGACACTATTGCTAAGAGTCTCTTCTTGGTAGATAGTATTACCAAACAAATCGATTATTTTTAACAAAATACTATTGGCGTTTCCGTTAGAAAAATTCACGGTAAAGATGCCATTAGAAGGATTTGGAGAAATTGTTACAATGTTAGTGCAATCTTCAATTGTATCTACATATTGTAATTTGTACAAATCCGAGAATACATCATCAATGTTTTCCTTTTCAATATCATTCAAGTCTTCGATTTTTGTGCTTCTTAAAGACGTCGACGAAGAGTTGCATGCTAATATAGAAGCTTTTAATTTTGCTCCTGACACCTTAAATCCTTTTTTTAGGCTGATTTTATTATAGGATTTATACTCTACATTTGCATTGTTGGATATTTTGTTGTTTGCGTCTAGCAAGAATCCGGCAACATACTTCTTTGAACCAGATGATATGTTACTATTAACATTGATGTGCTTGTCTATATCATACGCATATTTACAACCTATCACTCCATCTAAATATTGGTATTGTCCCATCTTGCCTTTGTATGATGAGTATTGCGGTGTGGAATTGCATGGTATGCTACTAGCATATGAATAGGATTCCTCCATAGAAAAGTATCCGTCGTTATCCTTGTCTGAATTCACGTTCACGTCGTTAATTGCGTCGTATCCCAAATTGCCAGCAAGCCAGTTTCTTCCAAATTTACTATAATCCATAGTCGATTTTGATGTTTCTGTTGAACTTGCTGAGGTCATAATGGTTCTGTTTGTTCCTGCTATCTGGTTTATGAAAGCTCCAGAGTAACATTGAACCATAAGCACAGATATGGATTTCGCTTTGCCGTTGATTTTGTTTAACTCGGTTTTGAATTCAGAAGGGCTAAAACTTTCTCCCCAAAGGCAAATGGATCCATCGTTGCTGCCGTGGTCGGTTACGTAAACAAACAATTCATCGTTTGCCGTCATTCTTGATTTCAGTTCGTTGAAAACTGATGATATGTTTACTTTGGTGGCAGAGTATTTGATGTCTGCAGAACCGTCTCCATCTAAATCAAGTGGCGAAGAAATTAGTTTGGGATCGTCGTAGGTGTTCAGATTTAAGTCTGCTGCTGAATTGGTGCCATCGCCCATTAAAACATATATGTTTTCCTTTGGATAACCATACACAGAAGTCAAAGCTTGGTATATCATTGAACAATTATTCCAATAACGTCTATAGTTGTTATAACGGTCGTATCCTCCATTGATTATGACTGAATAACAATTGGGGGATTTTTTGCCCGTTTTTGTATATAGGTTGTAGTTAATTAACCCATGATTGGAAGAATTGTATGTGCTTGTGCTTCTTCTCAAAGCATCCTCGTTTGTTGTGTTGCGAAAGTTCTTTCCCCAATTGTACAATTTTTCAGGAGGTAGGATGCTTTTCATTATAGATAAGCTTCCGTTGCTTTTCGAGACGAATGCGAATCGACAGTCGTGTCCCCAATCTGAATCTGGATGTTCGTCGATAAAAAATATCCATGAATTAGACGGAACTGATATGTTTTTCCCCATCATTAAAGTGATGGTACTCATGTCGGATTTGGCATTGTATACACTATACTCCGATAATTTCAGTGTGTTAAGCACATAATTTTTGACTTTTGTTTTTGCTTGATCCAATGACGTCGCGGCCATTAGAGGAAATGCAAATACAAAAGAGAATAGGAGAGCTAATATTTTTTTCTTTTTCATAACTCTATTTTATTTCTCTAACATTTCAACTTTAGCCTTCAATGCTTTGTTTTCTTTCTCCAATTGAATCATGTGTAGGGTGAGTTCCTCTACTTTTTCGAGCAAAAGATTGCTCATCTCAGATACGCTCATTCCGTTCTGAGCCATCTCTGCTGCAGAAGGAACGCCAGGCAAGTGTTTGTTCTCTTTTACGTACGACTCAACTTCGCCAAGTGATTTCAAGTTGTAGTTTTCTTCGAAAACGTAGTCGGCTGCGTTGTTCATATCTACCGTGATGTCTGATGTGCGAATCTTCTCGGAATTTACTTCTGCTACGTTGAGTTCGTCTTTACAAGTCAACTTGCCGTGAACGGTAACGTCACCTTTGGTGAAGTGAAATTCAGAACCGTAGAATACGATTGGATAGTAAGCTCCAGGATAGCTGCTTGTGTTCATCTCGAAGTGTCTTTTTTGACCTAGGATTTCGCATTCGTCTCTTCTTGTCAATGTTAGAGTCGCTCCATAGCCACTTTGAGCTCTCAGTGTGATACCAGAAGAGTTACCGCCTAAGACCAAATCTCCATCGATGCCAACTGTGATAGATTCCTTTACTTCTGGACCTTGGCTTGTTCTCTTGACATCTCTACCAACGAGTACATATTTCTTGTCACTGTTAGGTCTAATGTAGAATCCTGCGTCTTTACTGGTAGTACCAATACCTACGTTTGAACCAGAGGTTACTAAAGTTTGAGCGTTTGCACTCATTGCACAAGCGGACATTACAGTTCCGCAGATCACTGTTTTTAAAATTGCTTTAAACATAATATAAGTTTTATGGATTCAAATAATAATTATTATGGGAGCCGGCCTGAATCCGAATGTCGGCTTCCACATTCGATTTTTAATGATTAGCGATAAGTGATACGAAGAATCTTATGGTTTAAGTTCTGAGCTTGGCTATCTATGAAGCCAAAGTCGTATCCGAAAATTGCAAGTTGACAAAGCTCTGTGATTTTGAATTGTGATGCGAATAATAATTCTTGTTTTATGAAATTCTAAAAAGAATTACATGAGTTATTTGAGTTTTGTGAACTCTTATTATGTCTTGTTTGTTGTTTGAAACGTAAATGATTTATGTTTTTTATTTTAAAATTCAATTTTGTTTACTCTGTTTTTGAATTTCGGTGCAAAATTATAATTAAATTTTAAATTAAGCATTATGAAATTCAGATAAAATATAAATGTTTTACAAAAATATATAGTTTGTATTTGTGAATAATAGGGTATTTACACGATAATGTATTGGAATTTATTTATTTGGTAGGTTTGTTTGATTTTGTATATTTTGTTTTTCTTGAATATATTAGCTTGTATGAATTTTATTGTAAAAAATTGGAAAAGAAAAGGGCTTGTCGTTTCAAAGTTGTAGAGAAAATAAAACCTGCTACGCAAAAAGACTTCGTTGTTACCTTCTTACCTTTGTATTTGTATAGAAATTTTTCAAAGTTTATTCTTATCATTTGAAATGGAATTGAAATAAAATGCTTACTGTGCAGTCCGTTTGCGTAGTTGCCCGTTATATTTGTATTGTTTAGAGAAAGGAGGAGTTATGCCAGCCAATAAAAATGCCTTGATAAGATATAAGACGATAGACAACTGTCTTAGAAATGTTTACCGTAGGTGGACGTTGGAGGATTTGGTGGATGCCTGCTGCGATGCTTTGTACGAGTACGAGGGCATTCGTAAGGGTGTCAGTGTGCGAACTGTGCAGTCGGACATTCAGATGATGCGTTCCGACAAATTGGGCTATAATGCACCTATCGAGGTGTACGATCACAAATACTATCGATATGAGGATCCTGATTATAGCATAACGAATATGCCTTTTTCGCAGAACGATTATGAGGCGATGCAAGAGGCGGTGGATATGTTGAGACAACTACAAGATTTCAGCCAATTTACGGAAATGAGTGATGTGGTTGGGCGTTTGCAAGACAAACTTTCTCTCGCAAAAGATAAGCGGAAACCCATCATTCATTTTGATAGTGTACCAGATCTGAAAGGTCTGAAATTGCTCACGCCCTTGTACGATTATATCGCCCATAAGCAGACGCTACGCATTATGTATCAGTCTTTTATTGCAACGGAGCCGCAGGAATTCATTCTTTGCCCTTATCTGTTGAAGGAGTTTAGAAATCGATGGTTCCTTTTCGGAGGAAAGGCTTCCAACTTGCTTATTTACAATTTGGCTTTGGATAGGATTGTAAGCATTGAGCCTTCGGATAAGCCGTTTCGAGAGAATCCGGATTTTGATCCAGAGCATTTCTTTGATGATGTGATAGGCGTAAGTAAAAACATCAACTCTCGTCCTGTTGAAATTCAATTTTGGGCGTCGGAGGAGCAGAGCAAATACATCAAGACCAAACCTTTGCATCAGTCTCAAATGTTGGTGAGCGAGAATAGTGAGGATGGAAGTTGTCTGTTTCGGATAAAAGTCGTGGTCAATTTTGAGATGTATTCTGTCTTTATGAGTTACGGCTCCGGGGTTAAAATCATCTCGCCAAGAAATGTGGTGAAATATATGAGAGACAAAATGAAAGAGACGGCTTCCATGTATGAAAACGATTGATTTTTATTAGGGTGACCTCTGTAAATTAAAATATAGAAATTATGGATTTTAAGAAATATACCAAGATAAATACGCTCTTTAAGAGAGACGATAAAAATGTGATTATGCCGTTTGATGAATGGACGGTGCCTGAGATGGCAATTTTGAGAAATGTTCCGTTTGAGTGTACGGAGAAAGTTGACGGTACGAACATGCATCTTGATTTGATTCCTGATGAAAATGGAGCAGTGAGTGCTCATTGGTTTGGAAAAACGGCCAACGCAGATATTCCCAAGGCGTTGATGGATGTGTTGGAGTGCAAGTACAAAGATTTGCCCACTCGTGCGATGGCGTTGTTTGCAAAACCTTTGGCGGAAGGAATGCGAGTGCAATTGTTTGGCGAGGGCTTCGGCGGTAAGATACAAGGTAAGGTGGGGCCTAAGTATGGCGACGAGGATTTCATCCTTTTTGATGTCCGTGTTGGCGACATTTGGTTGCTTCGTTCTGCAATGGAGTCGATAGCCTCGGATCTTCAGTTGCAGATAGTTCCTTTGATTGGAAACTTGACCATAGGGGAGGCGATTCGAATGGTAGCAGAAGGTTTCAAAAGTTACATCGCTGACGAGGAACTGGAGGCAGAAGGTTTGGTGTTGAAGGCTCCATGCGGAATGTTGACAAGGTTGGGCGAGAGAATCATCACAAAACTAAAGACGGTTGACTTCCGTAAGTATAATCAAGTGTATGGCGATATCACACAATATACGGCGGATAATCATCCTCATCAGGTTGAGAATCTGAAATATAGAAGTGAGTGAAAATCTTTTGTCAAGAAAAAATCTCCGTCTGAAAAACCTTCAAATCCTAATATCTGAACACTAACAATGAAAAGAAGAGGAGACTCCTCTATAAAAATTGTGTAAACCTATGTTTATGGCATGGATAAAATACCAATGGGAGCCGAGAGTGGCAATGGCGGAGTTGTGCGGAAGGGAGGCGGAGTTTTCAATGCGGACAAAAGGTAGGGTGGTCATCGACTGCTACGATCATCTGTCTGGTTATGCAAGAATCTATTTTGAGAAGACGGGTGCTGTGGTGGCTGAGATAATGAAGGAGATTAGGGTGCTTGGTTTCAAGGTGAGACGGACTAGGAGAAAATAGGGAATGGGGAATGTGTGTCGGCAACACAATCCCCGTTTTTGTCAATTTTGTTTGCGAATCCTCTATTCTCTCATCTTTGATGTGAAAAAATGATTATATTTGTGTTAGAATATTAATAAGTTAATCCAATTTTCGTATGAAAAGATTTTTTTATTTCATGCTTTCTCTTTCAATGCCATTCCTTTTGGCTTCTTGTGGAGGAGGTGCTTCTAACCAAGCAGAAAAGAAAGAAGGTTGTTGTCAGGTGAAGGATTCTGTGAAGTTCAAACTTGGAACAGGTGTTAACGTTAGCCACTGGTTGTCTCAGTCTGATAGAAGAGGCGAGGAGCGTGCTAAGCAAATCGTCAAGGCTGATTTTGATTCAATCGCAGCTATGGGCTTCGACCATGTTCGTATTCCTGTTGACGAAGTTCAATTGTATGATGAGAACCTTAATCGTCACGAAGACGCCTTCCAATTGTTGAAGAATGCCCTTGACTGGTCTATGGAGGATGGATTGAACGTGATTGTTGATTTGCATGTGATTCGTTCTTTCCACTTTAACAATGAGAACGGAACTCCAAATACATTGTTCACCGACCCTCAAGCTCAAGAGAATATGGTGAAGGTATGGCTTGATTTGCAACAATTCTTGAAGGTTTATCCAAAGGATCGTGTTGCATACGAGTTGCTCAACGAGGTTTCTGCTCCGACTCACGAGGCTTGGAACCAATTGATTGAGAAGAATATCAAGGCTTTGCGTCAAGCAGAACCAGATCGTATGATTGTCGTAGGTTCTAACTGGGCTCAAACAATTGCTGCATTCGACTCTTTGCGTGTGCCTGCTGATGATAAGAACCTTATCGTAAGTTTCCACTACTATAGCCCACTTCTCATCACTCACTATGGTGCACCTTGGTCAGAGGCAAGCCTTTACAAAGGAAAGGTTAACTATCCAGGTCTTCCAATCGAAGATACTACTTGCTTTAAGGATATGAAGCCTGAGGATGCTGCTAAGATTAGAGTTCACAACGTGCTTTGCAATCGCGAGACTATCGTTAAGGATATGGAGCACGCTATTCAAATGGCTAAGGACTGGGGCTTGGAACTTTATTGTGGAGAGTTCGGCTCTTATCCAAGATTTATTGATCAAGAGACTCGTATGAAGTGGTATGGTGATATGGTTTCTATCTTCCGCGAATACAACATCAACAATGCACATTGGTGCTACAAGGGAGATTTCCCTGTTGTTAAGGAAGACGGCTCTGCCAATGAGTTGCCAGCTATCTTGACTCAAAAATAAGCATCATTTTTGATGTTTTGTGACGGGAGGGATTTAGTCTCTCCCTTTTTTTGTTACGATAAATTATTGATTATAAGCGTTTAATATTATGGAGTTCAAAAAGGGTGATTGGGTAAATAACGAGGATAAGATTACCAAAATCTTGGATGTTTATCCTATTCGATATGAAAAATTCGACGAAGAAGTCCGAAATGGAGATTTTGAGTGTGGAGAAATCAAATGTAATTATTATCTGCTTCGAGATTTGTGCGATTATAAAGGGAAGTTTGTCTCGTCGAAACCGTATCTATTTTTTAATGATTATTACTTTGAACCTTTGCAAGAGGAGGAATGGCAAGTTTTAGAAGATGTCAAGGAGGCGAAACGAGAAAAATATGAGGCTTGGGAAAATAAAGAGGTGGCAGCTAATGTTAAAGAGTGCGAGTTGAGGTTGTCATTTGAGGCGTCTCCGGGAGAATCCAAATCTTTACTAAAACAGTTCAAGAAAGTATGTAAACAAATGCCTATTCTATTTACATTCAATGAATTGTTCTCCCAATCGTCGGCATTGGGTATAGATCTCTCTTCATGTACGGAAGATTGGTTTGCATTTGATAATCAGGTCTCTTTTCGTATGAAATATAATTTGGAAGAGGTCAAAGACGGTGTTATATATTTCCATAAAATTGGCTGTTTTGATTATACTGATGCTGCGGAGGATGAGTTATTGCTTGAAAAATTTTTCAATTTCGAAATGCTATACCTTTCTTTTGTGTTGTTTTTGAATAGGTATATTTCTGAAACGGCTGATGAAAACGCTGTGCGGTTCAACGTGGAATTGAAGAAGGCTGTGTTGGCTTTGACAAAAGGAGAGAAAAATGAAATGGCGGGTCAATTCTATGATTTTGTCCCTAAAAAAATGTTTGCCGTAGATGAGGCATTTACCTTGTTCAAGGAATATATTGGAAAGTACAAAAGCCAATACAATTTGGAAGCGTTGTGTAATACCTTTGAAGATAGAAAAGATTGGAGTATGGAGGTCTATAAATTATCTTATGAATGGGCGAAAGGTCGCTGATGCATAATACATCAATTTTTCAATCCAGCCGTAAACGTCCAATTTGATAGTCGGTTTGACTTTGGACGCTTACGTTTGGATGGATTTCTTATTTCTCTGCTACCAAGACATCCAGTAGCAAATCCCAGAATTTCTGTACGGTGGAGATTTGAATCTTCTCTCCAGGTGCGTGGTTGCCTATGATGGTAGGTCCTACGGAAATCATATCCATGTCAGGATATTTTTCCAAGATGAGTCCGCACTCCAAGCCTGCATGGATGGCCTCGAAACGAGGAGATCCCTTGAATAGTTTCCTGTACGATTGATCGACCAACTCTTTGACTTTCGAGTTCATGTTGGGTTTCCAGCCTGGGTAGCCATCTCCGTATTTCACGTCGGCACCGGCCAAGGCGAATACACTTCCTACTTGATTCTTGATGTCATGCTTTTTGCTCTCTACCGAACTTCTTTGACTTGTGCCTACGATAATAGTGTTATCGTCAGCCTTCATCTTGATGGAGGCCAAATTTGTAGATGTCTCAACCAATCCTGGAATGTCTCGGCTCATGCCGATAACACCGTGAGGACAAGCATAAAGGGCGTTGAGCAATTTGTCTGTTGTCTCTTTGTCGATAATTGTTTCTGCTTTGTCGCAAGATTGCAATTCCATGCAGAAATCTTTCTCGCTCGGCAACTCTTTCTCAATCTCGCTGATGAAGAGATTGAGAAGTACGCGAACTTGCTCTTTTTGAGGAAATTCTACGGCTGCAATTGCCGAAGCCTCTCTCGGGATGGCGTTGTGCAAGTTTCCTCCGTCGATGGATTGCAAATAGACTGGCGTCTTTTGATTTAGTGTCCAAAGGAATCGGTTGAGTATTTTGATAGAATTGCCACGTTCCTTTTCGATATCTTCGCCTGAGTGACCGCCTAACAAACCTTTTACCTTCACTTCGAAGAAGAAAAGATTGCCTTTGGCTGACACTTTCTTGTAGTTGAATGTGGCTATGGTTCCAATGCCGCCAGCACAACCGATGCAATATACCGCATCCTCCTCCGAGTCGAGGTTGATGAGCCTTCTGGCTTTGATGATTCCAGCCTTGAGGTTGAGAGCACCGGTGAGGCCCGTCTCTTCCTCTACTGTGAATAGGCATTCGATAGGGCCATGTTGGATTTTGTCGTCAGCAAGAATGGCAAGCTGGGCAGCTACACCTATTCCGTCGTCGGCACCCAATGTGGTGTCGTTAGCCTTTAGCCAATCGCCTTCTACGACTGATTTAATCGGGTCTTTGCTGAAATCGTGGACGGTTCCGTTGTTCTTTTCGCAAACCATGTCCATGTGTGATTGTAGGACAACGGGTGTCAAATGTTCCAATCCTGGGGTTGCTGCTTTGCGAATGAGAATGTTGCCCACCTCGTCGGTGATGGTCTCCAACCCAAGGGATTTTCCAAAGTTGACGATGTAGTTGATGATTTGCTCCTCTTTTCCCGATGGGTGAGGAATCTTACATATTTCATTGAAATATTGCCAAACGATTCTTGGCTCAAGTTCTGTCATTTCTTTCATGTGTTTGTAATTAATATGCAAGTTTACAGAAAAAAGACGAATTTGTCTCTAAGAATGGTTCATAGATTCTCTTACGATTTGATTCAAATTCGCCTTTCTGACCTAAAATTATTCAGAAAAATGGCTGATGTTGTGCGACACCTGCTTAAATAAAGTTAAAAAAGCATATCTATCTATGAATTAATTGGAAAATCGTGGAGGGTGCATTTTTTTTAATCTTCTTCCTATATATATTTGCATTAAGAAAATTAGGCAAGTATAGTAATGTGGGTTGTTTTTTTATTGACTTTGGCCATTGTCGGCGTGGCAATGCTTCTCTTTTGCGTGCGGATTTTGCTTGTGAAGGGAGGCAGGTTTTCCAGCAAGCATGTTGGTCAAAGCAAGGAGATGCGTGAGAAGGGCATCTATTGTGTCCAAACGCAAGACCGAATGGCTCGCATGAAAAAATGAAGAACAAACGAAATTAAAATTTAAATAAAACGAGATTAAATGAAAAGCATTAATACCATCTTACTGGCTATCCTATGTGTGGCAGTTGGAATTTTGTATGTGTTGCATTTCTCTTCAAAAAAATGTGATTCTGCTGCATCTAAAGATTGCCAGGCAGTTGCAAAGTCGGTGTCGGTTGATAGTTTCCCTATCGCCTATGTCAATGTTGATACGCTTTTGTTGACTTACCAATATGCTAAAGATTTGAATGAATCTCTTTTGAAAAAGCAAGAGAAGTCTCGTAAGGAGTTGGCTGAGAAGGATGCTCGCATCCGCGCTGATTATGCAGCATATCTTAAGATGGTGGAGGCTTACAAAAACAAGGTGGCAACAGGCCAAGTCTTGACTCAGGAGACAAGAGAGAAGGAAGAGAGTGTGCTTATGAAGGAGGAGGCTCGCTTGAACAAGAAAAACCAAGAACTGAAAGACTTGGATCAACGCCTTAACCAAGAGTTGTTCTTGGAGCAACAAAAGTTGAACTCTCAATTGCGTGATACAATCAATGCTTTCTTCGCTATTTACAACCAAGATAAGCATTACAAAATGATTTTGTGTGATACGGGCAACGACAACATCTTCTTTGCAGAAGATTATCTCAACATCACTTCCGATGTGGTTGAGGCGTTGAACAAACAATACAAGCCAGTTCAAAAATAATTGGTTATCTATGCTTCTGTAAGGGAATGGGGTGCTCTCATTCCCTTTTTTTTTGTTGTGAAATTCCATTACTTGCCTATTAACAATAAAATCGCAACTTTTTGATTTGTAGGGTATGCTCGATTTGAGTACTTTTGTATCGTCAAAATTAAATTATAATTATAAGTAATAAGAACAACGAATTGCATTAGAGCTTATGAAAAGATTATTTTTATTCGGTTTGATGTTGGCTGCAGTTACTTCTGCGTCGGCACAATTGTTGGATGCGAAGAAAATTTCCAATTCAAATGAGAAAGTGAAGAGCATTGACCAAATGCTTTCTTATGGACAAAAGTCGTTGGGCCCAGTCTCTATGACGGGTGCTGAAATCAACGCAGATCTATACAAACAGTTGGGTATCGATCTTCCTACCACTTGGGAGGCTCAGACAGGTGTTGGTAAGAGCATCTCTAAAATGGCTAAGGTTCAGGCTGGTGACCTTGTCTTCTTCGGCGACGGCAATAGCAAGTGCGTTGCGTTTACGGGTGTTGCCTATAAGGTGAACAAGGATGGATTCGATTTCATGTATGTTGACAAGGAGAACAAATATACCTTGGCTAACACTAATGATACAAACTTCCGTAATTGTTTCGTGACTGCTTCTCACGTGGCAAGCGACAAAGATTTGAATGCGGCTTACAAGTCGTGGGATAAGATGGTTTCTGCTGCTGACAAGGCAAAGAAGAACGAGGAGAAAACTTTTAAGGAGAGTAAGAAAGCAAAGGAAGATCTCTCCAAAGCAAAATCTGACTTGGAAAAGGCACAAAAGAATTTGGCAGAATTGCAGGCTCGCAAGGCCGACAACGAGAAGGATTTGGAGGCAGCCCGTTCTGAATGGCAACAAACAATGGACGCTGCCAACCAGGCTGCCAACATGGGCGATTCAAACAAGGCTTCTAAGAACTTGGCCAAGGCTCAAAAACAAAACGAGAAGATCAACAAGAAGTTGAATAAGTATGAGTCTGAAAAGCAAAAACTCGTGAAGAAAATTGAGTCTGCTCAGAAGGACGTGAAGAGTGCAGAAAAAGACATAGAAAAAGCAGAGAAGAAGGTCTCAAAGACATCCGACGAATATGCTTCTGCTAAAAAGGAGGCAGAAGAGACAGCTAAGAAAATCGCTGACTAAATGCACTTCTGATATAAAACTGGAAGGTTGCGATAGAACATCTACCGCAACCTTTTTTGTTAGTAATATATTGCTGTCCGGTAAACCTTTTGAACTGACATAAAAAAGGCTGTGCCCTATTTTGTGACCGATAACACACAAGGTTAATCCCCTAACGGGGAATCGGCTTGTTCAACGCATTGTGATTCTACCGACATTAAACGCCTAACGGCGTAATGTAACCGACCTTCCTTTTGAATTATATGTCAATGAAAATCAAATAAATATCTAAATTATTGTTATCCGGTAAAAGTTTTTTAGATAGAAATGTTTAGGCTTAATTCGGAATCCGAATTCAGCCTTTTTCGTTTACTTTGTTTTCACCACAAAAATCCCATAAACGATGAGCAATAGTACACATTTCAACGGACTTTACCATCTCTTTTCGATTGAGGGGGTTGTTTTTCAAAACTCCAGTCCGCTACGCGTATTTATAGGCATAGCGGACTGGAGTTTTATGCTTTTTAATTTTTAGCGGACAGCAATATTAGTAATACTCAATCTCCCTTACTTCGACAAAATTTAGGGCCCCGTCCTTTATATACTTCTTTTCAGTCCAATTGCCGAATCGGTCGTATTTGTATTCGAAGGTGAAAATCATTTTTTGGCCGTCCCACTCTTTGATATGTTCTATGATGTCATTTTGTTTGTTGTAACGTTCGGTGATCTTGTGAATTAAGCGAGGAGTTTCCCCTGGCATTATGGTTTCAAAAATGGTCACCTCCTCTATTAATCTTCCGTGAATATCGTATTTTCTTGTGCCAACTTCCTTTTCGTAGCAGCAAGTGTCAATGTGGACGTGTTTTGAAAGATGCCCTAAATAATCGTAGAAATATTCATCGGTTTGATCTATATTGTCATTCTCTCCGAGAAGGATTTCCTTTACTATACGCCCCTTTTCGTCGTAAAAATATTCATACTCTTTTGTCCCTTCATCATTGGTGGTGTAGTCATTTTGTCCTTTGTCGTTGTAATGGAAAAAAGTGGTTCCCTCAATCTGGTCCTTCTTATATCCAAAAACAACTTTTACTAATTTATGATTGTTGTCATATTGGAAACGTCCATGATAGGAGGGGCCGAGGTCCCAGTAGGTGGTTAGATTGGCGCTTTGAAACCTTTCTGTTAAACCTCCTTTTTCATCAAAATTCATGAATTTTTCGAGAGAATCGGCTACATATTCACCGAAAAGGATAAACTTCTTTCTGCCCGAATAGATTTCGATGGTTTTCACTCTCCCTTTGAGATTGTATTCTTCCCAATTGTTAGTGTTTAAAGTCATAAATGAATGTTTTTTGTCAGATGTAAATGTACGAAAACTATTTGAAGTGTGGTCGCTTCATACAAAAAAGTCTGCACTCTCCTCGGAGCGCAGACTTTGAATATAATATTATTTCGACAGAATCTGAAATAGTAAATAAACTCAATCGTAAGTGATTTTACTTACTCAATGCCTCATAAAGTTTGTCAATAGCCTTTTCTGCGTCACCATTAGCCTCGTCCAAGAGCTGAACGAATTTAGAACCGATGATGGCACCGTTGGCATTAGCTTGCGCACTTGCCAATGTTTGCTTGTTGCTGATACCGAATCCAATCATGGTTGGGTTCTTCAAGTTCAAAGAGTGGACGTGGTTGAAGTATGCCTGCTTTGACTCGTCGAAAGATTTTTGAGCACCTGTAGTTGCAGCCGATGAAACCATGTAGATGAATCCGTCCGTATTGTCGTCGATGAAACGGATGCGCTCGTCGCTTGTCTCTGGCGTAATCAACATGATGATGCGGATGTCATATTTGTCGGCAATTGGCTTGAACTCTTCCATATAATCTTTGAATGGAAGATCGGGTAGGATGACACCGTCAACCCCCACTTCGTTACAGCTCTTGCAGAAGTTTTCAAAACCGTATTGGATGACAGGATTCATGTACCCCATCATGACAAGAGGAATGTTCACCTCTTTACGAATGTCCTTCAATTGGCTGAACAATTTCTTTAGGCTCATGCCATTCTTCAAGGCTTTGCTTGCTGCATCTTGGATAATGGGGCCGTCGGCCATAGGGTCGCTGAAAGGAATACCGACCTCAATCATATTGATACCCTTGCGTTCGAGGGTTTTGATAACCTCTGCTGTGTTCTCCAAGACAGGAGCTCCAGCGCAGAAGTATAAACTCAACAAATTTGTTGGTTTTGAATTGAAAAGTTGATTGATTCTATTCATGATGTTTGAATTTTTTTAAAAACGAATTTAGTCTTGCCACGTCTTTGAAGGCGGGAGCCTCTTCAAATTTTGAGTTGAGGTCGATGCCCATCCATTGAGGGTGGCTAAATGCTTGTAATGCTTCGTAACTATCCTCTCCGATGCCTCCACTCAAAAGGAACGGCGTGGCACCTTTATAAGCTTCCATAAGGCTCCAGTCGAAAGAGTAGCCGGCACCTCCTTTGGTAGGTGTTTTGGTGTCAAAGACATAATAGTCGCAACAACCCTCGTAAGAACTTATGTTGGTGAAATCTTCAGCCGATGCGATTCCGAAGGCTTTGTTGATGAGAACATTCTTGCCAATCTTCTCGTTCAATGCGTTGCGTAGTTGGCGGCAATAATCGGGAGTCTCCGAGCCGTGTAGTTGAACACCGCAGAATTGAAATTCATTCACTTTGGCTATTACATCTTCTATCGTATAATCAACGAAGACGCCAATGCGTTTTGTCGATGTAGGAAGATAAGAAGGACGTTCGGCCACATGACGTTTGGATTTCTCGTAAAAGATAAAACCCATCCAATCGATTCCGAGTTGCTCTATATCGCGGATGTTTTGGGCATCACGCATTCCACAGACTTTTACTATCATATCAGCCCTCCACTTGTTGGATGAACGATTTTAAAGCCAACCCTGGGTCGCCCTCTTTCATGAAGTTTTCTCCGATGAGAAACCCTCTAAAACCTGCCGATCTTAACTCCTTGACAGTTTCAGCCTTGCTGATGCCGCTTTCGCTGACAAGCGTAAACTCTTTAGGCAAGAGACTTGCTATGTTGAATGATTGCTGAACGTCTGTATGGAAAGTTCCTAAATGACGGTTGTTTACGCCTAACATATCCACCTCTGGCGTGACGTATTCCAACTCTTTTTCGTCGTGAATCTCCAACAAAACTTCCAACCCTAATTCGTGCGCCTTGCCGAGAAGTTCCTTGCATTCGGTTTGTGTGAGGTCTGCCGCAATTAGAAGAACGGCATCTGCTCCAATCAGTTTTGCCTCATACAATTGGTATTCGTCCACGATGAAATCCTTTCGGAGAATAGGCGTGTCAATCATGCTGCGAACTTCGCGGATGAAGTTCTGGTTGCCTCCGAAATATTTCTCGTCGGTGAGGATGGAGATGGCAGAAGCTCCGTTGGCCGAATATTTAGGTACGACATCGGTGACTTTTGCGTCCTCATGAATCCAACCTTTAGAAGGGGACTTGCGCTTGAATTCGCTGATGATTCCCGATTGGCTGTTGCGTAGCGAGTTGCGCATGGAACGTTGCTTCAAGCCTTCCGTCTCAATCTTCTTCTCCACAAGGCGACGAAGGTCGTCGATAGGCAAAAGAGCTTTGGCTGCCTCGATTTCTATACGCTTATTGGCTACAATCTCCTCTAATATATCCTTCATGTCGATGGGTATTAGCTGTTCAATTCAATGTATTTCTTCAAGACGTCCAACGCCTTGCCGCTTTCCAAGGATTCGCGAGCTATTGCCAAACACTCTTGGAATGTCTTCTCTTGCTCAATAACATGGATAGCAAAGGCAGCGTTGATAAGGACAACGTCTTTTTGTGCCTTTGTTGATCGGTTTTCAAGGATGGCATCGAAGATGTTTTTTGCCTCATCCAATGTTGTTCCACCATAAAGGTCCTCAGAATTGAGAATGTTCATGCCGAATTCAGCAGGTTGGTAGATGTGCTCTTCTTCGTTGTAAACTACTTTGAAGTTGCCGGTCAAAGAGATTTCGTCATAACCGTCCACGCTGGTCACGATTCCATAGCGGATGCCCAAACGTTGATAAACTTGACGATATAGGCGTTGTTGGTCGAGGTTGGCTGTACCCAACAATTGGTAATCAGGGTTACATGGGTTTACCAAAGGACCGAGAAGGTTGAAACAAGTAGGCGTTCCTAATTGTCCGAGTGCCTTGCGGGCAGGGCCAACCCATTTCATGCCTTTGGCAAAAAGTTGAGCGTGTTGATGAACAAATCCGCACCCTTCCAAAGAACGAAGCAATTGGGCATTGTCGTTAGTGAATTTTACACCGTGAGCCTCCAATACGTTACTTGCACCAGAGACGCTGGATGCTGCATAGTTACCATGCTTTGCCACCTTGTAGCCAGCTCCGGCAACAACGAAACATGCACAAGTTGAAATGTTGAATGTGTTCTTGCCGTCGCCACCTGTTCCGACAATGTCGATTACCTTGTAAGGAGTGAAGTTCGTGCGAACGCCAGTCTCCAAAAGTCCTTCGCGGAAACCAAGAATCTCATCTACGGTTACTCCACGCATTTGGATTCCCATGAGGATGGCTGCGATTTGCTCGTTAGTATATTTCTGCTCAGTTATTTCAATCAAGACCTCTTTTGCTTGCTCTTTGGAGAAAGTCTCTTGACTTGTCAATTTTTTTAATATGTTGTCCATAATGTATGTTCTTTTTTCCTTGCCCTTGCGGACAAGGCTATTGAGTGACGCACTTTCAGTGCT
>JAKSKZ010000017.1 GCA_024401475.1 Paludibacteraceae bacterium | reverse complement strand
ACACATGCTTCTATTGGTTGAAGGTGGTAGCCGATAGTTTGCCAATGGATACGACGTTCCAAGATACGACCGAGTTAATTCCCGAATATTATATTCCAACAATAACATGTGGTTTTGACACCACCATACCAATATCTGTTTTGTCAGCGGGCTACACGCCATCGATGGCGACTTCCTCGGATGGAATCGTGGAGACACTGTTCCGTCAGGAGGAGGTGCTTGGCCTGCAGGTCGGTGACAGCCTTGCCTTGAAGTTCGTGGCGAAGGATACATTGGATGGATCGCATCATAGCGATACGTGCTTCTACTGGTTGAAGGTGGTAGCCGACAGTTTGCCAATGGATACGACACTTGGAGATACAATAGAAATCAGCCCTAAATATTATACTCCAACAATAGAGTGTATAGCAGACACTATTGTTAGTATATCTGTTTTGGCTTCCGAATTTATTCCTCCTATGCCCCTGTCTTATGATGGATTGGTAGATCCATTGTTTGCGTTGTCGGATGTATTTGCGTTGCAAGTTGGAGGGCGAATGGAACTGAGTTTTGTGGCTAAAGATACGATAGAAGGTGAAAATCTTAGTGATACGTGTTCTTATTGGATTACTGTTGTTGAAGATGAGATTTTAGAGCCTTGGGGTACGATACAATGTCCTAATGATACAATCATTTATTTGTCGGCAGATGAATGTGAGATAAATTATAATGTCGTTCTCCCAAATTGTTCTAATAATAATTGGACGGTTATTCTTGATGATGGATTGGATGGGGCAATGATGCGTCATGGAGACGTTCAATCATATTCGTTTAGTGCTATTGAGAATGGAGAACAGGTTGCCACATGTTCTTATAAAGTAATGGTTCGAGATTCAGTTACCCCATTTTTCAGCGAGTGTTCTGAAGATTTGATTTTTTCAGCCTCAACGGATACAAGCAGGTTGAATATTCTCTTAGAACTTCCTTTGATGGATAAAACATGTCGGTGGGATACCGTCTTTATGACTATTTCTGAGCGAGAAGAATTTGATGATATGTTTGAATCATTTTCAATTAAATCAGACCCGGATTGGACTCTGTTGTCGTTGTTGCCAGGCGAATATTCAGTTTATTGGCAGTTGTTGCATAATGGAAACGTTGTAGATATGTGTGAGTCTTCTATCGCTATTAATGTGCGACCTTTAGGAGAAACGATGGTGAAAGATAATCCGATTCATAATTATTTACTGACTCCTAATGGTGATGGGAAAAATGATATTTTGTTTTTGGATGGAATTTCTGAGTATAAACAAAATGAGTTGATTGTCTATAATCAATGGGGTAGCATAGTCTATAAAAAGAGTAATTACGATAATAGTTGGGATGGAACGAATGAGTCAAGCCGTAGTTTTCAAAAAGGGTTGCTTCCTGTTGGAACGTACTTTTTCTTATTGTTAGCAAACGATAAGAAAGTTTACTCTGGATTCATAGAACTGCTGTATTAGAAGCTGTTATTCTAACTGGTTTTTGAAATCTTAAATTTGTTTTGTTTTAATAAGAATAGGAATGTTTCTCTTTAAAAGGATTTGTGCCTTTTTTATTTGTGTATTCTTGGGTAGCAAAGTTTTTGCTCAACAAGAGCCTCATACGATGATGTTTATATATGATCCATTGTCCTATAGTGGTGCTTATGCAGGGGTGGAAGATGAAGTGTCGTGTGTCATGCATTTCAATAAGCAGTGGGTAAATATGGAAGGAAGTCCACTTTCTTTTTTCTTCTCTGGATCAACACCAGTAAAGAGAACCGGACTAGGATTGGGGGTCTCTTTTTCTCATCAAAGTATAGGCGTTAATGAACGGTCTGATTTGGAGGCGGCGTTATCATATCATGTTCATTTGTCCGAACGAAGTTTGCTTTCAATGTCTGTAGGCGGCGAATGTTTGTGGCATGCTTTCAATGATAGGGAATTAGCTAATTCGGAAGGCGATTTTTTATATGAATCAATGTCAGAAAGAAATACTTCTTATTCAGCTCAAGTGGCGGTCTTGCTAAAATGTAATTCGTGGAGAGTGTCTGTAAGTGCGAATGGGTTGGGAGATTTTGCAAAGAAAGATTGCGAGTATGCATTAGTCCCTCATGGTTATTTATCGGTGTCAAAAAATAGTAGAGTGGATAAACATATTGAATTGAGTGTAGATGCTATTATTATGGGGGCGAAAAATTCACCTTTGGCTTTTGCTTTTGAACCGAATCTGAATTATGGTGGGCGTTGGAATGTCGGTTTGTTATATGAGATAGACCATTATGTTGGAGCTTTGTTTAAAGTCTTTGTGTGCGAACACTTCTATATGGGAGGTGCTTATTCTTATGCTTTGAATGATTTAGAGAAAGTCGGAGCCTCGTCTTCTTTTGAATTGATGATAGGATTCCGATTCCCCACGGTCGAAGAGCGTTTGACGTGGTAATGCTTGGAGTTATATGCCTTCCCCCGAAAGAATTGTTTTAATGGTGTAGATTAAAATTTTCACATCAATGAGTAAGGATATGTTTTCAATGTATAGGATGTCGTATTGAAGTCGATCTATCATTTTTTCCACATTGTCAGCATAGCCATATTTCACCATACCCCAAGACGTAATGCCTGGTTTCACCTTATGAATTAACGCATAGTGTGGAGCCTTTTCAAGAATTTGTTTGATATAGAATTTCTGTTCTGGGCGAGGTCCTACTAAAGACATTTCGCCTTTTATGACATTGAAAAGTTGTGGCAATTCGTCTAAACGATATTTGCGCATAGTTTTACCTATAGGTGTTACGCGTTCGTCGTTAGCATGAGTGAGTTCGTGGTCTTCGTCGGCTTTGGGGCGCTCATACATGGTTCTGAATTTCATAATTCGGAAAGGTTCTCCATGTAAGCCAATTCTTTCTTGGGTGAAAAAGACATTGCCTGGTGATGATAATTTGACTTTACAAGCTAAGAACAGGAGCAAAGGAGAAGTTATTATAATACCGAGAGCAGAAAAGACGATGTCGGAGAGTCGTTTCATATTTTGTTGCCATTCGGGCATTTTATTTTCTAGAATATTTACGAAAGGGACTGCATAGATGGCGGATTGACGGATGCCTCCTACTAAGAAGTCATAGAGATGAGGCGGGAAACTAATGCCGACATTATATTGGTATAGTTGGTTGATAATGGAGAATAGGTCGCCACGATCTTCGCTGTCGATGGCAATGATAGTCTCTTCAATGTTCTTCTCTTTTATGATTCGAGCCATGTCGATTGGACCACCCAATATCAGATGTTTATCGACCGAATTGTTGTATTTGTCAGTAGAAATAAACCCAATAATATTGTTTCCTGTCGCAGGTTTGCTGTTTTGTAGCATTTCGTATGTCTTCTTGGCCTTTTCTCCTGAGCCGATGATAAGCGTGTTGAATCCCCAAATTTTATTATGGATGTTGTATGTCGTGACACTTGTTAGAATGCAACGGAATGTATAGACTACGACGAAATAGATGAGAAACAGGACAACAAACGATAAATAATAGTATTTATACGATATAACGGGGTCGTCTATTAATAGTATGAAAAACAGTAGGATGGAACCGAAGAAAACACTGATTAGTGTCTGAAAGAACTCTGTCACCCTTGATTTTTGGAAAGGTTTGTTGTAATAACCAGAAAGCCAAAAGATGAATATCCAAAAAACGGGAACACCAAAAAGCAGTTTCCAAAAATTGTAGATAGGGGAGAATAATTGAATGTTTTGAATGAAGGTGGATTCAATTTCAATTCTTCTAAAAAGGAAAAAGAGGAACCACGCAAGGAGAGATGCCACGATGTCGAGGCTGATGTATTTCCTTGCTTGTCTCTCTTTTTTATTTTTTTGTTGAATACCTTTCATTCTGTTTTCATCTGCATTCCTAATGGAATAACGGATATAATGGATTCAGATTGTTTATTCTCTGATAATTTTTATAACGCCATTCGACTCCACTTTGATGATGGAGGATGGTTTTGCCTTCGTGTTGTCCGATTGTCTGTATTTGACAATGTAGTCAACGGCATTTTTTATATCATCACTGATTTCTGCGAAATTGCTAGGCGATGGATCTCCGCTGATATTGGCCGATGTAGATACGATGGGCATTCTGAATTGAAAACATAGTTCTTTTGAGAATGTTTCGTTGGTGATGCGTATGCCGACGCTTCCGTCTTCTGCAATCAAGTTGGGAGCCATGTTTTTTCCGCCAGGGTAGATGATGGTTAGTGGTTTGTCGCTAACTTCCACCAAGTCCCAAACAACAGAAGGAACTTCGCCCACCAATCGTTCAACTTTTGCCGCAGAATCGGTAAGAACCAACATTGCTTTGGAGTCTTCTCTCTTTTTGAGATCGAAAATCTTTTTCACGGCAGCCTCGTTGGTCGCGTCACAACCCAATCCCCAAATGGTGTCGGTTGGGTAAAGGATGATGCCACCAGCTTTCATGACTTTGATGGCATTCTTTATGTCTTCTTTTATGATGTCTTCCATAAATTCAATATTTTATAAGTGACTCTTTAAGAACTTTCCTGTATGGGAATCCTCGCATTTTACTAATTCTTCGGGTGTTCCTGCAAAGACAAGGTTTCCGCCAGCATCTCCGCCTTCTGGACCGATATCAATAATGTGGTCGGCACATTTTATGACTTCGAGGTTATGCTCGATAATGATGACCGTGTGGCCAGATGCGATAAGTGCGTTGAAAGCCTTCATCAGAGTTTTGATGTCGTGGAAGTGGAGGCCCGTAGTAGGTTCGTCGAATACGAAGATCATCGGGTCTGGTTTCTCCATCGCAAGAATGGCCGCCAACTTGACGCGCTGACTTTCTCCTCCTGATAGTGTGTCTGACGATTGTCCTAATTTTACATATCCAAGACCTACGTCTTTTAGCGGTTGTAGGCGTTTCACAATTTTCTTTTCCGTGCTTCCCGTTCCTTCTGAGAAGAATTCAACAGCTTGGTTCACGGTCATTTCAAGAACATCGTAGATGTTCGCACCTCGATAGGTCACTTCCAGAATGTCTTCCTTGAATCGATGTCCGTGGCATGATTCGCAAGTCAAGACCAAGTCGGCCATGAATTGCATCTCTACCGTAACCGTTCCTTCTCCTTGACACTCCTCACAGCGACCTTTGTCAACGTTGAAAGAGAAGTGTGCGGCGGTATAGCCCATTTGCTTGGAAATCGGTTGCTCGGCATATAATTTTCTAATCTCGTCATACGCTTTGAGGTAGGTGACGGGGTTGGAGCGTGATGATTTGCCAATCGGATTTTGGTCAACAAACTCGATGTCTGTAACGAGGTGGAAACTGCCTTGTATGTCGGCATATAGTCCTGTCTTTTCGGCAATGCCACCCATTCTTTTCTTCATGGCAGAATAGAAGACGTCGCGAACTAAGGATGATTTGCCCGAACCGCTGACGCCTGTCACAACAGTGATGACGTTGAGAGGGAATTTCACATTGATGCCCTTCAAATTATTTTGGCGAACATCTATCACTTCGATGAAGTTGTTCCATTTTCTTCTGTAGGCAGGCGTTTCTATCTTGTCCTTGCCTAAAAGGTAATTGAAGGTGTGGCTATCTTCTGGCACATTGCCTGAACTTAATATCTCGTCGTTGATGGCACCCTGGTAAATAAGCTTTCCGCCTAAACGACCAGCATCTGGACCTATGTCGATAAGATAGTCTGCAGCGCGCATGATCTCTTCGTCGTGTTCAACCACAACAACCGTGTTGCCCAAGTCTCTTAGTTTTTGAAGAACTTCGATGAGTAGGTGCGAGTCACGAGGGTGGAGGCCGATACTAGGCTCGTCGAGAATGTAAAGCGAACCGACCAAACTGCTACCGAGAGAAGTGGCTAAGTTGATACGTTGGCTCTCTCCTCCGGAAAGGGAGGATGACATTCGATTTAGTGTTAGATAGCCCAGGCCGACATCTAACAAGAATTGTATGCGGCTTGTAATTTCTGTGAGAAGCCTCTTTGCTATTTTTTGTTCGTGTTCTTCGAATTGGACATTTTGGAAAAATGTCTTTAATTCGCTGATTGGCAGCACGACAAGTTCAGCAATGCTTTTTCCGCCGATACGAACATTGTTGGCCTCTTTCTTTAGTCTGATGCCGTTGCAGGCAGGACAAGTTGTCTTTCCTCTGAATCGGGAAAGCATCACTCTATATTGAATCTTATATTGATTCTCTTGTACAAACTTGAAAAAGTCGTGGATGCCTCCGAAGTAGCGTGTGCCGTTCCACAAAAGTGCTTTTTCTTCTTTCGTGAGTTGATAGTAGGGTTTGTGGATAGGAAATTTTACGCGGTCGGCATTAACGATAAGACCTTGTTGCCACTCCGACATTTTCTCGCCATGCCAGCAAGCAACGGCCCCGTCGTAGATGGAAAGTGATTTGTTGGGGACCACTAAATCTTCGTCGATACCGATGACTTTTCCGTAACCTTCGCATTCGGGGCAAGCTCCGTAGGGGCTGTTGAAACTGAACATCAGTTCGTTAGGTTCGTCGAATTGGATGCCGTCTGCTTCAAATCTGTTGGAGAATTGCTTGGTGATAGTCTCTTCTCTACCGTATATCTTTACGATGCAAGCTCCGTTGCCCTCGATAAATGCAGTCTGGGCAGAGTCTGCAAGTCTATTTCTGGTATCTGTTTCGTTGTCGATGGAGAAACGGTCGATGACCAAGAAAATCTTATTTCCCTCCAATTCATCGTCGTTTTTCTCCAACATCTCTTCGATGCGGACGAATTGGTCGTCGATTTCGATTCGGGCGAATCCTTGCATTTTCTGCACCTCCAATTGTTGACGGATAGTTCTGCCTTCAGGAGGGACAAGTTCGGTGAGAATGGCGCCCTTGCTTTTCTCGGGGTATGTGTAGATGTAATCTACCACATCGCTCACATTATACTTTTTGACAAGATCTCCGGAAATAGGGGAGTAGGTCTTGCCTATGCGGGCGAAGAGTAGTTTTAAGTATTCGTATATCTCAGTGGATGTGCCTACCGTTGAACGAGGGTTTCTTGTGTTGACTTTCTGTTCGATAGCAATTGCTGGCGGAATGCCTTTTATGTAGTCGGCCTCCGGCTTGCTCATTCTGCCTAAGAATTGGCGGGCGTAAGCCGATAAACTTTCCACATAGCGACGTTGACCTTCGGCATATAGTGTGTCGAAAGCAAGCGATGATTTGCCGGAACCTGATAGTCCTGTGATGACGACTAACTTGTTTCTCGGAATGGTGACGTCAATGTCCTTTAGGTTGTGGACATGCGCTCTTTTTATGATAATGTTTCCTTGATCTGCCATATCTGCAAAGATACTATCTCTTTACGGAAAAATAACTGCGTAAGTAAGACAAATGAGTGTATAGGGCGGGTTATTCGTTTGGAATGAGTTCGTAATGTTCGGTGTCGTTCCAAAGAAGCACGTTCCACCTGCCGTCTCGTTTCTCCACGATGCTTAGCGAGGTGGACTGGGGCGAATGGGCGTAGTTGTTTATCTCGTCAATTCCTTGGTATTGGAAATAGGAACGCAACGTTTTTAAAACGATGCCGTGAGTGACGATCAGAACGCTTTTGCCTTGCTCTTTCTCGGCAATCTCTGCGATGGTGTCGCTGGCTCGTTTAAGTAACTGAAAATAGTCTTCGGTGTCATCTCTGTGAAATCGTTCGGGGTGGACCCAGAAATTCTCGATTTGATCGGGGAATTCTTCGGTGACTTCAGACAAAAGTCTGCCTTGCCATGGACCTAAATAGAGTTCCATGAGGCCATCTCGTGTGATGATTTCGATGTCGCGGTTGCCTTTGATGAGTTCGGCCGTATCGTAGGCCCGTTGTAGCGGACTGGTGTAGATGACGTCGATGTGTTCGTCTTTCAATCTTTTGCCCAAAGCCTCAGCTTGTTTGATGCCGAGCGGGGTGAGGTTGGAGTTGGACTGGCCCTGCATTCTTTTCTCTACATTCCAAAAAGTTTGACCGTGTCGAGTCAGAAGGAGTTTTACCATATTGTCAGCTGTTAGGTTGTTCTTTTATGAATTGAATGGCAAGCCAGGCCATTGAGGCTGTGGAGGTGAGCAGAGCCTCTGGATCTACCACGAATGTCGGTGCGTGCATTCCTCCGCAGTTGAATCGTTTGCTTCCGATGCCCACGCGGAAGAAGAGGGCTGGATATTTTTGAGTGAAATAGCCGAAGTCTTCTCCTGTCATTCTCTTCTCGAAGGTGGTGACGTTCTCTTCTCCGAGCAACTCTTTTGCATATATCTCTGCACGCGTGTTCAATGCTTCATTGTTAACCACGCTTGGATATCCGTAGTTGATTTCGACGTCGCAGGTGCAACCATATTCGGCCACCGCTTCGTTGGCAATTTCCACGGCAAGGTCTAATGCCTTTTTCCGCCAATCTTCATCAAGAGTACGAAGGGTTCCGTCTAGTTTGACGGTTTCGGGAATGACGTTCATGATGCCATTGGCGATGAATCGGCCAAAAGCCAGGATGGTCTCGTCTTTGACGGGAGCCAGTTCGTTAGGAATGGCTTGTAGTTTCATCAGCATGTTGGCTGCGGCAAGCACGGCATTGTTGCCTTTTAGAAGGGCGGCGTGCCCTCCCTTGCCTTTGACGGTGATGTGCAGTTCGTCTGTGGCGGCTGTGATTAAGCCGGGGCGGAATCCGACTTTGCCCATTTCAATAGTTGGGATGACATGAAGACCGAGCACTACGTCGGGCGTGAATCCGTCAAAAACATTCTCTTGCAACATAGTGTTGGCCCCGCCAGGATAGCGTTCTTCCGCAGGTTGGAAAACGAATAGGAAGGTGCCTTCCAACTCGTCTTTCAGCGAAGCCAAAATCCTTGCCACGCCCAATAGGGTGGCGGTGTGGGCGTCGTGTCCGCAGGCATGCATCACGCCTTTGTTTTTGGATTTGTATGGCAGGTCAACTGCCTCTTCCACGGGAAGAGCGTCCATGTCGGCACGGATGGCAACGATTCTTCTCTTTGGGTTTTTGCAACGAAGCACGCCCAACAAACCAGTCTGGGCATACCCTTCTCTGAAAGGAATGTCCAACTCCGTCAGTTCTTGTCGCACGAATTTGGATGTCTCCACCTCGTGAAACGCCAATTCAGGATATTGGTGCAGGTGTTTGAAAATCTCCTGCGTATGATTGAGGTCCCTTTTTGTCAGTTCCCAAATGCGGTCTTTCGTAATCATATATGAATGAAAATTTTGCGGCTTTGTCGTCCTACCGAAGGAGTAGGATTGTCTTGACAAAGACTTTTTTTGATGTGTAAAGTTACGGAAAAAATCGCCTACTTCTATCGCCTAATACAATCTTCGTTTGATGTTCTGCGTATTTTGACAGAAAATATTTTGTGTAAAAAACGATTCAATATACAATTCTCCTTATATCTTTGTAAAACGTTGGCATATCAAAAGCCATGGAAATGTAAATAATTGATTATAAGACAAAAGAAAAAATAACTCCCAACAGGGCTCTGAGTTACGCACTTAAGAGTCGGTGCGGGAAAAGAACATATTAATAACAATAGCATTGACTATCATTGTGGTCTTCTAGAATAAGCGTGAGAAACTTAAAAGTCCAGATAACACCACATCAATGATGGTTGGCTTTGACGTGTGCAGTTAAGCGTCGGAGAAGAGCCAATCGTCCCAAATAAGATATGTTGATGCCTTGTGACCCTTGGGGTTGCGGGCATGATTCTTATTTGGGACGGAGGTCTGGTATTTTCTCACGCTTAGCCTCGGAAGACCGTAAGAAGGCTCGCAACCTTTTTTATGCGGTCAACTATGCAATATAAAACGTGCTATGCATTACACGATGGGATATATAAATCTCCAATACTTAAATACTTACCATTACAGAGAAACATGAGCAAATACAAAGAAACATTAGATGTTCTTTTGAAATTCTATGACGAACATCCAGACAAGAGTGCAGACGAAATTGTAGCACTTGTAGCGAAAGAATTGCAATTAGACGAACAAACACTTGCCGAAATAAAGGAATCCAATGACTTCATAGTGGCGGCTGACGAAAATTTCAATGAATTACAGCAAGCTAAGAAAAAGCATATATCAGTCAAGGCGTGGATTATGAAAAAAGTCAAAGCAATAACGGATTTGGTGAAAACTGAAGAAGAAAAGAACGTAATTGCAAATACAATAGGAAATGCTTTAGAGCAAAGTATAGACAATCAAAAAGACTAAACTATGGAAGTATTCACAGCAAGCTATTTGAATTCGGTAGCTGATAGATTAAAGGCGTGTGCGGAAATATACGATATGTCGGTATATGAAGCTGACAATAACTTTGTTGAAGATGTAGCAGAAGATATAGTTGAGTCCGAGAACAACAATGTAAAAAATGCGTTTGACACTCCGATTGGTGATAAAAAAGATACAACCATCAAGCAATTAATGAGTGCATCTGCAATTATCGCACAGAAAAAAGGAGAGAAAATATCAATAAAAACCACTAATCCTTTAGGTGTGGCAAGTTTCGTTGACGAATGTTATACAAGAGCGAAATTAGCATACCAGATTGGTTGTGGTAAACTTCGTGCTGTACACGAAGCTGTTGACATAGCTATAGAGAAAACCGCTACAAGAGTTATAACTGCGGCTGAAATTGCAACAAAAAAGATTGTAGCAAAGGGGGTAGAAGTAGCTTATGACGGCATAAATGCACTAGTATATGCGGTATATCCTCCAGCTGGAAATGTAATGAAAGGGGTAAGATCGTCTATTGTAAAGCCATTAGGATCATGGTTAGGCAATAAATGTGCTAAATATGTAAGAAGTGGTTTGACAAAGGTTAAAAATTGTGTGAAGGAAAAAGCACACGAAGTTGTAGAAAAAGGTGGTCGACTATGGGATAAGGCAAAAGCTTGGATTAAAAGCAAAATAAGTTAAATTATGGTATATATAGCAAAAGCAAAGCCTGTAAGGGTAAGACTCAAATCAGGAGACAGGGAGCATGCAACGTATGAATCTCTATTGGAAAATTTCTGTGTTAAGGATTTACTTCCACTAATCAGCAATGGTATGCTTTCGTCTTGGTTGTCGAAACACGGTAGGACGGAGGAAGCCAAGAAAGTAGATGACTTCAAGATAAATGGTGAAGACATTCAATTTGAACAATATATGGAGTTTGTGAAAATTTTCTTTGATATTCCAGAAATGGAAACAATGGAAGAGTTATACAAGTATTGGACAAACTCTGAAAATTATAAGAACAATGCTAAGTTTGTTGAGATCGATAAAGGAAAAATTAACATTAGCTTGTTCCTTGAAGAGTATAAAAACAATAAGCAGAAACACACTACAGAGGAGTGGCTTAAGAAATTTTATGATATAAAGAGAAAGGAAAAGTCTCTTGGCGAAAATTTCCAAACTGCATACAAGGAGGTGCAAAATGACCTTTTGATCAAATATAGAACAGACAAAGCCAGCCTGTCGGAGGAGGAGTGGACTAAATTATTCAATCTCTGTGATTTAAATGAATTCAAGGTGATATCTTCAAACTTTGCGGTCAATACGAAAGAGTTAGGATATGCTTTAAGAGTTGAATTGAAAGCTTCATTAGACAAATATGTAGATGAAAATGTTCCTATTGATTTTGAGCATCTTATCGGTTTGGCGAAAACTATATTAGAAAAAGATTTTTGCGTTTACCTATGTGAGATAATTAATGGTTCATACATTGACGAGAAAACAACATATGATAGAGATGGATACAGATCTCGTATACCTATTTTCCCCAATTACCCCTATTCAGATAAATCAAAATACGATTCTTGGACTGCTTCTTGGAAGAATTTTTTTAATGATTTGGAAGAAGGTTACAAACCAAGGGAATTCCCTACTACTGGAGATGTAACAAGCACAGCAAGATTTGAAATCTCTAGACAATCTGAGAATATTGAGCCAAGGACTATTCATCTGGCAAAAAACATAACTGTTAAGTATGATGGATATTATTATCCCAATAACAATTCCAATAATTACGTTCGAGTCGGAAACGACTATAAGTTGTATAGAGAATATTTAAGACACATTTGGGAAATATTCTTTTAGATATATTGTTTTAATATTTTGATTATGAAGAACACAAACGCACAATCAATGCTCGACAAGTTCATTGATGTAAACTCGCCGATAATCTTTATTCAAGATTACGATTTTGTAAGAGTCGATGAAATTATTTCAAATGTTCTACAGGATATGGAGATTGAAGAATGGTGTCCTGGAACAGGAAGAACGGATTTCTATACGAAAGAATCAAGAAGCAAGGGTGATAGAGAGGATTTGATAGCTTTCTTAAGAGAAATTGTCGGCTATAAGGTGGTTGATGAAGTCCAACCACAACCTTTATTTGTTGTATTAAAAGAGATTCAAGAATACATCAATGTCCCTGAGGTTCGAAATTTGCTTCAACTCATCAGTTTAAGGAAATTGTACGACAGAAACGAGTTTGACAATGATATTGATGGGTTTGATACAACAATAATCTTAGTATCCTCAAATATGGAGATACCTACGGAGCTAAAACACTTTGTATCATATTTGGAGATAGAATTTCCAACAGAGCAGGAAATTTCAGACATCATTGATGAACATGTTGAATTAAACAACTATTCGGAGTCGTTCAAACAAAGCGACAAGCAAAAAATCATGCCATCCTTGAAAGGAATGAGTTTGTTTGAGATTGACCGAATGTTGGATATGGCGATGAGTAGCAACGGAACCCTATCAGCAGAGGATAGGGAACTTATACTTAAGCATAAAAAACAGATGGTAAAACAATCTGGATTAATTGAGCTGATAGACACCCCGGAAGACATGAATTCGATTGGTGGATTAGACAATCTGAAAAAATATCTGAACAACAAATCCATCGTTATGCAACATCTGGGAGAGGCTATAGCATATAAAGTAGCCATACCCAAGGGAATATTCTTAGTGGGTATGCCAGGTTGCGGTAAATCTTTGTGTGCAAAAGCTGCCGCTGCAAAATTTGAAGTCCCTCTTCTAAAACTCGACATAGGTAACCTTATGGGAAAATATCAAGGAGAGAGCGAGGGCAACCTTCGAAAAGCAATACGTATTGCAGAAGCAGCAGCTCCTTGCGTGCTATGGATTGACGAGATAGAAAAAGCTTTTGCGGGCGTGGGCGATTCGGAAAATGCGAGCATGACAAGAATGTTTGGTTCTTTTCTTGGATGGATGCAAGATAAGAAGAGTGCTGTTTATGTGGTGGCGACCGCCAATAATGCAGAAAAATTGCCTCCCGAATTGAAGAGAAAGGGACGATTTGATGAAATATTCTGTGTTGACCTTCCTAATGACAATGAGCGAAAAGAAATATTCAAAGTGCATTTGGCAAAACACGGATATACGACGGACGTAAGTACAGAGTTGATTGCGGCAACCCAAGGATTTAATGGTGCGGACATAGAATCGGTTGTTAATGAAGCTGTAGAAAAAGTGTTTGTTGACAGTATAAATGGTAACAACAGTAGGTTAGACGATGCGTTGTTGACTAAAATTGCGTCAAACACAAAATCAATCTCTCTCACTTGTAAATCTCAAATAGACAAAATGCACAACCTATTCAACGATAGTAAGTTTACGAAGGCATCGTAAATGGTTTTGTTTTAGTGGATTTTGATTTTAGACCCCAGCGAGAAATGTGATTCTTAAATTTCCGTTGGGGTCAAAGTATATAATAGCCTTCCTCAAAAATCCCTATTTTAGGTTCTTGGCAAGTTTCCCCAAAACCCATCCTTTTCGCCTCTTTTGCATATTTTTGAGGCACATTTGCTCTTTCAAACCTCTCTTTATGATGTTATTTTTGTTTTAACAAAAAAGGATTTTTGTTGAATGATTGGATATTTTGAGATATGGGAAAACAAATGATAAATATAGAGAAGAAGGGTGCTGCGGTTCGGTCGGAGTATAACCTGGATTTTAAAGTGAGGGTGACATTGCTCCTGTTGGCGGCTATGGTTGTGGGAGGCTTGCTCATTTATTTTATGTTGGGCAATATAGACTATATTGTCTTGTTGCCCATTCCCCTACTGATGCTTTATTCTGAAGGTCTTTTTGCAGCGATATCCGGAGGTGGTTATTGAGGATGAGGGCATTTCCATCCGTCCTTGGATGGATATGGTTGTGCGGATTCGTTCGGAAGATGTGGAAGAGAGTTTCCTTTCTCGTGTGCTCGTCGTGCGGGGTGCGTGGAACAATGATATACAACTGCATGGGTTTGGCTTTAAAAAGAAATACAACGGAAGGAATGTTTTCATTGGAGACAAATACTACGCTAATGCGCCTCAACTGCTGAAACAGTTCGCAAAAATGAGTGGTTATGTGGTTCTTCCTCCAGCAAGGAGGGTGTCGCAAGATATGACATTAAAAAAGTCGATTGACTTCTTTGGTCTTGGAAATCTCCTTTGGGTGATCTGCTTTTTGCTTGTGGTGTCAACTATTGGCGATGGCATTCACGCCTCTTGGATGATGAAGGGTATTACGACCTTGGTGCTTTTGGTCGTTATATGGCTTGTGTCCAATTTGAAAAATGCGGGGACGGTCAAATTGGAAGGCAATGCCCTTATTGATAAGCCTTTTGGTACGCTCTTTCATCAGGAGTCGGTTGTCAAGATTTGTGATATAATGGAGGCACAGTTGTGCAGTGTCGTTACCGGGTTTTACTCGGGAAGAAGTAAGTCTGGCGTGATTTGTGAAAATCGTCTCTACCTTATCACGAGAGATTTTGAACTGCATGTCATTCGTCTGAATTCGTTGAGTGGGGAAGCGGTGAAATCACTGACGGAGCAGCTAAAAAACGCAGGTGTGAGCGTTGGAAAAAGTTGAGGCTTATGTGCCACTTGTTGCTAAAAATTGGAAACGGTGAATTTATAGAGATTCTATAGCTTCCACAACTTTTGCAAGGTCTGCTTCATGCATAGGATGGTACATCATCAGAATCTTATCATAGGTCTGTCCGTCGGCATACATCTGGTAAAAGCTTTTGGCAGTGTGCCACTGATAGTATGCCATTACCCATCCAGCCCAATATTCGGGGCTAACATAATAGGTGTCAGAACTAACGGGCTTTGCCTCGTCTGATGACTCCATGAGTAGGTCGGCCATCTCCTTGCCAGACATGCCGGTAAGGAAGCGAGGATTCCCCATGGAAATCTGTTCTGCCACATGGCTATGGGCGAAAAGAACTGAGAATTTCTCTGGGCTCAATCCATATTCGTTGATGCAAAAGTGCGACATCACCCCCAGATTCCGCATCACGTCCTTGAGGTATGGTTCAATATAAGCGTGCGTCATTGTTTTCCCATTTTTGTCGGATAATATCCATGACATATACTCCTTCTTCGGGGTTTGATTCTTTCTTCAACTCTCGATATTCAGAGCGAGCCTTTCTGTCACGGTCCTTGTATTTCTCGAAATACTCCTTCGCTGAAGCAGGGACAGACCCTACAAACGTTAACGCATCAAAAGCCTTTGGGCTTATTAGCACAACCTGTTCTCCTAATTTCCCCAACTTCATGGCTGTTCTAAGATTTTCCAATGAAAGAGTGTTTTCTATAAAATCGCTTGCATAGGAGAAGTAAGAATCGTCGGCACGATAACCAATAATCACGTCATACGTTTTATAGTCAGGGAGGAAGTGCTCCAGAATATACTGCTTTGCTCGCATCGAAATGCCCTCGGAAATGTTGAATGTACGGTTCTCTAGTAGAATTGATATCCAATTCAGTATATGATATTGTTTGTCATTCAAATAAAGAACTGATAGTCCCTCCATATTTAACTCATACTTGTTGGCAAACCCATCCTTACCCACGGCACAAGCCCATTCTTTTGCAAGCTCTGTATTTTCCGTGCAATAAAACCCTAAGCCATAATCATTATATGGCTTACCAAGACCGAATACCGGAGATGAAATTTCACTTTGCGATCCGTGATATATCGTCATGACTTATTATTAATAAATTATAGGTGACCTCTATAAATTCAGCGTCTGCCATAGTTGTCACTAATTGTGCAAAGATAATCTTTTTGACCCAAATTCAGTGTCGGGGATTGATTTAGAAGCGAATCCAAACGTCGTTTTCAATTGATAACCTTGGGACTCCTGACGGCAAACCGTACCTTTGCAGGTGAAATACGAGGAGACTTTTATAAATTAATGGCCCTGTCCCAGTTGATGACTGATTTTGAAACAAAAAGATTGCTACATGCCTAATCAAAAATGTAGTAACCACATTGTTCTTAGAGCCGTGGTTTGGCTGGAAGCCAATCCTATTAGTAACCCGTGGCAACGCCTCGGGTCTTGGTGGACGTCTTCCTATTGGCTGGAAGCCAATGCTTTCCTCTTGATTTGAAAGTAGTGGCTTCCAGCCACTTGCTACCATCTGTTCTCCTACCGAGCACTCCGTACTCGGTTACTACTATGACTGGCTTCCAGCCAGATTGTCAGTCGTAAAGTAGGGCAGAGCCATAAATTAATGGGCGATTAATGACAATTAATGTTTAACGCTGACAATTATAGATGTATAGCCTATGTTTGTCCTATATATTTTCGGATAGAATTTCAATTATGTCCTATACTGCCTACTTTTGAGGCATTTTTGCTCTTTTTTCAAGTCGTTTTTTCTCCTACCTTTGTTGTGTATAAAACAAAATAGAAAAATGCTAATCGTTACAATTTTGCGTTTCGTAAAAACTTATAGGTATGTCTCGAAAATTATCAAAAACAATATTGCGACAGGTGGTCTTCCTTTTGTTAGCATGCTTGTCACCCGTAATAGCCAATGCTGAAGTAGATATGGAAACAGAAAAGAATATACAACAAAACGATAAAAATGATTTTATCATCCAAGGTGATACTCTGATTGTTAGAGAAGGCGTTGTTGCCATCGCAGGGCGTGTGCAAGATATGGTAAAAGGTGAATTTCGCCAGGTTCTCTTCCCTAAAAGTTTGATAACCATTGGAAGTTATTCTTTCTATGGTGCGTCATTGCAATCTTTGCAGATTCCAGAAGGAGTGACGGAGATCGGAGAGAAAGCATTTGGTAGTTGTGCCGACTTGCAGACGGTGGATTTGCCTGAAACATTGAAAAGAATGGGGACTAGTGCATTTGAATTTTGCAGGAATTTGACAAGTGTTCGCTTGCCTCATTCTCTGGAGGTTGTTAGTAATATGGCCTTTTCATCGACTGGCCTTCAGACATTGGAAATCCCAGAAGGAGTGATGGAGATTGAACCTGCCGCATTTGATCATTGTCTTGAATTGACAGAGATTCGTTTGCCTCAATCATTAAAGAAAATTGGTTGGCGTGCCTTTGATCGTTGTAAGAAACTTAAATCCGTTGATATCCCCAATGGCATTGTTTCCTTGGAAGGAAGCCTCTTCTCTAATTGTGAATCCCTCGAATCAATCAGGATTCCCCAAAGCATTACGACCTTGGAGATGAAGATGTTCTCGGGTTGCTTGGTACTAAAGAAGGTGGTGCTACCAGAGAGTTTGACGGCTATAAATGAGTCCGCTTTTGAGAAGTGCGAGGGTTTGACCTCTATCGATTTGCCCAACTCAATTTCAGTGATTGGAAGAGGCTCGTTTGCGAATAGTGGCATTACAAAAGTGCAATTGCCCTCCTCTCTAAAAAACGTAGAGTCGGAGATTTTTAGTAATTGTAGTGCTTTGACGGAGGTGGAAATACTAGAAGGGGTGGAGTTTATCAATAATTCTGCGTTTGAGGGGTGTTCATCGTTGGAGAAGGTGACGTTTCCGAAATCGTTGAAGCGTATCGAGGATGGTGCTTTCTGGGGATGCGTCAATCTGAAAGATGTTCAAATAGACAAGCAGACAAAAGTCTCTTATGAGGCTTTCAAAGAGAGCAAAGTTTTGAGGACGGGAGGAAAGGTCATTGGAAATTTCGTCGTGATGTTGCTTCTAATCCTTGTTCCTGTAGCGGTTGTCTGTCTCTTCGCCGCAGGCTTTCATCTCTTTTTCCCATGGGGAAAATCCTTCTTGTTCGGGTTCCTATCAGTTGCAGCGTTGGTCGGTGCGTATGTGATATATTGGATCAATACGCCGGGTGGAATTCATTGAGGGAGAGGGAATGGGTATGTTTTGAAACTTAAAAAATCTCGAATGTCGAGAGAGGATCGAAAACTATCTCAAACTCGCTCACTCATATACCATCGTTGAATTTGAGTTTCTTTTATATTTAAAGGTTGGCGTAGTGAAATGAATTTGATTAGATTACCCACTATGGCACTCGCCATTTTGAGAACCTCAAGAGTCAAAATGATAGTTGCAGTAATAGTAGTTCGAGTTGGCGTTCAAGGTGTCGATTTCGTTGCTATAGCTATTGTGTAGCTCCCAATCAATGAATATCTTTGCATGATAATTGTTACAAAAAAGGCTTTGATATGCTAAAAGGGTTCAAGAAAGTACTATTCATGCTCTTCCTGCTATTGACGTGTTGGGGCGTTTGTCTTGGTGCGGATCGCACTTCCGATAAACCTAACCAACTGAATGGCCACGAGTATGTCGATCTGGGTTTGAGCGTGAAATGGGCAACTTGCAACGTGGGAGCTTCAACTCCGACGGAGTACGGTGACTACTTCGCCTGGGGCGAGACGGAGCCGAAGGACGATTACAGTTGGGAGACTTACAAGTGGTGCAAGATAGGGACGGATTATGTTTCTATGTCCAAGTACACCGACCCATATAAGGAATGGGGATGGGGATGGTTGGTGGCAAATGCTGAATTGTTGAGCACTGATGATGCTGCCACGGTGAATTGGGGTGAGACGTGGCGAATGCCGACATGGGAAGAGTTGAGAGAATTGTTAGATGGCTGTGATTGGGTGTGGCAAACGGATTACATGGGGACGGGCGTTGCTGGGCGAATGGGCATCTCAAAGATAAATGGAAACAGCATCTTTTTCCCGGCTGCTGGTTATCGAGAAGATTCGGACTTCGCCTACGTAGGCGAGTATGGTGGCTATTGGTCATCGACTCATTACTCGGTACTAGCAAATACCGCATATTACCTTCTATTCAACGACGACTATATCTATTGGCGTAATTACAATCGTTACGTCGGACGAAGTGTCCGGGCGGTGGTGGCGAAATGATAGGTCTATGGCGGCTGGTCTGTCGTTCTCTGTCACCGAATAGTAAGAACCATAATTTCATTGTGTTAAACCTAAAGTCGCCGTCTTTTGTTTTCAAACTTTTCAATCATATCATTCAGTTTTTTTACATCATCTTCTGATATGATTCCCTCCTGCTGAAATGGAACGATTGTATCTACCACATAGTCATACTCGATATCATTACGAATACGTCCACGCTTCATTATCTTCTCAAGCTTGTTTTCGCGTTCATAGGGTAGGTTGGCTTCCTTTATACGACGCCAAAACTCTTCTACGTCAGGACCAACACACTCTTGAAAATATGTAAAGAATGCTTCAACTAGAGAATTTAAGCATTGCATCGTTTGAAATTCCTTTTCCGCATACAACGCTAAATCTCTTCGCTTATTATTAATTTCAATGTCCCCATCTATGTCTTCTTTGGTTCTTCCGTGAGGATAATTTAAAAGAACTTCATTAGCCACATCAACAGCCTTTACGAAGTTATCGCATGCTTCAAAATATTTTTTGCTTGTCATAAGATGTTTTTCAGAATGGTTACTTTAATTTTTAAAATACTTTTCTAAATCAATAATTAACTCATCACCTTCCATATAATGTATTTTCAACTTATTGTCATTAAACTCATAATCTGTATATATATCGAAATGTGAATGTGTATATAACACCTCATAAGTGATGAGATCGACTATATAAACATCCAATTCGGTAAAAGCAACCAATTTGTCCTTTTCAATAAAGAACTCAATGAAATACCAGTCGGTACGAATATTTAATACAACGGATTGCGCTATTTTACTGTAAATACATATATCCAAGTCTATCCCAACAACGATTGCATCATTTGTTTCGATGAATTGGGGCTTAATTGAATCTGACATGTATGAAAATTTCAATGGTATGCCATCGTATTCAACTCTTGCAAAGGAATGCCCTCCCTTTTCAGTGAAAAGACAAACGCAATCCAACCGAGAGAAATCGTCTTCATCTATAATTTGAAAAGTATCCATGATTATTTTGTCTGTTTAGAAAATTTGGGGGCATTAGGTAGATTTCCTACCTCGTAAAAGAATACAACATTTAATGCAACTTTATCACTTTAAACTAATCAAGAAGCACACATCTTCCTAATCTGTTCTATATGCGATTGCATGGATGGTTTCATCCTTGCTTGGGAGAGATTGTAGCGGGTAGCAATTCGGCACTGACTCCTAACGCGGCTTCTGCCACAAGGGCGATGTCGCTTGTTATTGGGCGTTTGGCGTTTAGAATTTCATTCAGCATTGTGTAAGAGATTCCTGTTGCTTCCGCAAAACTTTTCTGCGTAATGCCTCTGAATTTAAGTTTTTCTTTAAGAACATCTTCGGGGTGGGTGGGCAATCTTTTTATTGTCGTATTCATAATTTTATTCATGTTGAAATAGGGAGGGGATAGGAGGTTTTGATAGGGAAGAGTTTTTTCTTTGTGCTTATAGTTTTCTATATATATATACGAAAATACGCCCCCTGAACAAAAGTTCAAGGGGCTATATATTTCCGTTTTTACCGAGAGTGAATTAGATAGCAGCTGGTTTCTCGATAGCTACCATACCACGGTAGTAACCGCATTCACCACATACGCTGTGGTATAAATGCAACGCTCCACAGTTTGTACATACTGCTAATGTTGGAGCAGTAGCCTTGTAATGAGTTCTTCTCTTTGCTCCTCTTGTCTTACCTTGTCTTCGCTTAGGATGTGCCATTTTGTTTTATATTTTAATTAGTTATTATTATCGTTATTCAATAATTGTCTTAATCCTTCCCAACGGGGGTCGATTGGCGCTTCGGCTTGTTCGTCTTCGTTGTTCTCCACCTCGTCCAACTCCAATTCGTCGTCATCGTCGTTGTCCAACTCTTCGTTGGCGTCGTGGGCAAGATGTCTTCTCAGTTTTGAAACCATCACTTTGCTGCATTTCCCTATTGGGTGAACATGCCTAATAGGAATGTTCAAAGCGATGAATTCGTAGAGATACCAAGCAATGTTGATTTCTCCTTCTTCTTCGGGAACAATGATGAGCGAGTCTCCTTCCTCTCCGTAGTCCTCTCCGAATTTGACCATCAGCTTGTCTTGTGCGTCAATCTCTTGGTCCATTTCTTCCAGACATCGATCGCAGAGGATTTGAACCACGCCTTTGATGTCAAATTTCAACTCAAATGATTGAGAGTTCTTCTTGACTTCTACTATTGCGTGAGCCTTTCCCTTGGGAACCTCAGGCCCTTCAATGTCTCTGAAGTAGTCATTGTCCAAATCATATTCGTAAACATGAGTTCCTGCGGACAAATCTTTCAACGGAATCTTGTATGCACTGAATTTTCCCACTTTTGTATGGTCATTTAAAACTCTGCAAAATTACAAAATTTCGCAATACATAAGGCAAGTCGGTGCCTATTTTTTTTAGATTTTTTGATTATCTATGCTAATGTGTTGCATTTTAGGTGGTTGCATTGTCTTTTAATAGTATTCTGAAGGTCGTTCCTTTGTTAATTTCTGACTTTTTGACAAATATTTTTCCTTCGTGATACTCTTCTATAATACGTTTGACAAGAGAAAGTCCGAGTCCCCAGCCTCTTTTCTTGGTTGTGTAGCCAGGCTTGAAGACGGTCTTGAATTTTGACTTGGCGATGCCTTTGCCGGTGTCTTCTACATCTATGCAAATGTTCTCCTCTTTCTTGAATGCGTGGATGTCGATGCGGCCTTCTCCGTCCATGGCGTCGATGGCGTTCTTGCAAAGATTTTCAATCACCCATTCAAATAGTGGTTTGCTGAGTAGCATCTTGGTGGGTGTGTTTTCGTCGTAGATGCAACGGATAATGATCTTGCTCGAAGCTCTTTTTTGCATATAGTTAACGGTGCTGTCTAATATGCTATGGAGGTCAACTTCTTCTTTCTCGGGGATGGAACCGATTTTAGAGAATCGTTCCGCGATGGTTTTCAAACGATTGACATCTTTCTCTATCTCTGGCATCAATTCGGGCTCCACGTCGTTGCATTTTAGGATTTCCACCCAGGCAAGAAGTGATGATATGGGTGTGCCCAATTGGTGTGCTGTCTCTTTGGAAAGTCCAACCCAAACGCGGTCTTGTTCTGCCTTCTTCGCACTGGTGAAGACAAAGAACAGCACAATGCAGAAGGTCATGATGATGAGCCATTGCACATAAGGGAAGTAGGCGAGTCTCTTCAAAAGAGTAGAGTCGTCGTAATAGAGATATTGAATCGTCTCCTCGTCGAGTTTTATCAAGATGGGTTCGTGTTTCTCTTTTAGCTTTTCAATCTCCTTTTTTAGATAATTGTCAGGGTTGTCAGCCGGAGGGGTGAGGTTTCGGTAGTTGAAAATGTTCCCGTCGGCATCTGCGATGATAGCGGGGATGGTGGTGTTGTCCTCGATTACTTTAAGCGTGAATTCAAGGGAGGAGTTGTCTTCGTTGACGATTTGTTGGGTAGCCTCGGCCCAAAGTTTGATTCTCTTATGCTCTTCTTTCGACATGTCGTCTGCCAGCCGGCTGGAGTAATAGACCGAGAGGGTGACGATTGCCACGGCAAAGAGGGCGAGCAAATATTTTATTTTGTCAAAATTGTCGTAAGTCGTCCTCATGTCCGTTATCTGTATTTGCTTTCGTCGGCGTCGCCGATGATGCTGATGTAGCTTGCGTATCTGGATTGGCTGATGAGATGCTCTTCTACGGCAGCGAGCACGGCGCAGCCTGGTTCGTGCGTGTGTGTGCAGTTGCCGAATCTGCATTCAGCCGATGTCTTGAATATCTCGGGAAAGAAGTGGCCGACCTCCTCTTTTTGGAAATCGATGGTTCCAAACCCCTTGATGCCTGGGGTGTCGATAAGGTAGCTTTCGCCTTCCCATTCGAACATTTCGGAGAAGGTGGTGGTGTGCATACCTGTGTTGTGACTTTCGGAGATTTCCCCTGTCTTGGCCTTGAATTGGTCGGAAATGGCGTTGATGATAGATGATTTGCCGACGCCTGAGTTGCCCGAAAGCAACGTCACCTTACCCCTGAGTGTCTCTTTGACGGCCTCCACGCCTTCGCCCGTCTTGGCTGACATGGTGAGGCATTTGTAGCCGATGCTTTCGTAGAGGTTGCAGAGGGCATCCATATACTCCTTCTCACCTTCGTCGTAGCAGTCGGTTTTGTTGATGACGATGATGGCCGGTACGCGGTAGGCCTCGCAAGTGGCAAGAAACCTGTCGATGAAGGTGGTGGAGGTGACAGGGTGGTTGATGGTCGTGATGAGCAAGGCTTGGTCGAGGTTGGCCGCAATGATGTGCAGCTGTTTGGACAAGTTGGACGGTTTCCTGACAATGTAGTTTTTCCTGTCGGCAATGGCGTTGATTAGTCCGACGCCCTCTTTGGTGAGGTCGAAAGAGACATGGTCGCCCACGGCAACAGGATTTGTGCTCTTGATGCCCTTGATGCGGAATGTTCCTTTGATTTTGCAGTCGTACACACCTCCGTCTGTCGCTTTGACTTGATAATAACTGCCAGTGTTCCTAATTACTAGTCCTTGCATTCTTTGTTTTGATTTTGTGAGAATAGTTTAGGAGCGTCAGAGGATTTTGAATAGAAAATCCCGACGCTCCTTTGTGTTGTTTCTTGTGGTTTCGTCAACAAGAAATTATACGGTCATGATCTCTTTCTCTTTTGCAACGAGCATGTCGTCAACTTTCTTGATGTACTTGTCGTGCATCTTTTGAATGTCTGCCTCTGCGTCTTTCTCTTGGTCTTCGGCCAAACCGTTCTTCATCTCCTTCTTGAAACCTTCGATAGCGTCTCTTCTGGCGTTGCGGATGCTGATTTTTGCATCTTCGCCTTCTCCCTTCACTTGTTTTGCCAAAGCCTTTCTACGCTCCTCTGTCAAGGCAGGGATTGTCAAACGGATCACCTCGCCGTTGTTTTCTGGAGTGATGCCTACCTCGGAGTTCATGATGGCTCTCTCGATGTCGGCGATGATCTTCTTCTCCCAAGGTTGTACGATGATGGTACGAGCGTCTGGAGTGGTGATGGTTGCTACGTTTGAAAGTGGAACCATGCTTCCGTAGTAATCAAGACGGATTGGGTCGAGGATTCTTACATTAGCTTTACCTGCTCTAATGTGAGCCAATGAATCGTCGAGGTGGAGGAGGGCTCCTTCCATTTTATCTTCTGCTGCTTTAAAGTAGCCTGTAATATCTGCCATAAGTCTTCGTATTTTTATTGTTTGCACAAAAATAGGAAAGTTTTTTGGTATAGCAATCCTGTGAATTAAGAATTAAGAGGGAAGAGTCAAGATTTATCTCTCATCGTATATCTTGTAAAGCAAAAAAACGAAGCCTCCTTTCGAAGACTCCGCTTTCGTGTATATGGTAGTTGGTTTTAATAGACTTTTTAATTCTCGCCCCAAACTTTAGTTGCAATCTCTTTGACAAGTTTTAACTTCTCCCATTGCTCTTCTTCTGTCAGTTTGTTGCCGATTTCGCAAGAGGCAAAACCGCATTGAGGACTTAAATACAATCTTTCAAGAGGAATGTATTTCGTTGCTTCGTAAATCCTTGCGATGATTTCGTCTTTCTTTTCAAGAATGGCCGATTTGGTGGTTATCAATCCTAAGACAACTTTCTTGTCTGCCGATACCTTTTCGAGAGGTGCGAAACCGCCCGATCTTTCGTCGTCGTATTCGAGGAATAGCGCATCGACATTTTCTTTGGCAAAAACATAGTCGGCCACAGAGTCGTAGGCTCCGCTTGTGAAGTAGGTCGAGTGGTAGTTGCCTCTGCAGATGTGCGAAGTGATGGTCATGTCGGCAGGTTTGCCTTCTAAGGCAAGGTTGTTCACTTGCAGCAGTTGCGCCTTGACGCTCTCGATGTCGATGCCGAGCGATTGGTATCTTTGTTTGGCCGCATCACCGACGATGGCGCCCCAAGTGCAGTCGTCTAATTGAAGATTTCTACATCCTGCCTCGTAAAATTGTCGGATGACATCTTGGTAGGCTTTGCCGATGTCTTGAATCAACTCTTCGTTCGTAGGGTAGAATCGTCGAGTGTTCGCGTAGTTGGCGGGAACGATGAATTGTTGGTACATCTGGGCAGGTGCCGGGATGGTGTATTTGGCAACCGTGTTCTCGTCTTCGAATTGTTTTAGAAATTTGAAATACTCCACAAAAGGGTGTTGCTTGGCTTTGATTTTTCCAGTGAGATAGGTGTCGTCTAAGACAGCCAACTCATCGTTGAATTGAACTCCGTTGCCTGTGTGTGCGTGTTCCACGCCCTCGAATCCCCACATGAAGTCGAGGTGCCAAAAGGTTCGTCTGAACTCGCCGTCTGTGATGATGTGGTAACCTAATTCTTTTTGTTTGGCAACCACCTTGACGATCTCTTCGTTGACGATTTTGTCATACTCTTCCGATGAGATGAGTTTTGCCTTTAATGCTATTTTTGCCTCTTTGAGTGCTTGTGGCCTAAGGAAACTGCCAACGAAATCATATCTTGCGGGTGTCGTTATGTTGTTATTTGCCATGTGTTCCTGAATCTTCTTTTGTTAATTAAACTTTGGGCCCTGACTTTTATGACGCAAAATTATGTTGATTTTTATTTGTGGAAAAGTATTCTATGTAAATGAGAAAAATATGCTAATTTTGTAATCGTATTTTATTTGTTTTAGAATGTAAATCTATAAGTAAGTTTAGTGTTAGAATTTTTATATGGTAAAAATAGACGATACGGATAGGCAGATACTTAAAGTCCTTCAGCGGAATTCAAAATTGACAACGAAGGAACTGGCCAATGAGGTGAATTTGACAGCAACTCCAGTGTTTGAACGACAAAAGCGTTTGGAAAAGGAGGGCGTTATTCAGAAATATGTGGCAGTATTGGATCCAGAGAAGGTGGAGCTTGGATTGATTGTTTTTTGTAATGTGAAGCTAAAGCATCATTCGAAGCAATATGGTGCGGATTTCGTCAGTGCCATCAATGCGATGGATGAGGTGGTGGAGTGTTACAACATTTCGGGTGAATATGATTTTATGATGAAGCTCTATGTGAAGGATATGAAACATTATCAAAATTTCGTGTTGAACACCTTGGGTGAGATTGATGCAATTGGAAGCCTTCACAGCATTTTTGTGATAGGGGAGACGAAGTCGTTTAGTGGTATTCCTTTGAATGTGTGATTAGAAAACGAGCCTCACTTCTCAACGGAAATGAGGCTCGCCTATTGTTTGCTTGTCGTTGGATTTACGAATCGAGGTCGTCCTCGTCTTGCAGCTCTTGGCTGGCTTGTTTTGCGTAGGCGGAAGGAGACATCTTGTATTTTTCGGAGAAGCAGACGCCAAAATATTTTGGATCTGAGAATCCCACTTCGTAGGCCACGTCGGCTACGGAGTATTTTCCGCTGCGCAATAGTTTTGCGGCGTGTTGTAGCCTGAAGTTTTTGATGTACTCTGATGGAGCACATCCTGTTAGTGTTTTGAACCTTCTGAAGAGTTGTACGCGGCTAAGGGCTGTCTTTTCAGCGATGAACTCGACGGAAAGATTTGTCTCGGAAATGTTCTCTTGCAAGACCTCTTTTATCTTACGGAGGAATTGGTCGTCACGGCTCTCCGGCATCTCTGTGTCGTCTGTCGTGCTGATGATGATCTCTTTGTGTAGATGGTCGATGATGAGTTCACGGTTGCTTAGGATGCTCTTCACTTTTGCCATGAGCACTTTGCTGTCGAACGGCTTGGTCATGTAGTCGTCTGCGCGTAGGGCGAGGCCGTCTACTTGGCTTTCGATGGTGTCGTCGGAAGTTAGCAGAATGACAGGAATGTGTTTCGTTAATGGGTTGCTCTTTACTTGGCGGCAGAGTTCTTTTCCGTCCATCTTTGGCATGGTGATGTCAGACACTATGATGTCGGGCAAAACTTTCGATATTTTGTCCAATGCCATCTCTCCGTCGCTGGCTTTCTCTACGTTGAACTCGTTTTGGAAGAGCCCACAAAGGTAGGTGAGCACCTCCCTGTTGTCGTCCACGAGGAAGATAGTGTGTTGTTTGGTGGCCTTTGGCGTCTTGTTCTTGTCAGTGATTTTCTCTGTTGTTGAGGCTGTCTCGTCAGCCATTTTCTCTCCGATAGGAAGTTTGATGGTGATGGTTGTTCCCTTGCCTTTCTCGCTGTTGATTTCGATAGTTCCTTTGTTTGAAACAACAAAATCGTGACATATCTTCAAACCGAGTCCGGAGCCTTTTTCGTTGTTTGTTCCGAAAGTCGATGTGTTCATCTCTTTGTTGAATAGGATGCTTACGGTCTCTTGATCCATTCCGATTCCGTTGTCCTTGATGTGGAGGATGACAGACTGCGCATCCTCTTCTGCTTTTATCAAGATTTTGCCGTTTTCATCGGTGAACTTGATGGCGTTATTGACCAGGTTGCGGATGATGGTGCTCACCATTCGGCCGTCTGCATAGGCGTAGTGCGAAGTGTAGTCTTCGATGGTGATGCTGATGTTCTTTTGCTCGGCCGTCTCTTTGAGCAAGGAGACGGAGTCTTTTACGTAAGCGGCGATGGAGATGTCTTTAGGCGAGTAGAAGATCTCCTTGGTTTGGATTCTTGCCCATTCAAGAATGTTCTCCATTTGTTCTTGCAATTTTTTAGATGCGCGGGTGGCCTCCGTTATGTAGGTGTATTCCTCGCTCTTTTTGTCTTTCGTCTTGTCGTTGAGAAGTGATAAAATGCCAACGATGGCTGTCAATGGATTTTTTAGGTCGTGAGCGATGATGGAGAGAATACGGTTTTTGATGGAAAGCATCTCGTCCAACTCTGCATTTTTTTTCTCCACCTCCTCCTTTTTCTTCTTTAGCTCGATAGCTTGTTGTTCGAGTTCGGAGGTTCTCTCTGCCACCAATTTTTCCAACTTGGACTTTTGGAAAAGCAGTTTGCGTGTTCTTTCCTTAAAGACGGCTATGATGAGAGCGATTGGTAGAAGCACGCTGAGGATTCTGAACCACCAAGTTTGCCACCAATGAGGAAGGATGATGATGGTCAATGCGTTGTCTCTTAAATAAGATGTTCCGTCGTGGCCAGTGACCTTCAAGTTGAATTTGTATTCGCCAGGTGATAGTTGTGTGAAAGTGGCTTGTCTCTCTTTCCCTGCTTCTTTCCATTCTTTGCTGAAGCCTTCAAGGTTGTAGCTGTAGCGAATGCAATTCGGCTTCTCCAAATCGATGGCAATGTAGTCGATGCTGAAGTTGTTCTGGTCTGGGTCTAACGTAATACTTTGTGTGTATTGTATGGATTTTTCCAAGACGGAGCCTTCTTGACCAGGCACTTGTCTTTTGTCCCAGATGTATAAATCTTTTAGTAAGATATGAGGTTTCGTGTTCGAAGCCTTGAGTTTTTTAGGGTTGAAGGCGAACATTCCATAGTTGGAGCCCATGTAGATATTGTTGTCGTTGTCTTTGTGTATGGACTTTGTGTTGAATGAGATATCTTCCGAGCCCTCTTCCAATTCGAAATGTTTATGTTTTTTAGTTTCAGGAGAAAACTGAATGACTCTATTTCTCGCGATGAGCCATAGCATTCCATCGTTGTCTTCTTGAATGGATTTTAAGTCTGTGGGGATGTCGTATAGTTTGCTGTAATTTTCGAATCTATTCTTCACTTTGTCATATAGAACTAATCCGCTGGTTGATGTTAGTACCCAGATGCGCTTTTGGCTATCCTCGTAGCAGCAAGAAATCTGATTTTGAGGGAGCTCGCCATCTTTGTCGGAATAGGGAAATTGAACTTGCTCTTCACCTTTGAATTTTCTTAGACCTTCGCTCGAACTGATCCATATCCATCCGTCCGAATCTTTCATCAAATGGGTGATGTATTTAGAATTGTCTATGGAGAATGGGTCTTTTATGGAGTTTTCTTGGCAGAGGATGGTGTTTTTTTCTGTATCGATTTTTGCAACACCTGAGCCACTGGTTCCAATCCAAATGTTGCATCCGTCGACAAGGATGGAGCTGATGTCGTCTGATGGAATTTTGAGAGTAGTGTCGGCCTCGCTTTTGGCGTAATGACGGATCACGGCGTCTCTCTGCCAGTCGTAGAGAAACAGACCGTTGCCCCAAGTCGCAATCCATAGGCGATTGCTGTTGACGTCGGGTTGGATGTCGAGTATTACCTTCCCGAAATGGTGTATGGTGTTGAAACTATCTATTTTTTGAATGAAGGTGGTGTTGAGTCCCCCTCCGTCGGTTCCAATGAAAAGTTGGTTTTTGGTTTGAGTGATGCAAGAGATCGGGTTGCCTGAAATGGTTCTTTTCAGACGGTTGTTGTGCTGATATCTTGCGAAATTGTTGGTTGTTTTGTTGGCATAGAGCAACCAGAATTGGTGGGTGCCCAACCAAATGTTGTCGTAGGAATCTTCTAATATGCTGTAGGTTGTGAAATTCTTCTTGTCGATGTTAGTCGGCAATGTGTATTTGATGGGTTCGAAATCGAGTTTTTGGGGGTTGAATATGGAGACGTTGCCATTTGTGTTTCCAATCCAAATGTTATGAGACTTGTCTTCGTAGAGTGTTTGGACAAAATTGTCCGCCATGGAATATGGGTTGAGTGGATTGGCGAGAACGTGCTTTTTGAGCGTTCCGTTCGGAGAGATGATGAAAAATCCCGCATCGGTTGTGCCGACGTATATGTCGCCATTGGATGCTCGTTTCATCACGTTGATATGTTTGCTGACGAGTTTGTCTTTGTCTTGGTATTTCCTTACAATTTGCTTCTTTTTGTCGAGTATGCGAATCCCATCTTCGTTTGAGCTAATCCAAATGCTGTTGCCCATGTCTATGATGTCGTTGCCTAAAATAGGATAACTGTGGGCGATGCCGCTCTTTTCGTCATAGTGTAATAAGTCGATATAGGTAAGGGCCCAAAAACTGCCGTCTGAGTCTTCCATTATTTTGTAAACGCCTTTCTTTACCCTTCCCTTGAATGGAACGCTTTTGAAATTGTCCATTTCTCTGTTATAGATGGCCAAGCCACGGCCGGTAGCCACCCAAATCCTTTTTTGAGAGTCTTCAAAAAGGCTGAAACATACGTCGTGAGGAATCGATGATGGATTCTCCTTGACACGGGTGTATAATTTGTAATCTACGCCATCGAATTTAACCAACCCATTCCAGGTGGAAATCCATAGGAAGCCATAAGAGTCTTCCAACAATTGTGTCACATCTCCATAAGGAGTCTCTGTTGAGGCCTTATAGGACGTAAATATCTTGGTCTCTCCGAAAGAAGGAAAGGCAAAGGAAAGCAAGGTTAAAAGTGTAAACCAATATCTTAACATTACAAATATGTATTGCACTTCTTCGCAGCAGGGTTTGCCTAAAAGAGGTGCCTTATTAAAAATTAAAAGGGAGTTGGCCATGCCTATTTTCCCGAAAACATTTTACTAATCTCGTTCAGACTTGGCAAAGGCTCTTGATCTTCGGCGTATGCGTTGCGCCATTAAATTTATGGTTCAAAATTTTATAATTGTTAGATGGACTTTGCCGTAGTCTTCGGAAACGATTTTCAAAGAAACGTGGACGTTGACGGCCCTTTTTCTCAAGAAAATTGTCTCCTTATTTATTCGTTGCAAAGATACATCTTTTTTTGCACATCGAATAGGTGACCAAAACAAAAAATAGGAATGCATTGCTTGGATTTACAGTTAGTTGAAGGATTGAATGGATTTGGTTGCTTGGAACGGCGAGATTTTTTTGAAAAAATATTTGGATTCCCTATTGCAGAATCAAAAATAAGCACTACCTTTGCATCGCAAAAGAGAAAATGATGGCGGGATAGCTCAGTTGGTTAGAGCGTCGGATTCATAACCCGGAGGTCACGAGTTCAATTCTCGTTCCCGCTACGATAAGAGATGTCACAATGTGGCGTCTCTTTTTTTATTTGGGTTATTTTTTGAAAAACATACGGATATGAATTTGAATAAACCTCCATATTTGAAAGCGGGTGATAAAGTGGCAATCGTTTCGCCTGCGGGTGCTGTGGTGCCGGAATTGATTGATGAAGCGGCAGAGACTTTGCGTTCTTGGGGTTACCAACCCGTGTTAGGCCGATCGTCGCAAGGTAAATGTGGCCGTTTTTCTGGCTCTGACGACGAGCGCTTGGCTGATTTGCAGTGGGCGATGGACGATCCTTCCATTCGCGCCGTTCTTTGCGGACGAGGCGGTTATGGATGTGTTCGCATTGTTGATCGTTTGGATTTCCAAGGTTTCAAAAAATCTCCGAAATGGCTTATAGGCTTTAGCGACATCACGATTCTTCATGCGGCTATCTCTTTGCATGGCTTCCAGTCTATGCACGGTGCAATGGCGAAAGCTTTGGCTCATTCGGCAGGGAATTGGGATGCCGTCTCTGCGTTGAGACGTTGTTTGAAGGGTGAACAGCTATCGTATGATATGCCTTCTTGCCGTTTGAACCGTGACGGAATGGCAAAGGGCACATTGGTGGGCGGAAACCTCTCTATTTTGTATGGACTTCGTGCCACTCCGTTTGACATTTCTCCGAAAGGGAAAATTTTATTTATAGAGGACATTTCGGAGCGTCCTTACCACATTGATCGTATGATGCACAATTTGAAATTGAGCGGTGTGTTGGCGCAAATTTCGGGTTTGTTGGTGGGAGAGTTTACTGATATAGATGAGGATCCTTCTTTCGGTCAGACTGTAAAGGAGATTGTGGCTTCGGCCGTGAATGAATATGATTACCCGGTTGCTTTCAATTTCCCTGTGGGACATGGAACGACCAATCTTCCTGTCGTGCATGGGGCCGAGGTGCAATTAACCGTTGCTGATGGTGTGGCAAGGGTGGATTATGTGGAGTGAAATTTCGGTTCCACAAATAATTGTCGGTTTGTGAGTTTGGGGATATTAATATTTTTAGCGATAGTGATAGCTGTCGAACTATTGAAGAATAATAATTATTCAATCAAAGGCGTTTAAATATTTAGCGAGGGGGGTGGAATTTGTTTCCATAATCCTTGTGGTTGGTTTCGTGCTGCTCGTTGTCTTTTGGATAGTTGGCTGGTTCATTTATGTTTTGAGCAAGTAGGAGGCTAAAAAGATGCCCAACTGCGGTCAAGCGGTTGGGCATTTCTGTTTTTTCAAATATTGGGTAAATTATTTACCCTCCATAATCTTCATTTGTTGACGAACTGACTCTGAGTGGATGGCCTCGAAGACGACCTTCATGAATTCTCCGTCCATAGACAACTCTTCGCCTTGTTGAGCACGCTTGTTAAGTATCTCGTCGTAGCGGTTTGTTTGTAGAACAGTCATGTCGTGCTCCTTCTTGTATGTACCGATTTCGCGGCAGATACGCATTCTCTTAGACAAAGTCTCCAACAAAGACATATCGATTTCGTCGATTTGACGACGCAACTCTGTCAAGCTCTCTGTTGATTGGTTTGTATCGCGGATAACGAGGTTGTTGAGGATGAGGCTCAATACCTCAGGAGTTACTTGTTGAGAAGCGTCGCTCCATGCGTTGTCCGGATCGTTGTGAGACTCGATGATCAAACCTTGGAATTGCAAATCCATAGCTTGTTGGCAAAGAGAAGCAATGAGGTCTCTTCTACCTGCAATGTGGCTAGGGTCGCAGATGATAGGCAATTCAGGAATACGTCTGTGCAATTCGATAGGAATGTGCCATTGAGGAAGGTTTCTGTAGAGCTTCTTGTCGTATGTGCTGAATCCTCTGTGGATAGCACCCAAACGCTTGATGCCGGCGTTGTTCAAACGTTGCAAAGCTCCGATCCACAACTCGAGATCTGGGTTAACTGGGTTCTTGATGAGAACAGGGACGTCAGTGCCCTTCAACGTGTCTGCAATTTCTTGAACAGCAAATGGGTCTGCTGTTGTGCGAGCGCCAATCCACAAGACATCGACGCCGTATTTCAAAGCCTCTTCAACATGCTTTGCAGTTGCGACTTCAGTTGCAGTGAGCATGCCAGTCTCTTTCTTAACTTGTTGCATCCAAGGCAAAGCCTTTACGCCATTACCCTCGAAGCCTCCTGGCTTGGTACGAGGTTTCCAGATTCCAGCACGGAACACTTTTGTGCCGTTCTTTGCCAATTCTTTTGCTGTCGCCATTACTTGGTCTTCGGTCTCTGCGCTACATGGACCTGCGATGACCAAAGGTCTCTTATCTTCCACGCCTGGAAGATTGAATTTCTCTAATTCCATAAATGTTTAATTACTATATAATTGTTATTTGTTTTTTCTTCTTTTTAAATGGTTTGACGACCCTCTTCGTATTCTCCTAAAATTTGGAAATCTTTCGTCAAAGGAGTGACTGCGCTTAAGGCTTGCGTGTATTTCACATAATTGTCGAAATGGAGGTCGATATAGAACATGTACTCCCATTCGCGGCCGATGATAGGCAAAGACTGAATCTTTGTCAAGTTCACGCCGTAGTATGAAAGTATGGACAACACTTTGGCCAAACTTCCTTCCTCGTGGGGCAAGGCAAACGCGAGCGATGCTTTGTTCGGGAATTTGCCTTTGTTCAATTCGTCCACCATCCAAGGGTCGGCAGCAATGAGGAAGCGGGTGAAGTTTCGCTTGTTTGTCTCTATGCCTTTGGCGATGATTTCAAGTCCGTAGATTTCCGCTGCCAATTCGCCGCAAATGGCTGCGTGTCCTGGCTGTTTCTCCTCCGATAGACGTTTTGCGCTGGAAGCGGTGTCGTCGCTTTCGATAGCCTTGATGTGCGTGTGTTTGCCCAAGAAATCTTGGCATTGCATAAGTGCAATAGGGTGGGAATAGACTTCTGTGATTTCAGAGATGTCTTGTCCTGGAATCGCCACAAGGTTGTGCTTGATGCGAAGTTTTTGTTCTCCGGCAATCTTCATTCCGCTCTCTTTGAGGAGGTTGTGGTTTTGAAGCAAGCTTCCGGCAATTGTATTTTCGATGGCAATTGCAGCGATAATAGAGTTGTCCTTTTTCGTCGTTTCGAAAACCTCTTTGAATGTTTTGCAAGCGACGATTTCGATCTCTTCTCCACGGAAGTATTCTCGTGCAGCAATATCGTGGAACGAACCTGCTATACCTTGAATTGCAACTTTTTTCATGACTTAAATATGTTTGTATAAATCTATATTCTCGCTATTTAGAAAAGGTTTTGCGGACGTAGAAAAAAAAAGTCCCGCATTCTTGCGGGACTTTTCTATTTTATCACTTTATTACCTTTCGTTTAAAACATCAAAATCCCGCTCTTACTGTTCCGTAGTAAAAGAAATAAAAGAAATATGAAAAAAAGAATTTAACCATATCTTTGCGATTTTGATGTTGCAAAATTAAGGATTTGTTTTTGAACGAAGAAATAAAATCTTCTTTTTTCTTCGTTTTTTGCCTTTAAAAAGTGACAAAATCTAAATTTTCAGGCGTTGTTTTGCTTTTTTAGTAATGAAAAAGCACAAAATAACGTTTGTCACAATTTCTTAATCTCTTTTTGATAAGTAAATCTATCTATGTTTTTTATGCCTAAACTATGGATGAACGTCTCGCTCTTTTTGATGTCTTCCTCCGTGTTGAAATCGGGGATTTGAGGTGTTCTGACAAGAATAGAGTCTGGATTCACATTCCCCGCCAGCCATTTTAAGTTGTCGATTGTTTGTTGGTTGTCCCTGCTTGTATAGCGTTGGTAAATGGCAGGATTGATATCTTTGATGTCGATGATATAATTATTTACAACTTTGTTAGCCTTTTGAAGGTTGGATAAAGGGACGTTTAGGGATGTCTCTACGGTGATGTTCCATTGTTCTCCGCAAAGAGATCTGAACTCGCTGATAAAGTCGGGGTGGAGTAGAGGTTCTCCTCCGCCAAAGGTGATGCCTCCGTTGGTGGCAAGGAAGTAGAGCTGGTCTATCAATACCTCTTGATAGAGTTGTTCGGGCGTATAGATTTTGGCCTTCTCTTCGTGGACTAACGAATGGGGGTTGAGGCAATATTGGCAGCGGAGCGGGCATCCCCAAAAACCGACCAATGTTGTGACTCCTTCTCCATCGGAGGCTATGCGATGTCTGATGACACCGATGATTCTTGCTGATAACACTTTCCTCTCCATATCGTTATTTTTCAGTATCTTCCTCTTCTCGTCTCTCTTCAGTTGCATTCGTGCGAACTTCAGATTCGTTGTTCGAATTCTCTTGCTGAGGTTTTTCTTCGTCGATTTCAATGATTTCCTCTCGTGCAGGGAATTTGCCTCGCACTTCTGGCTCGATAAATGGTTTTTGTGTGAGAGGATTGCAGCTTGCGAGTGTCAAAGTAAGTCCTGTCAGAGTGATAACTTTGCCTAATTGAGAACGTTTGATAAGTTCTCTTTCGATGAAGCGGACTTCCGATTCGCATTGGGGGCAAGTTCCAGAACATTCTCCTTTGAAATCACACTCTGGTGTTTCTAAATGGATGCCATTCTCTTGGGCTATTTTCTGCCTTATCTCTTTTAATGCTTTACATCTGCTTTTTCCGTTCATAAATCTTATGGTAAGTTTTTGTATATAAGAAAAAAGGAAGAAGTTGCCCTCTTCCTTTTCCGTTATTTTTCCGAAGTCTCCTTGTTCTCTTCTTCGTCTTTTTTGATTTGGGAGGAGTCTTGATTTTCCTCGCTGCTCTTCTCGTCTTGATTTTCTTCGCCTTCAGGATAGAAAGGGACGTCTCCTTCCAATTCGATTATCTCTTCTGGAGGAACGGGGGCCTCTATGGGGGAATTAGGCACCAAACCTTGAACTTGGTTGGCGAAAGGATTGCAACTTGCCATGGTGAATGCCAATCCGGTCAATGTGATGGCTTTGCCGATTTGAGATCGTTTGCTTAATTCGCTTTCGAGGAAACGAACTTCAGCTTCGCATTTGGGACAAGTGCCGAGACAATCTCCCTTGTGTTTGCATTCAGAAGTGATGAGTTCGATGTCGTTCTCTTTGGCGATTTTTTGTCTAATCTCCTTCAATATTTTGCATCTTTTCTTACCGTTCATGTTTGTTGTGGTTTGAGGGTACGTATTAATCTTCTTTATACCAACTTGCGTACATGACGTAGTTGTTGGATATTTTGTTGATCATCTCCTTGGTTTGTTCAGGAGAAACATCCTTAATCTTTTTGGCTGGAACGCCTGCGTATAAGCTGCCTGGCTCTACGATTGTTCCGCTCGTCACAAGGGCGTTAGCGGCGATGATGGAGTTTTCACCGATGACAGCATCATCGAGAATGGTTGAACCCATGCCGACCAAGACGTTAGAACAGATCTTGGCACCGTGAATCGTAGCATTGTGGCCTACTGAAACATTATCCCCAATCTCAATTGTCGATTTCTCGTAAAGAGTGTGGAGCACGCTTCCATCTTGAATATTCACTTTGTTGCCAATCTTGATAGAGTTGACGTCGCCGCGAAGAACAGTGTTGAACCAAATACTACAATTGTCTCCAATCTCAACGTCACCAATGATGGTGGCGTTGTCGGCAAGGAACACGTTCTCTCCGATTTTAGGGGTGAAACCTCTTACTGATTTAATGAGTGCCATTATTTCTTCTTTGGTTTGTTGTCGTCTTTATTCCTTTTGTTGATCTCTTCGTTCAAAATTAAGTCGAGCGTCTTCATGTCAATCTTCTTAGCCAAGAATTTACGCTCTTTGTCCAAAAGGTAAACACCCGGAGTTGAAGATGCATCGTAATATTTCCAGAACCAAGACTCTCTGTTAGGGTCCCAAACGTTCACCCAGTCGTTCAACTTATGCTTGTTGACGAAATCCATCCACTCTTTACGATCTGTCTGAGTGTAGAATGCGAACACTTCGAATCCTTTGTCCTTGTATTTGGAGTAAACAGAATCGTGCAATACAGGAGTTGTCTTTTTGCAGTGTCCACAAGAAGGTTCGAAGAAGTATACGAGTACGTAAGGTTGCTTCAAATCACGAAGTTGGACAATGACATTGTTTGAGTCGCGAGCCATCAAGTTGTGGGCTACCATACCAATTTTGTTGTATCTGATTTTGTCTGCCTCTTTTCTCAAGTCGCTCACCCATGCTGTGTCAGCCCATGTAGCCTTGCCAGAAAGGTAATATTTGTCGGCAATGGCCAACCAAACCGCATCCATACCCATGATTTTGCTTTGGAGACCGAAGTTGATCATCTTGCTACACATGGTTTGGTATGTTTCGTCGTTGCCCTTACATCTTTCAATCAAATCAATTGCCGCCATTGTGATGGAGTCGGGGTGTTGGATGATGAACTTGCTGATATAATTCTCCACTTTGTTAGGGAAGTATTGGGTACGCAAGAATCGTGGGTCTTGCAAATCGATATTGTCGAAATAGTGATTCTTGGCGTATTGGTACCTAGTCATCATTCTTACTGAGTCGGGAACTTCTTTGAACTCAGGGGTTTCAACAGGAATAGTACCTTTCAAGAACGCAGCGAAGAAAGTCCCTTTGTTCTCTTCCATCATTCTCTTTTGGAATGCGCTAACCTCCTCGTTCAATGCCTCTGCTTTTTTCACATAAGAGAGAGAGTCAATCTTCTTCTCTTTGTATTGATTGGAAAGTTCTCTTTGCTCTTTGTGTCGCTTGGACATTTCTCTGAGCAACTCTTGGTATTTCATACTTTCCAAGCTGCCTTTGATGGTGACGTCAGACAAATTTGTGGTGTCAACCTTGACTTGGATGTTTTGGTCCTCTCCAACAAGAATGTCGAAAAATTTATCAGAATTAAAGTAAACGATGTAAATACCCTGCTTCAATGGCTCCTTGTTAGAGAAAGTACCGATGCCTTTATTAAGCACGGTAGTGTCTTTCGAGTAAGTTTTCCCATTAAAATAGAAAGCAAGATAAACGGTGTCGTTTTTTAAATTAGGAACGTTTACTTGGATGTTGTAACCTTTGTCGCTGTTTCCTCCTTTTGCAAAAGCACATAGAGAAAGAAGAAGTGCAACAGTGATTAAAAATAACCTTTTCATATCTGTTCTTTGTTTTTTTTATATGCGAATTAAAAATCGGACTAAATTAGAAAAAACATTTGGAATAGAGGAATGATTGGAAAACATTTAAATAGTTTTCACTTTCTCGGCTAACCAGAGTTTGGTTTCTTGGTTGAGCAGAGGAGATAGCGAATCGTACACTTTTTGGTGGTATTGGTTGATCCAGCACCGTTCTTTTTCGCTGAGCATTGATATTTCAATTAGTTTTGTGTCGAAGGGGTAAAGACTTAATGTCTCGAATCGGAGGAATTTTCCAAACTCGTCGTTGCTTTCTCCCTCTTGAACTAAAACCATGTTTTCTGTTCTGATGCCATATTGTCCAGCTTTGTATAGTCCTGGTTCGTTGGAAATTAGCATCCCTTTTTGTAATTCAGTTCCATTGTCTCGAATGCGGATGTTTTGTGGGCCTTCGTGTACGCATAGGAAATGCCCAATGCCGTGTCCTGTACCATGACCGTAGTCTTCGCCGGAGTTCCATAAGAATTGTCTAGCGAGGACATCGAGTTGAGCACCGTGCGTGCCTTTCGGAAATTGAATGGAGGCCAAGGCAATGTGCCCTTTAAGCACATTCGTGTAATCTCTCTTTTGTTGTGGAGTTGGTGTTCCGAGGATGATGGTGCGTGTGATGTCCGTTGTTCCATCGAAATAGTTTGCCCCAGAATCGACAAGGAGAAGATTGTCTATGCCTATTTCAGCATCACTTTCCTTTGTCGCACTATAATGTACGATAGCCCCGTGTTTGCCATATCCGGCTATAGTTCCGAAGCTTTCGCAGAAAAAATCTTTTTGTTGACTGCGGTATTCCTTCAGTTTTTGCGCAAAGCTAATTTCTGTGACTCTTTTATTGCTTTTCACCATCTCTTCCAACCAGTGGAATGCATAAGCCATGGCAACACCATCTTTTATGACGGTCTTCCGTATGCCGTTGGACTCCGTTTCGTTTTTGATGCTCTTCATGAAAGAGATAGGGGAGACGCAGGATATTATGTTTTCGGTATGATGGATGGCAGATGCTAAAGCAAAGTTTGTCTTGCTGCCGTCAATCATGATTTTTGTCTCGATTGGCAGTTCATTCAATACCTTATATATATAATCGTATTCAAAAAGATTAACGCCTGCTTTTTCAAGACGATTTTTTGCCTCTGGAGATATGCGGTCGCAGTTTGTGAATAGTGCTGCCGACTTTTCGTAAATGATGGCGTAGGCGATGGCCACTGGGTTGAACTCTACATCAGAAGCACGCAGATTGAAAGTCCAAGCAATCTCGTCGAGAGCCGTGATGAGGAGAGCGTTAGACTTTGCTTTGCCGATTTCTTTGCGGATGCGGGATAGCTTTTCTTCTACACTTTCTCCCGAATATTGTTCATCGAGGTAGAAAAGTTCTGTTTGTGGCAAGGATGGTGCGTTTGTCCATAATTCATTGATGAAGTTGGCCCTGGTATTGATGGATAAATTGTGAGATGAGAAAATATCCTTCATTTTTTCAACTTCGGAAATGGAAAAGCGTTCTCCGTCGATACCCACGCAATCCCCCTCGACAGCTTTGCTACAAATCCATTCGTAGATGGAAGGGGTGTCGGATAATCCATCTTTGAAGAGTTGTACGCCTGAATCTTTCAGTTGCTCCTCAGCTTGTAGAAAATAACGTGAGTCCGTCCAAAGCCCAGCCTCCGACAAGGAAAACACCACTGTTCCTGCGGAACCCGTGAATCCGCTTATCCATTCTCTGCTTTTCCAATGGCCAGCAACGTATTCGCTAAGGTGAGGATCGGAAGTGGGGATGATGATGAACTGAATGTTGTTCATCCGCAAAGCCTTGCGCAGACTTTCTATTTTGGTTGAAATACTATTTTCCATATTATGTCGTTTTGTTGGACAAAGATAGGAAATCCCCGTTTTTGTTAGGTTGGCAGACGGGCTGAAAGGTTATGAAAAAGTGGAAAAACGATTTTTTTGCAAAATCTTGTTGAAAATGATGGATTTTAGAAAAAGAATATCTACTTTTGCGACGCAAAAATATTATGCAAATATTTATAAACAAAAATATATTATGATTATTGTTCAAATTAAGGAAGGCGAAAACATCGAGAAGGCCTTGAAGAAGTTCAAGAGAAAGTTTGAAAAGACTGGCGTTATTAAGGAGTTGAGAAACAGACAACAATTTGAGAAGCCATCTGTAGTAAAGCGTCAACAAAAGATCCATGCAGTGTACGTACAACAATTGCAACGTACAGAGGAATAAAAAAAACGAAAAATTCTTTGCAGATAAAGAACTTTTGCTTAATTTAGTATCAAATACTTTATAAGCGAAGTTTCTATGTTGATATCGAAGTTTCTTCAATATATAAAGTATGAGAAGGGTTATTCTTCTCATACTTTTGTATCTTATAGGACCGATCTGATTCAGTTTAGGGATTTTGTTGAAAGCCGATCGATGGAGTTCGATCCGGTAAAGGTGGATTCGACTTTGGTGAGGGAGTGGGAAGTCTCTTTGATGGAAGCTGGAGAGAAGGCTTCGTCTGTGGGGCGGAAGATGACTGCGCTTAAGTCGTTTTTCAAATATTTGAAGCAACATGGATTTGTTTCGCACAATCCGATGAGGGGAGTCTCTTCTCCCAAAAAAGAGAAGGTGCTGCCGAAGTTTCTCAGGGAATCGGAGATGGATGATCTTCTTGGCGAAGATGGTCTTCTCAATGTTTTTGGTGAGGATTTTGAGGGTGTGCGGGATAAGCTGATCATTGAAATGTTTTATACGTTGGGCATCCGTTTGTCGGAGTTGATAGGTATAAAGGACGTAGATGTGAGTGTTGCGGGGATGACGGTGCTGATAACGGGAAAGAGGAACAAGCAAAGACTGATACCATTTGGAAAGAAGTTAGGAGAGTCTATTGCCGCCTATGAAAAACTTAGGGACGAGGTCGTCCCTGAACGTTGCAACCGCTTGTTTGTGCGGGAGAATGGAGAGGCCTTATATCCCATGTTGGTTTACCGATTAGTCACCAAATATATCACCTTAGTAAGTACGATGTCGAAAAGGAGTCCGCACGTGTTGCGACACACTTTTGCCACTGCCATGTTGAACAACGGAGCCGAGCTGAGCGCGGTGAAAGAGTTGTTGGGGCATGCGAGTTTGGCAGCGACGGAGGTATATACGCATACAACATTCGAACAATTACAAAAGATTTATAAACAAGCCCATCCAAGGGCGTAAAAGTGGGAGGATAAGATTATGAACGTAACGATTAAAGCTATTCACTTTGATGCAAAAGTGGAGTTGGAGGAATTTATTCAGAAGAAAGTAGCAAAGTTGGAGCAATACTCGGATGAGATTACGACCGTTGACGTATCGTTGAAAGTTGTTAAGCCAGAGGCTGCAGACAACAAAGAGGTGATGTTGAAGGTGCTTGTTCCTAACAACGAGTTGGTCGTGACTAAGGTGGCTGACAAGTTCGAGGAGGCGTTTGATAATGCTTTGGATGCGATGATTCGTCTGTTGATTAAGAACAAAGAAAAATCGAGAAATTAATAAAAATCCTTGCTAAAAACTTTGCAGGATTGAAATAAATGTCTACATTTGCAAACCATTTCGGGGAAGCCCTTGGAATGGTTTGCTTGTAGGTGAATGCCTCTTTAGCTCAGTTGGCCAGAGCACGTGATTTGTAATCTCGGGGTCGTTGGTTCGAATCCGACAAGAGGCTCAAGATCTTTGAAATAGTAAGTAGATGATTGTGGGGGCGTGTCGCCTAGCGGCAATGGCAAGAGACTGTAAATCTCTCGACTTCGGTCTTCGGTGGTTCGAGTCCACCCACGCCCACGAAAACGTGAGTTTTTATGCGGAAGTAGCTCAGTTGATAGAGCATTAGCCTTCCAAGCTGAGGGTCGCGGGTTTGAACCCCGTCTTCCGCTCTCGTTTTTGCCTATGTAGCTCAGTGGTAGAGCACTTCCTTGGTAAGGAAGAGGTCACGGGTTCAACTCCCGTCATCGGCTCGATTCAATTTAAGAATACATTAATCATTAAAAAATAATTTTAGTTATGGCTAAAGAACAATTCGACCGTTCCAAACCGCACGTAAATATCGGTACAATTGGTCACGTTGACCACGGTAAGACTACTTTGACTGCTGCAATCACTACAGTATTGTCTAAGAAGGGTCTTTCTGAGTTGCGTTCATTCGACTCAATCGACAACGCTCCTGAGGAAAAAGAGCGTGGTATCACAATCAACACAGCACACGTTGAGTATCAAACAGCTAACCGTCACTATGCACACGTTGACTGTCCAGGACACGCCGACTATGTAAAGAACATGGTAACTGGTGCTGCTCAAATGGATGGTGCTATCATCGTAGTTGCTGCAACTGATGGTCCTATGCCTCAAACTCGTGAGCACATTCTTTTGGCTCGTCAGGTAAACGTACCTCGCTTGGTTGTATTCATGAACAAGTGTGATATGGTTGATGATGCTGAGATGTTGGATTTGGTTGAGATGGAAATGCGTGAGTTGCTTTCATTCTATGAGTTTGATGGTGACAACACTCCATTCATCAGAGGTTCCGCTCTTGGTGCATTGAACGGTGAGGCTCAATGGGAAGACAAGGTTATGGAGTTGATGGATGCAGTTGATACTTGGATCCAATTGCCTCCACGTGACATCGATAAGCCTTTCTTGATGCCAGTTGAGGACGTGTTCTCAATCACAGGTCGTGGTACTGTTGCTACAGGTCGTGTTGAGACAGGTATCATCAAGGTAGGTGAGGAAGTTGAAATCATCGGTTTGGGTGCTGAGAAGTTGAAGTCAACTGTAACTGGTGTTGAGATGTTCCGTAAGTTGTTGGATCAAGGTGAGGCTGGTGATAACGTAGGTTTGTTGCTTCGTGGTATCGACAAGAACCAAATCAAGCGTGGTATGGTATTGTGTAAGCCAGGTCAAGTAACTCCTCACTCTAACTTCGTTGCTTCAGTGTATATCTTGAAGAAGGAAGAGGGTGGTCGTCACACTCCATTCCACAACAAGTATCGTCCTCAATTCTACATCCGTACTTTGGATGTTACTGGTGAGATTTCTTTGCCAGAGGGAACTGAGATGGTAATGCCAGGTGATAACTTGGAGATTACAGTTAGCTTGATCGCACCAGTTGCTTGTAGCGAGGGTCTTCGTTTCGCTATTCGTGAGGGTGGTAGAACCGTTGGTTCTGGTCAAATCACAAAGATTCTTGACTAATCATCAATTATCAGATAAGGCTCCTCGATTTTATCGGGGAGCTCTTTTACGGGAGTAGCTCAGTTGGTAGAGCACTGGTCTCCAAAACCAGGTGTCGGGAGTTCGAGCCTCTCCTTCCGTGCTAATTTATTTAGAAATGGAAATATTTGTAAAAGCCAAAAGATATATATGTTCATCGTTCGATGAGCTTATAAATAATGTTACATGGCCAACTCGTAGTGAGCTTACTGGTAGTTCGGTAGTTGTTCTTATCGCTTCCCTTCTACTGGCTTTGGTAGTGTTCGCTATGGATTATTCTCTTGAGTTCATAGTTAAGTCTGTTTACAAGTTGTTGTTCTAATAAGGAGGATTGTAATGTCTGATTCTGGAAAGAAATGGTATGTTCTTCGTGCCATTAGTGGAAAGGAAGGTAAGGTTCAGGAATATCTTGAGGCAGAAATCAAGAATACTGATCTTGGCCGTAATGTTTTTCAGGTGTTAATTCCTACTGAGAAAGTATATTCAATAAGAAACGGCAAAAAAGTTTCTAAGGAAAGAAGTTATTTGCCTGGTTATGTTTTAGTTGAAGCAAACTTGGTTGGCGAGGTTTCTCACCGTTTGTCAAACACCCCTAATGTTATTGGATTCTTGGGTGATGGTTCTAAAAAGAACGAGCCTGTTCCTTTGCGTCAGTCAGAGGTGAATCGCATCTTGGGCAAGGTTGATGAGTTAGAGACTTCAGAAGAGGAGATTAACATTCCTTACTTTGTTGGAGAGAATGTTAAGGTCACTTTTGGTCCATTCAGTGGTTTCAGCGGCACAATCGAGGAAGTTAACAGCGAGCGCAAGAAGTTAATAGTAATGGTCAAGATATTCGGAAGGAAGACTCCTCTCGAGTTAGGCTTTATGCAAGTAGAAAAGGAATAGTTGGAGTTGGTCTTCGGCTATTTTCTGTGTTTATAAATTAATTAATATCTAACAAAATGGCAAAAGAAGTTGCTGGATTTATCAAATTACAGATAAAGGGAGGCGCTGCAAATCCATCACCCCCAGTAGGTCCTGCATTGGGTTCTAAGGGTATCAACATCATGGAGTTCTGCAAGCAGTTCAATGCTAAGACCCAAGATAAGGGTGGTAAGGTGTTGCCTGTCGTTATCACGTATTATACTGATAAATCTTTTGATTTTGTAGTAAAAACTCCTCCAGTTGCAGTTCAATTGTTGGAAGCGACAAAGCAAAAAAGTGGTTCAGCAGAGCCTAATCGTAAGAAGGTAGCTGAGATTACATGGGATCAAGTTAAGACTATTGCTCAAGACAAGATGCCTGATTTGAACTGCTTTACTTTGGATTCTGCAATGACAATGGTAGCTGGTACAGCTAGAAGTATGGGTATTTCAGTTAAGGGAGAATTTCCTGGTAATAAATGATTAAGCTTCAATTGAAATGAGTAAACTTACAAAAAATCAAAAGTTAGTTGCAGAGAAGATTGAAGCAGGAAAATCTTACTCTCTTAAGGAAGCTGCGGCTTTGGTTAAGGAGATTACAACAACCAAGTTTGATGCTTCTGTTGATATTGATGTCCGTTTGGGCGTTGATCCTAGAAAAGCAAACCAAATGGTAAGAGGTGTCGTATCTCTTCCTAATGGTACAGGTAAGGATGTTCGTGTTCTTGTATTGTGTACTTCTGAATTGGAGGCTGAGGCAAAGGCTGCTGGTGCTGACTATGTAGGTCTTGACGAGTATATCGATAAGATCAAGGGTGGTTGGACTGACGTCGATGTTATCATCACAATGCCTTCTATCATGGGTAAGATCGGTGCTTTGGGTCGTGTATTGGGTCCTCGTGGTTTGATGCCAAATCCAAAGAGCGGTACTGTAACCAATGAAATTGGAAAGGCAGTTAAGGAAGTAAAGCAAGGTAAGATTGATTTCAAGGTAGACAAGTTCGGTATTGTCCACACTTCTATCGGTAAAGTGTCTTTCACTCCAGATCAAATCTACGGAAATGCTAAGGAGTTTGTCAACACTTTGATCAAGTTGAAACCATCTTCTTCTAAGGGTGTATATGTAAAGAGTATTTATCTTTCTAGCACAATGAGTAAGGGTATCAAGATTGACCCTAAATCAGTTGACGAAATTTAATAATTTAGAATTATGAAGAAGGAAGATAAAAGCGCTATTATAGAGCAATTGACTGGCATGCTTAACGAGTATAGCCACTTCTACATTGCTGATGCTTCTGGTTTGAACGCAGAGGATACTAGCAAATTGAGAAGAGCTTGTTTCGGTCAAGACATTAAATTGGTCGTTGCTAAGAATACATTATTAAAGAAGGCTTTGGAGACTAAGGGTGATTTCTCACCTTTGTTCAATGCACTTGAAGGTCCTACTGCAATATTGTTGTCTAATGTTGGTAATGCTCCAGCAAAGCTCATCAAGGATTTCAGCGGAAAGAACAAAGCTGGTAAGCCAGTTTTGAAGGCTGCTTATGTTGAGGAGAGCTTCTATGGTGCAGATCAATTGGATGCATTGGTAGCTATCAAGAGCAAGAACGAACTCATTGCGGATGTTGTTGCATTGTTGCAATCTCCTGCAAAGAACGTACTTTCTGCTCTTCAATCAGGAGGATCTACAATCCACGGTGTTTTGAAGACACTTTCAGAAAGATAAAATTACAAACAAAACAAGATTACAAACATTTAAAAATTAAATACAATGGCAGATTTGAAAGCTTTTGCAGAACAACTAGTTAACTTGACAGTAAAAGAGGTTAATGAACTTGCTAATATTTTGAAAGACGAGTACGGTATTGAGCCAGCTGCTGCAGCTGTTGCAGTTGCTGCTGGTCCTGCTGCTGCAGGTGCCGCTGCTGAGGAAAAAACTTCTTTTGACGTAGTTTTGAAGTCAGCTGGTGCTAACAAGCTCGCTATCGTTAAGTTGGTTAAGGAGTTGACAGGTCTTGGCTTGAAGGAAGCTAAGGATATGGTTGACGGTGCTCCTAGTGCAATCAAGGAAGGTGTTTCTAAGGCTGACGCTGAGGGTCTTAAGAAGCAACTTGAAGAGGCAGGCGCTGAGGTTGAACTTAAATAACATACCCCTGAATTTCAGGAACTTTGGTTTAGAGTCTTATTGTAAGGCTCTAAACCTTTTTATGTCTGTATTCATTTTCAAGTTCAATTAATTTCTTCTATAATGTCGTTACAAACTGAAAAACAAAGAGTTAGTTTTGCGTCTGTAAAGAATCAAAGGGAATACCCTGATTTTCTTGAGGTGCAATTAAAGTCTTTTAGAGACTTTTTCCAACTCGATACTCCCCCTGAGAACAGAAAGAATGAGGGTATGTTTAAGGTGTTTGCTGAGAATTTCCCAATCGCAGATACCCGTAATAATTTCGTACTCGAATTCTTGGATTATTATATAGATCCATCTAGATATTCCATTGATGAGTGTATCGAAAGAGGCTTGACCTATTGTGTGCCTTTGAAGGCAAAACTTAAATTGTATTGTACGGATCCCGATCACGAGGATTTCGAGACAAAGATTCAGGATGTATATTTGGGCCCAATCCCATATATGACTGATAAAGGAACTTTCGTCATAAACGGTGCGGAGCGTGTTGTTGTATCTCAATTGCATAGATCACCAGGTGTCTTCTTCGGACAAAGTGTTCATGCTAATGGTACAAAACTTTATTCTGCTCGTATTATTCCGTTTAAGGGTTCTTGGATTGAATTTGCTACAGATATCAATAATGTGATGTACGCATATATTGATCGTAAGAAAAAACTTCCTGTAACTACACTTTTGCGTGCAATCGGATACGAGAGCGATAGAGATATCTTGGATATCTTTAATTTGGCTGAGGAGGTGAAGGTTTCTAAAGCTTCTTTGAAGAAGGTTGTTGGCCGCAAACTTGCTGCTCGTATTTTGAAAACTTGGGTAGAGGATTTCGTAGATGAGGATACTGGCGAGGTCGTTTCTATTGAAAGAAATGAAATCATCATCGATCGTGAAACTGTGATCGAAAATTCTCATGTTGATCAAATTCTCGACGCTGGCGTTCAGACTATATTATTGCATAGGGAAGATGTAACTCTTTCTGATTATGCTATCATATATAACACTTTGCAAAAAGACCCTAGTAACTCGGAGAAGGAGGCTGTTTACTATATCTATCGCCAACTTCGTAATGCCGAGCCTGCTGATGAGGCTGCTGCAAGGGAAATTATTTCAGGATTGTTCTTCTCTGAAAAGCGTTATGACCTAGGCGATGTGGGTCGTTATCGTATCAATAAGAAGTTGAACCTTACAACTGACATGGATGTTAAGGTTTTGACGAAGGAAGACATCATTGAAATTATCAAATACCTTATCGAATTGATCAACTCAAAGGCCGATGTTGACGATATCGACCACTTGAGTAACCGTCGTGTTCGTACTGTCGGTGAGCAATTGTACAACCAATTTGGTGTTGGTCTTGCTCGTATGGCTCGTACAATTCGTGAGAGAATGAATGTTCGCGACAACGAGGTATTCTCTCCTATAGAATTGATCAACGCTAAGGCTATTTCTTCTGTTATCAATTCGTTCTTCGGAACAAATGCTTTGTCTCAATTCATGGATCAAACAAACCCTCTTGCTGAGATTACTCACAAGCGTCGTTTGTCTGCATTGGGTCCTGGTGGTTTGTCTCGTGAGCGTGCCGGATTTGAGGTGCGTGACGTACACTATACTCACTATGGTCGTCTTTGTCCTATTGAGACTCCGGAAGGTCCGAACATCGGTTTGATCTCTTCTCTTTGTGTTCACGCTAAGATCAATGATCTTGGATTTATCGAGACTCCTTATCGTAAGATTGTTGATGGTAAGGCTGATATGTCTGAGGAAGGTCTTGTATATATGACCGCAGAGGAAGAGGAAGGAAAGGTAATTGCTCAAGGTAATGCACTTTTGGATGATGAGGGTAATTTCTTGTCTGATAAGGTTAAGGCAAGAAAGCAAGGTGACTTCCCTGTCGTAACTCCTCAAGAGTTGGAGTTGATGGATATCGCACCTAACCAAATCGCTTCTATTGCTGCTTCCTTGATTCCTTTCTTGGAACATGATGATGCTAACCGTGCTTTGATGGGATCAAACATGATGCGTCAGGCAGTTCCATTGTTGAGGAACGAATCTCCAATCGTCGGTACTGGTATCGAGCGTCAATTGGCTCGCGATTCAAGAACTCAGATTACTGCTGAGGGTGCTGGTGAGGTTGTATTCGTTGATGCAACAGTTATTAAGATTCGTTATGATAGAACAGAGGATGAGGAGTATGTAAGCTTCGACTCTGCTATCAAGGAATATAGAATCCCTAAGTTTAGAAAGACTAACCAAAGTACAACAATTGACCTTCGTCCTATTATTACAAGAGGCGAGCGTGTTGTAAAGGGTCAGATTTTGACTGAGGGTTATTCAACTGACCAAGGCGAACTTGCTATCGGTCGTAACTTGCAAGTTGCGTTCATGCCTTGGAAGGGTTACAACTACGAGGATGCCATCGTATTGAACGAGAAGGCTGTTAAGTATGACTTGTTTACTTCTGTTCACGTTGACGAATACCAATTGGAAGTTCGTGAGACGAAGAGAGGTTTGGAAGAGTTGACTGCAGATATACCTAACGTTAGTGAGGATGCAACTCGTAACTTGGATGAGAATGGTGTTATCCGTATCGGTGCTTTGGTTGAGCCAGGCGACATCCTTATCGGTAAGATTACTCCTAAGGGAGAGTCTGATCCTTCTCCAGAAGAGAAGTTGTTGAGAGCTATCTTCGGTGATAAGGCTGGTGATGTTAAGGATGCATCATTGAAGGCTACTCCTTCTTTGAGAGGTGTTGTTATCGATAAGAAGCTCTTCTCTAAGGCTATGAAGGATAGAAAGTCAAGAATGTCAGACAAGCAAATCCTTCCTAAGATTGACGAGGAGTTCGAAAAAGAGGCAGCAGAATTGAAGAACATCTTGATTGAGAAATTGTTAGTTCTTACTAACGGTAAGACTTCTCAAGGTGTTAAGGATTTCTTGGGCACGGATGTTATCCCTAAGGGTGGCAAGTTTACTGCTAAGAACTTGAATGAGATTGATTATGCAACCATCCAACTTAGCAAGTGGACTTCTGATGCTCACAAGAATGATATGATTCATGACTTGATCATGAATTATATGAGAAAGTACAAAGAGCTAGATGCTGCTATTAAGAGAAAGAAATTTAACATTACGATAGGTGACGAGCTTCCTGCTGGAATCGTTCAAATGGTGAAGGTTTACATCGCTAAGAAGCGTAAGATCCGTGTGGGTGATAAGATGGCAGGTCGTCACGGTAACAAGGGTATTGTATCAAAGATCGTTCGTCAAGAGGATATGCCGTTCTTGGAAGACGGAACGCCTGTTGATATCGTATTGAACCCTCTAGGTGTGCCTTCTCGTATGAACTTGGGTCAGATCTTCGAGACAGTCCTTGGTTGGGCTGGTTTGAAGTTGGGCGTTAAGTTCGCTACTCCAATCTTTGATGGTGCAACACTCGACGATTTGAACGAGTGGACTGATAAGGCTGGTGTTCCTAGATATGGTAAGACATATTTGTATGATGGTGGTACGGGTGAGCGTTTCGACCAACCTGCAACAGTAGGCGTGATCTACATGCTTAAGTTGGGTCACATGGTTGACGATAAGATGCATGCTCGTTCTATCGGTCCTTACTCACTTATTACACAACAACCTCTTGGAGGTAAGGCACAATTTGGTGGTCAACGTTTCGGAGAGATGGAGGTTTGGGCATTGGAGGCATTCGGTGCGTCTCACATCCTACAAGAGATTTTGACAATCAAGTCTGATGACGTGATGGGTAGAGCTCGTGCTTACGAGTCAATCGTTAAGGGCGATCCTATGCCGCCAGCAGGCATCCCTGAGTCTTTGAACGTGTTGTTGCACGAGTTGAGAGGTTTGGGATTGAGCGTTACGCTTGACTAAAAAATAGAGCATTCCCATTTTCGGATGGGAATGCTTCCAATGTTATAATTTGTTTATAACTCTTTTTAAAACAGAGATATGGCTTTTAGAAAAGAAAGTAAAATAAAGAACAACTTCACGAAGATTACTATCGGATTGGCTTCTCCTGAAGAGATTTTGGGACAGTCTAGCGGTGAGGTCTTGAAACCAGAGACTATCAACTATAGGACTTATAAGCCTGAACGTGATGGTTTGTTCTGTGAACGAATCTTTGGACCAGTAAAGGATTATGAGTGCCATTGCGGTAAGTACAAGAGAATCCGTTATAAGGGCATTGTCTGCGACCGTTGTGGTGTAGAGGTTACTGAGAAGAAGGTGCGTCGTGAGCGTATGGGACACATTCAATTGGTTGTGCCTGTTGCCCACATTTGGTATTTCCGTTCACTCCCTAACAAGATCGGTTATTTGTTGGGTATGCCAACTAAGAAGTTGGACGCAGTTATCTACTATGAGAGATACGTTGTCGTTCAACCAGGTATCAAGGCAGAGGATGGAATTCAAGAGCAAGATCTTTTGACAGAAGAGGAATACCTCGACATTTTGGAGACTCTACCAAGAGAGAACCAATTGTTGGAGGATACAGATCCTAACAAATTCGTCGCTAAGATGGGTGCTGAGGCAATCTATGATTTGCTTCAACGTGTAGATTTGGATTCCCTTTCTTACGAACTTAGAAATAGAGCTAACCAAGAGTCTTCTCAACAAAGAAAGAGCGAGGCTTTGAAACGTCTTCAGGTGGTAGAGGCTTTCCGTGCTTCAAATGGAAAGAACAAGCCAGAATGGATGATCGTTAAGATTGTTCCTGTTATTCCTCCTGAACTTCGTCCGTTGGTTCCATTGGATGGTGGTCGTTTCGCCACTTCCGACTTGAACGATTTGTATCGTCGTGTGATTATTCGTAACAACCGTTTGAAGAGGTTGATCGAGATAAAGGCACCTGAGGTTATCTTGAGAAACGAGAAGCGTATGCTTCAAGAGGCTGTCGATTCATTGTTCGATAACTCAAGAAAGTCAAGTGCTGTTAAGACGGACGCTAACCGTCCGTTGAAATCACTTTCTGACAGTTTGAAAGGTAAGCAAGGTCGCTTCCGTCAAAACTTGTTGGGTAAGCGTGTTGACTACTCTGCACGTTCCGTAATTGTCGTTGGTCCTGAGTTGAAGATGCACGAGTGCGGTCTTCCTAAGGATATGGCAGCAGAGTTGTATAAGCCGTTTGTTATCCGTAAGCTTATTGAGCGCGGTATCGTTAAGACGGTTAAGTCTGCAAAGAAGATTGTTGACCGCAAGGATCCTGTAGTTTGGGATATTTTGGAACACGTTATGAAGGGTCATCCAGTGTTGTTGAACCGTGCCCCTACATTGCACCGTTTGGGTATCCAAGCATTCCAACCTAAGATGATCGAGGGTAAGGCTATTCAATTGCACCCATTGGCTTGTACGGCGTTCAATGCCGACTTCGATGGTGACCAGATGGCTGTTCACCTTCCATTGGGCAACGAGGCTGTATTGGAGGCTCAAATGTTGATGTTGGCATCTCACAATATCTTGAACCCTGCAAATGGTTCTCCTATCACGGTGCCTTCTCAAGACATGGTTCTCGGTTTGTACTATATCACTAAGCCTCGTGCTGGTGCGTTGGGTTCTGGTTTGATTTTCTATAGCGTTGAAGAGGCTGAAATCGCGTTCAACGAGAAGAAGGTTGACCTCCACTCTCCAATCAAGGTTTATGTGAAGGATGTTGACGAGAACGGAAATATCGTGGATAAAATGGTGGAGACCACTGTTGGTAGATTGAAGTTTAATGAATTCGTTCCTCAAGAGGCTGGATACATTAATACTTTGGTTACTAAGAAGTCTCTTCGTGATATCATCACTAAGGTTATTAAGACTTGTGGAGTTGCTCGTACTGCTCAATTCCTTGATGACATCAAGAACCTCGGATACTATATGGCGTTCAAGGGTTGTTTGTCATTTAACCTTGAGAATGTGATCATTCCTAAGGAGAAGGATGAGTTGGTTCAAGAGGGTTACAACGAGGTTGAAGAGATTATGAATAACTATAACATGGGATTCATTACTTACAACGAGCGTTATAACCAAATCATTGATACTTGGACACACGTCAATGCAAAATTGTCTAACATCTTGATGAAGACAATTTCAGAGGACGACCAAGGTTTCAACTCTGTATTTATGATGCTTGACTCAGGAGCCCGTGGTTCTAAGGAGCAGATTCGTCAGCTTTCTGGTATGCGTGGTTTGATGGCTAAGCCTCAGAAGTCAGGTGCAGAGGGTGGTCAGATCATTGAGAACCCGATCCTTTCTAACTTTAAAGAGGGATTGTCAGTGTTGGAGTACTTTATTTCAACTCACGGTGCTCGTAAGGGTCTTGCCGATACCGCTTTGAAGACAGCCGATGCAGGTTACTTGACTCGTCGTTTGGTTGACGTTTCTCATGACGTGATCATCAACGAAGAGGATTGTGGTACATTGCGTGGTTTGATCTGTACTGAATTGAAGAACAACGAGGAAGTTGTTGCTTCCTTGTATGAAAGAATATTGGGTCGTGTTTCTGTTCACGATATCCAACACCCTCTTACTGGCGAGATTATCGTTCAAGCTGGTGAGGAGATCCGTGAGGATGCTGCCCAAATCATCCAAGATTCCCCAATCGAAAGGGTTGAGATTCGTTCCGTTCTCACTTGTGAGTCGAAGAAGGGTGTTTGTGCTAAGTGTTATGGTCGTAACTTGGCTACTAGCCGCTTGGTACAAAAGGGTGAGTCTGTCGGCGTAATCGCTGCACAGTCAATCGGTGAGCCTGGTACTCAGTTGACATTGCGTACATTCCACGTCGGTGGTGTCGCTGGTAACGTCGGAGCTGAGTCTGGTATCACTTCAAAATATGACGCTATCGTTGAAATCGACGAGTTGCGTACTGTTGACTCGGAGAATGAGGATGGTTCTCCAGTACAAATCGTAGTAGGTCGTTTGGCTGAGTTGAAGTTGATCGATCCTAATACTAAGATTGTATTGATGACCGCAAATATTCCTTATGGTGCTAAATTGTTCATAAAGAACGGTTCTACAGTAACTAAGGGTGATCGTATTTGTGAATGGGACCCATTCAACGCCGTAATCATCACAGAGGCTTCTGGTCGCGTAGAAATGGAGAGCGTTATCGAAAACGTAACATACAAGACTGAGTCCGACGAAACGACAGGTTTGAAGGAGAAGATTATGATCGAGTCTAAGGATAAGACAAAGATCCCTGCTGCACACATTGTCAATGAGAAGGGCGAAATCATCAAGACTTACAACTTGCCTGTGGGCGCACACTTGGTTGTTGACGAGGGCGACAAGGTTAAGAGTGGTCAATTGATCGTTAAGATTCCGAGAGCTGTTGGTAAGGCAGGCGATATCACGGGAGGTCTTCCTCGTGTGACCGAGTTGTTCGAGGCTCGTAATCCTTCCAACCCTGCAGTTGTTGCTGAAATTGATGGTGAGATTAATTTCGGTAAGGTTAAGCGTGGTAACCGTGAAATCGCTATCACATCTAAGACTGGTGAAGTTAAGAGATATCTCGTTCCATTGTCAAAGCAAATCTTGGTTCAAGAAAACGACTACGTTCGTGCTGGTACTCCATTGTCTGATGGTGCCATCACTCCATCTGATATCTTGGCCATCAAGGGTCCTACAGCCGTTCAAGAGTACATTGTGAACGAGGTTCAAGACGTGTACCGTCTTCAAGGTGTAAAGATCAACGACAAGCACTTTGAGGTTATCGTTCGTCAAATGATGCGTAAGGTGGAAATCGCTGATCCGGGTGATACTCGCTTCTTGGAGAAAGAGATGGTTGACAAACTCGAGTTTATGGAGGAGAACGACCGTATCTTCGGTAAGAAGGTGGTTACTGATGCTGGTGACTCTGAAACTATGAAGCCAGGACAAATCGTTACCGCTCGTAGATTGAGAGACGAAAACTCAATGTTGAAGCGTCGTGATATGAAGTTGGTTATCACAAGAGATGCAATCCCTGCTACTTCAAGCCAAGTTCTTCAAGGTATCACTCGTGCAGCATTGCAGACTACAAGCTTCATGTCGGCTGCTTCCTTCCAGGAGACAACTAAGGTATTGAACGATGCTGCTATCCGTGGTAAAGTTGATTACCTAGAGGGTATGAAGGAGAACGTTATTTGTGGTCACTTGATTCCTGCTGGTACAGGTCAACGCGAGTTCGACAGAATTATCGTTGGTTCTAAGGATGACTTCGATCGCATTGAGGCTAGCAAGTCTCGAGACGAGGAGGAGCAACCTGTAGTTCGCCACGAAATGGTAGTTGACGACGACATTTAATTATTATAGAAGAGAAGAAGAGGGGGGCGCTTGTCGTTCCCCTCTTTTTTTGCGTTTTATTTGTTAGAATCACTAATTATATATAACTTAGTCGCTTGATAATAGTCGGGTTGACCGATTCCTTAAAGAGTGATTAAGATGGAAAATGATTTGGAGAAAGCTAATTCTGTTAGCGTAGAATTGACTGAGGATGTGGCAGATGGTGTCTATTCCAATTTGGTGATTATAGCACATTCTTCTTCTGAATTTGTCTTGGATTTCGCCAGGATTATGCCAAGTATGCCCAAGGCCAAGGTTAAGTCTCGCATCGTATTAGCTCCGGAACATGCCAAACGATTGTTGTTGGCTTTGCAAGGCAATATAGCAAAGTATGAGAAAGTGAATGGAACTATCGGCAAACCCGAACAGGAGGATGTTAATCCGAAGATGCCGTTTAATTTCGGCAATTCGGGTGATGCTTGATGAGTGAGTTTTTTTTTTGTTAATTGAAAATCAATAAAATTCAGAATAAAATGAAAAGGATTATTTTAGGTCTTTTGTTTGGAACATATGCCTTTTCTGCTATGCCTTCCGAATTTATGAAGGTGTCAGGCGAAAAGGTGTTGACTGATGATATGCAGAGATGTTATCAAATCAGAAGAGGTTATAGTAGAAAGGATAAGTCACCTTGGGAACCTTATTGTGGTACGTTTAAAAACTTTTACTACGAGGCAGGTTACGAGTATACTATGCACGTTGAAGAGTATAACCCCAAGGCTGATACAATTCGCGTTATTAAGACTATCGGTCGTGATAACTCAGATTCTTACAGAAAGCAACAGGAGTTGAAGAAGAAGAGAGCTGAGGCAGCAGCAGCTGCTGCCGCAGAAAGCAATAATGATTAAGCTTTTTAGTAGTTATAAACTTAGGGCGGGCGAAAGCTTGCCCTATTTTTTTATTTTGATAAATGTTGAAGATATTGATGTTCATCGCTTTGGGTGGCGGTACAGGAAGTGTTTGTCGTTATTTGTTGACTAAGTTGTTTTCTGAAATTCATTGGTTTTCGTTGTCGTGGGGTACGTTGATAGCTAATGTTTTAGGTAGTGTTATGATAGGTGCGTTTTATGCCTTGTCGGATAGGTTCTCTTTGTCGCAAGAGGTTCGATTGATGCTTACTACGGGTTTTTGTGGCGGGTTTACCACTTTCTCCACCTTCTCTAATGAGAATCTGTTGTTGTTGCGAAGTGGTGACTATTTCACCTTTGCGATATATGCCCTTTTGTCTGTTGCTTGTTGTATTTTGGGTGTGGCTTTGGGTGGTTGTTTGGCCTCTCGTTGTGGATGAAGGGTAAGAATGGTTGACTCTTCTTTTGAATGAGACGAAATAGATTTAGAAAAAGGTGAATTTATAGAGGTCGCCTTGATATGTTTTTGCCATGAAGTTGAATGCAATATTATTCGTTGCCCAATCCGATGGATACGAGCAATTCGTGGGAGGTGGCTTGAATTTTCGGTCCGAATTCAAATCCGTAACCAAATCGTAAATTTTTGTATTCAATGCCTACTTGTATTGCAATAATGGCAGGCGAAAAACCTGCGTTTAAATCTGGTCTGTATGTGAACCCACCCCAAAGCATACGTTGGTAAAATATTGTAGTGTTTAGATCTGTTTCGAACGTATTGGGTGCCATCATTAAGAAGAGTGCGGGGGAGATGTCTAATGTTTCAGAAAGAGGCACGTAATATCTTCCATATAAAAAGAAATGTCGCTGTACGGATATTGTTGTTTGTTCTTCGTCAAGCAAGTGTTGTATGGACGCTCCTATCATATAGGTTTCGTTACAGAGTTCTAACCCTAAATCGAAATCGGGTTTTGTAGTCGATTGCTTTTCGGTAGGAAGCGTCTCGTCTGATTCTCCAGCATCTCGGAGTATGTGTTCTGAAGGATCAAAACTGATGTGATATACACCGCCTGATACTCCCATCGAAAGGATATGTTTGTCTGTTAGGTCGATATGATAGGAGTAAACGAGTTTTGCATTCGTGAAACTTTTTCCTATGCCGTGTTTTTCTCCTAATAGGGTGGCTCCGAAGCTGGACTTGAGCATTTCGGAATAGCCAGAACCATTGAGAAGGATAGTTTGTGGAGCATTGTCAATTCCCACATATTGCAATCTACCCATTAAAAATAAATTTATACCAGGATAGTTGCCAGTTCCTGCTGGGTTTTTATTTATCCTAGAAAAGAGTTGCTGGGAGAAAAGGATTTCCTCTTGAGCGGAAGCTATTAGGCAAGAGAAAAGTGAGCAAATTGATAGTATGATGTAAAGCAAGTTTGTTTTCATTGAATATAATTTATTGATTGAGAAGTACGATTTCTACGCGTCTATTCAGCTGATGTTCCTCTTCTGTTTTTGCATTGGGTTTTATTGGATTTTTCGATCCCAAGCCGCGATAAGAGAGCCGGAATTTAGGAATTCCCATATTAATCAGGGTTTTGTAAATTTTTTCTGCTCTTCTTAAAGAGAGCAGTTCGTTGTTTTTGTCGTTCCCTCGTTCGTCAGAATGGCCAACTATTTCAAAAATCTTTTCACTGTGTTTGTCCATGAAACTTTTCATCTGTTCGACTTTGAATGTGAATGTGCTGTCGCTTTCATCCGAATTGTACTGAAAATAGACAATTATGCGGTCTGATAAAGTGATTATGTCTTTGTTGAGATTAGTATTTTGAATATTAGAAGAATCATTCTTTTCCTTGGGTTGCCAGCAGAAAAGGGAGTCGTTCCTTAAAAAAAATATTTTATTCTTTACGAGAACGAAATTGTATTCGTTACCCCATGTTGAATTGATAGGTTCAGGAAGGGGCGACGGTTTCATTTTCCCAGTGTTGGATGTATGGTATATTTTCCTTTTCCCCGTCTCGTCTGACGAGAAAAAAATAGTTTTCCCGAAAATGGTGGGATGGTCTTCGTTTGCTTTCCCGTTTGTAAGTTTCCCTATGTTGCGGGGTTGACTCCAAATGCCCTTTTGTTGTAATTCGATTGAATAAAGGTCGGTGCCACCTCTTCCTTGTTTTAGATTGGCAGAAAAATACATTTGCTTTCCTTCCTTGGTTATATATGGGTTTCTAATGCCTTTTTGCGGCTTTTTTATGTATCTTGTGCTTGCATGAGAGAGCATACCTCCATCTTGGGTTTCTCTCTCGAAGAAGGTTATCCCCTTTATTTTTACTGGTTTTGCTGAGTTCCATCCGCTCGGTTCTTTAGATGCGGAATATAATTTTTCTTTTTGACAAAAATAGATTGTCGCTTTTTTTTCGTCGTAAGCAAAAGCTCCTTCGTAGTTTAACCTTTCTAGTTCTGGCAGTTGGGAGAGAGAAAGTGTTGAACGTATGTTGCTATTGGGTTTTGTCAAGTAACACTTCCCGTTTATTTTTAACACTAACGAACTGTCTTCGTATAGGGAGATTGATGCAACATTACCCAATCTGTTGACTTCTATGATGGGCGTTACTTCTCCGTTAAGAAAGTTTTCTGGCAAATTTTGGGATAACGAAGACTCTCCTATCATGAGAATGAGTAGTATAAATGATAATTTATTCATGGACAGTTTTTGCATCTTTTTCGATTGTCTTTAATTTAGATGAATCTTGTTTTAATCCAGCGACGAATCCTTCAATAGCAATTCTTCTGCTCGTGTTGGAAAGTTCTATGTTTGCGGATTGAGTAGCACATGCACATAAAATTCCATATCGTAGTCCCAATATGTAATTGATGGAGTCTGTCTCGTCAGTAAGAGTGATTTTTGAAGCGTATTCGCCCGTGCTTTTTTGTTGGTCTTTCGTGCAAGATATGAAAGCCGAGAGAAGCAAGAAAATAAGTCCTATGTTATTTTTTGAAATCATTCTTTTATATTATTCATTTCAAATTCATAAATTAATGCTGAATATGGAAGTACCTTTGCGTCTTCAGAAAAACTTAGAGTGTTGAAAAGGTGAGGAGGAATAATGACTTGCCAAATGCTACCTTGGGGCATGAGGAGAATAGTCTCTTTCAAACAATTGTTAAAGTCTTCGACAGCAATCCATTTTGCATTTGAATTTGGTGATTGGTCAAAAATATTCCCTCTAAAATCTCTTCCCCAGTATTTGATAAGTATATGAGACTTTTCGGAAGGTGTTTTTCCTAAACCTCTTTTTTTGATTTTATAAAAAATGCCGTTCTTTAACGAGGGTGTACTGTCGTTTTCCACGAATTCTTTTATAAGGCTATTTTCTTTTTCTATGAAATCTTTGTGTTTTCTTTTGTTAAGTAACTCGTAGTAACCATTGAGTATTATCTCTGCGTCGTCTTTGTTTATGAGCGTCTTGGAATTTAATGAGAATGCATCCCAAAAGCCTTTTATGAGGTATTGGCTTTTAAGGGTCACAGTGTCTGGAAATAGTGACACTTGTTTTAATAAAAGTGAAGCAGAATGGTAACCGTTTAGAAATATGATGGAATCCGATTCCGAGAGAAATAGAACATTGTCTTTTTTTGTCTTGTTTAGAGCACAGGATCCCAATAGTAGTATTGCCAGAAATATATACAATCGTCTTGCCATATAATCACGTCTATTTTTTTATGACTTCAATAGTTCCTTTTTTTTCTCTACCGTCTTTTAGTACGATTTTATAGAAGTATGTTCCGGCTTTGGCAAGTTCTCCATTTCTTTCTCCATTCCATCCGTCAGAGGATTGGATAATCTGGTTGCCATAGATGTCAAATATTTCCACATCATAGCCAGGCATGAAATCATCGTTTATTCCATCTTTGGAGTAAGGCGTAATGAGGGTAGGGATGATAGTGTTATCTACAAAGGGTGGTTCGTATTCGCAAATGGTATATCCTATTGAATCGGTGTTCTGAAACGTAATGCCAGCTTGAGGACAAATGTAGTGTGTGTGTTCGCTGTCGTCTTCGTCCTGTATAAGGATAAAACCTCTTGCACTGGTTCTGATTTTTAAATATCCATTGGAATTTGTATGTACACAACTAAGGACCCAATTATGTTTGCTTACTTCTTCAAGTGTTGTGGAATTCCCGTAGGTACTTATAAATGAACTTGTTGAGCCTCCTACAACGTTGTAGTGTAAAAGAAGTAAGACGAATGGACCAGTTTTTTCCTCTGAGTATAAATAGAATTCATAATCGTGGACTTCTATTGGATTGCTACTCCTCCAAGCTTCGTCAATAAGCATGCTGTATATTTCGTTTCCTGCCACAACGAATCTTTCTTCGCCCAATGCTCGAATGCGGAATTCTTCGTATCCTTGTAATTCCATCTTTAAAAATCCTTTTTTAAGCTCTTCTGTTCTTATTGGAACAAATGTTTTATTGAAATCTTCATCAAACACCACTCCTTCTATTTCTACAAAAGCACGTTCGCAGGGATTCCCTTCGTAATCAATCGCAGTTAGTTTTACAATGGCTGTTTGGGCCAATGTGGGAAATAGTGTGAATATTAAACTTAAAATGATACTTCTCATTGAAATATAAATTGACCAAAGGATACCAATGCTACGTATCCTTTGGTTATCCTTCTATTCTTATTTTGTTGTTTGTTAAATTACCAATTTACATCTCTAAAAAGGTAAATATAGTTGCCTCCTGCTCCGTCGTTCAAGTCGCCTGATGAACAATAGTATCCAGATAAATAATCAGTGTTGCTTACAGCGATGCTTCGAATGGATGGGTAGTATGGAGATCTTTTTGTTCCATAAAGATATACGTATCTTCCTCCTGCTCCTTCGTTTAGATCTGTTTGGTAGTAATCTGTTCCCGTATATTTTCCGATAGCTTCCCAGTTGCGTCCAGGTGCTAATCTTTCACATGCATCTTGGTATCGCCCTCTACTTCTGGCGTGATATGTACACAATTCTTGTAGGGCTGATAAGGCTGAATTGTTTGCTGCATAGTAGAAATAAATCCATTTTCCTCCAGCTCCTTTATTTAAATCGTAATTTAATTTATAGTACATTTGTGTCCAACCGTCATTGTCTATATCCGCATAACTAAGTGGAGCGTCTTCCGATCTATTGTAGGAGCGTGCTTGAATGTCAACGATAAAGCTGCCTAGTGTGGAATTTGAACGAACAGCCCTCAATGCCGCTGATTGATTTGTAGAAAACACAGCACTGTCCTTGTTGGATTCTACCTCTATTGGTTTTGCTCGATACACATCTTTTGAAATAGAGTCACCTTTCGCTACTTCAAAAAAAGGTAATAGATAATCGGAATCTTCTGAATTTTCCATTTCATAATAGTTAGGCGATTCTGCAAAGTCGGAATCTTTGCTGCAAGAAAGGAACACAACGGAGGAGATTATGAGTCCTCCCATGAACCATGTGTTTTTTTTGTAATTTTTCATTTGTAATTTTTTTTGAATTAAAATATGTTATAAAATTAAGAATAGGAGAGTCTTCCTTTTGATTCTTTAGTCAATATAGGTATTGCAGATTCCAAAATCAAGTAAGTGAATTTATCGGGATCTTGCCGAGGCCTACTTTCTTTTGCAAAGGTATATTATATTTTTGTTGATACGGATTCTTTTGCAATTTATTTTTTTACTGTTGAAATAGTTTAGAGTGGGCGAGTTGCCCCGCCGTTACTCTTTGGGTAATAGCCCGCTCAACTCTTTGCTTGCTGTTAGGTGCAATTTGTGCATGGCGCGTGTGCAGGCGATGAAGAGCATGCTGCGGTCCATCTCGTTGTTGTAGTTGGTTGTTGTTGCCATAGGGACGACGACCTCGTCAAACTCCAAACCTTTGGCCAGATGGGCTGTCGTGATGATGATGCCGCTTGAGAAGGCTGCACTCTCTTCAGTAATCATACAGATGTGTGTGGAGAAGTGTTCGATTGCCTCGTATAGTTTCTGTGCTTGTTTTTGCGTTTTGCAAATGATGCCCATCGTGCTGTTTTCCGAATGAAGGAATTGTTCGATGAGTTCACCTATTTTTGCATGTTCCTCTTTCTCGTTTTTTAAGCAGAACAATGCGGGTTTTTCTCCGTGTCGCTCAATAGCTTCCAACTCTTTGTTGCTGGATATGCGTTGGGCGAAATCCGTGATTTCAAATGTCGAGCGGTAACTCTTGCAGAGTTTCATTACCTCGCCACCCAACACTTGTTGGATCTCTATGTAGCTTGTTGAACTGTAAGGATTGACGGATTGTTGTGCGTCGCCCAAGATTGTCTTCTTGCAGTTGAATAGCTTGTTCAACACTCGATATTGGATCGGGGTGTAGTCTTGCATTTCATCCACCAAAAGGTGTTTGATAGGCAATGGGTCTTTGTCTCCTTCGAGCATCAGTTTTATATATAGAAGCGGAGCCACGTCGGCATATTCTAATTTGCGGCCTTTCTTGGGCTGGAAATAGCCTGGCTTCCCCGCCCATTCGTAGAATTGCTTGTATAGGTCGAGGTCGTTGTTGCCTTTGAACATTTTTTTGATGCTTGCCTTCAAGTCGTTTTTCTCCTTTGTTCCAAGGTCCATGCCGCATTTTAGGCGTAGTTCATTGATGATGTCGCGAGCAATAGGGTCGAAACGGTTTCGCATTGGAATACGGTGGTAGCTTTTGAATTTCTCTTCCAAAAACTCCTTTGGTACGGGTATGCGGCCCACTTTGATGTCTTCTGCTACGAATAAAGTGTTTTCCACATAGAGTATGAATTTGTCCAACAGACCGAGGAAATCGTAAGAGGCTTTGAATCTTATTCTGTCTATATAGTCTTGTTCGTCGGGGTGCTCCAGCAATTCGGTCACCTGTTCGAAGAAATTTTGGAATTTATATTTGCCGTTGAGTTTCTTGTCCATTAACTCTTCGAATCCGCATTCCTCGATTTGCTCCTCTCCCAATTCAGGAAGGACGTTAGAAATATAGTCTGCAAAAACCTTGTTGGGAGAAATGATGAGGATATCTTTTGATGAAATGTCACCTTTGTAGCGATAGAGAATATAGGCCACACGGTGCAGGGCTATGGATGTTTTTCCGGAACCAGCAACGCCTTGGATGATTAGGGTTTGGGCGTCATCGTTACGGATGATTTTGTTCTGCTCGCGTTGGATGGTGGCAACGATGTTTTTCATTCTGTCGTCTGAGTTGCTGCTCAACTCTTTTTGTAGAATGTCGTCGCCGATATTAACCGAACTTTCAATCATGAACTCCATCACCGAATGTCGGATGCGGTATTGGCGTTTGAGTGCAATGTCGCCCGTCACCACGCCCGTGGGAGCTTCGTAGGAAGCCTCGCCTAATTCGTAATCGTAGAACATGGTGGAGATAGGGGCACGCCAGTCGTGAATGACATTCTGATTCTTTTCTGCGTCGTAGAATGAATAAAGACCTATATAGATAGGTAAAGCGTTGTGTTCGCTTTTCTCTTTAAAGTCGATTCGGCCGAAATATGGAATCTCGATTTGTCGGCGCAGCCTCTTCTTTCGGTCCATTATGGCTTCGCTTGATAGTACGGCTTGCGTCACATTGTGGCGAACGGCGCTCTTTTCTGCGCGGTCCAATTCCGATTGGTTCTCCCAAAGGTAGGCTTTGTATTCTTTCAAATCTTTCACGTTGGCATTGATGATTTTGTCAAGCCCTTCGATGGTCTTCTCCAAGATGGCGATGACCTGTTTCATGTAGTTGCGCTCCTCCTGCTCGGTCGGGTTGAAGATGTTCGATTCCATAACTGAAAAGAAAATTTGATTTCTTGTGTGCAAAATTACACCCAAAATCTGCGAAAGACAATTCTCCTATGTCTTTTCTTTTCTGATACATCCCGATTCTTAATCGTCAAGTCGGTTTATCGTTGTTTTTTTGGGGGGAATGTCGTATTGTGAGAATTTTAAAACAAAAAAAGAAGGAGGAAATCTAATCACTACGCAAGTAGAAAATTCCAAGTTGTTGTATATTAA
>JAKSKZ010000016.1 GCA_024401475.1 Paludibacteraceae bacterium | reverse complement strand
ACTTATAGCATAAGGGCTGAGAGGCTATCGCACCACGCAATTTGACCTATAGGTCGAAATCTCACGGACATTAAAAAGAGGATATATCATAATGTTGCATTATGATACACCCTCTTTTCGTGTTATAGCAATCCGTGGGGGACTTCCTTCACAATCCTTTAACTATGGTCTATTTTAATCGTTTCGCACTATTTTTTATCCTATATTACGGAATAGTGTATCATTCCAACTCACAAGAATAATTTCGAGCTAATTCTCATTTTTATCATAATAGAGAGACTGACAAAGCAACAATGAATCATCTAGAAGCAACAACAGCCCTCACACTTTGACCGAGGAAACGACGACTACCATTCCTACCAATATCGATAGAATTAAATTCAAAGTTGTAGGCAGTACCCGAACTGTAATCGCTGAGCGAAGCCGACCAATAGAGACCGTGCTCTCCTTGTACGTAAAAATCGGTATCAGAACGATAACCTGCGGCAGGTAAGAAGATTAACTTCCCGTTCTTCTTGGAAATGCCAACACGTCCCGCAACGCCCGTACCATTATAGTCCGTCTGCCACTCCCATTCGCAGCCGTCTAATAGTTCCTTCACTTCCTCCATAGTAGGCATACGCCAATCAGCACCCCAATTCGCCGTAGCAACATCATCAGACATATCCAACTTCTTACATTGGTCAACCGTTCCATCAACGTTAGACATACAATATTTGGTTTGTGTATTATAAGTACCTTTGCTCCATTTATAGGTTTCCCAACGGTAGTCTCGCTTCTGTTTAACCTCGCCCCATGCGAAATAGTCTCCATATTCGGTAGAAGTGTTCGCACCCACATTGCAAGCCGCCCAGTTTACGCTTAAACCCAAATCAACATATGCGTGTCCATTGATATTGTTGTCTTGATCTTTTGTTGATTGTCCTACACCAGATTCCGGACCACGGACACTCTTGCCGCAGCAGTTAAAGCATAATAATGCGACCATTAAGATGGTCATAAATCTTATAAGATTTTTTACTTTCATAACTTTGACATTTTTTACAAAGTTAGCAATTTTATCTCAGCCAATGACGCAGATATCTCTGAAAACCAAGACAAAAAAGCGACACTGACATTTATATGTTGACGATTTAAAATTAGAGGATGAGTTCAACCCCTCATTAAAGAAACACATCAATGGTATAACAACAAAAAAGAATTGAACTGAAATTAAACGAGAATGGAATTTAAGCTGTGTCAAGACAAAATAAAAAGTCAAAGACAAAGTTTAAAATAAATCCTCGATAGTGATAAAGTCATGGAGGAACAACTATGATAACATACACACCGGCCAATACACAAACTTATCTACACCACCAACACAATGGAGAACTACCACAGACAGGTCAGCAAAGCGACTAAAGGCAAGGGGGCATTCACGAGCGATCAAGCCTTGAAAAAACTCGTTTACTTGGCTACCGAAACACCCGTAAGAAATGAGCCATAGCAGTGTGGCCAATTGGGGGCAATAGTTCAGCAAATGACAATTAGATTTGGAAAGAGGTTCAAATTGTTGTACTATTAAAGCGACGTTTTCGGTAGCATCCTCGTGTCACTCGACCGCTACCGAAAACGTCGCTAAGTCAATCTAAAAAATAAGCTTGACACAGTTCAGTTTACATATCCAATTAATGAGTCTGGTTCAATACCGAGCACATTCTCTCATAAATTAAATTTATAATCTGTCAACCCTTTCTTGGTCACTTCATTTTTTTCTAATTTTATTCTAGACACTTAATCTTCAGACTCAGAAGATACTTCAATCCTGTCTGTGGACACTTGCTCAAATTCATTTTCTAAACTCATTGATTCATGCTGTCCATATTTCATAGGCAACATATAGCCTAGTTTGACACCAAATGAAAGAAGACGGCACTTATCAATTGCAGTTGTATTAAGCGGAGAATCATAGCCACCCCATCGATTCAAAAAGACATTTTCTGTTTCTGCATTGATTTGAGTTAATCCATACTGTCCATATATACCATAGTAGATAGATTGCTTCCCAATCTTATGTATTATACCCAAATCACAATACGCAGCAAAAGCAATTGACTTTGTATTTAAATTTCCCTCTTGCCCACCATCTAAAGTATAGAATCCCTGATGAGGAATGTCTGAAACTACAACATTAGCATCCGAGAAATAACCAGTTGTTCGTCGCTCCCCTTCGTCATCAACTTTATATGTAGCTTTTATCGGCAATTGACATTTAACTCCTAAAGCTGCCATTGCTGTGATTTTTTCTGAGAATGAATATTTTCCCATAGTTCCAATAGGGATATCGATTGTGTGAATCATCTGAGACTCTTCCCAATTGTCAAATTCTGCATTATAGACAAAATCTTTAGTTGTATTATCATCAAATGAGTAATTCGGCATCTTTTCATTCAAAGTACAATCCAATTCATACTTGCTCTGAGCCATCGAGATTCCTACGCCTATACTAGCCCCTACATATTGATTAAAAAACATCAAGTATTCGGCCAAAATGCCACCTCCTATACTTGAGGGAGCTAACAAGTCCGAAGAAATTTCAGCAGAAGAGTACTGAATGGTGGAAATTCCACCACCAGCACTTACTTTTAAATATTGTTGAGAAAAGCCATTCATTGAACCAGCTGTATATAAGCAAGCCAACACTATTTTGATTTTCATCTTCATTTCTTAATCCTCCTTAACTTTACTTTACTAACAAATGTGCACTTACAATCTGACCGCTAGCGACTCGCACCACTACGATATATTCACCCACGTTATCAATTGCTAAAGAGTTTCTCTTTCCTAGACCTACCATATTGACAACAGCAGTTCCATTCATATCATAAACAACCAAAGCAGATGATGCCAAAATATTGGCATCAACAATGCCTTCAACAGAAACCAAGAACTGTTCTCCTGCATTCACAGGATTTTTGCTCAATGACATACTAAATGGAGACACGATAGACAAAAACTCTCGTTCCGCAATAAATAACGTATCACCAGCAAGATTAACCACCTGTACTTTGTACACGCCTTTTACACCATCAAGATCACAATAGAATTGTTCTGTAGCACCTTCTATCTTATGGCCATTTTTGTACCACTGATAAGAAACAAACTCATTGTTTGTGTTTTTCACAGAAAGCACATCCGTCATCAACCTTAGAATAAACGAACTTGGATAAGATACTGGTATTTGGATTTCCTTTTCTATAACAGTACCATCAATATCAGTAATAGTCACAATTGCATTATAGTTACCAGGATTGGCATTATCCGGAACGACTATGTCAATACCATCTTCTCCAATTTCAGCCTTAACATCCTCAAAGCCTTGATTATTAGCCAAACTATCAAAAACAATATCAAAAACATAATCTCCTTGCTTATCATACAATGTAATTGTATCTCCAGCAGCAATTGTAACATCAGGTACTCTCACTTCATCTGGATTAACAGTATCCTTCACGGTTGGATAGACAATTGTAAATTTGTATTCTAAATCGTCCGTAGTACCATCATTCCACTCATAGTTTTTCACATCCATTAACGAAACGAAAACACTATACCTACCCACATTAGTACGAACATTTCCCTCTACTGAATAAAGATGGTTCTCTTTTATATTATACGTCTGATCCTTTCCATTAAATTCAAACACAGATGTATCAGCAGCAGGAATCTCTACTTGAGCCTTTGCAATAGTGAACGGAATAATGATGTCGTCGGTAGTGCCATCATTCCAAACCATTGTAGTTCTATCAACAAGAGAGACGGTAGCAACATATCTACCTGCATTCTTCCTAACATTTCCTTCCACTACACAATTAGAATCAACTGCGATACCGAATGTCTGCATTTCTCCATTGTAAACCATCATCATAGTATCAATTATAGGAAGAGGAACATTTTTCTTAACAATATCACGTTCATTTACTATAAATGGATAAACCAAATCAAGGCTTGAGCCATCGCTCCAGCTATAGTTCGCTATATCATTAAGTGACACTACAACTGAATATCTACCTATCAATGACTGAACATTACCCTTAACCGTATAATTTTCATTCTCCACAACTGAATAAATCAACGTGTCTCCACTATAGACAAAGTATGTTGTATCTGCTGCAGGAATTGCAATTTTAGCTTTGTTAATAAAAAATGGTATCTGAATATCATCTGTAGTTCCATCAGACCAAACCATATTCATTTTATTAACCAAAGCAACGTTTGCGACATACCTACCAGCATTAACCCCATTATTATCTGTGATAACATACCAATCATTAGTAGGAAGATCAAGCGTCAAAGTATCTCCGGTATAAACAAATGTTGAAGAATCAGCAACAGGTTTATCCAGCACTATCTTTTCGATTGAATAATTAATAAAGACATCGTCTGAAGATCCATTATCCCAAACTGTATTTACTTTATCAATTAATGCAACCATAAGTTGATAATTACCAGCATTAACATTACTATTACCAGAAACTATATAATTAGCATTTGCAGCAACAGAACAAGTCAATGTGTCACCCGTATAAACAAATCTTGACGAGTTCACAGTTGGAATTGCAACCTTAGCCTTAGCTATTACAAATGGAATTTTAAGGTCGGCAGTAGTACCATCTTCCCAAGATGTGCGTTCTATATCCTTTAAAGATATTGTTGCAGTGTATACGCCAGCCAAAGATTGTGTATTTCCCGTAATTGTATAATATGGACTCTCCTTGATGCCAATGGTCTGAGGCAAACCATTATAGATGAAATTAGAGTTTTCTACAATAGGAATAGATACCGGTTGTATATTTTTCTCTTTCATCTTGATTATGAACTCGTATTGCAAATCGTTGCTTGTACCATCAGACCACATATAATTAACGTAGTCAACAAGAGAAACTGTCACAATATGTCTACCAACCAAAGTTTGAACATTACCAGCCACCCTATAATATGCACTATTAGGAATTTCGTAAGTAAGAGCACTTCCCGTATACTCAAAATTAGAACTATCAGCATCAGGTATCTTTACGACTGCCTTATTAATCACAAATGGAATTAATATGTCATCTGTGCTACCATCTTCCCAAACCATCGTTGACTTATCCTTTAACGAAACTTTTGCAACATACTTACCCGACTCCGTCTTAGCATCTCCTGTCACAATATAATAATCGCTTGAAGGCACATCAATTTTATGTTCTTTCAAATCATAAGTAAACTTAGTAACATCTACTACAGGAATCTTAACTGTAGTGATGTCAACCTCTTGCTTAACGATCAAGAAACTGTATACAATGTCACTAACTGTACCGTCGCTCCACTCATAGTTCTTAGCATCATTCAAAGAAATCACAACATCATGGTTACCGACATTGATTTGACGATCTCCAGCAACTGAGTAAAGATCACTCTTAGCAACATTGTAAACCAATGAGTCTGCAGTGAAGACGAAGTTGCTTGAATCAGGAGCAGGAATCTCTACCTGTGCCTTGTTAATCACGAAGCTGTAATTCAAATCATCAACAGTAGCATTGCTCCACTCATAATTCTTAGAGTCGTTCAACGAAACCTTAACCGCATACTTACCTACAGTAGTCTTGACATTATTAGATACTGAGTAGCGTGAGTCGGCCTCAATCTTATATGTCTGAGGCTTTTCATTGTAAACAAACTTATTTAGATCTGCAGCAGGAATCTCTACCTGAGCTTTATTGATAGTAAAGTTGTAATTCAAATCATCAACTGAGCCATCACTCCACTCGTAATTCTTAGCATCAACCAAAGAAACCTTGACTGCGTACTTGCCAGCATCCTTTTTGTAGTTGTTAGACAAAGTGAACAATGTATCGCCGTAAATTCTTACTCCGTATGTCTGGTAGTCACCGTTGTAAACGAATACCGAATCATTAGGCTTTGGAAGATCTACCTGAGCCTTAGCGATTGTGAAACTCATCTTAATATCACTTGTAGAGCCGTCGCTCCAAATTGCCTTTGTCGGATCTGTCAACGACAATGTCACTGTGTAACGACCTGCATCGACACCCTTGTTGCCTGACACTGTGTAGTAGTTGCTGTTTACGATCTTCAACGATTTAACTGTACCGTCGTAGATGAAGCCCTTAGTTGCCAAACTTGGTATTGCTACCGGTGTCAACTCTGTCTCCTGAACTTTAATCACGAAGTTGTATGACAACGCCTCTGTCGTTCCGTTTGTCCACTCGTAATTCTTAGTGTCCTTCAATGTAACTAGAACCTCATACTTGCCTGGCATTGTCTGCTTGTTGCCCTCGATTGTGTATAGAGTGCTTGTCGCCAACTTGTATGTCTGCTCCTTCTCATTGTAGATGAACTTGCTGTTGTCCGCTGCAGGCATGGTTACCTGAGACTTGTTGATTGTGAAGTTGTAGCTCAAATCATCGATTGTACCGTCACTCCACTCATAGTTCTTGGCATCCCTCAAAGATATCTTGACTGCGTACTTGCCAGCATCCTTCTTGTAGTTGTTAGACAATGTGAACAATGTATCGTCGTAAATTCTCACTCCGTATGTCTGGTAGTCACCGTTGTAAACGAATACCGAATCATTAGGCTTTGGAAGATCTACCTGAGCCTTAGCGATTGTGAAGTTCATCTTGATATCACTTGTAGATCCATCGCTCCAGATTGCCCCTGTCGGATCTGTCAACGACAATGTTACAGTGTAACGACCAGCATCAACACCCTTGTTGCCTGAAATCGTATAATACTTACTACTTGAAATAGAAAGCGACTTTGTAGTACCATCATAAACAAAGTTCTTCGTCTTCACATCTGGTATAGCGATAGCCAAAGCCTCCGTTTCCTTTGAATGAATCAAGAAATTGTAAGACAACACTCCGGTTGTTCCGTTATTCCATTCATAATTCTTTGAGTCCTTCAACGAAACCAAAACCTCGTATGTACCAGGCATCGTATGTACATTGCCCTCAACATAATAATTTGAGTTTTCTGCAATTTTATAAGTTTGCTCCACTCCTGAATAAACGAATTTACGCTCATCAGCAGCAGGAATCTCCACCTTAGCCTTATTGATTATAAAGTTGTAACTCAAATCATCAACAGAGCCATCAGTCCATTCATAATTTTTAGCATCTTTCAACGCCACCATGACAACATACTTGCCAGCATTATTTTGGTAGTTGTTAGATACATTATAAAGAGAATCAACATCATAACCTAATCTATACATTTGGTAATCACCATTATAGTTAAATGTCGAATCATTTGCAAGAGGAATTTCTATCTGGGCCTTGGCAATTGTGAAGGTCATCTTGATATCATCATTAGAACCATCGCTCCATACGGTCTTTGTATTATCGTTCAACGACAATGTCACCACATAGCGACCTGCATCAACACCCTTGTTACCCGATACTGTGTAATACTTGCTACTTGGAATAGCAAGCGACTTAGAAGTACCATCATAAACGAAGTTCTTTGTCAACACACTCGGAATAGCGACTGGCGTCAACTCTATTTCCTCAGCACGAATAACAAAGGAATAAGACAATGTCTCAGTTGTTCCATTGCTCCATTCGTAATTCTTTGAATCTACCAATGATACAAGCACTTCATACTTACCTGGCATAGTCTGCTTATTGCCCTCAACAATATAACGAGAATCTGCTACGATCTTATAAGTAAGTTCATCACCCGTATAAATATACTTGCTATTATCTGCAGTTGGAATTTCTAATTGTGCCTTACTAATTGTGTAATTGAAAGTCAAATCATCAACAGAACCATCACTCCACTCATAGTTCTTTGCATCATTCAATGAAAGTCTAACTGCATATTTACCAGCATTCTTTTGATAGTTGTTAGCGATTGAATAAAGTGTATCTCCAATTATCTCAACATTGTAAGTTTGGTAATCGCCATTATAAATGAATATTGAATCATTTGCATCAGGCATTACAACCTGAGCTCTTGCTATTGAGAACACCATCTTGACATCCTCAGCAGAGCCATCACTCCATACTGTATTAACAGGATCAGTCAATGACAAAGTCACTATATAGCGACCGACCTCAACTCCTCTATTACCAGTAATAGAGAAATCTTTGCTGGTAGGTATATTAAGAGACTTAACACTACCATCGTAAACGAAATTCTTAGTCAATACACTTGGAATAGCGACTGACTTAACGGTTGTCTCTTCCGCACGAATCACGAAGTTATAAGATAACTCGTCTGTTGTTCCATTGCTCCATTCGTAATTCTTTGAATCTACCAATGATACAAGCACTTCATACTTACCTGGCATAGTCTGTTTATTACCATCAACAGTATAACGAGTGTCTTCAGGTATTTTATATGTAAGTTCATTACCTGTGTAAATGTACTTGCTATTATCTGCAGTTGGAATCGCTAATTGTGCCTTATTAATTGTGTAATTGAAAGTCAAATCATCAACTGATCCATCACTCCATTCATAGTTCTTAGTATCATTCAATGCTACAATCACATTATAACGACCTGAATTTTTCTGAATATTATTTCTGACCGTATAAACCAAACTATCTCTTACATAGTAAGTTTGATTGTTTCCATTGTAAATAAACTTAGTTGCATCTGCGATTGGCATATCGACTTGTGCCTTTGAGATTGTAAATGCCAACTTGATATCGTTTGTAGAACCATCACTCCATACCGTTCCTATTGGATCCACCAAAGATAGAACTGTTGTATAGCGACCCGCATTTACAGCAGTATCACCCAACACAATATAATCCATACTGGCTGGAATATCCAAATACTTCTCATTACCATCGTAAACAAAGTTCTTTGCCAACACAGTTGGTATAGTGATCGACTTTACAGTTGTCTCTTCTGCACGAATCACAAAATTATAAGACAATGCCTCAGTTGTTCCATTGCTCCACTCGTAATTTTTCACATCTTTCAACGAAACAAGCACCTCATACTTACCAGGCATAGTCTGCCTATTACCCTCAATGGTATAGCGCGAACTAGTTGCTATTTTATAGGTTTGCTCAACACCTGTATAAACAAACTTGGAGTTATCTGCAGATGGTATAGTTACTCTCGCCTTATTAATTATGAAATTAAAATTCAAATCATCAACTGTTCCATCGCTCCACTCATAATTCTTAACATCATTCAACGCCACAGTCACATTATAACGTCCAGCTGCCTTCTTTACATTATTATTAATAGTATAAACCGAGCTGTCTCTTACATAGTAAGTCTGATTCTTTGCATTGTAAGTAAACTTTGTTGCATCTGCTGTTGGCATATCAACTCGAGCCTTAGCAATAGAGAATACCAACTTGATGTCATCTTTAGAACCATCACTCCATACTGTCTTTATTGGATCAACCAAAGAGAGAGTTGTTACATAGCGACCTGCATTTACGGCAGTATCTCCCAACACATAGAAACCTTTTCCGACTGGAATATCAAGATACTTAACTCCTCCGTCGTAGATAAAGTTCTTTGTCAACACACTTGGAATAGGAATAACCTCAACATTTGTCTCTTCAGATCGAATAATGAAGTTATACAATAACGCTTCGGTTGTTCCGTTGTTCCACTCATAATTCCTATCATCATTCAAAGAAACAATTACCTCGTATTTACCTGGCATCATCTGAGTTGCACCTTCAACAGTATAACGAGAATCGGCAGCTATTGTATAATTCTGTTTTTTACCATTGTATGTAAATTTACTATTGTCGGCAAGTGGAATTTCAACTTGTGCCTTATTAATCACGAAGCTATAAACAACATCGTCAATAGTACCATCGACCCATTCATAATTCTTTGAATTTATCAAAGACACCTTAACCGCATACTTACCCGCATTCTTTTGATAGTTGTTTGTTACCGTATAAAGACTATCGATTCCATTAACATAACCAACATTGTAAGTCTGATAAGCACCATTATAAATAAACGTTGAATCATTTGCTCCAGGAATATTAATTGGTGCTTTGGCAATTGTGAATGTCATCTTAATATCTTCAGTCGTACCATCACTCCATATTGTAGTCTTAGTATCAACCAACGACAATGTCACCATATAACGACCAGCATCTACTCCACTATTACCTGAAACCTTATATGCTGCATTTGTAACTATAGACAACGATTTAGGCGTTCCATCATAAACGAAGTTCTTCGTCTCAATAGTAGGAATCTCAATTGACGTTTTCTCACTCTCTGCTGAACGGATGACAAAATTATAAATCAAATCTTCTGCCGTTCCGTTGCTCCACAAATAATTACGAGGATCATTCAATTCAACCAAAACCTCATATTTGCCAATCTTTGATTGTTCTGTTCCATACGCTGTATAAAGAGGACTTTCTGTAATTTTATAAGTTTGAACCTTGCCATTATAATAGAACTTGGTCAGATCTGCTTTAGGTTCGTTCACTTGAGCCTTAGCAATCGAGAAACTATAAGAAAGGTCCTCGAATGAGCCGTCTTCCCATTCATAATTTTTAGAATCATTAAGAGCTACGTTCACTTCATATCTACCAGCATCAACCTTCTCATTATTGCTAACAGAATATAACGGGCTTGTAAGAATTGAGTATACCTGTTTTTCGCCATTATAAATGAAATGTGTAGCATCTGGCTTAGGGTATCCAACTTGTGCCTTAGCAATTGTAAATGTGAGTAAGACATCCTCGGTTGAACCATTTTCCCAAACCGTCTTATCTGGATTGACAAGAGACAATGTCACGGTGTAACGACCTACATCAACACCCTTATTGTCAAGAATCTTATAGTTTTCATTCGGTGCAATATCAAGCATCTGCTCCTTTCCATTGTAAACAAACTTGCGGGTTACCACTGAAGGGATAGCGACTTCTGTCTTTGTACCATTCTCAGCAGCTCTGATGACAAAATTGTAGGACAAATCATCGACTGTACCATCGCTCCACATATAGTTTCTTACATTGTTCAAAGCAACGACTACTTCATATTGACCAACCTTAGTCTGTACGTCGCCAGAAACAGAGTAGTATTCGCTATTGGCAACCTTATATGTCTGAGCCTCACCAGTATACGTAAATCGAGTATGATCAATTTCTGGAATATCAACAACAGCCTTTGTGATATTGAATACATACTGAACATCTTCTTTCGAGCCATCACTCCAAACCGTATTAACAGGATCTCGAAGTGTCAAAGTAGCAACATATCTACCTGCATCAACCTTCTTATTGTTAGCAATGGTGTAATGCTCATTCTCAGGTATTTCCAAGGTTTGCACATTACCATTGTAAACGAAATTTCTGTTAGTCACTGTTGGTATAGGAACAATAATAACATTCGTCTGCTCAGCTCTGATGATAAAATTGTAAATCAAATCATTTGTAGTTCCATCTGTCCACATGTAGTTCTTAGCATCTGACAATGAAACAACAACATCATAAACTCCAACATTTGTCTGTACATTGTTCGACACCTTGTAAAGAGAGCTTTTTGCTAGAGTATAAGTCTGAGGCTCGCCTGTATAAGTAAACTTAGTAGCATCAGCACTAGGAACAGTCACCGTCTTCTTGCCAATCTTAAAAATCATTGTAAGATCGTCAGAAGATCCATCCTCCCATTCATAATTTTTAGGGTCGTTGAGTGCAACTTTCACCTCATACCTACCGGCATTTTTTTTCACATTATTTGAAACTGTATAAGCTTCATTTGCCGCAATATTGTACGTCTGGTTCTTTGCATTGTATGTGAAAGTTCTTGTGTCCTTTGCTGGAAGAGCAACAGGAGCCTTTGTAATCACATAAGAGATGGTCACATCGTCACTTGAACCATTCTCCCAAATATATTTGCTCTTATCGGTCAAAGAAAGTGTAGTCGCATATCGACCAACATACTTACCGCTGTCATCAACAACGGTATATTTTTCAGTATCTCCAATGGCCAAATAATGACAAATGCCGTCGTAAACGAAAGTTCTCTTTGAGACGTTCGGAATATTTACAATCTCAAGAGTAGACTGGTTCATGATATCCTTGATATAGAAGTTGTAGATTAGACTATTTGATGTACCATCTACCCACTCATAATTCTTAGGATCCTTTAGAGAAACTGTGACATCATAGCTACCAGCCTTAGTCTGAACATTTCCAGTCACAGTATAAAGATTACTTGCAGCAATCTTATATGTATGAGGCTCTCCAGTGTAAGAGAACGAAGTATTGTCTGCGGCAGGAATATCAACCTTAACCTTAGAAATCGAGAATGTGGCTATAATATCAGCAGTAGTGTTGTTCTCCCATACATAATTCTTCTTATCTATAAGAGATAGAGAAACCTCGTAGCGACCAGCATCTGTACCCTTGTTACCAGCAACAGTGTAATCTGCACTTGTTGGGATTGTCAACGAATGACTCTTACCATCGTAAACGAATGTCTTAGAATCAACAGATGGCATCTCAACACTCTTAGTGCGAATGATAAAATCCTGGTAGATGTCATCAGTAGTTCCATCCATCCACTCATAATGCTCTTTGTCAACCAACGCAACTTTAACATCATAACGACCTGCATTTGTCTGAACATTATTCGAAACCTTGAATAAATCATTAGTTCCCACCTCGTAAGTCTGAGCCTTACCATTGTAAACGAACAATCTTGAATCCTTCTCTGGGTAAGCGACCTTTCTCTTAGTCACATCAACCACGATTTCCGTCTCAACCGAGTTGTAGTTCTTAGGATCTGAAGGAGTGTAGATAACAACGAACTTATTGTCTCCAATCTTGGTCGCTACAGAATCCGGATTCGCCCAAGAGAAACGAGTAGGAAGTGTAACTTCACCAAGCTTCTGACCATACTGAACCTTAGGATGGATTTCGTTAGGATTGTAACCGTTTTCGAAGACAGCTTCGTTAGACTTAGAAATAACGAACTTATAAGTAAGATCATCTGCCGATTCAGAAGTTTTCCATGCGTAATTCTTCTTGTCTCTCAACGAAACAATCACATCGTATGTGCCGACATTAGTCTGAACGTTATTCTTAATAGAGTAAAGATCAGAAAGCTCCAATGTGTACTTCTGAGGCTTAGCCAAGTAGTAGAACAAAGTCTCATCAGCAAGAGGCTCAGACACTGGCTGTGGTTTAACATTTACATTTAGATATACACGAGTCTTTACATAGTTTTTAGAATCCTTTGGTGTGTAATCGGCAGGGAAGGTCTTCTCTCCTACTACACCTACTGAAGTGGAAGGAGTCACCCATGCGTATCCAGAAGGAAGTGTGATATCCTTCAAAGTCTTTCCGTAAGTAGTCTCAAGTTTCAACTCCTCTGGCGACTCACCTGCAGGATATATAGTAACATCAGACTGCTTGATTGTAAATGTATAAACTTGATTACCGGTATTTCCGTATGTGTCAGAAAGAGACTTAACCCACATTGAGTTTGTCTTATCCTTCAACGCCAACACCACATAATATGTACCAGCATTAGTCTGAGTTGTATCCGAACCTGTTTTACCAGTATTGCTATCGTATCCAATCACGGTGACAAATCCGTCATTAGGAGCAATAGGATAAGCCTGAGGCGCACCAGTGTAAGTGAAATCAATATTGACAACTGGAGGAATAACCACCTTCAACTTCTCAATCTTGAAAGTGAACTTAAGATCACTTGTAGTACCATCGCTCCAACGATAATATGTCTTATCTTTCAAAGCGACTGTTACTGTATATGTACCGACATTAGTCTGAACATTACCAGTGACAGTATAAAGATCATTTTCTGGGATGTTGTAAGTAATAGGCTCACCAGTAAACATAAACATTCTTGTATCCGCCTCTGGTTTCTTCACTCCATTCTTGTTGATAGTAAATGTGTAATACTGATCGTTTGACGAACCATTATCCCACATATAGTTATCTTTATCTTTTAGAGAAACAACCACCGAATAAGAACCAATGTTTGTTTGCTCGTTATTCGAAATTGTGTATAAAGGACTCTCTTTAAGTTTATATGTAATCTCTTTACCTGTGTAGACATGCTCAGTAGGATCAGCCTCTGGCTTTGTCACAGTTTGCTTTTGGATCACGAATGGATAAGAAAGATCCTGGTTAGAACCAGTATTCCATATATGGTTTGCCTTATCCTTTAGGGCGATTCCGATTGGATATGTACCCGCGTTTGTCTGTGTCAAATCATCAGGATTAGTTATCTTGTAGAACTCAGTACCTTTGATTTGATAAGTATGACTCTTCCCATCATAGATATACTCAGTTGAATCCTTTGCAGGAGGCACAATTTGAGTTTTTGTCACATTAACCGTCATCTCAATTAGAAGAGGATCTCTTGTCCAACCCTCTGGAGAATACTCAACTGCAAACGTATTCACACCAGCATATTCAAGCACAGTGTTTTCATCATCCACCCATTTGTAACCCTTAGGAAGATTAAGATCCTTTAGTTTCTGACCGATGTATCCAGTCAACACTGTCTGATCAGGTCTAAGTTTTGCAGGATAGATAGTAAATTCGAATTCAAGATCATCCGTAGTTCCATTTGTCCATGTGAAACCATCAAACAAATGGACAGTCACCGTCTGTGTACCCTCCTCAGTTCTTTTGTTTCCTGTTACCTTATAAGAAGAAGTTGAAGGGATATTATATGTCTGTTCTGCTCCAGTATAGAAGAAAGCATAATTAATCTCTACTGGCATCTGCACATTATCACAAGAAACGACTTTCTTTACATAAGAAAATGCAGAGTGCGTTTTGCTGATATGATCATTACATAGATAAACGATACATTGAGAGCAATTATAAAATGGACAATAAGAAGATGAACTAGAATTATAAATAGAAGTTACAGAATTTGGTATAGAAATAGAACCTAAACTTGTACAGTATGCAAAAGCAGATTCTCCGATAGTAGTCACAGAAGCAGGAACAGCGACCGAAGTCAAACTTGTACATTGATTAAAGCAACGTTCAGGGATTGTCTTAATCGAATTTGACAATTCTACAGTTTTTAGAGCAGTACAATTGCTGAATGCATACGTACCTATTGAAGTAACAGAATTGGGGATTTCGACTGAAGTCAAACCTGCCATACGGTAAAATGCATACGAGCCTATAGACTTCAATGAGTTGGGCAAATAAAACGATTTGAGGCTACGATTATATACCCCACTACAATAACCATAAAACGCATAATCACCTATAGTTTGAACATTTTCTCCAAACTCAATTGATTCCAAATATCTATAATTAGCAAAAGCATAATTACCAATTGAAGTTACAGAATTAGGAATTACAATTTTCGTACAACGATATGACGAGCTGCAGCCATTATAGTAAGAAGCTGAACAATAAAACGCATAATCAGGAACCTTCTTCAATGTTTTAGGCAAATAGATATTCTGTAGGCTATAACATTCAGCAAACGCATACTCACCAAATGTTTTAAGAGTAGTATTACTCAAATCAACCGTTTTCAAGCCATTACACTTATAGAAAGCTCTTGGTGCAATTGAATCCACACCATTTGGAATCTCGACTTCCGTAAGTCCAGTACAACTGTAGAAAGCCGTAGCACCAATAGTTTTTACTGTATTAGGAATGTAAATCGCGGTCATTTCAGCACATGCGTAGAACGCATCTTCTGTAATCGCCGTCACGGTGTATGATTTTCCATTCACCGAAATACTAGACCTAATTTGGATTTCGTCCTTGTAGTTTTCTGGGCTTTGCAGAGTACCGTAGGTAGCCTCCGCGTGTCCGTCGTCATAGACATTGTAGTAAACACCGCCGATATACTGCTTGGTAAGCAGTGTTGCGGCATTTGCCACCATGGTGACGAACATCATCACTAACAATAAAAAACTTCTCATAAAAAAATTATAACTGTATAGTTTACATTAAATTATATTCAATAATCCATGTATCCTTTTTCTTTACGAAAGTAACTTGAAGAATGGATAGGACACCACTCTCTATAACAATCATTAAGATATAAAGAATACTATATTTTCAGTTCCTCCAAGATAGTCAATCCCACAATCTCTCTCGTTATACAGAAGAGAGTCAAAAAGACAAAAATCATTTTAAATCAAAAAATAGCTTCAATCTTTTCAATTTCAAGATTTCATCTGACATCAGAGCAAACATCATTATTTTCACATTCAAAACAAAATTGTCTCCAATGCCAAATTACAACAAAGTTACACAAATAATTTTTATTTTTTTACCTTACAGACACATTTTTTAACAAGACATAAAAAACACTATTCGAAAATCACTCTATTCTCAACTCTTCCATTTTTACATCTTATACCCAACACATTCTTCAACACCACATCATTTCCGCCTAAAATAGCCCCCAATCCTTGAACCAGACGGCTTAATCGGAGTGCCTCCCTTATCAGATACCCAAGGCCTGTTTCGATCTTGACTATACCTTTCACTTTCTTGTCTGAACGCCTCTTTCTTAATCCGTTTATTAATATCGTCAGACGGATTGTTCTCTTCCTTCCGATAATAAAAAGAGACCTCATTCCCCGCCAAATTCACGCATTCCTTACCATCATCTTGCCACTTCAAACAACAGATGAACACAATATGTCCGATGATATAGACAAGATAAAAGATTCTCGAATAGCAAAGTTCTTCCGGTTTCTCCCATTCCATAAACAATACCATCGGCACTATGATATAACAAAAGGCAATGACAAACGAAACTATCAAGGCCAATGCTTTAGCACTCTTCTTGGGGATAGTGTAAGAAAAGAAGAGTATAGAAATAGCCGCGACAATCTTCAAGAGATTCCAACCATCATTTTCTTCCGTATTAGCAATAATCAAAAGGAACACACCCGTAAGGACAACCACAGTCAGAAAATAGCCGAGTAGAAGCCTAAAATTTCTTGTATACCATAATTCATTCATAAGAAATCGTACTAATTAGACAAAGAAGGCATGAGTTTTCGCCCATGCCTTCTAAATTATATATGATTGAGAATTATTACTTCAATCTTGCCTTGATAGCCTCAGTCTCCTTCTCGTAACCTGGCTTGCCAAGCAATGCGAACATGTTCTTCTTGTAAGCCTCAACACCTGGTTGGTTGAATGGATTAACCTCCAACAAATAACCGCTGATACCACAAGCCTTCTCGAAGAAGTAGAACAATTGACCGATGTAGTACTCGTTCAACTCTGGCATTTCAATGTGGATGTTAGGAACTTGACCGTCGATGTGAGCCAATGTTACACCCAACTCTGCCATCTTGTTCACCTCGTCAACACGCTTACCAGCCAAGAAGTTCAAACCGTCCAAGTTCTCAGCATCAGAAGGAACCTCTACCTTGTACTTAGGAGACTTGATTGAGATAACTGTCTCGAAGATAGTACGCTCACCTTCCTGAACCCATTGACCCATTGAGTGAAGGTCTGTTGAGTAGTCAACAGCAGCAGGGAAAATACCCTTCAAGTCCTTACCCTCAGACTCTCCGTAAAGTTGCTTCCACCACTCACCGATGTAGTGCAATTTAGGATGGTAGTTAACCAAGATCTCGATCTTCTTACCCTTCTTGTACAATTCGTTACGAACGGCAGCATAGATAGCAGCAGGGTTCTTCTCGAATGGAACGTCAGCACCACAGAACTTCTCTGCGTCTTGAGCACCACCCACCAACTTCTTGATGTCGAAGCCAGCCACTGCGATAGGGAGCAAACCTACTGGAGTCAATACAGAAAAACGACCACCAACATTATCAGGAATTACGAATGTTCTGTAACCCTCTTGAGTAGAAAGCTTACGAAGAGCACCCTTAGCAGCGTCTGTAACAGCCACAATACGGTTCTTAGCCTCTGCCTTACCACATTGGTTCTCCAATTGAGTCTTCAAGATACGGAATGCCAAAGCAGTCTCAGTAGTAGTACCTGACTTAGAGATATTGATGATACCGAACTCCTTATTCTTCAAGTAAGCAGAAAGTTCAGCCAAATAATCCTCACCGATGTTGTTTCCAGCAAATACGATAACAGGATTCTTCTTGTCCTGTTGCAACCAGCCGAAATAGTTTGAAAGTGCATCGATTACAGAACGAGCACCAAGGTAGCTACCACCGATACCAGCGACAACAACAACCTCGCAACGGCTACGCAAATCGTTGGCAACTGCGATAACCTCGTCCATAAACTTCTCAGTGATAGAAGATGGCAAGTTCAACCAGCCCAAGAAATCGTTTCCAAGACCAGTACCCTTGTGCAACATTTCCATGCACTCCTTTACCTTTGACTCATAAGCATTAACGCAATCCTTACAGATGAAAGGGAATGCGTTTTCAATGTTCAATTTAATGTTTTCCATTCTATTTTGTTATTTACGAAAAATCTAATCTTAAGCGACGAATCAACGCAAGTAGTCCGTCAATAATTTAACCTCAATGGCTGGAGAAATCTTGCCGTAAAGGATGTTGTAAACGGCATCCAAAATCGGCATGTTGACCTTGTACCGTTCATTGATCTCCTTGATACATTTTGTACCATAATAACCTTCAGCGATCATCTCCATCTCCAATTGAGCAGTCTTCACCGAGTAGCCCTTACCAATCATCGTTCCAAACGTGCGGTTACGGCTAAACTTGGAGTAAGCCGTCACCAACAAGTCGCCCAAATAAGCCGACTCCTTGATGTTTCTATGCTTTTGGCTCACAATGTTGATGAATCGGAGCATCTCCTGAATGGCATTCGAGATAAGCACGGCTTGGAAGTTGTCGCCATACTTCAAACCGTGGCAAAGACCCGCTGCGATGGCATAGACGTTCTTCAATACAGAAGCATACTCCAAACCATCCACATCATCAATAACAGCCGTCTTCACAAAGTTACAAGCCATCATTCCGGCCAACAATTTGCCGTTCTCCCTGTTTTGGCAACCGATGGTCAAATAAGAAAGCCGGGCCAAAGCCACCTCCTCTGCGTGACACGGACCAGAGATGACCATCAGATTATCGTCCGACACATTATAAACCGTACGGAAATAATCCGATATAATCATATTTTCATCCGGCACGATACCTTTGATGGCAGAGACGACAATCTTATCACTCAACGATTCCGTCAATTTCTGAAGGTGAGACTTCAAGAATGGGGATGGAGTGGCGAAGATCAAGATGTCTGATGTCCTTACCACTTCATTCAAATCGGCGTTGAAATTGATTCTGTTCGTATCAAATTGAACAGATGACAAATACGACGGATTTCGTCCGAGGCGTTTGAAATCGTCAATTTGGTCTTGCCTGCGAAGATACCAATTGATACTTCGTTCCGGATTCATCAGACAAATTTTGGCGATGGCAGTAGCCCAGCTACCACCACCCAAAACTGCTATTTTTGGTTCTTTTACCTCCATAATCAAATTTTGCTAATCCACTCTGCGACCTCTTCGCGAGCAGGGTTAGCCAAATCAAGTTTATATTTCTTATTCAAGCCGCAAATATCTTGGTGCAACTTGTTTGGATTACACTCCTTCAAGCTTTCGATTGTCAAGAAACCTGCCTTTTGGATTACTTCAACCCACTCTTCAGGAATACCAAGTTCCACATACTTTGACTTTGCATCCTTCGCTTGTGTCACCTCAGGCTTCATTTGAGGGAACAACATTACCTCACCGATAGCGAACTTACCAGTCATAAGCATCACCAAACGGTCGATACCGATACCAATACCGAATGTTGGAGGCATACCATATTGAAGAGCACGAAGGAAGTCGTGGTCGATGATCATCGCTTCATCGTCGCCCTTATCGGCAAGTTTCATCTGGTCGATGAATCTCTGTTCCTGATCGATTGGGTCGTTAAGCTCCGAATATGCATTTGCAAGCTCCTTACCATTGACCATCAACTCAAAACGCTCTGTCAAACCTGGCTTAGAGCGGTGCATCTTGGTAAGCGGAGACATCTCGACTGGATAGTCGCAGATGAATGTAGGTTGGATGAAGTCACCCTCACAAGTCTCTCCGAAGATTTCGTCGATAAGTTTGCCCTTACCCATCGTCTCGTCAACCTCGATACCGAGTTTCTTAGCGGTCTCGCGGATTTCTTCCTCGCTCATCGGATATAGATCATAACCCGTCTTCTCCTTGATGGCGTCAAGGATAGGAAGACGACGGAACGGAGCCTTGAACGAGATAACCTTACCATCGATCTCAACCTCCGGCTTACCGTTGGCTGCGATACAGATCTGCTCAAGCATCTTCTCTGTGAAGTCCATACCCCAATTCAAATCCTTGTAAGAGACGTAAAGTTCCATACAAGTGAACTCAGGGTTGTGAGTCTTATCCATACCCTCGTTACGGAAGTTCTTTCCCATCTCGTAAACTCCCTCGAAACCACCTACGATAAGGCGCTTCAAGTAAAGCTCCGTAGCGATACGCATGTACATATCTTGGTTAAGAGCATTGAAATGCGTGATGAATGGACGGGCAGATGCACCACCTGCGATACTTTGAAGGATTGGAGTGTCAACCTCCGTATATCCTGCGTTGTCCAAAATGTTGCGTATAGTGCGGACGATGGTAGCACGCTTCAAGAATGTCTCCTTTACACCTTCGTTCACCACCAAGTCAACATAACGCTGACGGTAACGAAGTTCAGGGTCGTCGAATGCGTCGTACGCTACACCATCCTTATATTTTACGATTGGAAGCGGCTTAAGGCTCTTGCTCAAAACGGTCAATTCCTCTGCATGAACGGAGATTTCTCCCATTTGCGTACGGAACACGAATCCTTTGATTCCTACAAAGTCACCAATGTCGAGCAACTTTTTGAAAACCACGTTATATGTGTCCTTGTTTTCTCCAGGACAAAGATCATCACGAGAGATATAGACCTGAACACGGCCTTTGCTATCCTGCAACTCCATGAACGATGCCTTACCCATGATACGGCGGCTCATCACACGTCCTGCAATTGATACCTCCTTGCGTGGAGCGTCGTCAGAGAACTCACTTTTGATATTTGTCGAATAATCAGTAACGACATATTCTGCAGCAGGATATGGATCTATACCCATTGCCCGCAACTCCTTTAGGCTCTCACGCCTTAGGATTTCCTGTTCACTCAAATCCAATAAACTCATCAGTCTATAATTATATTTATCTCTTGATAATTATCCAAATGTTTGCAAAAATACAAAAAAATCCAACCACACACCTTAACATAGCACAATTTTGTACAATCCAAATGTCAAAATAAAGGGATTACCTCTTTATCATCAAAAAATTAGAGATTTCTAAAACTGGTGAAATTCCCCTTTGGGAGAATCACATCCAACAATAGAAGTAATAGGTAGCGAAACATTTTTTCTAAACAGGCGAATAATTGATTCATAAGAAGCTTCAGACGACATTGGCAACTGGTACAGATCACCATTTTGCAAATAATTCATCGCACCATTTTGCAAAACAACATCGAGATGTGTGACTGCCATGTGTATGCGGCAATTGCGATAGGAAGCTATGTCATGCCTTGCAAATGCTTCATTCAACAAATCGAAATCGAACACACCTGTTTTAAAGCGGCCCTGAAATTCATTGAGAACATTCGTCTCATTTTCAACGTCATCTAACTCATACCCATCCATAGTCTTCGGCTCGTAGCCATTTCCGTGACGAGTAAGGTAAGTACGAACTACAAAATAAACATCCGACTCTTCTATGTCTGCATCTTCTAAAGCGTTCAATCCCGTCGACGTAGCCGTGACATGAGGCAAAAATCCTCTCTCTGCATCCAACAACAAGCCCTGAGTTGACTCAAAAATCAAATCATCAAATGCCTCCTCCTCCAAACTTACACTCTTTTCCCTAAGAAAATCAAAAGCCTCAACAAACATCTCATCATAAGGAAGATAACGTTCCACTCCATAATAAGCAGAGACGTGATTTAAAATGGTTTCAGGGTGATCGTTAATCGTAAAGCAGACTCCCGAGTGCGTTCTTTTCCACGCCATATAGACGCCCTTTCCACAAGTGCCATCACTCCTGTTTTGGGAATCGTTACGATTTGCCTCTACATCGTAAGGCGTAATAATCGGAGCACGACGAACATCTATAATCGGACACGGTGATTGTTTTGCATCCAACACCTCCCATTCGTTCTTCATACAAATCGGATCTATCAACGAAGAGGAACGATAGATTGTGGGCACACCCAAAAGAGTGCCCGATCCAAAAGAAGCGAATACATGCGTTTGCTCGGTGCCATTCAACTCAGTGCATACAGTATGAGCCGCTTGTGGTCCGCCCGTGAAACGGACAACCAAAGGTCGGTGTCCCTCCGCCAATGACTTTTTACAAAGCCATTGAACGGCAACACCCTTCCCTTCGTCCCCAAACAGAGAGCCGATGACAATATGCCTTTTCACCTAAAAATCAAACTTGTTGAGTTTTGGCATACTTTTTATAATGCTCAATTGCCAAATAAGAGATGACATTCGAAACATTCGTATCTGTATTTGACTCCACTTCAATATAATGGTCGCCCAAAAGGTTCTTCCAATTCTCTTTCGTACCTTTCAAACGTCCGCTATAATCCAAAACGTTGATATGATAAACCTCCCAATTTTCCTGGGCCTTAGCCAAAATCTCCTCAGAAGTCATATCCACTTGAGCTCCGCCAAAAATATTTTTCAATGCATTTTTAGGATAAAAACGTAAATCTGGCTCGTCGCCAATGGTGATAAGCAAACCCTTTTGCCCCCTTTGGGTGATCGCATCGCAAGACGTATGATAAGCTGCGAAGTAGTGAACCAACGACGTACTCTCGCCATCGTTGCCACCGCCGCCTCCCTCCAAATAGATAGAGGTAAGCCATTTTTCCATCAACTCATCACTTGCCTCGAACTGACCGACTTGTAACGGAGCATCATCACATTCATGGTCGCCGTATGCCGTGAAACAAAGCTGAGGACAAGGAATTCCCTCGTCCAAGATCTTTTTCATCACATCCGGAAAATCATTCTTTATTAGGTTAGCAGGAATATGCCCCATGGAGCCTGTCACATCCAAACCGATAATGATTGGCAAGACATCAGGATGCTCTGCGGTTTCACGACATTCACGAACAACTCCCGATGGATCCATAGACTTCACCATCGATCTATTTTTAAAAATTTGTGTTGTTTCAACCTCTTCGTATAGGCTGACGCGACGGACAGCTGCCGTCTTATAAGAATAAAAACCACTTCCCATACCTATTCAATTTAATTAAACAAAATATTCAGAGACTCCCCTTGTGTCATTATGAGAAAAGACATTTACAAATTTACTGTTTTTTGCCACAAATGGAAAGAAAAGGCGTCCCTCTTACAAAGGTTTTTCTTACTTTTGTTTCAAAATTCAAATCATTCACAGAAAGAGATTTACACTTATATGAGAAAAAGATGGATGGCCGGTCTCATTTTTTCCGGCATTTTGTTGATTGGATGTGGAGAATCCGCAAATAACAAAACCTCATCAACGGACGTAGACACTACCAGCAAGGCAGAAAAAACAGACAGCATAACAATCAAAATAGATTCAACCAAGGCTGATTCGACAACAAAAGACAGCATTGCCACAGATTCCATCGTATATGCACATCCAAAAATTGTTCGTCAAACATACAAGGCAGGCAAACTTCTCAAGCCCAATGTGAAAGTGAAAGGCATCTATATCACAGGGCCGACAGCCGGCACCAAGAGAATGAAGGAGTTGGTGGAACTCATCACCTCTACGGAAATGAATGCCATCGTGCTTGACATTAAAAACGACGGAGGAAAAGTCACCTACAAAATCGACAACCAATTAGCCCAAGACATGAATGCTTGCGTACGCTATGTGCGCGACATGCCCGGACTCATACAAGAACTTCACGAAAAAGGCATTTATGTCATCGGCCGTATTGTCTGCTTCAAAGACCCCGTCTTAGCAAAAAACAAACCAGAGTTAGCCCTGTGCAAACCTAACGGAGCGCCTGTCACCGACGGAAAAGGACAACCTTGGGTGAACCCATACAAGAAAGAGGTTTGGGAGTACCTCTGCGACCTCTCAGAGCAAGCCACAAAAGATGGATTCGACGAAATCCAATTCGACTACGTCCGCTTCCCCATCGGCGATGACGCCAACAAAGCCGACTATGGCGTTGATTTAACGACCTATCCAAGAGAGGATGGATTAAACGACTTCTTCGATTATGTGAACGAACGTTTACACAAAAAGGACATCATTTTCGGTGCCGACCTCTTTGGAACTGTTATCGGCAGCGACACAGACAGAGATAGGACAGGCCAAGACTATGTAGATTTGGCCACCAAGGCGGACGCTCTCTACCCTATGATTTACCCTTCCCACTACGGCCCTCGCACCTTCGGACTTGACGTGCCCGACGCGCATCCATACGGGACTATCAAAGGGGCAATGGAACTGTCAAAAAAGCAGATCCAGACATTGGGCGACTCCGTACCTTCGGCCATCATTCGACCTTGGCTGCAGTGTTTTTCCGCACCTTGGGTGAAAGGTCACATCACATACGGTAGTGCACAATTAAGGCAGCAAATCCAAGCTGTTTATGACGCAGGCTACGAAGAGTGGATTTTGTGGAACGCATCCAACCGTTATAGTTATGTAAAACAGGCATTGACCGCAAAAAGCAAGAGTAATGAAAGCACAAAACAAGACTCTTCAGCAAAACAAGCGCCCTTATTGAAAGTTGAACCGAAACTCAACGAGACGGAGCAAGACACGGCAAACCAATAGTAATCAAACCTCCTTTTTCGAAGGCTATGTTCTATTTTGAGACTGATTACGCACAATGTTAATCCCCTACGGGGAATCGTTGGGGTCAATGCATTGTGGTTCTACCCATATTAAACGCCTAACGGCGTAATGATACCGATATCCCTTTAGGGATTTTACGTTGGTAGAAACCAAACAAATCTCTAAAATGGTTTCCCTTTAGGGAATTAACACATTGATTCTCGTTTACAAGCAAACAAATCAGTCATATACTACGACAGAGCCTTTTTCGAAGGAGAAACGATCAAAAATACAATCGCCACAAGACATAAGAAAACACCAACCACCACATTCATCGTCATTGGTTCATCAAAAAGGAAAGTTCCAATCAAGATGGATGTGAGCGGCTCGGTAACTCCAAGCACCGACGCTTTCGTGGCGCCTATCAAACGGGTTGAGATGGTCAATCCCAACAACGCCACAGTCGTGGGAATCAATGCCAAGCCTAGCAAGCATCCCCAACTATCCAATCGATCTAATCCCACTCTGAAATCGACATTCAAAACGACCAAACAACATAAGAAGAGGCAAGAGCCCATCAACAACGAATAAAAAGTTATCATATAAGGAGGAACTAGCCTTATTGATTTCACCCTATTCACTATCACAAAATAGCCTGCATAAGAGAGAGCAGAAAGCAATGCTAATGATACTCCTATCGGATGAAAACTGAGATTATCTCCCGGGCTGCACAGAAGGACGACGCCTATGAATGTCACGAAGATGGAGAGCCACGTCTGTTTCGTCGGATAGACCTTCAGCATCACCATCAGCAAAGCCACCAATACAGGATAAAGATAGATCAATGTAGTAGCAAACCCCGATGGAATATAACAATAAGAGGCAAACAAGGCCAAACTGCTGATGGCAAACAACATGCCCAACAACGTAAGCCATCCGAAGCTGCGCAAAGTCACCTTCAGTGAATTCCGACTGAGAAGAATCCAAGCCCCAATAATTAGGGCCGACATGAAGTACCTAAAAAAGAGCATAGTCAAAATAGAGACTCCAGCATCTATCAATGGCTTGCCAAACAACGGGTTGGTGCCGTATGCCGCGCCCGACAATAGCCCCATAAAATAGCCCACAGCCAAAATTGCCCGATGTTTAGTCTGTCTTTCCATTACTTCTTCTTTATTTTTCAAATTGTAGTCTTGCCCTCACGGACAAGGCTATTGTGTGTCGGGCTTTCAGCCCTGTGGTGTTTGCGAACAACGGATGTCGCTGAGTTCTTTGAACGTCAGCAAAGGACAAAGGTCGAGGATGGTGGCATCGTCGAACCCTTTTTGAATAAGAAGTGAGAGGGCGGACACAAGGCCCATGAAAGGGCGGACACAAGGCCCGCCCCTACAGAGGTTCGACGGTACGTTCGTTTACGAAGGATTGGGCAAACCCAAACACCGCCCTCATGATTGGTGGAGAGCACGCACTTCGTCTTCCGTCAAAAGGGGACACAGTTCGAGAACCATGGCGATATCGAAGCCTTTCTGCAGAAGACGGGAGGCTATCTGACATTGGTCCTGGAATTTGCCTTTTTCGAGCCCTTGTTCGATGCCTTGTTCGAGACCTTGCTGGATGCCCTGTTCGAGACCTTTCTCAATTCCTAAGGCTTCGCCTTCGGCAAGGCCTTCTGCTCGACCTTCCTTCTTGCCCCTGTCGTAGCCGTAGCATTCGGCAGAACCTTCGTCGCCTATGATTTTGAGCTCGGCTTCGTACTGGGCGTACTCCTCTGGGGTCAGTGCCGAGACACGGGCCTTCTCTATCAGTTCCAAGAGGCCTTCGTCGGCCACTTCATATACGTGCGGGTCTATGACTTCCATCGTGCCTATGTTTTTAATCGTGTTTATCCAAATGTGTTTCAATGTCATGTGGGCAGGGTCGGAGTCGTCGAAATGGGCGAGCGAGACGAAATATTTCCTCATGCGGTCCCAAAACTCGGTGCGGGTGTCCATGTCGAACTCCGCCGTGCGGGTGATGAGTTTGTCAATGCCTTCGAGGGGCTTGGCAAGGATGAATATGCCCAGCAGACGGGGAATGTCGTGGTCCTCGTTCCATTTGAACCCTCGCTTGACATGGCGGTTCATCAGTTGACAAAGATAGTAGTTCGACCTTGTTTTGAAAAGTCTTTGGGAATAATTCTGCATCTCGATCAGGATGTCCGTGCCATCGTCGGTAGTGCATCGAAGGTCGAAGGTGACGCCTTTACTCTCTTTTCGTTCGGGAGCGACCTCAACTGTCTTAAATTCTACACTCTTGATGATGCCGTAGTCCTCACTCAGCATCGCATTCAAAAAGGATTTCATTGTCACTTCGTCGCCCAAACAGCGTTTGAAACCGAAATCGGTGCGGAGGTCTATGAATACTCCTGCCCTCGGTTCTTTCTCTTGTTCTTTCATTTCTGTGCAAATTAACAAAACAAATTTTTTCTTTCGACTCGTGGAGAGGCCGTTTTTGCAAATATAATTATTTTTTTAATTCAATAACCTTGTTCGTGCGAACATGGCTATTGGGTGTCGCCTTGCCCTTACGGACAAGGCTATTAAGTATCGGGCTTTCAGCCCTCCGGAGTGGTGAGGTTCGAGACCAATTCAAAATTCTTAATTCGCTATGGGTTCTATCTCAGTTCATGCATAAGCAAAAAAAAATTCATTGACATTTTTTAAAAAAAATGATGGAATATTCATACAAAATACGTACTTTTGCAAGCCAAGTAAAACATAATGCTTATTTTATTTGGCAAACCAAAACAAACCTATACGCCATAAAACAGGTCGATTTATAAACAACCATTTAACATATCACACAAATGGAAAGTGCCTTTAACCTCAACACAGAGAGTTTAAACTCTCTTAAAATAAAAAAAATACACTCATGAGTTAATCATGAGAAGATGCACCATACACTTTAAAACAATATCCTTGTGTTCATGCCTATTGGATTAAGCCCAACCAGCGTGAATCTTTATTAACATTTTAATATTTAATCAATTTTTATGCATTTTAAAAGTAAAACGTATGCGTCGAAGCCTAGAGGGTTGAGTCGCAAACTAATGAAAACCGCATGCAGAACTATACTGCGGTGGCGGTACCTAGTAACCACTTTGCTATTGCTGACGGTAATGCCGTTAGCGAAAGCCGCCGATGGAATCGTAATGACTGATGTCACTTTCGACAACAGTAACTTCCAAAGCAAAGGATACATAGAAGTCAGATTTCCTCATTATGAGGATGATGACTTAGACGAATATCTTTGGAACGACGGCAATAATGACAACTATTCTTACATAAGTGTAAACGGCACTAAAGTGCTTTACATGTGGGCAGCTAAAGACGGAAATAAAAGTCAAGGTTCAGATGATTGGTATTGGTGTAGATTTAAAAGCATCAACGACGCCGCTCACGTTTCTGGAGAAATAACCAGTCAATCTAATTGGAGCACATATTGGACTGATTTCACAAAGAATCAAATATACTATTCAGCGACAAAAAAAAGCAATAGCAAACTTGCTTTTTCTAAAGTCCGCATATATCCTAAAGGATATTTGTTGAAAAGCGAGATCAAAATTTTGGTACGTCTCCATGTTCGCTGCAACTCCAAGTCTGACTACGACCGTACAAAAGAGGCAAAATTCACATTCACCGTTCCTCATGTAACGATGCCTACTATGAGTTTGGCAACTGAGGATCCTATGAATATGACCATGTCACTTACTGCCAACGCAAACAATGATCGATATGAATACACATCACCTCAAAACTCATCGGAAACAAAGAGGGGTCGATTCGAGAAAAAAGGAGATGTGATGAAGGTCAATTATCCTCTTAGCAATTCAGTTCTTCGGCCTAACTTCACCTACTATCATTATGTATCGTCATGGCAAGAAATAGAAGAGAATCTATCTTTTGCCATCAATGCATATTTCATGCCTGATACATTTGCTGCAGAGCAAAACAAGGAGGCGAATGTTGTTTTAAAATGGACAGTAAAAGCTCCGGCATACGAAAAAGACCACCAATACCAGGATAAAAATACAACCTGGATCATACAAAGAAGTTCCAAAGCAGACTTTTCTGATGCGGTTCAAGTCGGAACCGTCAAAATAGGTGCGCTCCTATTGGAGAAGACAAATTACTCATTTACAGACGAAGTAAACGACCAAAATTTGAACGGAACATTCTACTATCGCATTGGAAGAAGTGACAACGCTTGGGACTGGCACGAGAAAGCCTATAAATCGACCAGCCTCAAAATTGGAATGACTCACAAAGAGGTGAAGTCTGCCACAGCAACCGTTAAAGACAACCGAAAAGTAGAAATCGCATGGAAATGGGACGATGGAAACATCTGGTCTAAAAATTCGGAACTCAAAATAGCAAGAAAGAACGAAACGACAGGAAAGGATGATGATGAAATAACCATCGCAGACTCTGCAAAGGCTCACCAAATGAAATATACAGACGAGTTGTCAACCGATTGCGATGTATATAGTTACAAAATATATGTGAAGCCAGGAAGCTCTAATTATAAGGAGCAAACAAAATTGGCAGTCACTTCCAAAAAACCGATATTCAGTTCTAACATTGGTTCAATCACTTCATTGACAGCATCCAAAGGATATTACAGCGACCACGTTAGTCTAAATTGGGAAACAGACGGAAAGCCGCTTGATATTTTTGCGATAATGCGTCGTGAGCATAGCGACTCAACTTATCAACAGATAGAACAAATCGACGGAAATTCGCTCTCTAAGACTTACCAATATATAGACGAAAAGGCCCGCCCGGGTGTCCTCTACGACTACAAGGTAGTAGGTCTGCTTCAATGTGGTGGAAACATTGTAGAAAGCTCTTCAGAAGAGAGTGTCGGATTCAGAACGCCAACAGGCGACATCTATGGCCGCATCACATTTGAAAACGGAGATGCCGAAGCAGATGTAGAGGTTCGATTGGAACCAATAGAGGATGAAACTGCCCAAGGCAAGGCATACAACTTCACGGGAGATGGTTACTTGACCGTAAGCAACAAGAATTTATTGTCGGATGCCACCGACTTCTCTTTACAGGCATGGGTGGCTGCCAAGGATTCTATCAACGGAAGCATCATACGCAAAGAAGGAATGTTCGACCTAAGAGCGATTAACAACAAATTTTCCTTCATAGTTGGCAAAGACACACTCGTCAGCAAGAAAAAGATTAGCGAATATGCAACCGATGGTTCAAACAACTATTGCCAAGTAACCGTCACCAGATCTTCTGCTTCGGGCATGAGCCTCTACATAAACGGCAAATTAGACGCTGACGCATCCAATTTACAAAGCACTATAAGCAAGAAGGACACTTCCATTCAAATCGGAGTTGGCTATGCAGGCGAAATAGACGAAGTACGTTTATGGAACATTGCACTTGACAGCACAACCATTTTAGGAAACTATAGCAGATATTTGGTAGGAAACGAGAAGGGATTGGTGGCATACTACACCTTCGACTACTCATTAGAGAAAGAGTTTTACGACAACTCATTTGTAGATACCAAGTTCAACGCCAACCATGGTGTAGTTACCAAAGCATCTCTAACAAGCGCCGTCCCTTCTATAGACCAATTGAGTTACAAGGGTGTCAGCAAGACAGATGGTTCTTACACCATTCGTTCCATCCCTTACAGAGGCAATGGTACCTCTTATACAATTACTCCATGGAAGGGTACTCACCAATTCGAATCAGTACAAGAGATTCGATTCATCAACGAAAACACACAGAGCCACACCGTCAACTTCACCGACAAGAGTTCATTCGAGGTGAAAGGTACGGTTGTCTATAGCGGAGGAACATACCCTGTGGAAGGTGCTCAATTCACTATCGACGGTGCAACCGTTTTTAACAACGGAGTAGCCGTAACAACCGATGAAAACGGAGAATTCAAGATTTCCGTCCCTGTCGGAACTCACGAAGTGAAAGTTGTCAAGTACGGTCACACGTTCGAATTAGACGGACGTATCTGCAATAGCGACGGCACCGATCGCAACTATCAAGAAAATATCCCTGAGTTGATTCTCAAGGACGAGACAAAGGTTAAGTATATCGGCCGTGTTGCGGGAGGAACGATTCAAGAGGCCTACCCTGTTGGACACTCCTTGTCAACCAACAACTTGGCCGATGGCATCACTGTCATGTTGAAGCACACTCGCGACAACTACCAAATGAGTACGAACGATAGCGTGGCAATCGAGAAGCACTACGTGCCAGACCACGCCCTTTCATACAAGCCTACCGTTCACACCAACAAGGTGGAATATAAAGAAGACGGTGTTTTGATTCACGTCAACGACACGACTGGTGAATTTGTGGCTTACGTCATTCCTGAGACTTACACAGTAGAAGTTACAGCCGATGACCATCCGGACATCAATGGTTCAGGTTCACAAGTCAACTTCTCATCCGTTGTAATGATGGATTCAACCGCATCTGCTTACAGTTACAAAGACTCTATCGATGGCGTATGGAAGACATTCAACGACACGGTAAGATACAACAAGATGCAACAATTCATCAAGCGTTACACTCCTACGCTCAGCATCAGCCAATGCAACAATAGCGGCACACCGAGCGACCATTTTGGTTTGGACTCTTTATCAAGCACCAACCTTTTCGGCGAAACAACTAACGTGGGAGTCTTCGACAAAAAGACTGGCACCTACTATTTCGGTTCGCCTGTCTATGAGCAGAACGCTCACTACTATTTGAGAGCAGACGTTTATGAGGAATACATCCACACCACCACAAAAAAGAGTGACAAAGTCCCAGTCAGCGACGCGAAGGTTGAATATTCAATCAAGTTTGCTTACGGAGAGAAGTTATTCTCAGTGGAAGCAGACTCCAACGGTTATGCTTTGGCAGACTTCTATGTCGGCGAACCAGAGTTGACCTCTGCCACCTCTACCATCTCCGCAAAAGTCACTTGTGGCGACAGCGACAGTCCGACCTCCATCAACTGGGAGTGTCCTTTTGCCGTGAATGGTTCTAACCAAGTTTATGTAGTCGGTTCACACATGAAGGGAACCAACTTCGTGACAGCTGGTCCAGACAAGGTGCTCACCGTATTGCGTGACCCTCCGGGCAGCAACTCATACTCCTACCTTGAAAAGGGAGTCTCTTTCTCTGAATCATCCACATACACAGGCTCTGTTTCGAATGAAGGATTCATAGGTTCTAATATTGCATTTGGCTCAGAAATAAAATTGATTACGGGTGTAGTTGCACCTGGAGTAGCGACTTTGCAAGAAGTAAAAAATGATTTCACTCATACCGTTAAGGTCGGAGCCGTTCACGAGGAGGAATACGAGGGTTCAAACACGACCAAATCCTCTACAACCATAACCTCAAGATTCGAGACAAGTAGCGATCCTTTGTATGTAGGTGCAGATGGTGACGTCTATATCGGTCACTCCACCAATATCTTCTTTGGTGCAAGCGATGCTGTTTCTCTTGTTTCCAAAAAAGATTATTACCAAGACCCTTCCAACTACAGTGTTGTCTATACAGACACCACCAATAGCCAATACATGCTTGCCAAGTCAACGGCTGTAAATGTTGGTCAATCGTTCGGAACACTATTTGCCTATCCGCAAGTATATATCGAGCAGACATTGATTCCTAATCTTGAGGAGTTGAGAAACAGTGTTTTGATGCCGTTCAGTACGGCAGACACAGCCGCTTTAAGAAAACTTGCCAACGAGACAGGCGAGACGTTCTATCTCTCCTACTTGTCGGAAGACGATCCCGACTACGGAAAGAGCAATTCTGACAAGAGTATCAAGAACAAGGAAATAGGAAATCCATCCAGTGACATTGACGGACCAAGTTACTTGATCATCAGAAAGCCAACTGACAAAATCGGCAAACTCATTCCTGTTCGAGACACCATCAACACCATCAACCAATGGATTGTTGGTTGGAAGGAAAGAATCAAAGACAACGAAGCGGCAAAAGCCTACTTCAAAGACAAGGTAACCGATAGTGACAAGTTGGAGAACTACTCTTTCCATGCTGGTTCGCCAATTGAATACTCCGAGCAATACTCTTCTGGTCGCAGCCACACAAGTACATTCCACATCACGATCGGTGCAAGCGTGGAGAACTCAACAGACGTTGAAGTCGAAGGTGCAGGAGTAGGTCATTATTCATCTTTCGCTTTGGAAGAGAAAGTCACAACCACACAAGGAGGCACCTTCGAGAGCGAAGTTGAGCGTAACCACAGCAAGGGATTTGTCCTTGCAGAAGAGGGCGATGACGACTACATCTCTGTCGATGTTTACCGTGAAAAAGGATGGGAAGCTAAAGACGAAGAATACGATTCTCCTGCCACTGGTGGCATGGTCGATAGTTCTGACGTCAAGGAGAAAGACTACTACTCTTCATTCATCTTCATCACTCGTGGTGGAGCAACCTCTTGCCCTTACGAGAAAGCGTACGTGACCAAATACTATAAGGAAGGTACTGTGATCGGTGCCAACACCTTGCAGTTGGAGGTGCCAAGCATTGCTATGAAGAACGATTTCGTAGAGAACGTTCCGTCTGGCGAAGAGGCTTTCTTGACAGTCTATATGCGTAACAACTCTGAGACAAGCGAAGACCAATGGTTCGACCTTCGCCTCGTAGATGCATCCAACCCTGATGGTGCCGTTGTCTCTATTGACGGTAACTCAATGTCAGGTTTCGCACTTGACTATTTGGTTCCTGCAGGCGAGACACTTGTTAAGACTGTTGCAGTCAGCAAGGGACAAGCCCTCAACTACGACAACTTGCAGTTGGTATTGGCATCTAAATGTCAAGCAGACCCAACATCGTTCTTGGACATCATTGCCGACACAGCGACGTTCTCAGTTCACTTCGTTCCTACTTGTAGCAATGTGACGATTACGAAACCATCCAACAACTGGACTTACAACACGAAGTGTAAGACAGATTCTGTCAATGGATTGGAGAAACACTACATGCCGATCTCCATTTCTGGATTCGATGTCAACTACGCTGATTTCGAGCATATCGAGTTGCAATACAAGAATGCGGCCGCATCTGACAATGATTGGGTGACTTTAGTTTACTATTATGCAGACAGCCTATTGGCAGATCAAGCCGTAGCAAATGGCTTCAATGCGATGGTAATCGATTCTAAAGATGGAGGCGTAATCAACTACAACTTCTTCATGGACGCACTTCCAGACCAAAAGTATGATTTGCGTGCCGTAAGTTTCTGTAACATCAACAATGTAATTTACGAAAATCCATCCGACGTGGTTAGTGGTATCAAAGACATGTATAATCCAAGACTCTTTGGTACACCTTCACCTGCTAATGGAGTATTAACAATTTCAGACGATGTTCGCGCAAACTTCAACGAAACAATCGCAGAAGGCTTGCTCTCAAAGAACAACTTCACGGTGACTGGCATCCGCAACGGTGCTGTTACGTCTCACGACGTAGCCATCTCATTGGACGGTGTCAACGATTACCTTGTAACAGAGGCTACTCGCAACTTCTCAAACAAGGATTTGACCTTCGAGGGTTGGGTGAACTTCTCTGAGCCTAAAGCAATGACATTCTTCAGCCACGGTACATCAACCAAATCCATCGAGATGGGTATGACGGAGAATGGCAAGATCAGCGTCAAAGTGGGAGACACTACCAACGCAGTAGTTCTCGTATCAGAAGACATTCCCGCTTGGGAGAAGGATTCTTGGAATCACATTGCATTGACACTTGACAACAGCACGAACAGAGTTTCGGCTTTGGTCAACTTTGTAAAACACATCACCAACGCCCAAGTTCCTGCTTACACAGGCAAGGGTAAGATTTACGTAGGACGAAGCGTAAGCGGCAACTCTGCCAACTTCGCAGGTAAGATCGATCAATTCCGAATCTGGAACGACGTACGCTCTACCTCTACTATTCAAGCTGGAAGCAACGAACTGTTGTCGGGCAACGAAATCGGCTTGATGGCTTACTACGACATGGACGAGGCGAAAGGCTCTGCTACCGAAGATAAGGCACGCGGTGCTAACTTGGTAATGAAGGGTTGTCAATGGGCATTGCCTGCTGGACATAGTGTTGACTTCTCAGAAAAGGGCTATTTGCGTATGAACAGTTCCGAGGCTGTCATCTTGGACGAAATGGACTTCACTCTTGAATTCTGGTTCAACGCCAAGTCTGGTGCTAAGGGCCAAACCATTTTGAGTACAGGTGCTGGCACTAAGGATTTGGCAGATGACTACTCCAAGACATTCAATATCGGATTCAACGATAATGGCTCACTCTGCTTTATCCATAACAACGATACAGTAAAATTGTCTGGATCATATGCCAACAACAACTGGCATAGCTTTGCATTGGCTGTCAGTCGTTCATCGGGTATCGCCCGCATCTACATTGATGGAGAGTTGAACAAATACTTCTCATCTAAGAAGATCGGTAGTCTCCAGTCTGCTTACATGGTAGCAGGAGCTCGCATCATCAACACAGAAGCAGGCTCAGAATTCGACCAAAACTTCACGGGTAAGGTAGATGAGATTCGTCTATGGAAACTTTATCGTCAACAAAACCAATTGGAGTCTTTATACAATGAAAAGCTCAATGGCGACGAAAAGGGATTGCTACTCTACTATCCATTCGAAAAGTACATCACTTGGCAAGGAACTCAAGAACTTCAAACCAGTTTGATCGACAATGCCAACAGCGACTTGTCAGAGGCCCAATTGTTCGGAAAGGCTAAATTCTCTAACGATATTCCTTCCGTTAAGACAAAGGCACCTGTCTCTCCACTTTCGTTTGATTATGTAGTGAACAACGACGCTATCATCATCAATCTTAAGGAGGACGACTACCGCATCGAAAATACAACGGTAACATTTACGTTAGACGACATTCGTGACGTCAACGGCAACTCTATCCTCTCTCCTATCACATGGAGCGCATACATCAGTCGCAACCAATTGAAATGGCAAGAGAATTCAGTTGAAATTGAGCACGAGTTGTACAACGAAAGCGAATTTGAGGTGGCTATCGTCAATAATGGCGGAGCTCTTCAAAACTACACATTGGACAATCTTCCATCATGGTTGAGCGCAACTCCAAACAATGGAAGCCTTGCTCCTATCTCTACGGACAAGATTAAGTTCACTATTGATCCTTCCCTCAATGTGGGTACTTATGAAGAGGTTGTTTATTTGACAAACGACAACAACATTAGTGAGCCACTTGACATCAAGGTATCAGTTAAGGGAGAAGAGCCAGACTGGACAGTAGATAAATCGATGTATGAGTACAATATGTCTGTCATCGGAAAGCTATACTTCAGTGATGGATATTCTTCTGATGAAGGTGACATTCTTGCTGCCTTCTACAAAGGCAAGTGCGTTGGTTTAGCACACAGCACCTACAACAGTTCAAACGACATGTGGTATGCAATGTTGACTATCTATTGCGATACGATTGCAAGCGATGCCATTTCATTCCGCATGTACGAAGCTAGCACAGGTACAATTTATGATGCGAAACCATCAAGGGCTGTAACATTCAAAAACAATGCAGTTTTTGGAACTACCACATCACCAATCGTATTCAAGGGCACGAAGTTTACTTACCAAAACATCCACTTGAACAAGGGATGGAACTGGGTTTCATTCAACGTGACAAACGACGACATGAACAATTTGGACGCATTCCTTGCCAATGCAACTTGGGGTAGCAAGAGTACAGTGAAGAGCCTCTCAAAGGCAGCAGCTTACTCTGTTCAACACAAGGAGTGGTACAATTTGGATAGCCTCGCCTTGAACAACAAAAACATGTTCAAGATCTATTCTGATGAAGATCAAACATTGTCCGTTTCTGGTACAGCGGCTAAACCTTCAAGCACGGCGATTACAGTTGCAAAGGGCTGGAACTACATTGCTTACGTACCAAGCATCAGCATGTCTTTGAACTATGCTTTGGCTGGATACGAGGCTAACGATGGCGATATCATCAAGTCTATTGACGGATTCGCAATGTACTACGGAAACGAGTGGATTGGTTCGCTCACTTACATGCAACCTAACTTGGGTTATATGTTGAAGAGAACCTCTTCTTCCTCTTCTAAAAAGTTCTACTATCCAACAAACGCAACAACTTTGCGTTCGGCAAATGCCGCACCTGCAAGCAACGCATCTGAATTCGAGTCTAACATGAGCATCATCGCTTATGTTCCTGACTTCGAAGAGGGAGATGTTGTCAATGCAGTTGTAAACGGAAAGGAGAACAGAGCTGTTCCTGTCAAATTGGATGAAAACAAGACGATTGAGTTCATCAACGTCGCTGCCGACCGCAACGAAGAGATCAAGTTCACACTTGAACGTGGCGGAAAGACATATACAGCAAGCAATGCGATGAATTTTGAGAATGACGCTGTTTATGGTACACCAGACCAACCTGTCGTACTCAACTTCGTATGGGAAGAGCGTGAAGAAGGTTTGACAATCACCCCTAATCCAGTAGAAGACGAGATGAACGTTCAAGGTCATTTCGCTCAAGACGGCAAAGCAACAATCGAAGTTTTCGATGTGCTTGGAAACGTCATCTACGTGGGTGAGGTTGAAGTGGCCAACGGCAACGTCAATACAACAATCAACGCAGCTCAGATGGCCGCTGGTTCTTACATCCTTACGGTAAGCATCAACGGAGAGACAAGCACTGCTAAAGTTTTGAAAAAATAATGTGACATTTAATTGATTTCGAGTGATTTTTGAATTTGTTTGGCTTTACACCAGTTGCCAAAACAAATTCAAAAAACACCGAAAACAACAAATTACTTGTTACTAAAAAATTAAAAAAACGGTGAATTTATAGAATTCACCCCAAAAGAAAGATTTATGAAAAAATGGTTATTTATAGCCACAGTCGCAGTTCTCGCTGGATTCGCATCCTGCGATGACGAGCCGCACTACTGCGATTACTTGAAATCCTTGCCTGAGGAGTCTCAATCCGATAGCATTGATTATGCCAAGTTCAAAAGTATTATACAAGAACTGCTCAATGACGAACAAAGTAAATTATCGGCCGAACTAAAGGCTGAATTGGAAGTCATGATCCAAGTTGAGCAACAGAAACAAGCCGATGAAATCAAGGCTGAATTAAAAGCGTTGCTTGAGGACGAGCAGAGCCAAATCTCCGAAGAGTTGAAGGCTCAAATCAAGGAGTTGCTCAATGAGAACCAAGGCATTAGCACCGAAGAACTCAAGAGCATTCTGAAGGAACTCATCAACGACGAAAACGGTCAGATGTCCGAAGAGTTGAAGGCTGAATTGAAAGCAATGCTCAAAGACGAGCAGAGCAAGCAATCGGAGGATATCAAGGCTGAATTGAAAGCGTTGCTTGAAAACAACCAAGGACAAATGTCCGAAGAGTTGAAGGCTCAAATCAAGGAGTTGCTCAACGAAAACCAAGGCATCAGCACCGAGGAACTCAAGAGCATCGTAGAGGAGCTCATCAACAACGGTAACGGCAAAATGTCCGAAGAGTTGAAGGCTGAATTGAAGGAAATGCTCAAAGACGAGCAGAGCAAGCAATCGGAGGATATCAAGGCTGAATTGAAAGCGTTGCTTGAAAACAACCAAGGACAAATGTCCGAAGAGTTGAAGGCTCAAATCAAGGAGTTGCTCAACGAAAACCAAGGCATCAGCACCGAGGAACTCAAGAGCATCGTAGAGGAGCTCATCAACAACGGTAACGGCAAAATGTCCGAAGAGTTGAAGGCTGAATTGAAGGAAATGCTCAAAGACGAGCAGAGCAAGCAATCGGAGGAGATTAAGTCCGAATTGAAAGCGTTGCTTGAAAACAACCAAGACCAAATGTCTGAAGAGTTGTTGGCTCAAATCAAGGAGTTGCTCAACGAAAACCAAGGCGAAGGACAAGGCGGTGGCAACAACGACAATCCGCAAGACATCACATTGACAGGCAAAGAGTACTCCAAGCCTAAATGGGTTGCCATCACTGCCGACGGAGAGTACGCCTACTCTATGACGGCAGCCTTCGAGCTTCCTCAATCATTGAAGGCGAAAGCAACATCAGACGACATCATGGCAGCTTTCGTAGGTGACGAATGTAGAGCAAAGGCAAGTGCCAAAAATGGCGTCTTCCTGCTCAATATCATCGGCACAGCTGAGGAGAGTTCTAAGATTACGATTCGCTACTGGAATGCCACCACAAAGTATATCTTCGAGGCATCAAGCTATTTCGACTATGTTCCCGATTTGATCTATGGTGAGATTGACAATCCGAAAATGTTTGAGGGCAAACCTCTTCAATAACGAATCTAATTTTTAGATTTAGAAAATGAAACGCGACGTTGATGGAGAAATCCTCAACGCCGCGTTCTTTCTTTTGCATATTCAAATTTCACCTTGTTCTTAGGGACGAGGCTATTGGTGTCGCAGACCTTGCCCTTACGGACAAGGCTATTGAATGTCGCGCTTTCAGCGCTGGGAAATCGGCGGGACGCAGATTAATTCTTAATTCTTAACTCTTAATTCCCCTGCCCTTACGGACAAGGCTATTGAGTGACGCGCTTTCAGCGCTGGGAAATCGGCGGGACGCAGATTAATTCTTAATTCTTAATTCTCCTGCCCTTACGGACAAGGCTATTGAGTGTCACGCTTTCAGCGCTAGGAAATCGCAGGACGCTGATTAATTCTTAACTCTTAATTCTTAATTCCCCTGCCCTCACGGACAAGGCTATTGAGTGTCGCGCTTTCAGCGCTGGGAAATCGCAGGACGCTGATTAATTCTTAATTCTTAACTCTTAATTCTTAATTTCCCTGCCCTCACGGACAAGGCTATTGAATGTCGCGCTTTCAGCGCTAGGAAATCGCAGGACGCAGACTAATTCTTAATTCTTAACTCTTAATTCTTAATTCAAAAAAAAGAGGTTGCCCTACAAAGACAACCTCCCACTCTCAAATTCGAGATTTTATTTATTTCTTTCTATCGTATGCTGTAACGATCTTACCTGAAATTGTCATTCCTCCCTCTGGAAGCAAATTTACCAATCCATTCAATTCACCAAGATCGCCCATCTCGCTAAGATCCATATTGACAGACGATTCCATTACAGTAGTGATAAACAATACATCACCATCAATTCTTACTGAAAGATCCTTTACTTTGAAATCCATCATATCTGCATATTGAGCCATATCTGGATTAGCAGCAATAATGCTATTCAAGTTGGCACCAGACTTCATTGTGATTGATTGATCTAGATAAGAATAAACAAGTTCCAACTGGTTACCAGACACTGAATATGAACCTTCTATACCCTCCTTATCAGTAGAACAAGAAAACGAGTCATTAGATCCGAAAGTGACATCGCCTTGAATGCTTTGCATGAAATTCATCTGCTCAGCCATCTCTGCAGTAGTAGACTGACCATTAATCTTCATATCAACCACTGACTTTTCGACGTTATAAATCCATTCGCCTACCAAATCCTCTTTTGACACTGGAGCACCTCCATTTTCATCTTCATCATCTTTTGAACAAGAAACTAAACCCACTGTAACGATTGCAGCGATTGCTACCATCATGTAACGAAAATACTTTTTCATTTTATTTTTTATTTTAATTAAACAAACATCATCCCTTTGAGACGATTTTAATACTATACCCAAAAACAAAAATACGAAAATATATCACTTATGCAAACAACAGTGTCCTTTTTCGACAGATTTTTCATCAAAAAAAACAGCCCACCCTCACGAGTGAGCTGTATTTCATACTTATAAAAAGTACTAATGTTTTCTGAGAACGAAATTTAGATTTTTTCTTAAGTTTCTTATACGTTTCCTTTAATGCAAAGGTAAGAAGAGTTTTATTGAACAATGTTTAGCAAGGTTTCCAATCGAGTAGAATTTCGTTTCATGGGCAACAATGATTGATTTTTACACCATAAATGAACGATTTTTACACCATAAGAGGCCATAAAACGTACATTTTTCACCATTAAGCTGTTTTTTTTCGCTAACAATCCTTTTCAAAAGTTTCATCAATAAACTCTCGAAAATTATCTTTTACATAAAAAAACGACAAGACATTGAATTTAGGGCAACTTCATTGCTCACCTCAAATAGATTTATTATACTTGCATCATAAAACAAAGGACCCAAAACAACACTTTTTGAATAGGTAATACTTACATCTAAAGTCATTACCCCAATTGCATTTTAGTAACCATAAATAGATTTTGCATCTTTAAGGGGCAAACATTAAGATATTGATGGAATCCATTAATACAGATATATATTTATAAACAAAAATATCATGAGAAAAACATTAATCACACTATTCTCCCTCATGGCGTGCTATTGTGCTAATGCAGAATCCATTCTCACCGTTGAATATTTAGACGGCAACAAAGCGAAAGAGCAATTAGCTCTATTGTCAAAAATCGAGTTCAATGGGAATGGAAACATCACTTTCGACTACGTCAGCGGTGGATCCAAAGATTTTGGCAATGTATCGAACACCCAAAAAATCGTTTTTTCAGATGGCGATTTAAGTTCTTCAAAGCAAGAAACGGCATCTTCCATTTCTGTCTATCCCAACCCTTCATCAGAGACCATTCGCATAGAGGGAATGAGAGACGGACAAGTTGTAAAGATTTATTCCGTTGCTGGAAAACTTGAAAGGACAAGCAACGAATCAACCATCAACGTCAGTAATCTTTCTAACGGAGAATACTTTGTCGTCATAGGACAAACCGTTGCAAAACTCATAAAGAAATAAACTGTTGTGACAAGTTAGTCACCATTCCAACATTAGAATAACAAAATAATATCATAGGAAAATGAAGAAAACACTTCTACTATCAGCAGCTCTATGTGCATTGACAGCAGTTGCACAATCACCCATCTATTTATATAAGGATGGCAAGGTAATCTATAGTAACACAATATTGCCTGACAGCATCGTCTTCCACGAGCCTGTAGACAATGGCAACAACGAAGACCCCAATGAACAAGACAGCAACACTGAACTCTTCTTGTCTTCCGAGCAGTACATGAACTGCATTAGGAACACGATTGTCAACCCAGCCCCATCAAACGTAACCGGCAACACAAACAGTGATGGCACCATGCAATCAATTTCCTACTACTCAAACATCGCCCGCAAGATGAAGAATGCGGATGTGCTCTTGCCTAAAAACTACGACCCGAACAAGAAATACCCTGTCATGTATGTAAACCATGGTATCTTCGGAACAGAAAAAAGCATGCAAGACGAGAGCAACAAAATCAGGACAATGGCCAACAACCTTGCTGCCAGCGGCGAAGCTAAGGAGATGATCATCGTCTATACCTTCATGTACACAAGTTCGAACAGCGACAACTGTAGTGGTTTCAATCAAGCAGAATGTAAAAAGTATGACGACTTCCGCGAGGACCTTATCGATTGCTTAATGCCATACATCAACCAAAACTTCTCGACTTACACAGATCGTGAACATACGGCAATCTCAGGATTCTCCATGGGTGGTCGCGAGGCCCTCTACATCGGTATCACAAGACCTCAATACTTCGGTTACATCGGATGTGCTTGTCCCGCTCCAGGCGTAACTCCAGCTACGGATAACTTTATGTCCCACATTGGAAACATGCAAGAGAGCGAGTTGAAGTTTAAGGATGGAGAACCTACGCCATATGTATTCCTGATCACAGGTGGCACGAACGACCTCACCGTAGGAACCTTCCCTAAGCAGTATCACGAAACACTTCAAAGAAACAACGTAGATCACCTTTGGCAAGAGATTCAAGGCGGAGGCCACGACGCTAGTTGTATCGTGCCAATGTACTACAACTTCATCAAGAATATCTTTAAGAACGCTTCCGATTTGATGTCTGGAGGCCGATAATAAAGAATCAATTAACATACTCACATAAAAAAGCAGAGTCCGTTCAATACGAACTCTGCTTTTCTTGGTTTATAAGGAATCCTTATTCGATGCAAAACTTAACTTGCGGTGTCATGTTGAAGTTATAAAAAAGGAATTACATACAATTTGATCCAAAATATAATTGTCAGTTTTAAACATTAATTGTCATTAATCGTCCATTAATTTCAAATCAATATTTTAACCAAGCATCATAAAACATTTTATCAATCATTAAATTAACGATAAATTAACGGCAATTAATGTTAAAAAAATCAGCAATCATTTTTTTGAAATTATAGTATATGACTCGTAATTTTCATTAATTTCAATTCGGGTCAAACGCTATATAATCCCGACCTTTATCGAACATTAATACTTTATTTTGGCCACTTCTGGTTCTGACATCTTTTCGGTGATTGGCAAGACCGTATATTTATACTCATGACCGATCTTAATGTCGTTGTCAAAAATACCATATTCATAACCGTTCACAGTCTTTATAAGCTTCGATGGGCCGCCATCGTCGGAACGGAAGACACGAACACTGTTTATGCGACATCCACATGTTTTCCAATCCACGAACACGCCACCTCGATTAACATCCTTCGTCAACTTCAAACCTTTTAAACAATGACGGCGCAAAATCTTGGTACGATAAGGAACCATATCAGTCTGACTCATATTGTCACTCTCATCATAAACTTTGATGCTGTAGGCAACCCTCTCTCCCATAAATGGGAATGAATCGACATAAACTTCCGGCGATTTTTTAGCATTCCATGTTTGGAGGTGCACCCAATTTGACTCAGATTCCAACATACGGTACAATTCAATCTTAGCCACGTCAATACTAGGGCTATCATACCAAGTGATAGACATCACGTTATTATCATCTTGACCCACCTTGTCAAAAACAACCTTTGCCGGCGGAATGGTATCGGGCTTCATAAGTTTAATATACGGAGTCAAAGCACTATAACCGTAGTTATCGCCTACTGCCTGTACCTTATAATAAATATCGTTAGTCAAAGACCCTAAGAAAAGCTTAGTTGTATACATTGGTGCCTTCAAGAATGTGTCGGTACAGCAGAGGAACTGTTCGGTTGTATCGTTTGCCACATGGACACGATAGCCTCGGATTTTTGGCTCGGGATTAGGATTCCAAGTAAGCGTTACAACACCCGACGAGTCGATAACACCCTTCAAACCTGTAGGCACCGATGGTGGCAATGTGTCTGATGGATACTTGTAAACGATGTTACTATATGCTATTTGACCAGTCTCGCCATAAGCCGCCACTCTATAGTAGTTGTTTTTCAACGGTTTCTTATCCGTAAATGCTCTAGCATTAGGAGACATTGGCTTGGAAATAGGCACAAATGTATCTCTTGCCGACACATGCAGTCTTTCCGCACGCTCGAGCACGAACTGCTTAATCGTCTGGTTGTCAAGATTCTCAACATCCCATTCAATCTCACATTCCGCATCTTTATTGAAATTAAGATTGGTGAGAATCGGTTTAACAGTATAAGGGTCAACACACTGTTCAGATACAACATTTGAAGGATTGCCCAAGAAACCGAATCCACTCATACCCTTCACCCTGTAATAGTAGCGTTTGCCACACTCTGGAAGCGAATCACCTATGGCACAAGTATCTTTATCACGTTCCGATGTTTGTACATGTACGATTGGACGACGGTTAATCTTTTTGTAATGTATGCCGTCCTCACTTCGTTCCAATTGGTAACCAGAGTAAGACACTTCCAATTCATCAGAAACAGGCCACTTCAAACGAACCGATCTGCCCGAACGGGAAATCTCTATTTTCGACATGGGCATCAATTGCGTTCTTCTATTCGTAACAAGCCTCACAATCTCGCTTTTCACCTTAACACTCTTGTCGATTGGACTTACACGGTACTCATAAGTTTGTTGCGAGCGTGTCATCTCGTCCATAAAATTTACGGCAGCCAGTCTCGACAAATCTACACTAAACTCAGTAGAGAGCATCATCATACCATAAAGGTAGTTCTTACTATCACCTTGTATCTGCTTGTAATAGTTTTGAAGAACCTTCACTGAATCGGGTTGTGTTGCACGCAAGCGATTGATAAGTTCGTCCTTGTAAAGGATGTACTTAAACAACCCAGCATTACTATCTTTGCTCTCCCACTGCTCGAATTCATTTAACGAACCGATTTCAACCACACCCAGCGATTGCCATCCTTCCACATTACCCACCTGGCGTCTTTCTACAGCGAAACCTTTTTTAGCACACTTCACATAAGTGTCGTAATCTTGCGGATACCAACGGAGCAAGACATTGTTGCCCGTGTAGAACACTTTCAATTTAATGTCAAAATCCTCTTGGGCAAATATGTTCTGACACATACTTGCCAACACAAAAAGGATTATGTAAAAATACTTATTAGTTCTCATATGTTACTTTTTCATCTTCGCCAACTTTCACTCTTAATTTGGCAGTTGTTTTAATGATACCAGCCACTTTCACAAAGAAAGACATAATGGCTTCACCCTTCACCGGAGCAGGGGCTTCACCCTTAAATCCAGCAAATGCATTCGCCTCAATCACATCCCATTCATGATGGAAGAAAGAGACACCCAAATCGACAGCTACATAACCATATAATGAGCCAGAGCCTCGCCAGTTATATTGTTTTCCTTCGTATGTATATTTACACTTCTTAATTAGGAGGTCTGTACCACCTTCAAAACCGAAATCTGCAAATATAAGAGGGAAAGCGTCAAATCTTAGATGCGCCTTCGTATTCAATGCAAAAGCCATACCAGTTGCCTTCTTCAAGGCATCCGTCGAAGAAGAACGGTCAACCATTGTGAATCTTTCGTTCATATCTTTCGAGAGCGGTTGGAGTTGAGGGCTCGGAAGCGCACCCGTCATAAAGTAAGTCTTCGCTTCTGCGAATCCATCAAGCAAGGTAAGCGTTGCTGGATCGGTATCGGTACCTATGCGGAAATACCACTCATCCTTATCAATCAACATATTGCAAGAAGCTCGTCCCTTCAACAATTTACCTCCCTTACCGAAATCAGCTTTCACCCTTGAGTCAAGCCAGAAGACTTTACTGTTGTGGTTATATTCCATACAAGCCCAGCCAAAGATGGTTCCATTCCTCACATCATCACCACCCATACTACCTGTACGAGTCTCTTTTCCTCCGAGTTTGTCTGTTCCACTCAGATAAGACCTCAAATCACTTACGACCTTATCATCGGCATTCAAATCCGCCTTCAATTTTTCTTCATATTCATTCAACTGATTGAACGTACCTTCTACAGTCGTGAGGAATTTAGGGGTTGGACAAATCATCGTGAACTCACCTCCTAACGTAATCTTGTCTAAGGCACCACTTCCAGCGAACGACATGTTCAACTCCGCATTAACAGTAGCAAGGGCATCATTACCAAAGTTCATGCCCGCACCCAAAATAATACCGAACTTAACATCATCCGTAGGAACATAGTTCGCCACATCGGCAAATATAAACGATGGAGTAGCTTCTGGATTCTGAGTGGCTTCGACATTAGTGATATCCTTACCAAATTGGGTATGCTTAGAATCGTGCATATGATAATAAGCACCTCCCGTCAATGCCCTCAATTTAGCCGATGCGAAGACTGGAATACCAGGGCTAAACGTACAATTCGCCTTTGTAAACCAATATTTCAAAATTTCGCCATTTTTTTGCGTTACACGACCGAAACAAGCCTGTACGTTTGCCGCAATATCCAACGGATTCAACTTGAAGTCAACAATACCCTTAAAGCCCTTTCCGTAAATTGGATCATCTTTATAAAGATCAATATTACCCTTTAAAGAGAAAGCTGGGAAATCCATATCGACCGCAATATTGTTTACATCAACACCAGCGAAATGCCATCTTCCCTCATCTTGTGCCTCCTTAAGTTTGCCATAGAAAGACTTAAACCTTGCTCCCAACTTAGGACTGATACCGAAACCACCATCGGATGGGACCAAATCGATAAACGACTTCAAATTAAGACCACCATAAGCCTGCTCTCCATCGTTAATTGACTTATTCATGGCAAACTTACCATTCGTCCAACCCAAAGAGTCGATAACCAAAGTCATGCCCAAGAACTTCGCCTGAGCCTTTCCTTTCAATGCCAAACTCTTAATGGAAACTTTCTTTCCCACATTAGAGATATGAAGGTCTTCAAAGGCAACACCATCGAATTGACAATCGAAGCCAAACATCGAGCTACCCTTAACCGCCGACATTGCACTTGAATTGATGTCAAGCGAACCGTTTAGAGACATATCGAATCGCAACTTTGGCAATTGTTCGATAACCTCTTCTCCCGTGTTATCTTCTCCTACAGAAACCACCGTCTTCTTGTAGTTTGTAAGAGAGATGCCCGTTCCTGGGTTTAAAGTAATGGTGGCCAACTCGGTAAATGGCACCTTATACTTCTTCTTAATATCTACAGTGGCATTAGCATCGAAGTAATATTCGTCTTTTTCTTTCGAATAGTCAACACGGCCAGAGAGATCAAATTTAAGAATATCCTTTGCTTCGTCCTCTCGTAAGTTTTTTTCAGAGACTTGAGCAGTGGCATTATCTGAAGGATTATCTTCAGCCTCGCGCAAGAATGGGACAGCGACAGAACCCGTCAATGAAGCAGACATAAATTCGTTTTGGAACACCTCCGCCGTAATCTCATCCACTTTCACACGAGCACCTGAATTACCCAAGCCTTTGTTTACGATGTTCGTCAGTTTAGCCTTCGCCGTAAAACCATAATCATCAATAAAGACATCATAAACGCTGGCTTCAGGGAACTCATCCGTATCGTTTAGCTTGAAGTCTTCTGGGAAATAGCAATCCACTTCTTTCAAATAGACACCCGTCCAAGAATTCACATCCAAATCTTCCGGCAAATAATCCTTCGGAAGCGTAAAGCCAGGAGCGTTCTTTGTTGTGCTAAAGTCAAAAACAGACTGATGCACTTCCCACACGAAGTTCTTCGCATGCTTTGTACGGAAAGGATGGTTGAAACAAATAGAGACGCAAGGACCATGGCTCAATTCAATAGTAAAATGAGCCTTTACCGTCTTGGTTGTATCCTTCATAGGCACCCAAGCCTTATGTTTCTCGGAATCGCTATATGTAGCTTTTTCTCCTGTTTCTTCTCCTTTTTCATTTTTGGGATTCTCCTTTTTATCCGCGATTTCACTCTCTTCCATCGGCGAAATCAGGCTGCGTCTAAAGTCGAGGTAACCGTTCAGTTTGAAATCGGAAACACCATTACAGTCGAATTCAATGTAAGTTTTTTCATCACTATGTTGCGTGCAGTTACCATCCGTCTTGTCGGTAGGCGTATCTACAAAGACCAAATCCACCTTATTCTTAATAAAAGGAATGCGGTATTCGGTCTTGCCCGTGCTTTCAATATCCAAATAGATACGCGACTTTACGCTTGGATCACCCTTTTGGAAGAGGACATCACCCTTAAAAGCAATCTTGTGGCTACCGTCAGACTGCTCAGGGAGAATAGGCAAGGCGAGTTCTGCATAGATAGTACCTTTGGTATAACATTTAGTCATATCCTGAGGATCGCGACTATAAGTTATATCATCCATTTTGAAGGATAAATAGTAGTCCTCAATCTCTCCTTTAAAACCAATAGGAGCATTCCAGCCCACACCATAATCGATAAGGCCTTGGGCCTGACTGAGCAGATTGCCACCCTGACCAATCAATCCGTCAAGTTGCTGTGCAAGGTCGTTGTTTTGCAGGAAATTGTTAGCGCTTTTCTGCAGCACCTCTTTCTTAAAGTTTTGGAGGTAACTTTTGGCATCCGCCAGCAAAGCCGTCAGTTGCTCCGGAGTAATATCCGGATTCTTGAGAGCCTCCCTCAGTTTGACCAAAGGAGAGTTAGCCCCATTAAGTGCCTCATTGACCATTGTCTGCAGTTCACTTCCCGCTTCACTCGCAGCCGAACTCAATCCTCCGCTCTTTAGCGAATTAAAGAACGACGTGGCACTCGAACTAAATTCATTTCCACTTTCTCTCAAGTTCGTAATGTCACCCTGCGCCATGGCACAGGGGGCTGACAATAGAAACAAGATTAAAGCTTGAAAAATTCTTTTAAATATCATAAATATCCTATTATTGTCTATCATGTTTTATATTTATTAAAGCAGATGATAACATCAAAACATTAAATACTATTGGACATAAATTACTTGCCCGCAGTACTGCCTTCATTGTTACCTGCTCCATTGCCATTATTGTTATTTTGCGATTTGTCACTACATGAAACATTTTTGTTACAATAATCTTTATCTTCCAAAGACAATGCCCAGTAACGAAACATTGTAGAAGCATCCCTTGGACTTTGAACACTTAATGCTGACGATTGATTTAGCACTTTCATATAAAAAGCATTAAAAGCGTTATAATCTTCTTGCTCTACTTTATCTAAATTCCTCAACTTTGAGGAATTAGGTAATTCATCCACTCCCTTCTTTTGAAGATCATTAGAAATTTCTTCATATACTTGTTTTACAAGATCATATTCATCAGTATAAGAAATTGTACTTGAAGCAGAGAAATCAGTTCCCGAGTACAAATTTTTCAACTCCTTAACCAAATTATCCCCATTTGACCCTAAAGATTTATCAACACCTAACATAATAGATGAAGCATACGTCTTTAAGAAACAACTAGCCTCTTTCTTTCTCACTAAATCACAATCAGTAGTTTGACTAACCTTATCAATATACCAACTGCAATACCTTGTAAACAATCTCAATTTTTGTTCTTTTGACAAAGTAATAGAATTAAGGACTGGAGTATCATCTGTCTTTCCAGACGTCGTTCCTTTAAGTTGCTTAATCGCATCTTCTATAGTAATACCACAATCACGCTTGTCATAGTCATAATCTTCTACAACCTCTTCGGTACCGTTTTTAGTAGCATAACCAGTAACTATAACTGGATTCTTATCGCATTCAGGAAGCCTAAATCTATACATTGTATAAGAAAGGCAATCAATTTGTTCCATTTTGAAAGGTTCTGCATTTGAACCTGAACCCGCATAATTACGCTCTTCAGAACATTTTCGAACTGCCATTTTATCATTTGTCAACCAAAGAGCATCGTCAGGCCATTTTAAGTCCTTATCATATCCACCTGCCACAACAATATTTCTTAATTTAGCACTTTTTCTCACACTTACAGTAACAACTTCAGAATACACTTCAACTTCTATATCTTTATCCATAACCTGAGGTCCTGTTGTTGGATTTGTCGTTGGATTTGTCGTTGGTGGATTAGGTTCACTTGAAGAACAAATCCAAGGACATATTAAATCAGCACCACATTTGCTTGCATATTTAAAAATTGCATTAATTCCGCCTTCAATTGTCACTGGTATCGTTGACATTAGTAACTTTTCCTTAAACGTTTTTTCTTCAACACCCCAGACTTTCAGACATCCGCTTACAAATTTTTCAGTTAGGGATTTTTCATCATATTCTGCTTTTTCACCTTCTTTCTGTTTCTTTAACTCCCACGCTCTTTTTGACGTTCTGAATTTTATATGTTTAAAAACTTCATCCAAAAAAAGCGCAATGCCCTCCGTAGCATAACAATCGCATATCTCTGAGCAACTAGTTTTTTTACTACATTTGTCATACATATTATAAAGAGAATTCGCAAAAGCTATTAAACCTACTATCCTTTTGGGATCATATTCTTCAGCACACTCATCAGCAACAGCAAAAACTAAACCACGTATGTTTTCAGATGTAATAGGATTCTTAAGAAGACTTAACTCTGATAATGGTTTTGCTTTTTCGTCTAAAAATAGACTTTCCAAATATTCTTGAATGACATTTCCAAGCGCCCATTTGCCGGCTCCCCATAACACACAGCTAAGACCAGCCTCTCCATCCTCAACATCATCCAAAAGTTTAAACACATGTCCGTTGAATCTTTCCATGTTGTTCCATTGGAAATATTTAGAGAGGTAACGCTCATCGTTATGATCCACGTAGTCCATTAGGTTTTCATGAAGAGCTCCCTGTTCTGCACCCGGATAAGCGAAAGTATGCTGCAAACCATAGAGTCCATGGCATAACTCATGCGCCATGATGTCGGACTGCACATTTTCAAAATTGTTGCCTAAGAAGATGAAACCCACCGAGTTGGAACGAGGCATATAACCTTGCAAGCCATCTTTTTTTGCCTGGGTAAGAAGGAATAGACAAGCTTGATACTCATCACGTTTTCCTACCTTCAAACCATACGCCTTACGCAAGGCTTTCATCTCGTCAGTTTCCTTCGTCCACTCGCTATTATCCTCGCTAACATTAAAGCCCTCATCTGGGATGTCAGCATATTCATACGCATCATCTACAACAAGTTCAAACTCTCTGCCCAACGGAGCAAAGCGCTTGTTGATGATTTCATTAGCAGCGGTTACCTTTGCCTTCAAATCGTCGATATTCAAATTATTGTCTGTAGCACTTTGTACCACTGGCACCAACATAACCTTCACCTTCTTAGACGAAAGCATATAGATTTGCGCACTACCATAGGTTACGCAATCATCACCACACTCTTCGCATTTTTTATCACCACTGCCCTTGCTATCGTCCTCTTTATCAGAGTCACCACCGTCTGACGAATCTGCATTTGAACTTGCATTTGTACTATTATCGTCAGAAGCGTTTGAATCAGCATCACTGCTGTCGTCTTTCTTCGAACAATCCGTCTTCTTAGCGTTAGAACGTGCCACAATCTGCAAAGATTTAGAAGGCTGACCTCCGTAAATCTTCACCTTAAAATAATTGTCATCAGACACATACTCCTTTTCAAGCAAGGCCAAACTATTCTTTGAAAGCAAATAGAATTCAACGTTATTTGGATCCACGTCGGGTGTGCCTTCGAAATAGGCCTTGATCCACTTATATTCACCCTGTACCATGGAGATCCAAGGCTGAATGTAATCACTACCCGACGAAACGTAACCATCCAATATATTCTGAGCCGTAAACGGATTTGCATTTTTATCGATATATGGACTATAAGTATCCTTATTAAATGTGGTATCCACATCAAAACGGAGGGAGATGCCTTTGCTGTTAAGTGCACCCCTATATTGGACTGGGCAATAGTCATTTTTATCTAAGCATGTTCCCACCTTTGCCTTTTGGAGTTCGCCGTCCGCCATAGAGACAGCAAAAAGGTCGCCAGTTGATTTCACACGAACGACCTCGCCCTTATACTGGTCGCCCTTGATATCCTCCTCTTTTTCAACCTCTTTGGTAAAGACCTCCTTTTGCTTGGAAGCGACAGTCGCTCCTGCATTGAAATCCACAAGTTCGTTCAAATCGAAATAAAGGTTGTTGTCTGGATCGGAAACCACCTTGATTTCACCCTCGCAGAGGTAACCATCGGTATTGATCTTAATCTTTTCGAATTCGACATTAAGACCAGCCAACGGAAGAATGTCTGGAACAATATTTTTCAACCAAGCAGGAGTGACAATACCACTACCCGTAAAAGTCTGACCCTCCATTTTAGTTTCATTTACATCGACACTAATCACTTGGTGAGCATCGTTTGCAAAGAAGAATTTAGGGACCGAGGTCAACAATGAATCACCAACACACGAGCGTGGGGTCAATTCCACAATACAATCATCATCGTCGCTTGGGGAAGCAGTCACCTTTGCCGATTCTATTTTGAAAGATAGTTCATTACTCATTAATCCGAGTTCACCATTTTGTAAAACTGGACGGACGAAGCAGAAATACTCCACACCCTCCTCAAACACAGAAGAATTAAGTTTTTCTGTCCAAGTATCTCCTGCTTTATATTTACCACAAATAAGAGTCTTGCTCAACACCTCAGACGCTTCGTCAGAGTTGCCCCCATCTACCTTATAACAATAGACCTTAAAACCGCATATCAACTCGTCGTTTTTGTTCGACTTCAACTCCCACATGGTTTTAACGGCTCCACCCACAACCTTGGCAGAGTCCAATTCTATTCTTACCTTCGACTTTATCGAATTTTTTGCCTTCGTGTCGTCAAACTCGGTCTTTGGTTCTTCTTGATTGCAATTACCGATAGAGAAACTATAGGTTTGGCTCTTACCTCCATTCTTATAGGCATTATTGTTTGTTCCATCGGCAGCACCACCCCTCATTTGAACATACCAGTAATACTTGTGGCCTTCTCTAAATTTTGACGCGGAATTGTTTATCAAAACAAAGTTGTTATTAAAGACGCTCTGGTTATAAAGTTCCATTGAACTTGGAGCTTCTTGTTTAGGGAACATGTTACCCGTAAACGCCATGTCCGTACCATCTTCCTTAATATGCAACTCGTAACTACGAGTCTGTGGACCAATAGCAATAGGATCTATCCATTGGAACAACATCGTTTGTGGTATTTCGCTCGGGTCATAGCATTTACCGTCTTCTGGGAATACACCTACAGGAGGTTCAGCCTGCGTCAGATAGCAATAAACCGAGAAAGGTTCGCTTAATGGCATGTTACCCTTGTTTTTATCGAACAACTGGTATTCAAATTCATAAGAGCCCTCTTCCAAACAATAACCATTCCCGAAAAAACTACCAGAAGCAGTACCGGTATAATTATTCCGGTCACTAAACAATTCCTTTACAGGGATATCGTTAATAATCTGTGTTTCGCTAAATTTTCTCTTCAAAGGTGCAATCGACGACAATACGACGGTATTACCCCGCTTAACCTTTACAGTGATAGAATACTCCAACGTTGCGTCTTTACCGTAACGACTCATATCTTTCACGATGGCCTTTAACTGTACCCTACCATTCGAGAAATAGTCGCCCAAACAGTTCGTGTATGGCGGCAACATCACGGCACTTAAGTCGATAGGATAGACCGAAGCTTGCGAAAAAGCAGATAAGCTTACGCAAAGGAAAAGCACTGATAATAAATATCTTTTAATCGTGTTCATATATCAGAATGAATGTATCTTTCAAAAAAAATTAAAAATTCACAGAATAATTAAGCGTGGCCAGGAATTCGAAATCGTTCTTAGTTTTCGCTTCACTTTTCAACCAGTTGGTCAAGCCAAGAGAGGCAGTAACCATGTGTTTGCCATATTTCGCGTCAACCTGAGAAAGGGAATAATTGGCATTAATGCCGCTATTCAATAGTGAACTATATAATTGACCATTGAGATTGTTCACATTGTAGGCAATTTGTCCTGTCACAGAAAAAGAGCCCGACTTGTCACTCCAACCAGCATTCACGCCGGGTCCCCAATAAAGACTTTCTACGGAAGAAGCATCCGCCTTGTTCGCGCTGAAAAAACTTCCCCACGAAATACGGGACGGAACGAACACCTGTGAAAAATTAAGGCTTCCACCAACAATGGTTTGCTTAGAAAATGAAGTGTTACCAGCCTTCTGATTTCCGTAATTAAAGTTACCAGAGGCCGAAACCGACTGTGTCCTCAACGTATCACCCCATGAGTAAGCCACCAAGCCTGTCCAAGCCTGATTGACCTGATAATAATTAAGCGTATCGAGTTGGTCAACGTAATAAGGGTAAGCCGTCTTCTTATATTTCGTATAGTTCGAGAAATTGGAGTAAGACAATGAAGACGTCCAGTGTTTGCCATCGCTAAAGGAACTTGACAGCGAACCTACAACCCTTTTGTTGTCGTTAGACTTTAGGTTGTTGAGGTTATTAAACTCAAAACCCAACTTACCATTTAAGTTCAATTTTCCATTCAAGAACTTCACATAAGGAGCCAAGGTATAGTCTTCCTTGTCGTCGGTGAAATAATATCCACCAAGCGTCTGATAGTAAGGAGCTATACGTTCATAGCAAAGCGAAAGTCCCCAAATTTTGCCTGCATAACCTGCCGATGCGTTTATTGCATCCACAAAACGGTCGTTACCCTTTCTGTCGAAGAGTTTGTCGAGAAAAGTAGAACCAACCGCAGGAGCGCCATCAGAGGTACGAATTTCAGAATTATAAAGTGAAAAGGCATATTCGGCCTGAACGAAGAAGTCCTTAAAAAACGACTGACGCACAAAACCACTAACAGCCGTATTCTCTTTCGGATGCAGATCAGCCTCGTCAGGCACAGCATATTCCAACGAACTAACTTCGTCTTTAGCATGGAAAAACGTTGCGTTTACCGAGGTTCCACTACCATTCCAACCCACTTTGGCACTATAACCCATACGTTTGTAGGCCACCTCGTCAATATTCTCAACCATCGGGTCATACTCAATCGCCTTTTGAAAACGGCCATACATAGCACCAATGTACCAATTTTTCGGAGTAAGCTCCACACCCACACCATTGAAATCGTGACCCGCCAATGTATAAGGCGAGAAGGTCATGCTGGCACTACCAAGGTAAAGACGCACCCACTTGTACTTAGGCGCAATCTGGAATCGGTTGAATGGTTGGGTATATTCCTTGCTGGTGTTGCTAAGCGCAAAGCTGAAAGGCAAATCAACACCAAGATAATTGAAGTTGATACTACCACAAAGCGTATAGACATAAGGGTCACGCTTAATAAGGCTGTCGCTACCCGCATAAAAAGTATTATTGAAACTCAATCCTCCGCCTACGGTCAACTTCTTTTTAAAGTCGATATTGTCGGGGGAAATTTCCACAGCATTAATGTTCGAAACAAATGCCAAAGAGATAATGCACAAGATGTGCTTAACGTATTTACTCATTTTATTACTCAGCATCATTCAAAACTTTAATTGCAGCAGCATTGCTTTCAGTGAACACTTTAATAATAACATTCTCAGTAATATCAGACACTTTCAAAGCGTATGTGTAGTAATTAACAACTTCCTCCTTGCCATTAACAACTATAGATGTTTCATTATCATCGATAGTGTCATTAGTATCGTTAGTGTCGTTTGAGTCGCCACTATCATCGTTAGCTTCGATGGCTGGAGTTGTTGAATATAGATTACCATCTCTATCAGTCACATACCAACCCTCAAGATTGCTAGTCAATTTATAAGATTTCACATTTGACTTGACAGCACCATTCACTCCATAAACAATATACTTGAAGCTTGAAGGATCTGCCATGGTAATAAACAATGTAGTCTCCCCATCTTTAGCCTTAGTAGCAGCCAAATGGATGCTATTCATGAACTTAGGATTAGGGTACGGATTAACACCATCGAGATTGAGTGCCAATGAATTGTGCTCTGTAATCACGTCACAACCCGCTACGTAGGCAATCACGCGAATGGTGAAGCCCAATTGAACGCCCTTTCCATCATTATCTTTATTCTTATCGTCCAAGAATTTTTGCAGATCGAAGTCTTTTAAGGTTTCAGGATTTCGGAATTGAACAAAAACCATACGTCTCAACGACTCGTCATCAGCAACAAGCTTGTCAAATCCATCTGAAATCTTATACCTACTTTGCATCTCCTCAGAAAGATTCATATAGTCTTTCTGTGCTTCAAGAGGGATTCCCCATGACGGTCCTTGATAAGAGTTACTTGTCCATTTCGGACTTAAAGAAGATCCCTGAATACCATACACATAAAGGTCATTAGACACCATAACGCCCTCAAATTTTTCAGCGTCGGTTTCGTCATCCATAACCACCATCACCTTCATACTATCGTATTGGGCAATAGGACTATTCATCACACTATAGTCAGTCTGGTCTTCAACAACCAAAACATTACCGAAGTCGTGCCAAGTACTAATCAGCTGATCCTGCTTAACCGACTTCCATTCCAAGTCTCCATTAGGGTAAGTTATGTCACTTGCCGCTTCACAACCATTCGCATCTTGAACAAGCATCACATGTGCTCCGTCACCAACTGGAATATGATCGTTTGTATGATACTCATCCATATAGAATCTCTTGTAATCATCATAAGTGGTCAAATCCTCACCATCTGGAGTTTGAGGGTATTTTTCCGAACGTTCGTCAAATATATAGTCTTCAGAAGAGAGTTCTTCCACCTTGTACAGATAAGGAGACACACCACCGGTTGTCGATTTTGCGAATATACGCGTTGATTTATCGTGACAAATATAACTACCTTCTGCCTCAATCTTCAGTTTAGTAGGCTGATAGATATCGAACTCAGTGGAGAACTCACAATTCTGATTGTCAACCACCGTAATAACATGTTTATGGTTGTGTTTTTCATCAGCACCCTCAAAGTTCATGGTAGCCTTCAAATCACCCAATGTGAAAGAGTAAGAAGTCTTCTCGTAAATTCTGAGTCTCTTACCCATCTCCTCGTTGAGTTGGGCGAACGTAGGTTCAACCCCAAGCAAATCAGTCAACTCCTTTTTGACGTTCTTCATGAGTTGTTCTGCATCAAAAGCCAATTTAAGATCATTAAAGACTTTCTCATTATTCAAGAGATATGACAAAGTTATAGTATCTCTTGTAACCACCTCATTATTATATTCATCCAATACCGGATCATTCTTCTTTACGGTTGTCATAACGATTGGAGTTGTAGCAGGAAGTTCCTCTCCATCGAGCAACACTTTAGTATAGAATTCGTGGCCACCATAAAGTTTCAATTCAACAGTACCCTCTTCGTCACCATAACAGTTTACAGGTTCGGTAGAGACAGCAGCAAGGGACATCGGCAAGCCAGTCGATTTGAAGTCAAATTCAGCAAAAGCAGAACATCCCTCTTTATCATAAGCAATAAAACCAATTCTTCCCTTAGGCACGTTGGTCACACCCACTGCATTGGTATAATCCACCCACTGCTCATCAACCTTCTCTCGGTAAGACAAATTGCTTTCCACTGGTTGGTTGTAACGACGTTCAATACCATTTATCACCGTCTTGTTCTTGCAGTCAGCGAAATCTTCGTAATTACACTGATGCGTATGTTGCATATAACCATAAGGGTCAACATCGACATCACCGTCATCAACCGAACAATAAGGATAAGACTTACAATGAGTGCCATGACCAATCATGTAGGTGAAGTGGTCAATCGTCTTAGCAAAATCCTTATTCAACAAAAGTATATTGTTGTCAGAAGGATTACACAAATCCACATGAGGAGTACCATTCAGTTCAAATTTTGCTTCAACCTTCACAGTTCCTCCTTTCGCAACACAACCGAGATAATCATAAACTCGAACCTCGTAAGTACCAGCAGAAAGCATCTCGGAGGTATAATCTATAATTTGATTGTCACTTCCTTCCTGGATCTTCTTAATCGTAACATCCTGCACATAATCAGAACTTCCAATACCACCTTCACCTTCCATCTCGTCCAAATCAAGATTCTTATTCTCAAGATCAAGATTAACGATACTGTACAAATAAGGGTAGTTACCGCCTGTACATTTGAAACGAATACGTCTCTCTTCTGCATTACATACAGGATTAGCACCATCTGCATCACCAAGATATTCCGTATCATAAACTTCCAAACGTTTTCCGCGTGGTGGAACCAACGAGAAATCTTTTGTATAGGTACAGTTGAATGTATCGGTCACAACAATGGTGTACTCATCAGCAGGCAACATATCCAAACCAATCCAGTCTGTAGCTACCGACTCACGGTTTCCGTTGTTATACAATTTAGACAATGGATATGGTAAAGTTCCATTCTTATCCAAAGTATCTTTGATAATTGTTTTGATATCATTTTCTTCATGTTCTTTAGCCACAAGATGGATATTGGCAATATCGCTAAAGACCTTAGAGCGGAATACCGTTTCTCCGAGAATATTATGATCGCCATTTTCAGAATTGTCAATCTTATATTTAGAAGAATAGAACGCCTTCTGCTCCTCATCGGTGCTGATAATTGCATAAGCCCAGTTACGTCCCTGTGCTCTATCTGGATGAAGCGTCTTCGTATATTGGAGGTCTCCACCATTACGGTACGGCACAAAACATACAGTACCCATGTTCATGTCGAAACACTTCACATCTTGCTTGTCAAGCAAGAACTTGATTGCCTTCTGGCGTTTAACGGTAACATCAAAACTAACATCGTCGCCAGGACACTTACCTGTCTCATCTTCATAAATAATACGGTAAGTACCATCTATCAATCCCGCATCATCATCCGTCAACTCATAATCGGTACCTTCCACTTTTTTGTGTCCCTGATTGCCACTACCAAGGGTAAAGCCATATAAACGATAAGTATTGGCTTCGGCTAACGGTTCTGTGGTATATTCCCAATCATCGTTAGGAACATACTTAAACAACAGACGCTTGTTAACTGGAGAGCCACCTTCATAACTGAAATCGACATACGCCTTATCGTAATTACACTTCAAATCGACATAACTTGATTCAAGCATCTTGATGGAAGGTTGCTTTAACGGATCGACAGTAAATTGATACTTGATAATCTCGGCATCACACATATCACCCCATGTCACATAATACTTACCTGCGGTAAGGTTTGGACCTGTTGACCAAGCGTAAACTTCCTTGTCTGTAACATCCGTCACATGATTAGCTCCCATATCGTCCCCCCTTTTATGCAACTCTCCATTCTCATTATAATCGTAGAAGCGGAGGGTATAAACCTCGTCCGTCCAACCTGTAGCAGCCACAACCGAACGTGCATTCATAACAGAGTAGCAGTCGCTTGGGTAAACTTTGGTTTTGTCAGCATACAACGCAAGTGGCTCAGTGAGGGCAGCAACCGTAACGTCCTGCAACTTACGTGTCATTCCTTCCAACTCGCATTCACCTAACTTATGAACCAAGAACAACTCATATTCGCCAGGGGCTGCATCTTCTATCGAGAGAGTTTCTTTAGTGGACTTTGCAATTCCTGAATAATAGAAATGAGTAGCATCCTTCTTATCAACCAATTTAATGGCTACTGAGTAAACTGTTTTAGGACCATCATAGTCAACAACTACTCCACCATTGTCCTTGCCGAAACAACGCTGTTTGTAAACCTTGGTCACAGTAGCATCAGCCTCAGTCAATGCAGTATTATCCAAAGGCAATTCTGTGAGACGTGCATACATGTCGCAATCAGAATAATAGGAACTTACTTGGGTAAACGTAACATCGACAGGAGTTATAATAACTGCAGAATCGATTTCTCCTCCAATAACAACTTTCGTCACATTGTCCTTATTAGCGTCCATGAACCAATATTCACGTTCATTATTTACACCATTGTGTTTCGCTGTCACCAAAGTGTATTTCTGATCTCCACAAATCACTTCACGCTTCTGAGCTACAAGTTTTGTAGCAGACTCTTGCTCTAAACCTTCATCATAAACGCTTTCACAATTCGTGTTGTCAACAGCTACAATCTTGAACTTGCCATCTGGAAGCAAATCACTAACAAAAGATGTAGAAGTTGCTGGTTCGGAAACTTGTATTGAATTGCCATCAATAGTTTCCACCTTATAGACATACGGAGCAGTTCCACCGGCTACACATGCCTTAACAAAACGCTTTTCCCATTCGCATCTTGCCGTTTTGGCGTCATAATCGACACTGCTAATATGGAACAAGCCATTCTTCTCTGCGAATTCGGTAAAGTCAAAGGCCTTCTCCTCTTTTCGACTACACAAGTCTGTTGTTGTAATTGTGTAAACACCAGCACCCTGGTTAGAAAGATTGAAGTAAGCTTTGCCTTCTTTTACTTCTGGAGAAACGGATAGTTTTTCTTCTCCCAGTTTAATCACAGCCTCGTCACCAGCGACCCAAGGAGATGCTATGAAAGAAAGACTACCGTCTTTTCTATCGGCACAAGTATAAGGCTTCATTTCGCCCATATCCAAAGTAATAGCATCTATATAATCAGCACTGATATTTTGTATTTGTGCGAAGACTACATTGCCACAATAATCGTACATTGTGAAAGTATTTTTACCTTCAGGCAAACCATCTATATCGAATGCAAATACACCATCAGCGAGCGCATCTCCATGATGCCAATTCTTTTGGATCTCGCCATCAGGACTACCCGCACGCTTAATAGTCCAATAATAGTATCCATCTTTCCAACCCTTCATCTCCATGTGCATGCTTCCTTTCGCTTTGCCTTCACAGCGATTATTGACAAATGAATACTTTTCACTTAAATAAACAGGCTCTTCAAGGCCCTCAAGTTCAATTTTCTCTGCGACATTATAAGCTTTGTCGCTAAGACTACAACCATTCACGCTTATTCGTAATTCTACGTCGTAAATACCTGGAGCCAATTTAGAAATGAGCAAGCATTTCTGTTCATCGTCATAAATACTTGAGACTTCGTTTCCTTTTGCATCAATAGCGTAAGCGGTAACATTCATGTTGCCAGTGAATCCTGTATATTTCACAGCAATGCTACAATCGTCAGTACCGAAGCATTTTTGATGATCCATTTGATAGGAAGAAGAAACGCCTGCGAACAAATCACCAGAAAGGTCAACATCGGTAAGCGTTGCATCGGTAGCGCAACCGCTCTCCTTCACACGCACATCGGTCACCACACCGTTATAGTCGAAAATGCTCTTGTTGGCATCCTCATCAAACTTAACATCGATCCATTTGCCGCCGACCTTAACAGACACGCCTTCAACCACACCGTCGTAATTCAACTCCACATGGGTGTTAGTGCCACAGACCAAACGAGTACCCGACAAAGCGTGGCTTGCACTGAAGGTACGTTCTACTGACACTTCACAACCATCATTGTTAACAGCAACAAGCTTGTATTTTCCGAAATCGAGTTTGCCGCTCGTATAGGTTCTGTCGGTGACTTCCTTCTGTTTGTCGTCTATCACAGTCTCCTCCTCGCCCTCTACCTTGTAAAGCACATAGGTATATGGTGCCTGTGTTTCAAGACCGCTAACTGTAGCCGAAATCTTACGGCTCTCTTCGTTGCAGCCTGCGTCCTCTGCAGTTCCTAATGAGATGTCGAACTTAGTGGTCTTGTTCAATTCGTCGATATCGACTATCTGATCGTCATACTTAGTTCCACAGAACTCTGTAACAGATAGGCTGTACTTGCCTGTGCTGACACCTGAAACCGAATAAGTGATAGTACCATCCTCATATACTGGGGTGCACTCAACCGCCTTATCGGTGGTTAGATTCTTGAATACCGCCTTGTCGTTATCATTGTCCCAATTTGAAACTGAGAAACTTACTACTCCATCAGCCTTGCCGTCACAAGAGACTCCCTTATGTGCTTCATCGAATGTAAGGGCTGGCTTGAGCGACTCTGAAACGGTAAATTTGAACGAATATACCTTCTCGCACTTGTCAACGAGGCTGAACTCGTAAGCACCAGCACTTAGTTCGGAGAACTTGAAGGCCGCCTTTTCGCCTGTTGTTATAACTGGCTTAGCAGTTATTTCCTCTCCATCCTTGGTCAACTTCCAAGTGTAGAGGTTCTTATCGTAATTGGTTATGTTAATCGTTTCCGTAACAGTTTTGCCTTCGCAACGAATGGTGAGGTCTTCTTTGTTATCGGCCAACTCTGGTTTGCCAACCGACTTGATTTCAACACCCGTTCCCACTGATTTTGACTGGTCTTCCACCTCACAACCGTCAATCACAAAGGCTAACTTCACATCGTAGCTACCAGGAGCGAGTCCTGAGATAATCAAACTCTTGCTCTCTGCATCGTAAGTGGATTTCTTTTCGCCTGCATAGGCCACCACCTCCATATTACCCTTATAACCAGAGTAGGTAACACTGATGCTTCCATCCTTCTTGCCATAACAAGTCTCATGAGAAACAGAATAGTCTGCCTCTACGCCTGCGAACAAGTCTCCTGAAAGGTCAACATCGGTAAGCGTTGCATCGGTAACGCAACCGCTCTCCTTCACACGCACATCGGTCACCACACCGTTATAGTCGAATACGCTCTTGTTGGCATCCTCATCAAACTTAACATCAATCCATTTGCCACCGACCTTAACTGACACGCCTTCCACCACGCCGTCGTAATTCAACTCCACGTGGGTGTTAGTGCCACATACCAAACGGGTACCCGACAAAGCGTGGCTTGCACTGAAGGTGCGCTCTACTGACACTTCACAACCATTCTTGTTAACAGCAACAAGTTTGTATTTTCCGAAATCGAGTTTGCCGCTTGTATAGGTTCTGTCGGTGACATCCTTCTGTTTGTCGTCTATCACAGTCTCCTCTTCGCCCTCTACCTTGTAAAGCACATAGGTATATGGTGCCTGTGTTTCAAGACCGCTAACTGTAGCCGAAATCTTACGGCTCTCTTCGTTGCAGCCTGCGTCCTCTGCAGTTCCTAATGAGATGTCGAACTTAGTGGTCTTGTTCAATTCGTCGATATCGACTATCTGATCGTCATACTTAGTTCCACAGAACTCTGTAACAGATAGGCTGTACTTGCCTGTGCTGACACCTGAAACCGAATAAGTGATAGTACCATCCTCATATACTGGGGTGCACTCAACCGCCTTATCGGTGGTTAGATTCTTGAATACCGCCTTGTCGTTATCATTGTCCCAATTTGAAACTGAGAAACTTACTACTCCATCAGCCTTGCCGTCACAAGAGACTCCCTTATGTGCTTCATCGAATGTAAGGGCTGGCTTGAGCGACTCTGAAACGGTAAATTTGAACGAATATACCTTCTCGCACTTGTCAACGAGGCTGAACTCGTAAGCACCAGCACTTAGTTCGGAGAACTTGAAGGCCGCCTTTTCGCCTGTTGTTATAACTGGCTTAGCAGTTATTTCCTCTCCATCCTTGGTCAACTTCCAAGTGTAGAGGTTCTTATCGTAATTGGTTATGTTAATCGTTTCCGTAACAGTTTTGCCTTCGCAACGAATGGTGAGGTCTTCTTTGTTATCGGCCAACTCTGGTTTGCCAACCGACTTGATTTCAACACCCGTTCCCACTGATTTTGACTGGTCTTCTACATCACAACCGTCAATCACAAAACCTAACTTCACATCGTAGCTGCCAGGCACGAGTCCTGAGATAATCAAACTCTTGCTCTCTGCATCGTAGGTGGATTTCTTTTCGCCTGCATAGGCCACCACCTCCATATTACCCTTATAACCTGAGTAGGTAACACTGATGCTACCATCCTTCTTGCCATAACAAGTCTCATGAGAAACAGAATAGTCTGCCTCTACGCCTGCGAACAAGTCTCCTGAAAGGTCAACATCGGTAAGCGTTGCATCGGTAACGCAACCGCTCTCCTTCACACGCACATCGGTCACCACACCGTTATAGTCGAATACGCTCTTGTTGGCATCCTCATCAAACTTAACATCAATCCATTTGCCACCGACCTTAACAGACACGCCTTCAACCACGCCGTCGTAGTTCAACTCCACGTGGGTGTTAGTGCCGCATACCAAACGGGTACCCGACAAAGCGTGGCTTGCACTGAAGGTGCGTTCTACTGACACTTCACAACCATCATTGTTAACAGCAACAAGCTTGTATTTTCCGAAATCGAGTTTGCCGCTCGTATAGGTTCTGTCGGTGACTTCCTTCTGTTTGTCGTCTATCACAGTCTCCTCCTCGCCCTCTACCTTGTAAAGCACATAGGTATATGGTGCCTGTGTTTCAAGACCGCTAACTGTAGCCGAAATCTTACGGCTCTCTTCGTTGCAGCCTGCGTCCTCTGCAGTTCCTAATGAGATGTCGAACTTAGTGGTCTTGTTCAATTCGTCGATATCGACTATCTGATCGTCATACTTAGTTCCACAGAACTCTGTAACAGATAGGCTGTACTTGCCTGTGCTGACACCTGAAACCGAATAAGTGATAGTACCATCCTCATATACTGGGGTGCACTCAACCGCCTTATCGGTGGTTAGATTCTTGAATACCGCCTTGTCGTTATCATTGTCCCAATTTGAAACTGAGAAACTTACTACTCCATCAGCCTTGCCGTCACAAGAGACTCCCTTATGTGCTTCATCGAATGTAAGGGCTGGCTTGAGCGACTCTGAAACGGTAAATTTGAACGAATATACCTTCTCGCACTTGTCAACGAGGCTGAACTCGTAAGCACCAGCACTTAGTTCGGAGAACTTGAAGGCCGCCTTTTCGCCTGTTGTTATAACTGGCTTAGCAGTTATTTCCTCTCCATCCTTGGTCAACTTCCAAGTGTAGAGGTTCTTATCGTAATTGGTTATGTTAATCGTTTCCGTAACAGTTTTGCCTTCGCAACGAATGGTGAGATCTTCTTTGTTATCGGTCAACTCTGGTTTGCCAACCGACTTGATTTCAACACCTGTTTCCACTGATTTTGACTGGTCTTCTACATCACATCCGTCAATCACAAAACCTAACTTCACATCGTAGCTGCCAGGAGCGAGTCCTGAGATAATCAGACTCTTGCTCTCTGCATCGTAGGTGGATTTCTTTTCGCCTGCATAGGCCACCACCTCCATATTACCCTTATAACCTGAGTAGGTAACACTGATGCTACCATCCTTCTTGCCATAACAAGTCTCATGAGAAACAGAATAGTCTGCCTCTACGCCTGCGAACAAGTCTCCTGAAAGGTCAACATCGGTAAGCGTTGCATCGGTAACGCAACCGCTCTCCTTCACACGCACATCGGTCACCACACCGTTATAGTCGAATACGCTCTTGTTGGCATCCTCATCAAACTTAACATCGATCCATTTGCCACCGACCTTTACAGAGACGCCTTCAATCACACCGTCGTAATTCAACTCCACGTGGGTGTTAGTGCCGCATACCAAACGAGTACCCGACAAAGCGTGGCTTGCACTGAAGGTACGCTCTACTGACACTTCACAACCATTCTTGTTAACAGCAGTAAGTTTGTATTTACCGTAATCGAGTTTGCCGCTTGTATAGGTCTCATCGGTGACCTCTTCCTTGCTGTCGAGCAGAGTCTCTTCTGTTCCCTCTACTTTATAAAGCGTGTACGAATAAGGTTCGGATGCCGTTCCGCTTACTGACACAGCAATCTTACGGCTCTCTTCGTTGCAGCCTGCATCCTCTGCCGCATCCAACGAAAGATCGAATTTAGAGGTTTTGTTCAATTCGTCGATATCGACCTCATATTCAGATTCCCTACCACAAAGATCCGTAACTGAAAGTAGATATTTACCACCACTAACATTACTTGCAGAGAAAGAGGTTGAACCACTCTTTGTGAATTCCGCATTTTCAACCTCTTGACCTGTTGTCGTATTGGTCAAAACACCCTTATCTCCATAACTCCAGTTTATTACCTTAATATTCACCAAACCATCAGACTTACCCTCACAACTTACGCCATGGCTATTTTCGGATGAAAAATCAATAGCCTGCTTGATAGACTCCTTTATCGTAAACTTTTTTGTATAAGCTTTTTCGCACTGGTCAACCAAGCTAAAGACATATTTACCAGCAGAAAGTTCATCGAAGACAAAAGTACCATTTGAAGTGGTAGGGACTGTAGCCTCAACTTTAGCCGTAATATCCTTGTCGTCTTTTGTCAAATTCCAAGTATAAAGGTTCGCGTCGTAATTACGCACTTCAAACTTCTGAGAGATTGTAGTACCCTCACAACGAATGGCAGTTTCTTCGCTTATATCGGTAATCTCAAGTTCACCGAGAGCCTTAATAGTAAAGTCATCCAAAACCTTCTTGCTATCATCGACAATACAATCGTCATAGCCAAGGGCTATATAAGCCTCATACTCCCCTACCGGAAGATTCTTTACAGACATACGCGAGCCGGATTGGGTGACGCAATCCTTATATACCTCTTTCGTGGTTTTGTTAGTAACCACAAGACACATCTTATAGCCGCGCAAATTTATCTGCGACGCAGGATAGCATGTAAACGAGCCATTATCTTCTCCCTCACAAGTCTGGTTCTCAATTTTAGGGGTTGTGGCAAATGCGATTGCCAAAGGTTCTTCTTTTACTTCATCTAACGAAGCATATGATTGGCAACCATCACTGAATGTCAAACGAACACCAAGGTAAGAATTTTTTGCTGTTACCGACTTGCTATCAGCATCGTATAGGCTGGTAACATCATAATAGCCAGCAAATTGCTGTAATTCCACCTTCTTTACAGCTCCTGCATAGTCCAATACAATATGAGACATTGAACCATCGCATATTTTAGTTACAGTTGCACTAAATTTACGTTTTGAAGTGATTGTAAAAGGTTCGGAAGTTACCACCTTATTTTGTCCATCGGTTATAACAGCTACATATTCGCCGTCGGGCAATTCGACCATATATTGAATTGGGGAAGCATTCATATACTGCTGAACTTGCTTACCATCGGTTGTCTGTATTTCAAAAGTATAAGGACTTACTCCATCGGCTACTTCAATACGAGCTACTCTATCTTTTACTACACATTCAGGATCTTCACCAAAGGTAATGCTTTCCAAATGGAAGACCTCCTCCTTAGGGAACTCACATGCACCAGCACAAGTTTTTTTATTTCTCTTTTGACCTAAGATATCCGAACTAACCACCGTTTCGTCCAATGGGAAGCGAATGCTTTTTTCTTCAATCTCGTCACCTTTTAGCTTAACGATATATTCATGAATACCATTCTTTATAGTATTCGGACGGAATTTACCATCAGCAAGCGACGTAGAACCATCAAGCAAACCGTCAAAAGCAGAAACCTTGATATTATCGCTACCTTCCATTGTAAAATCAGTAACATTGTAATGACATGTCGCATTCTTTACAAAAGAAGACATATCATCAGAGCCTCTTTCTATAATATTACCGATAAACTTACGTGTGCCTTTGGCTGCTGACGCAGACTTTTCAGAAATAAAAGAAGTGTAATCGTTCTTTACAAAGGTGTTATTATAGAAACTCTGATTATTCTGATTGCTGCAACTTAGCAGAGATTGACAACTTATATCAGTAAACACAGAATTTTTAAGCACAAAGTCGGCACCATCTATGTCAAATAAAGCTCCCTTAGGTGCATACCAACTGAAATCAGTATTTTCAATCTCTACCGTCTTTCCGTTCAACACCTTTATAGCATTATAATCACGCCTATCTCCAAAAAACAGGGAATTCTTTACAGAGACAACTGCGTTGCTTTTTTCCGTACAATACACGGACGCATAGTCAGAACTGGTACTATAATAAAATTTACATCCATCGAAGATGAGAGACTCAAGATCTGCACTTGTATTTCTCACCGTCGCTTTATAAAGAACCACATTTTGGAACTCCACACTCTTTTTTGCAGATTCAGTTATAACAAAAATTGGATATTGACTATGATAACGACTACCCGACTGTAAATATGTTACATTCTCTGTCGGATCACTCACTGCAGTTTGATCTTCAGCGTCCGCTGGATAGCCACCAATGAACTTGATACCAGCATTTACATACATATATTTAGCCTCGTCCGAAGAGGATTCCATAGGGTTATAAATGGAATATTCTCCTGCTGCAATATGGAATGTAGCCCCTTCCTTCACGCGAGGTATCGCATAACGGAAATCATCCGGACTCATTGCATCCTTCCATGATGTACCCTTACCTGTACCATCCTCTTTCACATAGAAGTCTATACCGGTGAGGTCGAGGTCACACCTCCAAGGTGCTATAACTAAGGCCACATTAAAGAGTGTATCAACACCCGTTTCTCCTTTAGCTACTCCTGTTAAATACTGAGTATTTTTCAGCCCCTCAGTATTGTAATTAAATCCATGACGATTATATATTTCTCCTTGACAGACAGTGTCTTTAATTTCCCTATAAACCTGAGTAAGTTCAAGAGCACCTGGGCAAGTGCTATTTAAACGGTTCTCACCAGTCGCATCCACAGTCAGACCCGTCTTAATACGATCAAATCGAATACCAGTATCATCTGACAATTTATCTGTATTCAAACGAATAACAGGTAAGAAACCCGAACGATCTATTTCAGGAGTAAAGCTATATACATCATAATCATAAATATTTTCATAAATCTTTAACGGATCCGACAACTTTCCATTAATCAACTTAGCCAATTCATCTTCTTTAATATATATGTTCGCATTATCACCTGTAACCAGTTTTGTATATTGATAACTATCATCGCGTGGAATAAACACATTATTGTACATTTTTACACCTTGGATGCCTCCTGTCACTTCAGAAGTGCATTCAATTATATTTCCTATCATTTCACCATTGCTGATTATAGGAGAACCATATTCGGTCCCTGCAGACATTCTCCCCTTTACATGAAAGCCAACACATGTATTATTATTGAATTTCATATAGTTGCCTTTGGCATTTATTAATTCAAGCAATTCCAAGTCAGAGAATGTTGAATTCTCAATCGTACAATTATCATATTTTAATCTCAAACCTCTAGAATCAGTACACCCTCCATCAGAAAGACCAATAAACGAACAATTTCTAATAGTTATAGTTTTAGCATTTATTGCAAATATATCATAGTATGTTCTACACCAAACATAATTGTTCTCAAACCGACAATTCAAAATAGAAGCAGTGCTAGCTTCAGGGATGTCTATGCGACATCCCCTATATTTGTCAAGACTTTTAACAAATGAACAACTATCAAACGACACAGTGTTAATAGGGGTAGATTCATTACCTTTAATACTAACGCCACTGAACTCAATTCCCGAGAATGATGCAGATACATCTTCTAAATCAATATTACAATTACTAAACCTCGTAATATTGTTTACAACATCACTAACACTCTCTGTTCCACTTGAGTTATCTGAAAAACCTCCCAAAATAGTAACATTGTTATGGATACTACAACTTCCTGCTGTAGTTGACAATTGATAGTCACCCTCTGCAACATAGAAAACAGTACCCGAAGGACAACAGGAAAGAGCCGCCACAAAAAATTCAGGACTCATAGCATCATCCCAACTTGAACCATCCCCTTCTCCGTTTTCTTTTACATAAACATTTTCGGGCAACGAAAAACAATATGTGTCACTTAATTCACTTGTTTGCGTTTTATTATATGTCGCAGTTGCAGAAAAACAATGTTTTCCTTTAAGCATTACCGGAGAATTAACCTCAGCTTCAAAGTATCCATCTTTATCGGCATTGATAGATTTAAGATATTTTGTAGCTGTCTGATTGAATCCCTCATTCTGAAACAATTCAACTTTAGCATTCGGTCCACAACTACCCTTAATAATAAGTTTATCTTCACCTAATACTATTGACTTAATAATTGGCTTGGGGGCATCATCATTCTTATTCTTTATAACTTTACCATTTTCATCCCCAATAAATAAATTTTCCGAATATAATCCAGCTGTCTCACTTTCATTAACCAAATAAGATTCATTGAAAGTATTATTTGTAATTTCGGCTCCCTCCAATGGCCCCGACACCCAACTTTTAAGAAAGGTACTTTTCACTATTTTTTTTATAGGTGACTGTAGATAAATTTTGGGAAGGTTAGTACAATTATCAATAATCTGAATCCAGTCTTTATATTTTATATTGTTTAAACCTTCAGCACCATTGTCTAAGAAATCACAATCTTTCAATTCTATGCAAGAAGATTCATTAAAACAATATGTAATATTTTTGAAGTCACAATTTTCAATCAAACTAAATTCCGATTTGGAAAAAGGATACCTCCAATCATCGAAATAGCAGTTTATCAATTTCTTACATTTCGTAATGAGAAAAGCAGACATACCGGTACCGTCTACAGAACATGTAATAGATTTAAGCCTACTCCAATTACCATAGAATTCACACAAGCTAACCAATTCAACATCTGCAACTATTACATTTGTACATGGGTTCTCCAGACCACCATCCTTGCAATTCAACTCTTTATTTGATACGAATTTACAACCTACAATTTCTTTTACCCTTACCTTTCCAATTACTCGTATATTATTTTTATCACTATTAATTATGGAATACCAATTATTATAAAACTCAACATCATTAATTGTATTTACTATGTCAACATCTATTGCACTATAACAATTCGAGAATTTTCCTCCTTGTATAGTTTCTACACTAACATTATCTTTCGCTAAAATGCCTATTCCATCAAAACTGCAATCCTTAATTAGATTTATATTAGAGACATTCGAATTAGTTGTTTGAACCCTAATATAGCGATATTGATCTTCAATACGAAGTTCTGAATCTGAATACAACTCGAAATCTACCCCCTCAAAAGATAAATTTTTAATATTTTCGAAAGTTATAGGAGGATTTGTAATATTTACGCTCTCGTCACAATTGAATCGAACAGTCACCTTGCTGTTACCTTCAATAATCAATTCGTCTAACCCACTAACAACAAGACCATTCTTCATTTCGACAACCCCTTCTGTTTTAAATAGAATTGTCCAACTACCCTTTTGTTCATTCGCCATTTCTAGCGCCTCCGCAAAAGAACCTAGAACGACTGAACCATCGCTATTATAGTTTTTTGTAGTTACAACATGAAAAACACTAGCTTCCGCACAAACCGCACAAACCCACACAAAAATAAGAGCAATAACTCTTTTGAAATTATTGAATGTAACCATAATTATAAATTGCAGAGAAAACCCTACATGATTATTATTTCGAACTCAATTTTTAACACACAGTGACCAAAGTTTCTAAAGGTAATCAACACTAACCCAAGGTTTTAATATTTGGAATTTCGTCTCTTTATCTACTTTAAACACAAAAACGGTGTAAAAGTAATACTTTTCAAGCAAATATCTATCGTTTTGAGCCATAAAATATTAAAATTGATTCCCAGTTTTTGAATTTTGTGCTGACCGTTGAGCGAAAAGAAGAAACAGCACAAACACTGCGACTATTTGACAAACTGCAAGATGCCGAAAAAAAACGAAATGCACGGAAAAGTCAACCCAAAGATTGCCCAATATCTAAAAGCCTACAAGTACGTAAAAGAGTTCGGCGAGGGCAGCGATCCTATCTGCAATCATTGCTGTCCGCTAAACCTTTTGAACTGACATAAAAAAGGCTGTGCCCTATT
>JAKSKZ010000015.1 GCA_024401475.1 Paludibacteraceae bacterium | reverse complement strand
GGAAAGAATAACAGTTGATGTAGTACATGAGCGTAATCCTTATTATTGTAGCAAGTCCAGAGAAACTCCAAGATCTGTTTCTGACGCGCTTCTGGACAACCATAAGCAGCAGATTAGCGATAAGAGTCACCCAAATCTGTATCTTGATGGCATTGGCACTCTCTCCATAGAAGTATCTCAATGGAAAGTTCTGTTTCAGTTGCTTGAAGAGAAGTTCTATTTCCCATCTTTTCTTATAGATGTCCACTACGTCCTTAGCATCCATTTCCATATCGTTTGTCAAAAGATGGATAAGCTTAGTTCTTGTCTTCTTGATGTCTACGTAAGTGACGATTTTAGCATGATGAGTGATGGCTTTCTCCTTGTTTTCTTCTTTAGTAAACGTGACATATTGCTCTCGGTAAGCCATCTGCCCTTCGTCATTCATGTACATAATGTCCTTCTGGACAGTATACCTGAGGTTTTTCTTCAGCTTCGTTACGTAAGTGACTCCATTCTTTGTCAGCGTCTCAAATTTTTCATAGTCTATATAGGCTCTGTCCAGTGCCACTATATCCCCTTTGGAGTATTGCGAAGGCTGAAGCATAAAACTGTCATTTGTAGCTGCTGATGTAAACTTGATGTCAGACGGCACCCCCTCATTGGCATGTATGATTGTGTGGGCCTTGATTCCACCCTTCTTTCTCCCTGTTTTAGGGTGTCTGCCTACGCCCTTGAAGATAAGGTTGGAGAACAACGATATGGTTGTGGAATCTATTATTTGCAGTTTATTGAACCATTTGGGGGGCTGACGGTTTCGGCTGTCCGCTGAAAGTTCATGCCTATAGGTCTGATATAGGTCTCTATAGGTCTTTTCGAAGACCAATTCAGATCTTCTGGCATTGGCATCAGACAATGTGCTGCGTCTAGGCAATGCGGTAATGCCTATGTGCGATAATTTGTTGGCTTCTGGATACATGGAAGCTGAAATCTCTCGCAGAGAATCTAGCCTCTTGATTACGGCATAAAGCATGACCAGAAGGTGCTGCCATGCGTCAAAGCTTTTTACATACCTTTCCGAACCGACATTTTTGCCAAAATCAAGAACTTTTTGCTTGTCTAGCAAATCTATTAGCTGTCCATACATTGGCTGTCCGCTAAAATGTGTACTTTTGCCCATCGTTAATAAGTTTTTGTGGTGAAAACAAATTAAACGAAAAGGCTGAATCTCTGCAAGGAAGATTCAGCCTAATTTTTTTCCGTTCAAAAGAGTTTAGCGGACACCAATAAAAGAAAATGCGCAAGCGTGATCCGGAATTAGGAGACTACATAGGGACAAATTGTCCCCAGGTAGCAATGATGACGTCCTCTGGAAAGAATAGAAAAACTTTAGCCGCTACAACCGAACAACTCTTCCGTATCATCCAATCTATCCCATCCCCTAAAGCCGAGCCATTCAAGCAATGGATGGCGCAAGTGGCATCCCAGCGTTTGGACCAGATGCAAGACCCAGAGTTGAGCATCGACCAAGCTATTGCAGACTACAAACGCCTTGGCTATAGCGACAAATGGATCAATAGCCGCATCAAGGGTATAGAAGTACGAAAGGAATTAACAGATGAATGGGACCGATCTGGCGTTACTGGTCAACAATACGCCAGTTTAACAGATATCATCACCAGGGAATGGAGTGGTATGACCACACGCCAATATAAACAACACAAAGGTTTGAAAAAAGAAAATCTTCGTGATAATATGACGAATGTGGAATTAGCATTGAATATGTTGGCCGAAGCTTCGACTACTGAGATATCCAAACAAAAGAATCCGAAAGGCTTTGCTCAAAGTGCCGAGGTGGCAAAAGAGGGTGGAAGCGTTGCCAATGCAGCCCGAAAACAGTTGGAAAGCAAGACAGGTAAGTCTGTTATATCTACGGATAGGGCTAGCGATTATTTGTTACCTTCAGAAAACAAAGAAGATTAGCCATGCGAATCCTCATAGAAGAACATCAGTATCCGGCTTCTCTTGTAAATCCTGTCCTTGAAGGAATATCAAACCTTAGGGATGTGGATGGCAGAGTGAGTGTGAATTATGTGGGCTATTTTTATAACCCAAGGTTGAGGGATTGTGTCTTTATTCTTCCCAAAGTGCTGATGGAAGGCGAATTGGTGTTCGGACATTGCGCTCCTGAGGATATCATCGACATAGAAAATCAGACGTTGCTCTCTTCTGAAGAGTATAAGTTCATCTACGAACTCTCTGTGTGGATTTATCGAGCCATCTGCGTCTATAGGGATAGCGCTATTGATAACACTATCATCCGACAGCAAATAGTTCCTCAAATGAATAAGGGACGTTTGCACCAGTGTAACACCTTCCTTGATATCTTGCTGGCTTTGCAAAAGTTCAACCGAGAGAATCAGGATTTCTTCTTCTTTGTTTTAAGAAACATACATTCAGGTTACAATAAAATCAATTGGACTCGCACCATCTCGCACTCAAATGCCGTGGTTCAGCAGGACACGCCAATCTATCTCAATCCTGTAAACAAAAAGCGTAAAATCAATTTTGATGAAGAACTTTTAATCATCTTCTTCTCCATCTTGAACTATATGCGAGAGACATACGGATTCCCCGTGCAGATAAATGTGAACTTTCAACTCATTACGGGTGAGATGTTCAAGAACTATATGGAAGGAATGGGCAAAATCCGCATGGTGCAGATTAAGTACAAGTATTTCTCCGACAAGGCGCTTTATCTATGGGAACTCTGCTATGCGTTCTTCGATCAAAGCAAAAAGATAAATGTAGAGACCGATGACAAGGAGTATCTCTTAGCCCAGAATTTCAACATTGTCTTTGAAGCCATTATTGATGAACTCATTGGAGACCGAAAGTCTATTCCAAATGAATTGATGAATCAGGGTGATGGTAAACGGGTGGACCACATGTATCAATATAAAAATCTAACGAATAATGAGGATGAGAAGACAATCTATTATATCGGTGATTCTAAATACTATAAACGAAGGCATGAGATAGGGAAAGAATCCGTCTATAAGCAGTTCACCTATGCAAGGAATGTAATTCAATGGAATCTCGACCTCTTCAATGACGGAAAGGAAGAAGAGCAAAAAGGGCATCTTAAACTGCGTGATGATGAAACGGAAGGCTATAACATCATTCCCAACTTCTTCATCTCTGCCGAACAAAAGACGCTTGACAAAAACGATAGTATCCAAAAGACTGATAATGTAAAAGATGTATTCTCCTCTCGTCAGTTTGAGAACCGCCTTTTTGATCGGGATACATTCCTCATCGCCCATTATGATGTGAATTTCCTTTTCGTTGTTGCCTTGTACGGTCGCAACGATAGTGGAGAGAAAACGGTATGGCGTAAGAAAATTAGGGAGATGTTTAGAAAGGACATACAGAATATGTTGGAAAAGAATTTTTCCTTCCATGTGATGGCCCCACATCTAGATGTTAACGCTTCCGCATATATTGAAGACCATTTCCAGCAATTGCTTGGTAAAGTATTCACGCCGTACGATAATAGTGGGGTGGTTCGCTATTATTCCTTGGCACTTAGCAACGATGCGAAGTTTAAGGATGAAAACGAGGCTTTGATAGCTCAGTTGGAGGATTCTTTTTATGTAAAGTCCTGCAATATAGGAGATAACCCAAGTAAGATACTAAAAGATGTAATGGCCGTTCCTGTTGACGTAGTATCAAGGTCCGCTACAACTACGAACTTCCTTACCATGCACTATCTTGAAAAGTACCTTGACAAGAAAATCCTGATAGGATGCTATAAGAGCCAAGAACATCTTGATTGGATTCTAGGGAAAAACGACAGAGGAACGCTTATCTACAATGTCCGTTTGGGCAAAGATGTGGCAGGTGGTCAGGTAAAGGCTCAGTTGGATAAGATGGTTGTCAGTTTTGTCATAATTTATGAGTATGGGAAAGAGTCAGAGAATAACTATCGTGTATTCCATGTCCACCATCATGCAACGATGACCGCAGACCGACTAAAAAAGTCTCTATATCCAAGTGAGCCCAATGCCGAGAAATACTTCTGTTATGTGTTTGACGAAGAGGTTACGCTTGGTAATTTGGATATAACAGGCCTTGTTTCCCAAGATGGATCTCCTGTGTTTGTGACGGGGGAGGATATGATGAAGAGGCGAAAATAGTTAGCAGAAAGGCAGGATTAGTTCTATTTAGGGATTGCCGTTTAATTGTTTCATTTTGAGCATGACACCAACCGTTTCTTTGCTCATCATTTTTTTTTATTTCACATCATATTTTGGTCAAAGTGGCCGTTTGGGGCAATATAGACACGTCGGCGGTTGTAACCGAAGAATTAGGTATAAATTTAGCGGTTACAACCGAAGAATTAGGTATAAATTTAGCGGTTACAACCGAAGAATTGGGTATTAATTTAGTGGTCGTAATCGAAGAATTGGGTATAAATTTAGCGGTTACAACCGAAGAATTAGGTGTAAATTTAGCGGTTACAACCGAAGAATTAGGTATAAATTTGGCGGTTACAACCGAAGAATTAGGTATAAATTTGGCGGTTACAACCGAAGAATTAGGTATAAATTTAGCGGTTAAACCGAAGAATTAGATATAAATTTGGTGGTTACAACCGAAGAATTAGGTATAAATTTAGCGGTTGCGACCGAAGAATTAGGTATAAATTTGGCGGTTACGTACTTGTTGCTTAATTTTGTACTATAGAATTACTCTTCCTAAAAAGAAAGAATATGATTACGAGAGCATTAGAAAAATCTTTGATTAACAAGGATTTCAGACATAAGGTGCAGGTTGTTTTGGGAGCTCGCCAAGTTGGTAAGACAACGATGGTTCATGACCTCATTAAGCAAAAGGGAAACTATTTGTTTTTGAATTGCGATGATGAGGATGATAGAATGGTGATTGAGGATAAGACAACAACGGAAATACAAAGTGCATTCGAGAAATACGACTATGTCTTTATTGATGAGGCCCAGCGTGTGAAAAATATTGGGCTGATAATAAAGAAAATAGGCGATTTGAAACTGAATGCGAAGGTGTTTGTCACAGGATCTTCTTCGTTGGATTTGGCTAACGGCATCAATGAGCCTGCTACGGGGCGAACGATGGAATACACCATGTATCCTTTGTCGTTGTCGGAGTTGGCAACCCACACCTCTCAAAGGGATGAGAAACGTATGTTGTCACAACGCTTGATTTATGGCACATACCCAGATGTTGTCAATTATCCTGCGGAGGCGAGAACACTTTTGAAAACATTGACGAACAATTATCTCTATAAGGATATTTTGTCATACAAAGGCATGAAAAAGCCCGAGGCTCTGACGAAGTTGGTGAAAGCGTTGGCTTTGCAGGTGGGCAGCGAAGTTTCGTATAATGAGTTGGCTAATTTGATAGGAATAGACAAGGAGACTGTGGAGAACTATATCACTCTTTTGGAGAAGTGTTTTGTGCTTTTCCGTCTCGACTCTTATAGTCGTAACTTGCGTAACGAGATAAAGAAAGGGAAGAAGGTCTATTTTTATGACAATGGCATACGTAATGCAGTCATCTCTAATTTTGCACCTGCCGATGCCCGTACCGACATGGGAGCGTTGTGGGAAAATTTGATGATTAGCGAGCGAATAAAAAGGAATGCCTATTTAGGCAGTTATGCTCAGCTCTATTTTTGGCGTACGCACGATCAAAGCGAGGTCGATTTGATAGAGGACATGGACGGTGTTCTGCATACCTACGAGTTTAAATTCAGGCCGGGGCGAAAGGCGAAATTACCCAAGGCGTTTGCCGAAAACTATCCCGATTCGACCTTCGATGTGGTCACTCCAGATAATTATTGGGATTTTGTATTGTGAGGTAGATAACATGGGGAGAATCTCGACCATAGGAGATTTCTCCCTTCTTTTTTAGAACTCCAGCACCTTCACTTCTATCTCTTTTGCCTCGGCGAATTGCTTGAGCAGGGCTACGGAGTAATCCAAGAATTCGTTGAGGCCTTCTGTGCCTGAGTAGGCGTTGACAATCATGAGAAGATGCGAGGATTCTTCGGCAAGTTTGGTGCGTTCGTTGTCGCTGGTGGGGGTGCCCACGCCGCCGACGTTGTCGCGATAGACGGGGAGTCCGTCGATGTTCAATGGACCACGACCGATGCCCTCGAAAGGTTCGCCCTCCCTGCCGATGCCGAGGGTGAGTTGTTCGCCTTCGATTTTGTCGGCATCAAAACCACCGATGGAATAGCCGGAAGTGATGGATATGAGGTTGATGAGGTCGACCACCGTGTTGATCCGGTAGAGGTCGAGCCCTTTCAAAATTCTGCGGCAGAGTGCCTCCGACGATGGACGGTAGCGACTTGGATCTTTGCCACATTGCTTGTAGGCTGTGCGAGTGGCCTCCACGGTAGGGCGTTTAGCCAAATCGGGGATGGTATATCTCTGTTTGAAATTTTCTATCTCAGTGTCAATGAGTTGCCACAATTCGGCAGACGAGCTGCTGTTTTGAATTTTGCAATCCACGACACCGATGGATATGTGGCCCACCTTGCTCAAAAAATCTTTTTCAACCTCAATATTCTTCATAGAACTGTCAATCAATAGTTACACTCCAACTCATGCCATTCTGCTACTTGCCCGTTTTGATAGCGAGGTTTCACCCACATCTTCAAATGTCCAGACGATAGGGCAGACAGATGGTATAAATTCTCTATAGAGGCATTCTCCGCTTTTGAAAAATTGAAGGAGAAAATGCCATTGCTGGTGAAGGTCGAGTCGTCAACGACAGTCTTTAGCTCGTTTATCGCAGCTTCCGCTTTCAAGTTGTCGTATTGCAAGCGGCAATCCATGCCTACGACAGAATCAGACTTGTAAGCACCCTCTACGGTCATGGCGAAAGAGACTGGCAAGTTCCCGTCTTCCATGCGTTTGGTGAGTACAGCCTTTTTGATGTCGGTCAGCCAATCTCCATCCGGAGCAACCGTCATGATTTTGAAATCATCGACTTTCTTCAACGTCCATTTTTGTTCGGAAGTTTTGGTTGAGTCTGCATTTGCACCCTCTTTCTGTCCGCAGTTGAGGAAGAGAAGAGCCGAAACGAAGGCCATAAGCATGGCAATGGCAGGATGCTGAAATTTCTTCTTCATAAATCTATTCTTAAAGGGAAACTCTTCGACGAGTGCCGAAGAGTTTCCCTGTTGTGTATGTTTGTTATAGGCTTGTTGCGTATGCAAGGGGCGTACAACAAGTCATGCCGAAAAGGGTTGGGTTTAAGCAGTCTCCAACTTTCCGATGATGTCGCGAACGGACTTGAATCCGTGGCGGTCCAAATATTCGTTGATGCCCTCGATCACCTTGATGGTAACGGTAGGGTCGATGAAGTTGGCCGTGCCGATCTCTACAGCAGAAGCACCTGCCAAGAGGAATTCGATAGCGTCGGTAGCGTTCATGATACCGCCCAAGCCAACTACAGGAATTTTCACAGCCTTAGCCACCTGCCAAACCATGCGCAAAGCGATAGGTTTCACGCAAGCACCAGAAAGTCCGCCTGTGATGGTTGAAATCACTGGTCTGCGCTTCTCTGCGTCGATAGCCATACCCATTAGCGTGTTGATGAGAGAAACACTGTCTGCTCCAGCCTCTTCCACAGCCAAGGCGATCTCGGCAATGTTCGTAACGTTAGGAGACAATTTTACGATTAACGTCTTGTCGTAAGCCTTGCGGACAGCAGAAACCACGCTTGCTGCCGATGCACAAGATGTTCCGAAAGCCATACCTCCTTCTTTCACGTTGGGGCAAGAGATGTTAAGTTCGATGGCTGGAATTTTATCGAGAGCGTTGATGCGTTCAGCAGTGGCCACGTAGTCGTCGATGCAAGAACCAGAGACGTTCACCAAGATGTTGGTGGCCGTATCCTTGATGCGTGGGTAGATGTTCTCTACGAAATAGTCCACGCCCTTGTTTTGCAAGCCCACAGCGTTGATCATGCCCGAAGGAGTCTCGGCCATACGAGGGTAAGGATTTCCCTCACGACGCTTCAAAGTTGTACCCTTGACGATGATACCGCCCAATCTGCTGATATCGATGAAATCGGAAAATTCCTCGCCGTAGCCGAATGTTCCAGAAGCCGTCATGACAGGGTTCTTCATGACGAGTTTGCCTATGTTAGTCGTTAAATCTGCCATTTTAAATCTTTTATGTTAAATACGGGACCGTCAGAACATACACACTTGTGACCTTCTTGCGTTTCGGTTACGCAACACAAGCAAGCGCCCAGACCGCAGGCCATCTTGTTTTCCAAAGAGACTTCGCAGTCGATGTTGTTTTTTGCAGCATAAGCGGCAACGGCCTTCATCATTGGCGTAGGTCCGCAAGTATATATCTTGTCGAATTTCTTTTGTTGAAGAATGGTGTGGTTGGTCACGAAGCCCTTCTCTCCGAAAGAGGCATCTTCTGTTGTGACGAACACATTGCCATAAGTTTCGAAAGCGTCCAATTGCAACAAGTCCTTTTTAGAACGTGCACCCAATAGGAATGTAGGTTGATAGCCCAAGTTGCGAAGAACGGCACCCAACATCAAAAGGGGAGCGATGCCGACGCCACCGCCGACCAAAAGCAACTCCTCTTGAGCCAAAGCTGGCATGGAGAAACCATTTCCCAACGGCAACATTACATTGAGTTTGTCGCCTTTCTGCAACTCTGCCAATTTGCGGGTTCCGTCGCCCACAAGTTGAATCAAAAACCAAAGCTCGTTAGCGTCTCGATCGACAAAGTGAATGGAGATAGGTCTGCGCAAGAAGGTGGAAGGCGAATTGTCCACGCGAATCTCGGCGAACTGTCCAGGAAGCATGTCAGGGAGTCGCTCCTCTGATGTAAGCTTCATCAAAATGTAGTTACCGCTCAGTCGTTCGTTACTGCTGACGGTCAAATCTAATATATATTTACGCATGTCTATTAAAATATAGTCTGCCACAAATTTACAATTAAGAATTAAGATTTAAGAGTTAAGAATTAAGATTTTTTTTCTCGGCCATGTAGGGGCAATCCCTGTGGTCGCCCTTGGTGAATTAAGAATTAAGAGATAAGAATTAAGAATTTCTCTCGAGCAGCATCACGTCCGGGCCCGTGAGGAAAATTATTGAGTGACACAAAAAAGAAAAGCTTCGAGTAATAAAACCCGAAGCTTTTCTTTTAGTTTAATCTAAGTACCTGTCCAACATTTTTTCCAACTCCTCTGGGGTGAAATCCTTAGCGATGATTTTACCCTGCTCATCAACAAGAAAATTGCCAAATCGATTGTTTAGTTTCAGATCTTTGGCAAGTTTGGATTGAAATCCTTCCGTTTCGATAGAAACTTCGGAGAAATTCAAGCCATCCTGTTTTACCACCTCCTCGAAAACCACCGGAAAACGGTCCATCGAAACGGACAACGATTTCAAACGAGGGCTTCCTGCCATTGCCTTTTCATCGAACTTTTTTGCGACCATCGAGAATCTCACGTTCTTATCGCGTGAAACAGCGTCGTAGGCTGCCCAAAAGTTGACTAACACCAACTCACCTTTACCTGGCTTCACCATCTCCGTTTGAGGAAACGTCTGGCCGACAAACAGACCCGATGATGTCACCGAGCTGATTGACATAAATGAAAGCAGTGTAGTGGCAATAACTGAGGAAATGACAAAATAATTAAATCTCCTCATTAAATATAGTTTAGTTAGCACTTGGACAAGGATAAACTCTATTATCCCTAAATCCGTTTATTTTGAAAAGAGAGGCTTTCAACTCTCATTTCGGGTGCAAAGATAGGCATTTCGGGTGGAGTTATGTTACAAAAACTGTTAAAAATATGTTTTTTAACATAAAATCGGTTTCTATGTATGAAAATAAAAGGTTAATTTTGCATTGTGAAAGTTTCGTGAAACCTTCGTTTTTATGGGGCTTTCGTCACATTGAACGGGCAAGAAGGAATCGTAAAAAAACTCCTATTTGTGTGAGGAAAAAAATGGTTCGTTTTTAATATTGAATCCTTAATTTTCCTAAATTCGTTCTTCGATAATGACAACAAACAATAATTTCAAAAATCTCGGGAAATGAATCAGTCCAACGAAATCATTCTTATCAAGATATCGGGTGACGATAAACCAGGAGTTACCTCGTCATTGGCGGCAATCATCGCCAAGCATAATGCAACAATTTTGGATATCGGTCAGGCCGACATTCACAATTCTCTTTCACTTGGAATTTTGTTCAAGAGCAAGCAAGAGGATTCTGGTTTCATTTTGAAGGATATCTTGTTCAAGTGTAGCGAATTGGGTGTGAGCGTTCGATTCAACCCTATCTCTGAGGATGAGTACAACAAGTGGGTTTCCATGCAAGGCAAAAACCGTTATATTGTTACATTGTTGGGGCGTAAGATTTCTGCAGAGTTGATTGCAAATGTATCTCAAGTCTTGGCAGAGCAAGGGCTGAATATTGACACCATCACTCGTTTGACGGGTCGTGTGCCGTTGGAGGAAAATACACTTACGAAGGCGAGCGTGGAGATGTCCGTCCGTGGTACTCCGAAAGATAAGCAGTTCCTTCAATCTGAGTTCTTGCGCATTTCTCAAGAGTTGGGCTACGATATCTCTTTCCAAGAGGATAACTTGTTTAGAAGAAACAGACGTTTGATCTGCTTTGATATGGATTCTACGCTTATCGAGACTGAGGTGATCGACGAATTGGCAGAGCGTGCTGGCGTCGGTGCAGAGGTGAGGGCAATCACAGAATCGGCTATGCGTGGCGAGATTGATTTCTGCGAAAGTTTCAAGAGACGCGTCGGCTTGTTGAAGGGATTGGACGAGTCTGTTATGCAAGACATTGCGGAGAAACTTCCTATCATGGAAGGTGCTGACCGTGTGCTTCACATCTTGAAGAAATATGGTTATAAGATTGCCATCCTTTCGGGAGGATTCACCTACTTCGGTAACTATTTGAAGCAACGTTTCGGCATCGACTATGTCTATGCCAACGAGTTGGAAATCGTTGACGGAAAGTTGACGGGTAACTATGTGGGTGACATCGTTGACGGAAAGCGCAAGGCTGAGTTGTTGCGTTTGATCGCTCAGATTGAGAACCTTGACTTGCAACAGGTGATTGCTGTTGGAGACGGTGCTAATGACCTTCCTATGCTCCACTGCGCAGGTTTGGGTATTGCCTTCCACGCTAAGCCTAAGGTTAAGGAGAATGCAAAGCAGTCTATTTCCAGCATCGGCTTGGATGGTGTGCTTTATTTGCTCGGTTTCAAGGATTCTTACATCGAAGATGCCAAGATGAGAAGGTAACGCGATATAGGGGTTGGTCAAAATATCAAAGGGCGTCACGGTGTGGCGTCCTTTTTTTGTTTCTAAAATATTGCCTTTAAATACGCGGTGTTTATCCTGTAGGAATACTACGTTGGTAGAAAAAAGAGGAAATGTCCCGACATTTTCCCCGTAGGGGATTGATGTATATGCAAATCGGTTAGCTGTTAAATCCTATATGTGTTCCATTTTTTTTTGGGGGACTGTCATCGTTTCTGACTGATTTATTTGCTTGACTAACGAGAATCAGTCCGTTAATTCCCTAACTGAAAAATATTTTAGATATTTATTTGATTTTCATTGATATATAATCCATAAGGGAAAGGCGGTTTCGTTACGCCGTTAGGCGTTTAATGTTGGTAGAATCACAATGCGTTGAACAACCCGATTCCCCGTTAGGGGATTAACCTTGTGTGTTATCGGTCACAAAATAGGGCGGACACCAATGATTTCTAAAAAGAGAAGGAAGGGAAGAAATGGTTTAGATTGTGTGTGACAAAAAAAAAGCGGAGCCTTCCGACTCCGCTTGCTTATTCAAATCTTGGTGAGTTGAATTACTTCCAAGCTTCGATGATTTGCATGAAGTCAGCAGCTTTAAGAGCAGCACCACCGATCAAACCACCGTCGATGTCTGGTTGAGCGAACAACTCAGGAGCGTTGCTACCCTTGCAAGAACCACCGTAAAGGATAGAACAGTTCTCAGCTGTAGCCTTGTCGTACTTAGCTGCGATAGAAGCACGGATAGAAGCGTGAACCTCCTGTGCCTGAGCTGAAGTAGCTGTTAGACCAGTACCGATAGCCCAAACTGGCTCGTATGCGATAACAACCTTAGCGAAATCTGCTGCAGATAGAGTGTAAACAGCAGCCATTTGACCTTCGATTACAGACTTGAATGTGTTAGCCTCGCGCTCTTCCTTAACCTCGCCTACGCAGAAGATAGGAGTCAAACCGTTAGCGATAGCCAAGTTCAACTTCTTGATAAGAAGTGCGTTGTCCTCACCGTGATATTGACGACGCTCAGAGTGACCCAAGATAACGTACTTAGCACCAGTTGAAGCAACCATGCTTGCAGAAACCTCACCTGTGAAAGCACCCTTCTCGTTTGCTGAACAATCCTCAGCACCAACGCCGATAACTGAACCCTTAACTGTCTCAGCAACTGCTGCTACAGAGATGTATGGAGTACATACTACTACGTCGCACTTTGGAGTCTTGCCAGCCAAAGCGTTCTTCAAATCATTTGCCAAAGCGATACCCTCTTGAAGAGTAGTATTCATCTTCCAGTTTCCTGCTACGATTTTCTTTCTCATTTCTAAAGAATTTAATTATGAATAATATGTTACTTAAATGATTTTACATTATTTGTTGTCGTCGCCTTTCTTAAAGAATTTGATCAAAATCTTGTCTAAAAGGAATATGAGTGCCAATGGAACAATGAAGGCAATGATGGAAAGCAAAATTGCCTTTTGCTTGTCTGGTGCTTGGATAGTTCCCAACTCAGACTCCTCCAATGGCTTGTCGAATGTAGGGATGTCTTTGTTGCTCCATTTGTTGACAACTACGCCACCCTTGATCAAAACCAATCCAGGATTAGAACGGACGATGGTTTTAAGTGTGATTTCATCCGTGTTGACAAAAGGATATTCGGCACAAGCTTCGCGAATGTACTCTTTCATCTCTTGGCTCTCAAGACCAGTTGCCGTCATGCCATAGAATCCATATCCGTGCTCTTTTGCATAATCGTAAACGGCATTGATGGCCTTACGATTATAAGTGTAAGCCTTTTCAACACGAGAAGAGACTAACCAGAACGTGTAGCCCGGTTCGTTCAATACGTCTTCGATGATGTCTCCGTCGTCAGGATGATCCATTGTCAAGTCGTGGATAGGGGGTTCGTAACCTTTCTCTACGATTTCGCTGATGGTCTCGATATGATGCCATGTCGAATCATCTTTTGGATAATTCTCCAAGGTGAATTTCTTTTGGACACCGTCCTTCTCGTAGATGAGAGTTGTCTCGTAAACATCTTTAGGAGCATCCTCTGGCACTTCCATAGACTCGATGATGTTTGTTCCGTTCTTATAAGGGCGGAAGTCGAGAATTGGCAAGTGAATCCAGCAGTAAAGAGAAACTGCAATGGCGAAGATGCCTGAGTAGATGGCGATGGTCCAGTCTGTCTTTTGAGAGAATAGGCTTGGACTATATTTCCTCCAGAAGAATACGATTAAAGCAAGAGCGGAAAAGACGATGTTTTTCCAGAATGTAGCCCAGTTGCTTATTTTTAGGGCATCACCAAAGCATCCGCAGTCGGTGACTGGGTTGAAGATGGCGATGTAAAGAGTGAGCGGAGTCATCACGCCCATGAAAAGAAGCGTCAATATGGAAGTCGATTTCATGTTGGCACCTACGATGAGACAGATACCCAATAGGAATTCAAGCGTGGACAGTGCAATGGATCCTACAAAAGCAATAGGAACGAAGAAATCCATGCCGAAAGAGGTGAGGTAATCCTCTATTTTATAGGTTCCACCAAGGGGGTCAACAGCTTTTGCAAAACCTGAGAAAATGAAAACGCAACCCAATAAAATGCGAGCAATTATGACCGCGTTTCTTCTGAATTTTTCACTTTTAAGAATGTCTAACATAAATTGTTGTATTAATTGTTTTTGTTTTGAATAAGGGCCTCGTCCATTTTGATGATTCCAAACATGGCATAGTTGAGCATATCCATGTAATTGGCGTCAATGCCTTCAGAAATAAGGGTTTGATTGTTGTTGTCCTCGATTTGTTTTGTTCTATACAACTTCATCAAAATGAGGTCGGTGTAGGAACTGCTACGCATGCTGCGCCATGCTTCGTCGTAGTCGTGGTTTTTGGCAATCATCAAATCTTTCGCCTTCTGCATGTATTTGTCGTACAGTTTGGTGGCAGTCTCGACATCCATGTCAGCCTCGTCGGCGTGGCCGTAATCCAGTTGGATGAGGCCGATGATGCTGTAGTTGACGATTCCAATGAGTTCCGAACGAATACCTTCGTTGATTCTTGTCTCTTTCTTTATCTCGATACTACGAACACGGTTGGCCTTGATGAAGATTTGGTCCGTGATGGAACTTGGTCTCATAATGCGCCAAGCTGCTCCGTAGTCGTGCAATTTTTTTGTGTATATGTCGCGACAAGCTTCTATAGCCTTGTCGAATTCTTGTTCTGTATTCACCTTTCCCTCTTTATATTATAGTGCAAAAATACCATTTTTTTTGGTGTCTATGAAATTTAAGAGCGAAGAATTGTAACGGTTTATTATAAATTAGGAATTCTCAAGACCAATTTGGATTTGTAAATGCCAATGCTCACTTATCTAAAAGTAAATAATTTTTATATTTTTGTGTTTGAAAATTTCATGATCGATTGAAAATTGGAATCTATGAGTAGAACAAAATTCATATTTGTCACGGGTGGAGTCTCTTCCTCTTTAGGGAAGGGAATAACAGCATCGGCTCTTGGTAAGTTGCTGCAAGCGAGAGGTTTCAAGGTGGCTCTCCAGAAGTTAGACCCGTATATCAATGTTAACTCGGGAATGCTTAATCCTTATGAACAGGGGGAGTGTTTTGTCACGGAGGATGGTTATGAGGCCGACATGGATTTGGGGCATTATGAACGTTTTTTAGGCATTCGGACAAATAGAAATTGTAATGTCACGACGGGTCGTATTTATCAGTCGGTCATTCAAAAGGAGAGAAGGGGTGATTTCTTGGGGAAGACAGTTCAGGTGGTCCCTCATATCACTGATGAAATAAAGCGTTGCATCAAGCAGATGGCCAACGGTGATTGCGACTTTGTCATTACCGAGATAGGCGGAACGGTGGGCGATATTGAATCCCATCCGTTTATCGAGAGCGTGCGACAGCTCAGGTGGAACATGCCGGACGACTGCTTGTGCATCCATCTCACTTATGTGCCATATCTGGCTGCCTCTAAAGAGTTGAAAACCAAGCCTACTCAACATTCGGTAAAGACTTTGCTCGAAGCAGGTGTGCAGCCCGACGTTTTGGTGCTAAGAACAGAGCATAAGTTGGGCAAGGAGTTGAAACGAAAGGTCGCTCTTTTTTGTAATGTGAATGAATCTTCGGTAATCGAGGCGATAGATTTGCCGTCCGTATATGATGCTCCTTTAAAGTTGCACGAGGAGGGCTTGGATTTGGTGGTGCTGAAGAAGTTTGGATTTAGTTCGTTCCATGAACCAGATTTGGATGATTGGCGTAAATTCACGAATAAGTTGAAGCGTGCCTCTAATGTGGTTCGCATAGGTTTGGTGGGAAAATATGTGGAGTCGCCAGACGCTTATAAATCAATAGGAGAGGCTCTTGTTCATGCGGCGACTTGCAATGATTGCCGTTTGGAGTTGTCTTTGTTTCAGGCCGACCAGATGAACGAGGAGAATGTGGCCCGGAAATTGCAAGGCTTGGATGCTATTTTATTGGCTCCTGGGTTCGGTCAGCGAGGCGAAGAGGGTAAGGTGGTAGCCGCAAAATATGCTCGTTTGAAAAACATACCGTTTTTGGGCATCGGTTTGGGCATGCAGTGTGCCGTGGTTGAGTTCGCTCGTAATGTGGTGGGCTTTTTTGACGCCGAGTCGAAAGAGATGAATCCCGATACTGAGCATCCTATTTTTGATTTGATGGTGGACGAAAAATCCAACTTGGAAACAGAAGGGACAATGCGTCTTGGAGCCTACGATTGTCAGTTAAAAGCGGGTTCGTTGGCCCAAAGAATGTATGGTACGGACGTTGTGAGGGAACGACATCGTCATCGCTACGAATTCAACAACAAATATAAAGAGATGTTTGAAAAGGCAGGAATGTCTTTCACAGGCATTAATCCTCAGTCGGGCTTGGTGGAGATTGTTGAGTTGCCTCATTTGAGATGGTATGTCGGCACACAGTTCCATCCGGAATTCAATAGTACGGTTTTGACTCCTCATCCATTGTTTATGGGCTTTGTGAAGGCTGCGTTGGAAAGTCGAGACGATAATTGAACCATAGATTTTGAATAAACGTTCGATGATTATTCTCATTTTTTGATAAATCGCACATTAGTTTTTGCTATCTTTGCATTTTCTGAAAGGAGATTGATGTCTCTTTTGTGGAAGTCAGCGAGTTATAATTGTAAACCTGACGGATTATTTGGTATAAATTAAATAATACACATATAAATTAGATGGATAGAAGTAAGATTGGTTGGATTTTGATTTTTGTTTTGTTGTTTGGATGGATGTATCTAAGCATGAACGAAAACGAGAAATTCATGCGGGCTCAGCAGGCATATAATGATTCAATTGCAAGGGTTGAGCAAGCGGAGAAGAAGGCTGCGGAGGCGGCTAATTTAATCTCTCCAGAGGAGAAAGCAATTATGGATTCTGCTGCAATGGCGGCAAAGTCTGCAGCGTTGGGCGTTTTTGCGTCGGCGGCTAATGGTTCGGAGCAAACGGTAGAATTGTCCAACTCGGTGGTGAAGTTGGTATTCTCTAACAAAGGAGCATGTATGAAGTCTGCTACTTTGTTGAAGTATAAAACGTACGATGGCAATCCGTTGGAGTTCTTTAGAGATGGCGAGATGTCTTTCAACATGACATTCCCGATGGCGAATGGTTTCAACCTTAACTCGTCAGATTTGTATTTTAAGGTGAAGAGCCAGACCGATAATTCGGTTGTTTTCTCTTTGGTTGGCGAGGCTTCTGCAAGTTTGGATTTCGTCTATACACTATCTGATGATAGTTATATGGTGGACTTTGACGTGGTTGCCAACAACTGCTCTTCTGTTTTCAAACCAGTTGCCAACATTCCTCTTGTTTGGAAGAACCAAAGAAGACAATTGGAGAAGGGTAGGGTTTTCGAAGACCGCTATACGCAAATGTACTACAAGGATGCTGACGATGTGGATTATTTGAGCGAGAGCCGTACGGAGCAAATATCTGTTAATAATTTGAAATGGGTGGCGTTCAAGGGTCAATTCTTTTCTGCTGTTTTGATTTCAGACAAATTGATGGGACAATCAATGTTACAGTCTGAAAAGTTGAGCGACTCTACCGTTTATATGAAGAATTACATGGCGAATGTTCAAGTGCCATTTGATCAATCGGCTTCGTTTAGATACTTCATCGGACCAAACTGGTATAAGTTGTTGAAGTCGTATGACAAAGATTTGTCAGGTGATGACAAGTTGCAGTTGAAGCGCATAGTGCCACTAGGTTGGGGTATTTTCCGATGGATTAACCAAATCCTCACCATTCCTTTGTTCAACTTCTTCGGCTCGTTTATTGGAAGTATGGGTATTGTCATCCTATTGTTGACAATTGTGGTGAAGTCTATATTGTTCCCATTGACCTATAAGTCTTATTTGTCATCTGCAATGATGAAGGCATTGAAGCCTGAGATTGATAAGATAAACAAACAATATGAAGATGATCCGCAAAAGAGGGGACAAGAGACGATGGCTTTGTACAATCGTTCGGGTGTGAATCCTTTGGGCGGTTGTCTTCCAATGTTATTGTCCATGCCGATTTTGATCGCTTTGTATTGTTTCTTCCCATCTGCAATTGAGTTGAGACAGCAGAGTTTCTTGTGGGCCGAGGATTTGTCTTCGTATGATGCGATTGTAACCTTCCCATTCTCTATCCCAGGAATTGGCGATCACCTTAGTTTGTTCTGTTTGTTGATGACGGTGACGAACTTGCTTTATACGAAATTCAACATGTCGATGACAGATACGTCTGGTGCTTATCAGCAAATGCCGATGATGAAATACATGATGTATCTCATGCCTGTGTGGTTCTTCTTTATGTTTAATGATTATGCCTCAGGTCTTTGTTACTATTATTTCGTATCTATGTTGATTACGGTGATTCAAACTATTATGATTCGTCGTTCTATTGATGATGAAGCTCTATTGCTAAAGATTCAGTCAAACATGGAAAATCCTAAAAAGAGCAGCTGGATGGAGAATTTCCAAAAAGCTATGGAAGAGCAACACAAAATGAGAGAGAGTCAGGGCAATATGAAAAAATGATTTTAATATTGACTCGAAATTTTAGTTATAGTGTATATGGGAATCTTCATTGGAGGTTCCCATATATTTTTAGGTAATTATATAGCGTTTGACCCAAATTGAAATTAATGGAAATTACGAGCTATATACTACAATTTTCGGAAAGTTGATTGCTGATTTATTAAACATTAATTACCATTAATTAATCGTTAATTTAATGATTGACAGAATGTTTTATAATGCTTGGTTAAAACATTGGTTTGAAATTAATGAATAAATTGATGGACGATTAATGACAATTAATGTTTAAAACTGACAATTATATTGGGGGGTAAATTGAATGTAATTCCCTATTTTTATTTAGAGAAAGGATATGATTTTTTTATTGTTGTTTTATGTCTTGCTTCTGTTTGCCGTCTCCTATTGGACGGGGCGCAATCTGACATCGGCAGATTTCTATTCGGGTTCTAAGCGATCTCCTTGGTATGTGGTAGCGTTTGGCATGGTGGGAGCTTCCATTTCGGGTGTTTCTTTTGTCTCAGTGCCGGGGTGGGTGGAATCTACGGGATTTTCCTACATACAGATGTGCATTGGTTTCTTTTTCGGTTATTTGGTGGTGGCCTATTTGTTGTTGCCGCTCTATTACAAGATGAACCTCACCAGTATCTATGGTTATTTGGAACACCGTTACGGACTTTCGGCAAGACGTACGGGTGCAATGTTCTTTATGATTTCCAAATTGTTTGGCTCTGCGGCCAAATTGTATGTTGCAGTTTTGGTTTTGCAACGTCTTTTGTTGGATGAGTATGGACTCTCTTTCACGCTTTCGTTGATTGTTGTTGTTTGTGTGATATGGTTTTATTCCTATCGAGGCGGCATAAAAACGATTGTATGGACGGATTTTGTGCAGACCTTCTTCTTGTTGTTGGCGTTGGTTTTGTTGTTGGCCAATGTAGTCTCGTCTCTCAATTTGGATGTCTGTTCGGCAACTCGATTGGTCTATGAGAGTGACTACTCACGAATGTTCGTTTGGAATGATTGGGTCTCTCCACGCAACTTTTTCAAGCAGTTTTTGAGCGGTGTGTTTGTGGTAATCGTGATGACAGGACTTGATCAAGATTTAATGCAGAAGAATCTCTCTTGCAAAGATTTACACTCTTCAAGAAAGAATATGTTGGTCTATGGGGCGGCTTTTGTCCCTGTGAATATGCTCTTTTTGGCATTGGGCGTTTTGGTCTTGGCCTTTTTCTCTCAGGAAGGCATGGTTGTCCCTGTCTCTGGCGATGAGTTGCTTCCGGCCTTTGCTCGTTGTGCAGGGCCATTGGTGATGGGGTGCTTTTTGATTGGCATGGTTGCCTCCGCCTTCTCAAGTGCGGATTCGGCATTGACCTCGCTTACGACTTCAGCCATGGTTGATGTGGCGGGATGGGAAGGCAAGGATGGCAAATGGGTTGGTCGTGCTCGATTGTTTATTCATGTCGGTTTTTCAGTTATGTTGGTTCTTTGCTCGTTATTGTTCTATTCGTTCAAAGAGAGCAGTGCTATCAATTTGATCTACACATTAGTCTCTTATTTGTATGGGCCGTTGTTAGGACTATTTGCGTTCGGCCTATTCACTCGTTGGAATGTCCGTCTCAAGATTTTGCCCTACATAGCTCTCGCCGCGCCTTTGTTGACCTATGCGATTGATGCTTGGCTTGTGAATAGTTGTGGCTATAAGATGGGCTACGAAATGTTGCTTTTGAATGGAGGGTTGATGTTTGGCGGAATGATGGCGATAAGAATTAAGAGTTAAGGATTAAGAATTAAGAGTTAATTTCTTATTTTTGTATAAGATTTGAAAGATAATGGAAGTAAAGGTTAATTCGTTGAAAGCATGGGCGTTGGCATCTCGCCCTAAAACATTAGCGGCGGCTGTGGCTCCTGTGGCTGTTGGCTCTGCGTTGGCGTTTCACTATGAATCTTTTCAATTGGTGCCTGCGTTGGCTTGTCTTTTCTTTGCAATGATGATGCAGGTGGCAGCGAATCTCATCAATGACTTGTATGATTTTTTGAAAGGTAGTGATGGCGAAGACCGTCTTGGTCCGCAACGTGCCACAGCGCAAGGTTGGATTACACCTTCGGCCATGAAGAAAGGCATTTTCTTTGTGGTGGCTTTGGCTTGTTTGGTGGGTTCTTCCTTGATTCTCTATGCAGGCTGGGAGATGATTTGGGTAGGTGCCTTTTGTGCAGTTTTCGCTTACTTCTATACGTCCGGCCCTTTCCCTTTGGCTTATAACGGACTGGGCGATCTTGCCGTTGTCATCTTCTTCGGAATCGTGGCTGTGGGCTTCACGTGCTATGTGCAATGGCTTGATTGGTCTCTTTTAGTTACTGTTATTGGCTTGATGACAGGCGTCGTGGTGAATACTCTTTTGATTCTCAATAATTATAGAGATAGAGATACAGATAAGAAGTCAGGTAAGCGAACGGTGGTTGTGCTTTTCGGCGAGGCTTTCGGCCGTTATCTATATCTTATTTCTGGCTTGATGGCTGCTTTGTTAGCTTTCGGCATTTTGTTTGTTGAGTCCAATCGTCCATTCTCCTATAATCTGTCACTTTTAGGTTCGTCTATTTTGGTTTACTCCTTATTGCATATAGCTACTTGGCGAAAATTGTCAGCCATACGAGAAGGTTTTGCGTTGAATTCGTTGATAGGCGAGACTTCCAGAAATATGTTGGTCTTTGCGGTGTTGGTTTCAGTTGATCTTTTTGTGTTATGAATTGGACGGACCTTCTACATATTTGTCATGAAAAGAACGTTCCGTTTTTTTCTTACCGCTTTCCTTCGTCAAGTAAGTTTGTCGTTGGAGTGCAGCGTGCGTCAGATGTGGAGGTGGTTGTTGGTTTTAAGTCGTTGAAACTCAATCAAAAAGGATTTTTTGTTGCACCGTTCTTGTTTGGTGATGGTGCTTCGGCCTATTTCATAAAGGAAGATTTTAGAATGGAAGGAGAGAAAATCTCCGAAGATTTAACGACATACTTATCCTCCCTTCCTAATCAATCTTTGCATAACTATGCTTCTCCGTCTATGATGCAAAAGGCGGACTATCTGGAGCGTGTGAATCGTTTGATAGAAACCATTCGGAATGGCAAGGCGGGGAAGGTGGTCTTCTCCCGAAATATAGTGGCCTCCTTGGTAAAGGATTTTGATTGGGCGGCTGCCTATCGAAATATACTGGAGGAGTGTAGCAATGCTTTTGTCTATTGTGTCTATTTGCCTAACCAAGGTTTATGGATGGGAGCCACGCCAGAGTTGCTTTTGCGAAAGAATGACGATAGGATAGAGACGGTTGCTTTGGCAGGAACAATGTCCAGTTCGTTGTCCACATGGTCGGCCAAGAATTCCGAAGAACAGGCGATGGTGGTTCGTTATGTGGAGGATGTTCTGCAAGCGTTTAATGTGCGGAATATGCAGAAGAATGGGCCGATTTCAGTCTCTGCAGGGAATGTATGTCACTTGAAGACGATTTTTTCGGCGCTATTGTCCGAAGAAGGTGCTGCTATACCGTTGTTGGCTGCGTTGCATCCTACGCCAGCTGTTTGTGGCTATCCCAAGGACTCTGCTATGCAACTTATAAAGGCGACGGAGAGCATTGATAGGAGTTTCTATTCGGGCTTTTTAGGCCCTGTGGCGGACGGTGATTTCGACTTTTATGTTAATCTTAGATCTATGCGCTTGTATGCGGATGTTGCCGAATTGTTTGTCGGTGGTGGAATTATGAAGGATTCCGAACCCGAGGACGAGTGGAACGAAACACTTTTGAAATCAAAGACGATGGGCTATTTTGTAGGCCTAAAATAAGAAATATATATGGAAACAACGGATAAAGGAATTGTTCGGATGTTGGCGGAACTTTGTGCGGCGCACGGAGTGACCGATGTCGTTTTATCGCCAGGTTCTCGTAATGCTCCATTGTCGGTGGCTTTTAACAGAATGCCCGGACTGAAGTGTAGAGTAGTGGTGGACGAGCGTAGTGCCGGCTTTTTTGCCTTAGGCGTGGCGTTGGCTACTTCTCGACCTGTAGTGGTGGTTTGCACTTCGGGCACAGCCTTGCTTGATTTGTCTCCTGCCGTTGCCGAGGCCTATTATCAGTCCGTTCCGTTAATCGTTGTTTCTGCCGATCGACCTAAAGAGTGGATTGACCAGAACGATAGTCAGACCATTCGTCAAGAGGGGGCCTTGGCTAATTTTGTCAAGCGAACTTATCAGTTGCCAATGACAGAAGAGGGCGATGCTCGTTGGTATGCTAATCGAATGATTAATGAAGCGATGGTGACGGCCATGAGCGGAAGGAAGGCTCCCGTTCATATCAATGTGCCGCTTTCTGAGCCGCTTTATGGCTTGTGTGATGCCGATTGCGGCATGGAACGTGTAATCCGTTCTGCGGCCGTCTCTGCACCTTTGCGTTTGGATGCTTCTGTCGTGGAGCATTATGCGCTGCAATTCAATCAGGCCAAGCGTGTTTTGATATTGGCGGGTTTTATGCACGACGAGGAACCGCTGCGTGCCTTGTTGGCTCAATTCTCCAAAGTGGGAATCGCGGCTGTCGTGGCAGAACCTATTTCAAACGTTTGTTCTGCTGAAACGGTCAATCAGCCTGAGTTGTTCTTCTCTGCGATTGGTGAAAACGAAGTTTTAGAGTTTGTTCCAGATTTGTTGATCACGATAGGCGGGGCTATTGTCTCTAAGTCGGCTAAACTATTTTTCCGCAAGCATCAGCCCGTCGCTCATTGGCATGTTGGCGTGGAGGAGTGGAATATCGACACGTTCCGTTGTTTGACGGATCGAATTGACGTAGAGCCTTTTGTCTTTTTCCAACAATTATATGAGCATTCTCTTGCCTCTTCGGATTATGCCGAAAAGGTGAAATGCAGAATGGAGGAGGCTTTGACAAATCAAAAGCAAGCGATGGCTTCTTCCAAGTGGAATGAAAATGTGGCCTTTGAAATGATGATGAATGCTTTGCCAGAAAAGGTCTTTGTGCATCTTAGCAATGGATTGAGTGTCCGTTTGGGTCAACGGTTCCCTTGGCATCAGCAGGTTCGTTTCTTTGCTAATAGGGGAACGAGTGGAATTGATGGGGCTACGTCGACAGCCGTGGGGTTCTCTGCCGCCAATGATGGAACGACCATCTTATTGAGTGGCGACATCAGCTTCTTGTATGATAGCAATGCTTTATGGAATGATTTTCTTACTTCTAAATTGAAAATTGTGGTGGTAAATAATGGTGGTGGTGGTATTTTCCGTCGTTTGGCTGGACCACCGACATTGCCAGAAATGCAAGATTATTTTGAAACTCCACATCATGTCGATATAGCCAAACTGGCGGCCGCCTATGGAGTGGGGTATATGCGTGCAGATAGTAGGAAATCGCTCGCTGAAATATTGCCAATCTTCTTCGCCGAGCAGAAGTCTGCTATGGTTTTGGAATTGGTGATTTCCCGCGTATGAATTGAAAATTAAGAATTAAGAATTAAGAGTTAAGAATTAAGAATTAAGGTACCATTCATTGGCAACGTCCGCTACCTAATAACGTCGTCGATAGTGTTGTGTCGTATCCATCGCCCTACTTCCGAGCACTGCAAGTGCGACACTCAATAGCCTTGTCTGTAAAGGCAAGGCACCATTAATGTTACCATCGTCCTCTTTTCGAGCACTGCAAGCGCGACACCCCATAGCCTTGTCAGTGAAGGCAAGGAGGTCTATATAAAAGTATTGCTGTCCGCTAAAAATTAAAAAGCATAAAACTCCAGTCCGCTATGCCTATAAATACGCGTAGCGGACTGGAGTTTTGAAAAACAACCCCCTCAATCGAAAAGAGATGGTAAAGTCCGTTGAAATGTGTACTATTGCTCATCGTTTATGGGATTTTTGTAGTGAAAACAAAGTAAACGAAAAAGGCTGAATTCGGATTCCGAATTCAGCCTAAATATTTCTAACTAAAAACTTTTACCGGACAGCAATGATTTAGATATTTGTTTGATTTTCATTAATATATAATCCCAAAAGGAAGGTCGGTTACATTACGCCGTTAGGCGTTTAATGTCGGTAGAATCACAATGCGTTGAACAAGCCGATTCCCCGTTAGGGGATTAACCTTGTGTGTTATCGGTCACATAATAGAGCACAACCTTTTTTTTATGTCAGTTCAAAAGGTTTAGCGGACACCAATGTTAAGAATTAAGAGTTGAGAAATCAAACACTTCGCACTTCCAATCATTCATAGTCCTGAAAGGACGACATTCCATAGGATAGGGTGTAAACCCTATCCTACGTAAAATGTTTAGGATATGGTTTACACCCTATCAAATTTATTTTCTCATTGATTTTGTTATTTCAACAAATCGGGCCTTAGCAACTTAGTACGTTCAAGGGCTTGCTCGTATTCCCAATCTTTGATTTTTCGTTCGTTGCCCGATAGTAGAATCTCAGGGACTTTCCAACCCTTATATTCTGCAGGACGGGAATAGACAGGCGGAGCCAAGAGGTCGTCTTGGAAACAGTCTGAAAGGGCTGATTGTTCGTCGGTCATTGCGCCAGGAATCAGTCGGACTATGGCGTCGGTCATGATGCAAGCGGCCAATTCTCCTCCCGTCAATACGAAATCGCCAACAGAAACTTCGCGTGTGATCAAATGTTCACGGATGCGATGGTCGATGCCCTTGTAGTGTCCGCAGAGAACGATGACGTTGTTGAGAAGCGACATGCTATTGGCCATTTTTTGGTTAAACATCTCCCCGTCAGGAGAGGTGTAGATGACCTCGTCATATTCGCGTTGCTCTTTCAAATGAGTGATTAGTCGGTCTATCGGTTCGATTTGCATAACCATTCCGGAACTAAAACCGAAGGCGTAATCATCAATTTTCTTATGTTTGTCAAGCGTATAATCGCGGATGTTGTGGACAACGATTTCAGCCAATCCTTTCGCTTGAGCCCTTTTTAGAATGGAGTGGTTTAAAGGGCTGTCTAACAATTCGGGTACGGCGGATAATATGTCGATTCTCATAACGTGTTATTTCAATTTGCTCATGAAACGTTCCTTGTCAACCACGAAGCGTTGATGGTCGGCTGATCCAATAAGGTCGCCTTTCTCATCTTTTGCCTCTATAGCGTAGGCAATTCTGCGACCATCGATCTCTGTGATGGTTGCAGTGAAGGTGATTTTTGAACCGATGGCCGAAGCCTTGCAGTGTTTCACGTTGATTTCAATACCTACTGTATCGCTGCCTTCTGGCAAATCATTCTTTACCATTGTCAAAGCAGTGCCTTCCATGTATGCAATCATGGCAGGTGTTCCGAATACGTTCAAACCGCCCGAACCAAGAGCAACAGCAGAGTCTTGTTCGCGAACGGTGATGGTTTGTGTATAAGATTGACCTACTTCCATAATCTATTAGAATTCAGAAGAGAAGTGGAAACGGATCTTAGGAAAATCAGATTGAGCCATTTGTAGAATATAGCCGGAATCTGCCAAGAAGACGTCTCGACCCTCTTTGTCGGTTGCCATATATTGATATTTTCTCTTTTTGAAGTTCTCCAACTCTTCTTTGTCATCGCTCTCTACCCAGCACGCTTTATAAAGGTTGATAGGTTCCCAGCGACATTGAGCGTTGTATTCGTGGAGCAAACGGTATTGGATGACTTCGAATTGAAGTTGACCAACCGTTCCGACGATTTTTCTTCCGTTGAATTGGTTGGTGAATAATTGAGCCACACCTTCGTCCATCAATTGTTCTATGCCCTTGTTGAGTTGTTTTGCCTTCATCGGGTCGTCGTTTTCGATGTATTTGAACATTTCAGGAGAGAAACTTGGTAGTCCCTTGAAGTGAATGTTTTCGCCAGATGTTAGCGTATCTCCGATTTTGAATGTGCCTCCAGAGTCAGGCAATCCGACGATGTCGCCTGGCCAAGCCTCGTCCACGGTCTCTTTCTTTTGAGCCATGAAGCAAGTAGGGCTTGAGAATTTGAGCAGCTTGTTGTGGCGAACATGCTTGTAGTTTACGTTTCGCTCGAATTTTCCCGAACAGATTTTTACGAAGGCGATACAGCTTCTGTGGTTGGGATCCATGTTGGCGTGAATCTTGAAGACGAAGCCTGAGAAGTTTTCCTCTTCTGGTTTCACCTCTCGTTCAACGGTTTGTGTTGGTTGCGGGCTTGGCGCGATTTCGCAGAAGCAGTCCAACAACTCTTTCACGCCGAAATTGTTCAATGCACTACCGAAGAATACAGGGGCGATTTGGCCAGCCAAATAGTCGTCAATGTTCAAATCCGGATAGACGCCGTCTATTAATTCCAAATCGTCGCGCAATTGTTGAGCATCTTCCTCGCCAATGTGCTTCTCCAACTCAGGACTATTGATGTCTTTGAACTCAATGTTCTCTGTGATGATTTGTTTGTTCGGAGTATATAGGTTGAGTTTACGTTCGTAGATGTTGTATACACCTTTGAATTTATCTCCTTGGTTGATAGGCCAGGAGAGTGGACGCACGTGAATGTTGAGCTCTTTTTCCAATTCGTCCATAAGGTCGAACGGGTTGTTACCATTACGGTCCATTTTGTTTACGAAGACAATGACGGGCGTATTTCTCATACGGCACACGTTCATCAACTTGCGGGTTTGAGCCTCGACTCCCTTTGCACAGTCAACCACGATGATAACGCTATCGACAGCGGTGAGCGTGCGGAATGTGTCCTCTTGGAAGTCTTGGTGTCCTGGTGTGTCGAGAATGTTGATTTTGTAGCCGTTGTAGTCAAAAGCCATGACGGAGGTTGCAACGGAGATACCACGTTGTTTCTCGATTTCCATCCAGTCGGAAGTCGCGGTTTTCTTTATCTTGTTTGATTTTACAGCACCTGCAATGTGAATGGCACCTCCGAAAAGCAACAATTTTTCGGTCAAAGTTGTCTTACCTGCGTCGGGGTGACTGATGATAGCAAATGTACGTCTTCTTTTTATTTCTTCAATTAGTCCCATCAAATTTGTCTCGAATTTATTATAATATGCAAAGGTAGTAATGAATTAAGAATTAAGAGTTAAGAATTAAGAATTTTTTCTCAGTAGAAACGGTGTGCGTACCGTCTCTCTACCAATCGCCCTTCAGGGGCACCGCCCCGATACATAATAGCATAGTCCGGTAGGGCTATGGTAATTAAGAATTAAGAATTTTTTCGTGCACCGCCCATTGGCAATGTCTCCTATTCGACAGCATAGTCCGATAGGGCAGAGGCATCATACATCGTCTTTCTTCCGAGCGCTGCAAGCGCGGCACCCACTAGCCTTGTCTGTAAAGGCAAGGCTCCATTATGTGAATTAAGAATTATGAAATTCTCTCGAGCCGCATCACGTCCCAGTGCTGAAAGCGCGACACTCCATAGCCTTGTCCGTGAGGGCAAGGTTCCATTCAATGTCCGTAAAGGCAAGGCTTCATTCAATGTCCGTGAGGGCAAGGCCCATCCATGTCCGTGGGGCAAGGCAAAAAAAAGAGGGGAGAACTTTCGTCCTCCCCTCAAAGATTATATCAAATCTGTTTTAGATTACTTGATAACAATCTTAGCAACCTTAACTGCGTCAGCAGTCTTAACTGTTGCAATGTAGTTACCAGCTGCCAAACCAGTGTTGATTTCAACGCCAGCAGCAACATTAGCAGAGTAAACAACCTCACCAACCATGTTAGTGATAGTCAACTCACCAGCCTCAGCAACTGCGAATGAACCGTTGCTTGGGTTAGGGTAAACAAGGCTGCTAGAAATAGCGTTGTCAACAACATTTGTAGATCCCTTCTTATAACCAGGACCATTGTAAGCCTTAACCTTAGTGAATTCTAGTGGACCTAGGTCACCAGCAGCTTTAACATCGATACCTGTCATGAAAGAGATCTTAACTTGGTGCTTACCTGCCTCCTTGAACAATACAGCATAGTTGCTTGCGTCATCCTCGTCGTCAAGGTTGCTTACAGGATCGTGCCAAGCCCAATACTTCCAGTTGTCATTACCTTGACTTTCCATAGTTGTTGAAAATGCGATACCATCAAGCTCCTCGTCGTTAGTCATGTCAACCAACAAGTTGCAGTTGTAAGAAACTGAACCTACACCGAAGTATTGGTGTGTTGTAGGGTTACAAAGAGCTTTCAATGCATAGTAACCAGGCTCTTTAACATCCAAAGTGATGATGATCCACTCACCTGGTTCGATGTAACCCAAGTTGTGCCATCCCTCAGTGTTTGTAAGACCGTAGCAACCAGATGCGTCAACACACTCATCTTGACGGAATGCGAAGTCGTCACCAGCCCACTTGTATGCACCGTTACACTTTGAACGATCGTTTACCTCGTCTTCTACAGTGTTCTCCTCGTGGTATACAACACCTTCACCATTACCTACGTAAGTGTTTGTACCAGGAACCTTACCGAAGCCCATGTCTTCGTTCTTAGATTCTGGGTTAGTATCGTACTTACCAAGGTCAACGATACCAGGAACCTCTTGGCAAGTGTTCTCGTAACAAGCTGAAACAACTGGCTTAACCTCAGGGTCACCACCCAACAACTCAACGATCTTCTTACCTGTAGGAGAAAGCTCCATAGAACCACAAGATATCAAAGAAGAAGCTTGCTCGTTCTTCTCACCGAATGACCATGCGCACCAGCTGATTTTTTGGCCAGATGAACCGTTGGCAATGTTTATCAATTGATCTGCACTTGTGTAGCAAGATTGAGCAACATCACGAGTTCCTTCACCACCAGAGAAGTCCGCAACACCCCACTCAGAGATGAAGCAAGGGATTACTCTTGCAGCGTTCTCCAAACGAGAAAGGAATTGTTGGTGAGAACATGAGTAGTAGTGGAATGAATAAAGCAAGTTCAAACCGCTGTACTTAGTGATAGGGTCAGCTTGTGCCTCGTTGATGTTTTGGTCCCATTGAGGAGTACCTACGACAACGCAAGCACCTGGGTCGTTTTGTTGGATTGTAGGCAACACCTTGTCAGCGTATGTCTTGATGTCATTCCAAGAACAACCGTTAGGCTCGTTACAGATCTCGTAAAGTACGTGCTTGTAACCTTTTTGCTTAACGTAGCCAGAAATCTCGTTGAAGTAAGTTTGAGCATCGTTGTAAGCCCAATCGTTAGGGTTACCTGGAGTCAACACGTGCCAGTCGCAAAGGTAGTACATACCCAACTCTGCAGTTTGGTCGATGAAAGTCTTAGTTTGTTGAATGTAACCAGACTTGTTGTTGTTGTAACCACCCTCTTCAACGTACATAGCACCACGATAGATGTTTGCACCCCAAGCCTTCATTTGCTCCAAGTGGCCCTTGCTGTGACAGTCTCCCCAGTTAGACATCCAACCGAAAGAAGACCAACCTCTCAACATAACGGCTTCACCGCTCTCGCTGGAAAGTTGCTTTCCGACCAATTTCAAACGACCATATTTTTCAATATAGTTGTCGTTTGCTCCAGCTGTAGCTGTCATTGACGTAGCCAAAGCAGCTGTAGCTAAAATTGAGAAAAATTTCTTCATTTTTTCCAAATTTTGAGTTATTAAAATAGTTATTAAAAGTTTCTTTTTTGAATAGCGCTTACTCCAAAGCTGATATCGAATACATAGACAACCCTGCTTCCTCCCTCATCATGTTCACCTTTCACTTTATTCATCCATACCATAGCATCCGGCTACATTTTGGGTATAAGCACGACAAAACTACATTTTTTTTTCTTTTTCAGCAACGAAATCCTTAAAAAAGAACGTAAATCGTTTTTTTTTAAATTGGTTAGGATTTGTTAAGAAATTGATTTGTTTAAATAAGTGATTGATTTCCTTTGGTTTATATTAAATAGAGCGATTGCATCCGTTGCAAGTCAACATTTAATTTTTGTTGCAAGAAGGCTTCCGTGCTTCCACATTCCTCTTCCATTAGCGCAAAGGCGGACTCCAAGAACTCCCGATAGACGGTCTTGAAGAGCGTTACGATAATGCCTAAGTGGTTGAGGTGGTCGTATTTGCCTTGCAAGGCCTCGTTGGTCATGAGGTAATCTTTGTAGATGGTATCCCGATCCACGCCTAACGAGGTTAGGATCAAGGCTGCGGCCATGCCGGTGCGGTCTTTCCCCGCCGTACAGTGGAAGAGGAGAGGGGCGTCATTGCCTGATTGCAAGAGTTCGAAAAGTTTCCCGTAGGCGTCTGTGTGATTCTTCACCAAACGGCGGTACATTCCGCGCATCATCTCCATGGCTTGTTCCATTTTTGCTTCGTCGGCCAAGGTGCGGTCCTCGATGAGTTTTGTTAGCCCTGGTACTAAATTGCCTGCGTCAATGTCGAGGTTGTAGGCGTTCTTCACGCTCTTGATGGGATGGTCGGGCAATAATTTCACCTCGTCCTTCGACCTGAAATCCACAATGGTGCATAGCGGAATGGACGCCAAGTAGGATGCGTCTTCTTCTGAAAGCTCGTGAAAATCACTGGAGCGAAGAATTGTCCTCCAACGGACGCTTTTCCCTCCTGCACCAATGTATCCGCCTAAATCTCGGAAATTGTAGGCGCTCTTTATGGGTAACATTCTGCTTTTTTCCATAATGATGTGCGATTCATCGCCGTTTTTGCCAGACGATAATTCTTAATTTGACATAGCCCTGTTCGGATTATGCTTTTACGTACCGGGGCGTTGCCTCTTGGGGGGCGATTGGTGTAGAGACGGTGTGCACACCGTCTCTACTCAATGATTTCCCCTTCTTGCGTTCGTTTGTCGTCGTCGATTCTTGCAGTCTCCTTCTTGTCCAATTGCTGTCCGCAATGTTTGCAGAATATTGCGTTGACGTCGTGACCCACTTTGTGGCAATGAGGACAAACCTGACCGGGGTCTTTTTGGTTTTGGTTGATCATGGACGCCGAAACGATACCTGTTGGTACGGCCAAAATGGTGTAGCCTAACAGCATTACGACGGTTGACAAAAATTGACCCAAGGCGGTGACCGGCGTCACGTCTCCGTAGCCTACGGTTGTCATCGTCACGACAGCCCAATAGATTCCTTTCGGTATGCTGGTGAAACTTGAGTCTGGTTCTCCGTTTTCAATTAGATACATAATCGTACCTATCGAAATGGCAAGAAGAAGTACGAATAAGAAGAATACGATAATTTTCTTGCTGCTCTCTTTTAGGGATTGCAGCAGCATATTCCCTTCGGATAAAAAGCTAAATAGTTTGAATACACGAAAGACTCTGATGATACGGAATATTCGGATGACCATCAAGCCGTGCGCTCCTTGTATGAAGAAGCTCAGATAGGTTGGAAGGATGGCCAGCAAGTCTATAACGCCAAAAAAACTAAATGCGTATTTGTGCCTATTTTCGGCACAATAGAGTCTTAACGCATATTCTAAACTAAAGAAAATGGTGAACACCCACTCTAAAACGTGAAGGTAGGGCGTAAATCTAACGGGAATCAGACTCTCTGCTATGACGATGATTACGCTGAGAATGATGAATCCCATCAAGCAAATGTCAAACAATTTTCCGATAGGAGAGTCAGGATTGAAAATGACATCTCCCACTTTCTTTTTGAACTCTTCGTCTGTAAACAAACGGACGACAAAATTTTTCAAATACTTAAAACTGAATTTCGACACGAAGAATTGAATTAAGAATTATGAATTATGAATTGGGGCCCGTTGGTATTCACCTCTCCAAACGCAACGGAAACATAAAAAAAGTGGTAAGTTGCCCTTTGTTGTCGGATCGACTTACCACCTTGAAATGTTATGGAATTATTTCTCCAATGCTTGCTCGATGTCGGCGATGATGTCGTTGACATTTTCGATGCCGACTGAGAAACGGATCAAGTCTGGACGAACACCGGCTTCGATCAATTGTTCGTCAGACAATTGGCGGTGAGTATGACTTGCTGGGTGGAGCACACAAGTGCGGGCGTCGGCTACGTGAGTGACGATGCAAGCCAACTTCAAGTTGTCCATGAAACGGATGGCACGCTCTCTATCGCCTTTCAATCCGAATGTGACAACGCCACAAGATTGACCGTTGGTGAATTGCTTTTGTGCCAAAGCGTGGTACTTACTTGATTTTAGACCGCTATAGTTAACCCATGCTACTTTGTCGTTCTTTTCGAGATATTCTGCCACTTTTTGAGCGTTTTCGCAGTGACGAGGAACGCGAAGATGGAGACTCTCCAAACCGAGGTTCAACAAGAATGCGTTTTGAGGAGCTTGGATGGAACCAAGGTCGCGCATCAATTGAACAGTAGCTTTGGTAATGTATGCGTTTTTGCCGAATGCCTTTGTATAGGCCAATCCGTGGTAAGATGGATCTGGTTCAGTCAAACCAGGGAATTTGTCCTTGTGAGCTTCCCAATCGAAGTTGCCGCTATCGACGATGCAACCACCTACGTTAGAGGCGTGTCCGTCCATATATTTAGTAGTGGCGTGAGTTACGATGTCAGCGCCGAATTCAAAAGGACGGCAGTTGATTGGGGTAGGGAAAGTGTTATCTACGATTAGAGGCACACCGTGAGAGTGAGCGATGCGGGCGAACTTCTCGATGTCCAATACGCTCAACACAGGGTTGGCAATTGTCTCTCCGAACAAAGCCTTTGTGTTAGGACGGAAAGCCTTTGCAATTTCTTCTTCGCTGGCATCTGGATCTACGAATGTGCAGTCGATGCCGAACTTCTTCATGGTTACAGCGAACAAGTTGAATGTTCCACCATAGATAGTAGAAGAAGAGACGAAGTGGTCGCCTGCCTCACAAATGTTGAAAATTGCGTAGAAAGAGGCAGCTTGACCAGAAGATGTAAGCATACCAGCCACACCACCTTCCAATGCTGTGATTTTTGCTGCAACAGCATCGTTAGTTGGATTTTGTAAACGTGTATAGAAATAACCAGAAGCCTTTAGGTCGAACAAGTCGGCCATTTGCTCGGTATTATCATATTTGAATGTTGTGCTTTGGTAAATAGGAAGAACGCGAGGCTCTCCGTTTTTTGGTGCCCAACCTGCTTGGACGCAAATTGTTTCGAGATTTTGTTTTTTGTTATTCTCCATTATCCAATAAAATATTTATGGATGAATCATCCAGATCTTATAATAAATATGGTATAGGCTATTGGTTAATGCCTAATCTTTGCAAAATTAAAAGATTGATTTGGCTTTTCAAAAAAAAGAGGGATTTTTCGTTGGTGAGGTTCGGGCAAAAAATCGCCAAGGGCTACCACAAGGGATTGTTCCTGCGCGGTGCATCATTGACGTTATCTTCAGGCGATAATTCATAATTCTTAATTCATAATTCTTAATTATTGTTAGTCTTTGGTTAATTTTAAGGTGAAAGACAAAAAAAAGATGTCGAACATTTTCCGTATGTGCGAAAAAAGTCGTTAATTAGCACGATTTTTGTAAACAAGAGGAATCAATTAAAATTAGTATAAACTTAAATTAGTGTAAAAGATGAAAAAAAGTTTACTCGCTTTTTCAGTACTTTCTTTGGGTGCTGCTCTTTCTGCATCAGCAGAGGAGGCACGTTATTATGTGATCAAGGATGGTAAGTTGGCTGACGGTATCGTTCAACGCCCATATGCTCCAGTTGAGACTGAGGCTTACGATACATTGGTATGTGGCCAAACATTCGATGGTAAGAACGTAGCTGAGTACCGCCACGGTGCAAATTACAAGGACGTTCGTTTCGATTTGTCTGCAGCTCCACTTGATTTGTCTAAGACTTGGGTGATGACTTTGAAGTATCGTATCCCATTCGCAGCAGATTCAACAGAGGGTCACAATACTTACAAGGCATTGGTTAACTGTTCTGCAAACGATGGAACAAAGCCAGCTTTCTTCTTCGGACTTTCAGCTGTTGCTGACTCAATGTCATTGAACTACATGGACTATATGTTCAACGTTCAAGCTGCGTATGAGTCAATCGAGAACGGTGGTGACTGGGTTAGCAAGGAGTTGTATATGATTGCTCCTTCTTTCTTGAAAGAGGCTAACAGCTTCGTAATGGGTTACGCTCGTGAGGCAGGTACTGCTGACATCGCTGATGAACCAGCATACATCGAGGAGTTGTCATTCCACGCTGCAGGTGAGTTCCCATTCTTCGCAGAGGACTTCTCTCCAAGAATGTCTAACGTTTGGTCGGATGTTGGTAAACTTTCTGGTGATTTCAAGTGGAAGAGTGGTGCTACATTCTCTGTAGGAAAGAAGACTATCAACTCAACTCGTATCTGGAATAAGCCTTGGGATGATTCTCAGGTTCCTGCAACTGAGGCCGCTCACGCAGTTAAATGCTCACAAGCAATGGCTTGGTTCTCTATCGACGATATCGCAATTCCTGCTGGTGCAACAAATTTGGCTGTTCACGCAATGGTTAAGTCTGATGTTACATCTGATAACCAAGAGGTTTGGGATGGTTTGGCTGAGACTCCAGCTGAGAGACCATTGACAGTTAAGGCTATCTTCGACAATGGTGATGAGGTTGCTGTATTCCCTACATACGTAAGAAAGTCACAATGGGAGTGGGCTATCGGTGACGTAGCAGTTCCTGCTGGTGCAACTAAGTTCACTTTGAAGTTCCAATCAGACGATTGCGCTATTGCACTTTTGGTTAACCAAGTGTTGATTTCTCAAGCTGCTATCGACTTGGCTCCATTCTATGGTAAGGCTGCTGGTAACGACGTTGCTGACTTCTCTGCTGCTCCTGCTGCTGAGGTTTATGTTGACGGTGACGTTGTAGTTGCTGCTGAGAACGCAACTAACGTAGAGGTTATCGCATTGAACGGTGCTATCGTTGCTTCTGCTAACGGTAACAGCGTAAATATCTCAGGTCTTGCTGAGGGTGTTTATGTAGTTCGCGTTGCTTCTGCAAACGGTGTTGCTGCTGCAATCATCAAGAAATAATCTAATTGACGATATATTTCGGAAGGGATGGCTTCGGTCATCCCTTTTTTATGTCTTGTTTTATGGGTGCGTTGGAAGGTTTTTACTAATTTTGTTTTGTCGAGGTGGCGTATTGCTTACCTCTTTTGTTTAGCCCTTTGGGACTTGGGGTAGTAGGAACATGAAGTAAGTAGGGTCGCCCCAACTCTTAATTCTTACCTCTTAATTCTTAATTAAAAATTATGTCAAAAAGAGAATGGTCAACAATCAAGGAGTACCAAGACATCAAGTTTGAATACTATGAAGGTATTGCCAAGATTACAATCAATAGGGAAGAGGTGCGAAACGCTTTCCGCCCGCAAACCAATCGTGAAATGTTGGATGCAATGAATATTTGCCGCGAAACGCCAGAAATCGGCGTGGTGGTTTTGACGGGAGCTGGTGACAAGGCTTTCTGTGCGGGTGGTGACCAACGTGTAAAGAGTCGTGGCGGTTACATCGACGATGGTGGTGTCCCTCGTTTGAATGTCTTGGATCTTCACAAAGCAATTCGTTCTTTGCCCAAACCTGTTATTGCGATGGTGAACGGTTATGCTATCGGTGGCGGACATGTCCTCCATTTGGTGTGTGACTTGACAATCGCATCGGAAAACGCTATTTTTGGTCAATCAGGCCCTAAGGTGGGCAGTTTCGATGCTGGGTTCGGTTCTTCTTATTTGGCTCGCTGTGTGGGCCAGAAAAAGGCTCGCGAGATTTGGTTCCTTTGCCGTCAATATTCTGCCAAGGAGGCCGAAGAGATGGGCATGGTCAACAAGGTTGTTCCTTTCGACCAATTGGAAGATGAGACAGTGGAGTGGTGCGAAACCATCATGCAACGCAGCCCGATGGCCATCCGTATGATTAAGCGAGGTTTGAATGCCGAGTTGGACGGCCAGCATGGTCTGATGGAGTTTGCAGGAGATGCAACGCTCATGTTCTATATGATGGACGAGGCACAAGAGGGAAAGAACGCCTTCTTGGAGAAGCGCAAGCCAAACTTTAAGCAATTCCCTAAATTCCCTTGATTATGTTACATTGTTCATTTACCCCTTTTACGTTGGATTTTAAGACGCCAAGTTGGACATCCAGAGGAGTCTTGACGCAAAAACTGACGTATATAATCCGTTTGATGGATGCTGACAAACCAGACAAATGTGCATTGGGCGAGGCGGCTCTGTTTAAAGGTTTGAGTGCGGATGATGTGCCTGAATACGAGAAGGTTCTGGCCGATTTGTGCTGGAACATCAACGATTATAAGGATACTTACAAAGATAAATTCAAGCGTTATCCGTCCATCGTTTTTGGCTTGGAGACGGCCTTTGCTGATTTGGAGAATGGGTGCCTTATGCGTCCGTTCCCTTCCGACTTCACCCAAGGCAAGGGTGACATCAAGATTAATGGGTTGATTTGGGTGGGGCCTAAGGAACAGATGATTGCCCAAGTGCGTTCGAAGATTGAAGCAGGCTTCTCTTGCATAAAACTGAAGGTCGGAGCCCACGATTTCGACCAGGAGGTGGAGATGCTTCGTGCCATCCGTTCCGAATTTTCGCGTTCCGACATAGAATTGAGAGTGGATGCTAATGGCGCATTTAGCACAGAGGATGCATTGAAAAAATTGGATGTGCTCTCTAAATTGGATTTGCATTCTATTGAGCAACCTATCAAGGCTGGAAATTGGAGCGAAATGGCTGATTTGTGTAAGAATACGCCATTGCCTATCGCTTTGGATGAGGAGTTGATTGGTGTTTTTGAGAAAGAGGATAAGATACGCTTGTTGCAAGAAATCAAGCCTCAATTCATTGTTTTGAAACCGAGTCTTCATGGTGCGTTCTGTGGCACGGACGAGTGGATTTCTCTTGCCAACGAACAAAACATAGGTTGGTGGATTACTTCCGCCTTGGAGTCGAACATCGGTCTCAATGCTATTGCTCAATGGACATATAGGAAAGGCGTGGCAATGCCTCAGGGTTTAGGGACTGGCCAATTGTATCTTAATAATTTGCCTTCGTTCCTTTGCTTGAATGGAGATAGACTTTCGTATGACGTGAATCGTAAAATCACTTTTGACTGAAAGGTTCTTTAAAAAGAATAAAATGCAGGCTCTCCAATTGGGATAGTCTGCATTTTTTTTCGTGATTTAGGTGAGCTCTATAAATTCACCGTTTTCAAATTTTTAGTAATAAGTGATTCTTTATAACTTTTCGGTGCTTTTTGATTGTTTTGTATGTCGTTCTACCTATATAAATTTCTATATTTACGCAATAATTCATTTGTTATGGTTGGTTTTATGTTGGTTTCGGTAGTGCTGATTGCTTTAGTTGTGGCATTACTAACTCATGTTATATGGCTCGTTGGTTGGGCGATAGGAAAAATAGTGCATTTTAGTCTTGCGTATGCTCCTTTTGGCTGGGCTGCGCTGATATTGGTATTGTTGTCATGGAGTGTGATGGCGTATGGTTTTTGGATTGGCAGAGTGCAATTTTCAGTGCGAAATGTCGACTATGCTCATCCTTCCATGCCAGAATCGTTTGAAGGATATAAAGTCGTTCATATATCAGATTTACACCTGTCTACGTTTAATGACAAGCCAGAAATAGTACGTTCCATTGTAGATTCGGTGAATGCTCAGTCTCCAGATTTGATATGTTTTACAGGCGATTTAATCTCATTGGGCGTCGATGAGGCTTTACCGTTTGCGGATGATCTTCGACGGTTGAAGGCAAAGGATGGTGTGGTTTCCGTGTTGGGAAATCATGATTTCGTCATCTATTCACGGAAATACAAGACACCGGAGGAGAGAATGGCGGAGGTTCGACGATTGGTTCATTTTCAGGAGTCCGATTTGGGATGGAAACTCTTGCGTAACGAACATATCTTTTTGCAGCGAGGTGATGAGCGAATAGCTGTCGTCGGTGTTGATAATCATTCCTGTAAAAAGCAGGGCTATCAAACGGTTTCTTTGGGAGATTTGCCCAAGGCTATGGATGGCACTGAAGGATTCCGTTTTTTGCTTAGCCATGATCCAACACATTGGGATGCAGAGGTGCTGCCACAAACGGATATACCGTTACAATTGAGTGGGCATACGCATTCAGCTCAGATTCGTTTGTTTGGTTGGTCGCCTGCCTCATGGGTGTTTGACGAAACAGCAGGCTTATATACGAAAAAGGATGAGAGTGGGGTGCGCTCTCTATATATCAATGTGGGTTTGGGCTCTACTTTGCCTATTCGTATAGGGTGTGATGGAGAAATAACGGTTCTGACTTTTCATAGGGGAAGAGGAGAATAAGATGTAAAATTAGCGGTGTGAAATTCAGTACAACATTGATAGCGGTCTGTGATATGGATCGTTCGCTTAGTTTTTATAAGGAGTTCTTTGGACAAGATGTGGTTTGTGATTTAGGTTGGTGTAAGACATTGAGTTGTGGCTTGACGTTACAATTGAATTTTGACCCAATTGCAGGTTTCCCTAAGGATAGTATGCAATTCAAGACGAACAATATGGAGCTCTATTTTGAAACCGAGGATTTAGATGCTTTTTAAAAAAAAATCATCCAGAAGTGGAGATGTTGCATGAAGTGAGAACATATCCTTGGTTGCAGCGTGGTGTTCATATTTATGATCCAGATGGCCATTTGTTGGAAGTTGCGGAGAGTATGGAAAGCGTTGCTTGTCGGGAATTTGCTAAAGGGTGTTCGGTTGAGGAAACCGCTAAAAGCACTCAGCATCCGATTGAGCTTGTACGGCAGTGGTACGAGCATTATATTGGCAGACGTTGAAATGGTTTTGACTATAAAAGAAAAGGCGATCCATTTGGACCGCCTTTAGATCATTATTCATGACTGTTTTTTTTCTTTTCCTCATATAGCAGAACTGCCTTCGCCAATTTTGACACTTCATCTTGCAATTTTTCTTTCGGTAAATATAGCTCGTATTGGTTGGCTAATATGGTTTTGTTATCTATAGGAAGGGACATCTTCACCATATTGTCGTTTTTTGCTGTGCATAAAAGAATTCCTATTGTTGGATTCTCTTCTGGGAGTTTCTCCTCTCTATCGAAATAGTTCACATACATCTGCAATTGCCCTAAATCCTGGTGCGTCGCCTTTTCGGTCTTCATTTCAATCACAACAAAACAACGCAACAATCGATTGTAAAATACAAGGTCTGCGAAATATTCATCATCCTCTATAAGAAATCTTTTCTGACGAGCTACAAAAGAAAATCCGTTCCCTAACTCAAGTAAAAATTGCTGTAAATGGTCAATCAATGCATTCTCCAAATCGTTTTCGTAGTATTCTGCTTTTTTCTCTAAACCAAGAAACTCTAATACCATTGGATCTTTGATGATTTCTTCGGCACTTTGTGGAATCTTTTCCTTTCTAGCAATTGCAAGCACTTCCTCTTTGTCGTTGCTTAACAAAAGTCGCTCATACAATTGTGAGTTGATTTGTCGCTCTAACTCTCTTTTAGTCCATCCATTGTTCACGGATTCCAATTGGTAGTATTCTCGTTTGTGTTCATCTTTGATGGCTATAAGGAGCTTATATTGAGACCAATTTAATTGCGAATACAATGTGTTCGCAATTGGATAAGTTCTAAAAAACTGACGGCAAAGTTCCAATTGCCTGACAGAAAAACCACTACCGAATTCCGGTTCTAGTTTGTCAGCAAGGTTCTTTATCAAATATGTGCCATAATCGGCACGATCTTTGCCCATTTGCTCTTCTTCGAAGATTCGTTTGCCAAGATTCCAATACATTTGTACTCGGCAGAAATCGACACTTCTTACGGCGTTATTTCGAGACTCAATAATGATTTTTCTTGCATCTTTCAGCAATAGTTCTTCCCCGCATAAATCACATACAACAGATTTTCTTTTTTCACTCATAATCTTTTATTTAACAGTATGTTTCAACAAACAATTAGTAAATTTATTATTAATAAAATCAAAAGGCGATCCATTTGGACCGCCTTCCTCTTTATATAAGCAACAATGATTAGTTGTTCTCTGGACGAAGTTTACGAACTACAGCACCAGCACGCCACATCTCGCTCTCGCGAAGAGCAGCCAACTCTTTCTCCAATCCAGCACGGTAGTCCTTCTTAGAGTTAGAATCGATAGAGATTTGAGCCTCGTTACCAGTGATAACTGAGTTGTAAAGCTTTTGCATAACTGGCTTGATAGCGTCGTGGAAAGGAGTCATCCAGTCCAAAGCACCACGTTGAGCAGTAGTAGAGCAGTTAGCGTACATCCAATCCATACCGTTCTCAGCGAAGAGCGGCATCAAAGATTGAGTCAACTCCTCAACAGTCTCGTTGAATGCCTCTGATGGAGAGTGGCCATTCTCACGAAGAACCTCGTATTGAGCCAAAAGCAAACCTTGGATAGCACCCATCAAAGAACCACGCTCACCAGTCAAGTCTGAAGTAGCCTCCTTAGTGAAAGTAGTCTCGAACAAGTAACCTGAACCTACACCGATACCAAGAGCGATAACCTTCTCCCAAGCGTGGCCAGAAGCGTCTTGATAGATAGCGTATGAAGAGTTCAAACCACGGCCTTGAACGAACATACGGCGAAGAGATGTACCAGATCCCTTAGGAGCGATCAAGATAACATCAACATCCTTTGGAGGAACGATGCCTGTACGGTCATTCCAAGTAATAGCAAAACCGTGAGAGAAATACAAAGTCTTACCAGGAGTCAAGTACTTCTTGATCATTGGCCAGCACTCGATTTGAGCTGCGTCAGAAAGAAGAACTTGGATGATAGTTGCCTTTTGACAAGCCTCTTCGATTCCGAACAAAGTCTCACCTGGAACCCATCCGTCAGCTACTGCCTTGTCGTATGTCTTACCTGGACGTTGACCAACGATTACGTTGAATCCGTTGTCACGCAAGTTCATTGATTGACCAGGACCTTGTACACCATATCCGATAACTGCGATAGTTTCGTTCTTCAAAACTTCGCGGGCTTTCTCCAATGGAAATTCTTCGCGGGTAACAACGTTCTCGATTACGCCGCCAAAATTCATTTCTGCCATTTCTTTTCTATTTATTAAATTAGAATTTATAAAAAATTTCTTTGTGAAATCTATCGTACGACTGCTTTTGAGTTGTCGGCAATAGATGCTTTTTGCTTTAGTTTTTTGTCTCAAATCCCCTTCTTCCTTACAAATTGGAGATAAAACATGGAAAACTCTGCAAATTTAATGCTTTTTTCTGTTAGAACACCAATAATGAAAGAAGAATGTGGGAAAAAACTGTTTTTTCGCCTTGAACATTATTTGATGATGTACTCTTCGTTGAGCGTTTGGTCACTAAAAAGCACTTTGCTCTTGCATATTGTCGTTCCAGCTTGGTTTTTAAGTTCGATTACGAATTTGCCAGCTTCCACCTCTTTTTTATGGATGGCAATTCTTTCTCCAAAAAGAGATTCGTTGATGTATTCGATTTCGAATCGTTTGATGTCGCGCTTGCTGAACTTGAAAAGGGTGAATGAGTCAATAATGTGCTCGATATATTTACTGCTGTTCAAGTGTTGGTTGAAGTCTACGTCGCTGTATTTTACTGAGAATGAGTCGAATTCATCCACGTCGGCAGCGGGGAATTTCCCAACTTTTGCAATCGGGCATGGTTCGTCGCAGAATATTTCGGATGGAATGATTTGCGTCAAATCGGTCGGACGGCGATTGTCTATATCAATCATTGCCCATACGGAATTGGCATATCCCAACACCTCCGTTCCGTCTTGAGAAAGAAAGGCGAAGTTACGAAGGGAGAATGTTCTTATCACTTTGTCCACCCAAGTCCGAACTCGTATCTTCTCGTCGTTTTTGGGGTATCGGTTGATTTCAATAGCAAGTCGGGTGATTACCCAAGATTTATTGCTCTCTTTAACATCTTTTATGCCAAAACCCAAACTGTCTGCGTGATAGCCTGCACTATTGAGAATGTAGTTGGTGAGGTGGGGAAGTGTTAGTTTTTGCCTGAAGTCCACCTCGAAAGGCAACACTTTGAAAGGGTATTCTCCAATTAACTTGCTATTCTCCATTTCAATGATTCCTTATTTATAGACCGAAATACTCTTCGCTTTCATCGTAGCCTTTAGGCTTTTGCTCATTCAATTTTGCCAGCATGTCGCTCAAACGCTCAAGCTTCGACTTGGTGATAGCAACACGTCCTGAACGGATGAACTGAAGCACCTGTAGCTTCTGGCTCAATTCGTTGAACAAGCCTTGAGTCTCGTCTGTATGACCTGTTTTCTCGAAGATAACACATGTCTCGTTGATCTCAAGAATACGGATGTTGTACTTTCTAATCAACTCTTCTGTGCCTGCAAGGTTGATGAAATCTTGTGTGGCCACCTTGTACATTGCGATTTCTTGATAAACAAGGTCGGAATCATCATTATAGAAACTCTTGATGATATCGATGCGTTTGTCGATTTGCTTCACTACCTTCTCGATGGTGTCCTCATCTGTGATGGTTGTGATTGTGAACTTATGGATTCCTGGTAGAGCCGATTGTGATACGCTCAAGCTCTCTATGTTTAGACGACGGCGTGTGAAGATGATGGAAATCTGGTTTAGCAAGCCAACCTGATTTTCAGAGAATACTGTTACTGTGAACAGCTTCTTTCCATCATTGCATTCTGCAGGATTACATTTCTGACAATCCTTACCGCATTGCGTTGCCTTAAAATTATCTGCCATATAATATTAATTAAGAGTTAAGAGTTAAGAATTAAGAGATGAAAAACTCCTAATTCTTACTCTTCTATAGACTAATATTCTAAGTATAGAGAAGTGGTGCTTCTCCTCTCAATGGTATTTATCCTAAAAGAATGTTTGTGACAGTTTCACCGGCTGGAACCATTGGATAAACCATTCCCTTCTCTTCGCAGTTTGCGACCAATAGGTATGGTTTGTCGTCGGCAAACATCTCTTTGATTGCTGAGTCAAGCTCCTCACGTGTGCTGACTTCCTTGTTCTTGATTCCGTAAGCGTCTGCGATAGCATTGAACTTTGGATTCATCATCGGTGTAGATGAGTATCTCTCCTTGAAGAACAACTCCTGCCACTGACGTACCATTCCAAGGTAGTTGTTGTTGAGAATGATCATCTTGACGCCGATCTGCTTCTCCATGATTGTTCCCAACTCCTGGATGGTCATCTGGAATCCACCGTCGCCAGCAAACATACATACTGTACGCTTTGGTGCTCCAATCTTGGCTCCGATTGCGGCTGGGATACCGAATCCCATTGTTCCAAGTCCACCACTTGTTACGACGCTGCGTGACTTTGTATACTTGAAGTAGCGAGCCGCCATGATCTGGTTCTGACCTACGTCTGTTACCAGTACGGCCTCGTTGTTTGTTGCTTCTGAAATCTTGCGGACAACCTCACCCATCTTCAATGGACCTGCTGTTGGATAAACCTCAGGACGGATGACTTTCTCGTCTTCCTTCGCCTCGTGCTCGTTGAAACTCTCAATCCACTGGGTGTGTTTTGCCTCCTTAAGCTTAAGCGTGAGTTCAGGAAGGGAAGCCTTCACGTCGCCAAGAACCTTTGCAGTAGTTTTAACGTTCTTGTCCATTTCAGCAGTGTCGATGTCCAAGTGGACGATCTTAGCCTGCTTTGCGTATGTCTTCAAATCACCTGTCACACGGTCGTCGAAACGCATACCGATGGCGATGATCACGTCTGCTTCGTTAGTCTTGATATTGGGTCCGACGTTGCCGTGCATTCCAAGCATACCTTTGTTTAGTCGGTGGCCGGAAGGAAGCGCTGACAAACCAAGAAGCGTGCTGCCTGCAGGTATGTCTGCCTTCTCCAAGAATGCCTTCAACTCAGATTCTGCATTGGCAAGGATAACACCTTGTCCAACCAACGCAAGCGGTTTCTCAGCCTTGTTGATGATTTCGGCTGCTGTCTCAATTTGCGATGGGTTGATGGCAGTGAAAGGAATATATCCACGGGTGAAATTGCATTTGTGATAGTTGAATTCAGCCATCTCCACCTGTGCGTTCTTTGTGAAGTCGAGCACAACAGGCCCTTTCCTACCTGTGTTGGCAATATGGAAAGCCTTTGCTATCGCTGGGGCTATGTCTGCTGCAGAACGGATCTGGTAAGACCATTTTGTGATTGGAAGTGTACATCCAATTAAGTCAACCTCTTGGAAAGCGTCTGTACCGAGGAATGCGGCTCCTGCCTGACCTGCAATCACAACAAGTGGAGTGGAGTCCATCATTGCGTCTGCAATGCCTGTGATGGTGTTGGTCGCACCTGGTCCTGAAGTCACTAAGCAAACTCCAGTCTTTCCGCTGACTCGTGCATATCCTTGTGCTGCGTGTGATGCACCTTGCTCGTGACGAGTTAGGACATAGTTGAATTTGTCCATATAGTCGTACAGAGCATCGAACGTAGGCATGATGCTGCCTCCAGGATAGCCAAAAATAGTGTCAACATTCTCTTTCAAGAGACTCTCCATAAGAATGTATGCACCTTTCATCTGATTACTCATAACTGACTTTTTGCGGTAATTTTAAGTATGATTACCCTATTATTTACTTAGTTTAAAATGTTTAGAATGCTTGTTTATTCTACGATACGAACACCACCCTTATCAGCAGACGCAACCATTGATGCGTAAGCTCTCAAAGCCTTAGAAACGACGCGGTCGCGCTTTGGCTTCCATGCGTCCTTACCCTTTGCCTCTTCTGCCTTGCGACGCTCTGCCAACTCTGCATCAGACAAGCGAACTGAAATCTTGCGTGCTGGGATATCGATCTCGATGATGTCTCCGTCGCGTACAAGACCGATGTTACCACCGCTTGCAGCCTCTGGAGAGATGTGTCCGATTGACAAACCAGATGTACCACCTGAGAAACGTCCGTCTGTGATCAACGCACACTCCTTACCAAGGTGACGTGACTTGATATATGAAGTAGGGTATAGCATCTCCTGCATACCAGGACCACCCTTAGGTCCCTCGTGTGTGATGACAACAACGTCACCTGATACGACGCTACCGTTCAAAATACCCTTGCAAGCGTCATCCTGTGAGTTGAATACCTTAGCTGGACCAGCGAATTTCCAGATGCTCTCGTCGACGCCGGCAGTCTTAACTACACATCCGTCAAGCGCGATATTTCCCTTCAAGATAGCCATACCACCGTCCTTTGAGTATGCGTGCTCAAGGTCACGGATACAACCGTTAGCACGGTCAGTGTCGAATGAATCCCAGTATGTCTCCTGTGAACCCATCTTGATAGAGAACTTGTTGGCTGCTGTACTCTTGTAGATCTTCTCTGCCTTCTCACAACGATTAGGGCTTGTGATCGCATACTTGTCGATAGCCTCGCCGATAGTCATTCCGTCGACACGCTTAACGCTTCTATCAACCAAACCTGCCTTGTCAAGCTCGTTCATGATAGAAAGGATACCACCTGCACGGTTCAAATCCTGGATATGGTACTTCTGTGTGTTAGGAGCAACCTTACACAAACATGGAGTAACCTTTGAAAGTGAGTCAATATCGTCCATCTTGAAGTCTACGCCTCCCTCCTGAGCGATAGCAAGAAGGTGAAGCACTGTATTTGTAGAACCGCCCATTGCGATATCAAGAGTCATGGCATTCAAGAAAGCCTGACGAGTGGCGATGCTTCTTGGAAGTACGCTCTCATCTCCGTCTCTATAATATTTGTATGCATTGTCAACGATCATCTTGGCTGCATCCATGAATAGCTGCTCACGATTCTTGTGAGTGGCTACGATAGTACCGTTTCCTGGCAAAGCGAAACCAAGCACCTCGTTCAAACAGTTCATTGAGTTTGCAGTGAAGATACCTGAGCAGCATCCGCATCCTGGACAAGCAGCGTTCTCGATCTTAGCTACCTGCTCGTCAGACACTGACTCGTCAGCACTCTGAATCATGGCGTCGATAAGGTCAAGGTCGTGGCTGCCCTCAAGTTTACCAGCCTCCATTGCACCACCTGAAACGAAGATAGTAGGGATGTTAAGACGCATAGCTGCGATCAACATACCTGGAGTGATCTTGTCACAGTTTGAAATACAAACCAATGCGTCAGCCTTGTGAGCGTTCACCATATACTCCACAGAGTCAGCGATCAAATCACGGCTTGGAAGAGAGTAAAGCATACCGTCGTGGCCCATAGCGATACCGTCGTCGATAGCGATTGTGTTGAACTCGGCTGCGAAGCAACCAAGTTTTTCAATCTCTGCCTTAACTTTCTGTCCGATCTCGTGTAGATGTGTATGTCCTGGCACGAACTGAGTAAAACTGTTGGCGATAGCGATGATAGGCTTACCCATCTGCTCGCGCTTCATACCATTTGCCACCCAAAGAGCTCTTGCTCCGGCCATTCTGCGACCCTCTGTGCTGAATGCACTGCGAAGTTGTATTTTCATAATTTTGTATGTTTTATATTTATTTTTTTTTGTTTCTATTCGTTCGTTGGCAAAACAAAAGCCTTCCCCAAATTGGGAAAGGCTTGTGATTTATAGCGAACACGCATACATATCCTTTCCCTTAGCAGTCGCTCACGACCACCACGAGCAGAAGGACGGTATGTAGAGATGTCGTATTCATATTTTATATGTTGCCATTTTTCTGTTTTGCAAAGGTATAAATCTTTTTTGAAAAAAAGAGTCTGTTTAGAAGAGAAATTTATTTAAATAACCTCTTTTAAAGTTATAATTTGATAGTAGGTGCGGGGCACGAATAATATGTTATGTGTTTTGTCATTGAACTTTTGGGAATATATTAAAGATAAAGGCATCCCAATCTTTGATATAAAGTTGCAAAATCGTTTGTCATAAATTATCTTTGTACGATTTTTACTATAAATTAACCATAGTATAGGGTTGCGGTTTGGTGGTACGGAGTGTTACTATCAACCGCGAAGCGTTGTTATAATTGGAAGTAGATGACAGAGGCAAAATGTTGGTATGTCGCAAAAACGAGAGCTAAACAAGAAAGAGCGATATATCTAAAATTGACAAATTTGGGGATAGAATCTTATGTGCCAATTCGAACAGAATTGAGAAATTGGCATGACCGAAAAAAAAAGGTAGATGTTGTTTTGATACCAAATACAATTTTCATCAGAACGCAAAAAAGTATAGCATTCGACCTTCATAATCTTCATGGCATACAAGTTTCTTATTTGCGTAATATGGCGGATAAAAACATGTTGATGGTAATTCCTGATTATCAAATGGAAAATTTTCAACGTTTCATAAATGCAACAAATGGTGTTTATAATGTGGAATCTGACGTGTTTGCCAAAGGGGATCGCGTCATTATTAAGTCGGGACAGTTGAAAGGCATAATTGGAGAATTGATAGATGTCTCTGTTAGTCATTCAAAATTTCTAATTAAATTAGATACATTATTAGCTTGCTCTGTTACTTTGTCGCCAGACGATGTAGAAAAGTTAGTGTGAGGGTTACAATTTGCATTTGGTTTAACGAATGATAGCCAAATAATTTTTAATCTTGATTTGATAGAGAATATAATTTAGATTTATATGAAAATCCTTTTGTTTACAAATACTCCATCTAATTATAAAAAACAAAAAGGAGGATATAATGGGGGCGGTTGGATTTCTTCTTTTGAAAAGTCCTTAAAAGGGCAATCTAATATAGAATTAGCCATAGCTTTCCAGTTGCAGAATGAAGAGTTTAAGGTAGAAGGAGAAAATGTTGTTTATTATCCTATTTCGTTAAAGAAAGTCTCTTTTTTTAGTAAAATAAGGTCTAAATTTTTGAATCCTACACTTTTGTATGATCGATATGTAGAAGAATGTCTGAAGGTCGTCAAAGATTTCCAACCTGATATTATTCATGTTTTTGGTTCTGAGTCATTTTTTGGACAGATAACTAACAAAGTAGATATACCGGTTATATTGCATATACAAGGGATTTTAAATCCATACTTTAACGCATATCTGCCTCCTAGTGTCTCTTGGAGTACTTACATTTTTAAAGTAGGTTCGCTTAGAAATATCTTTATTCGAATGTTAGAAAAGAGGAGGTGGCAAAAAAGAATTGAGTATGAGGCTCGGATTTTAAGATCGATGGAAAACTATACAGGTCGAACTGTCTGGGATGAACGAATTGTAAAATTATATAATCCTAATTGTCGATATTTTCATTGTGACGAAATTCTTAGAGATTCATTTTATGAATGTTCGACGAGATCTATCCCAGAACAACTAATGATAGTTACTACAATATCTTCACCTTTGTATAAAGGGGTAGATGTATTGTTGAAGGCTGCTGAGTTGTTGAAGGTTGAATATAAACTTCAATTCATATGGAAATGTTTTGGAAATGTTGATTTGAATGTGATAGAGATGTTTTCTAAAAAAAGTACAAATTTGGGTGTATGTTTTTGTGGAATTGCAGATGAACAAAGGTTGCAGAAGGAAGAGTTGAATGCAACAGTATTTGTTCATCCATCATATATTGACAATAGTCCTAATAGTCTATGTGAAGCCCAAATTTTAGGATGTCCTGTAATTGCAGTAAATGCGGGAGGCGTTTCGTCTTTAGTGGAGGATGGTAAAACTGGCTATTTGGTGCCTGCGAATGATCCATATCAAATAGCCTATTTGATTAAAGAATTACATGAAAACAAGCATTTAAATAGAAGCATAGGAGAGGCTGGAAGGGCTGCTGCCTTAAAGCGTCACGATAGATTTGAGATTATAAGTCGAACATTGGATATTTATAAAGAGCTATATAATGAAAAATAGGATGTCTCTTATATTCCTTGTGCCATTTGTATTTTTTCATAGGTGCTTATTAGAAGTTTGTTGTCGAATTAAACGGTGGTATTGGGAATTATATTCTTTGTCATATATGAAAACAAGGAGGGTGGAGTGTGATGATTTTTCTTCTTTGCAATTTAATGGGAAAGTTTTTCTTAATTTCCAAAAAAATGCAGTCGTGAAAATTGGCAATGGTTTCATTTGTAATTCTACACCAAGGCATGTGATTGATAATGGCTCTTTTTCAAAAATATTTGTTGCCAATGGAGCGACCTTAACTATTGGTCAAAATTCAGGTATTTCGAATACTGTTATACAATGTTGGAGGCAGATATGTATTGGCTCAAATGTAAATATAGGGGCGGGATGTTTGTTGTTGGACACAGATTTTCATTGTGTAGATTGGAAAAAACGATTGGATAGAAGAACGGATTTTTTTAATTCCAAAAAGGCTCCTATAGAAATAGGGGATTCGGTGTTTATAGGAGCTAGAAGTATTATATTGAAAGGCGTGAAAATAGGTGATCGAGCGATAATATCAGCAGGTAGTGTTGTGACGAAAGATATCCCTTCGGATTGTATTGCAGCAGGTAATCCTTGTAAAATAGTTTGTCGATTAGATGATAGGAAAAATTAAAGCCGTTATAAAGGATTTTACTCCTTTTGACAGTCTGCTATTAGGTTTAGCTATATATGGCTTAGCTAGTTCAGCAGATGTTAATATGGGGATGATTATCTTTCGTGTATTTATACCTTTGGCTTTAGCTTTTATAATATACGGTTTATATAAAATGAAGTTACAATTTCCTAAAGTGAATTCATTTTATGGCATTTTGTTTTTGTTTTATTGGTTATTGTTATTGGTTATGGTTGTGAGGGGATATTTAGCACCATATTCTTATTGGGCCTCCCCCGTGAAATTCTTGTATGACCATATTTTTAATCCTACATTTGTGTTAGGTTATTTAACTCCCTTTTTTATGCTTGTTCCAATACAACATATTCGATTTAAGTATTTATTGAATATAAATGTTGTTTTGATGCTTGTTTTTTTGCCTACGTTAGTTCTTTCCTTCAATGCTATTGTTAGTGCCGCTTTCGCTGCCCAGTTTGAGAAGGGGGATAATTGGATTAGTCCAGCCTCGTTTGTTACTAGTATTTATACGGCAACTATGTTTGTCTTATTTTTGTGTAATTATATATCTAAAAAGGTATATATATTGAATGTAATATGTGTTTTGTCTTGCATACTGGCTCTGGTTATAGCAGCTCGAAGAGGCGCCGTTTTGATTTGTGGTCTTATGTTGTTCTTGTCATTATGGGCGTATTTTAAAAGAAGGAAGACGGAATTTTTATCGTTATGTGGCTTTCTTTTTATTGTCTTATTATTTACTTCGAATAATGTATTGTCTAATTTCTTATCTTTTTTTGATTACATTCAAGAGCGAGGTTTGGAGGATACAAGGTCTGTTATAGATGATGAACTTTTGTCACAGTTGACTTTGTTGGATAAAGTGTTTGGTCGAGGTTTATTGGGACGGTATAGAATCCAATATGATATTGTAGCTGATGCGCACGGATTTCGTTATTATACCGAGACTGGTTTTTATTATTTAGTATTAAGGGGCGGCTATTTATTTGCATTAACTCATATATTATTGATTTTTATTCCGGCGATTAAGGCATTTTTTAGAGCACGGAATGACTTAGTGCGAATGTGGTCAATCTATATGCTTTTGAGCATACTTGAGCTTTATCCGTTTGGTTGGCCATCTTTAAGTCTAAAATTCTTTTTGATATGGATAGGTGTTGCAGTTTGTTCGAATGATAGATTGTTGCGTATGAGCGATAGGCAAGTGAAATTTTTGTTCTTTTCTAAATACGCATCTAAGCTGCTTCCTTTGAAAAAAAAATTGTTTAATGATAATCAGTGACGAAATGTTGCAAGAAGATAAAACTCCTCGTGTTTCTGTGATAATAGCTACATATAATTCAGAAAAAACAATACGGGTAGCATTGGATAGTGTGTTAAATCAACAATATCAGGATTGGGAGTGCATTGTTGTGGATGGTTTGTCAAAGGATGGTACAGTTGCCATCGTAAAAGAGTTTTGTGAAAAAGACAGTCGTTTCCGTTGCGTGTCTGAAAAGGATAACGGAATATATGATGCTTTTAATAAAGGTTGGAAGATGGCAAAAGGAGAGTGGATTCATTATTTAGGTAGTGATGATTATTTGACTGATGAAGGTTTTTCTAAATTAATGGAAACTGAACATCCCAATGTTGCGATAGTGAGTGGGCATTGTTATTGTATAAAATTAGATGGTTCTATTAAGGAAAACTATTCAGTGGAATATTATGGTTGCCATCAAGGGAAACTTACTCGGCGATCTGCGATAGAAAGTTGTGGAGGTTTTGATGAGTCATTTAAAATAATGGCCGATATGGACTTGAATTTTAAAATTCGAAGTTTGGATCTTGGTGTTGATGTGGTTGATTCTTTTGTGGCGTATTTTGCGATGGATGGTGCTTCTCAAAAAATGTCTAATGTATTAAAAATTAGTAGTGAACGTCTTCGCGTGTTTAAGAAACATAAGTCAATCATAAAGTTCCCGATGTTGAAAAATATCAAGGTTACGGTATGGCAGATATGTTCTATAATTTATAGATATTTCAGAAGGTGTAGTTTGTGATTCTCTACTTTTGTATGGTATGAGGAACAATAGAGTTTTTGAAACGTAAAAAAGCTATTATATGAATATTGCAGTTGTTTTTGCTGGAGGTGTTGGGAGCCGAATGAATACAAAATCAAGGCCAAAACAATTTTTGGATTTAAATGGTAAACCAATATTAATTTACACTTTAGAACTATTTGACAATCATCCTCAAATTGATGCCATAGTTTGTGTTTGTTTGGAATCTTGGATACCTTATTTAAAGAAGATGATTCGTAAATTTGAGATTAATAAGGTTGTCGAGATTGTTTCCGGCGGGAAAAGTGGGCAAGATTCTATTTATAATGGGTTATGTGCGGCAGAGTGTTATACCAAAGAACAAGGAGTAATGCAAGATTCAATAGTTTTGATACATGATGGGGTTAGACCATTGATTACGGAAGAAACTATCACTCAGAATATTGATAAAGTTAAGGAATGTGGAAGTTGTATAACTTGTGTGCCAGCAATTGAAACTGTTATAGTTGCCCAACAAAGTGGTGGTTTACAAATACCTAAACGTTCTGATTGCAAATTAGCAAGAGCTCCTCAAAGTTTTTATTTGAAAGATATTATTGAAGCTCACCGAAAAAATAGAGAGTCGGAAAATTTAGATTTTATAGATTCTTGTTCGCTAATGAGTTATTATGGTATGGAGTTGGGTATGATAGATGGTCCTATGGAGAATATAAAAATAACAACTCCTACGGATTATTTTGTGTTTAGAGCTATGGTTGAGGTTCACGAGAACCAACAGATATTTGGTTTTAATTAATGAATAGAAAAGAATTGGTGCGGTTGATAAAAGAAGATTATCGCCGTTTTGAATTATATAAAGGTCGTGGATTTGTAAAGGATTTATTTTGGGAAGAGTCTCTGCAAGTCACTTTTTTGTTCAGATTGTGTAGCTATTTTAAAGAGCGTAAGGGAATTTTTTATAAACTTTTTTTTGCGATATTTAGGTTGCTTCAAAAACATATTGAGCATAAGACTGGAATTCAGTTGCCAGCATGTACAATTGTTGGTGGTGGATTACGTTTTTTTCATTATAATTGTATTGTAATTGCACAATCTGTTATTATCGGTAAAAATGCATCTATTCATCAAGGAGTGACGTTGGGGAGAGTGTATAATGGGAAAAAATCAGGCGTGCCTACATTAGGTGATAATGTAGTTGTATTTGCAGGAGCAAAGATACTTGGGGGAATTCATATAGGTAACAATGTTGTAGTAGGAGCAAATGCGGTAGTTGTAAATGATGTTCCAGACAATGCAGTTGTAGTAGGTGCACCTGCACGGGTGATTTCAAATGATAGTTCAAAGTGTTTTGATTCAGAATGGTTGAGAAATTTTAATTTTGTTAGTTATGAATAGTTTTGTAGAGGCAGACGTTCAAGATTTCGCAAAAAGATTTCCTTGCACCTCAGAATTAAAAGGAAAACAAATTTGTGTCACTGGTGCTACTGGATTAATAGGTTCTATATTAGTTAAATGTTTGCTTGCTTTGAATCAGCAAATCCGAATAGTTATACCAGTTCGTAGCAAAAAAAAAGCATATTCAGTGTTTGCTGAAGTTTTTGAATCTCTTGAAGTTGTTGAAGTGTCAGATTGGAGAGAATGGACTGATAGCGTAGAGATTTCCTTTGATTATATTGTTCATTGTGCATGTCCAACATCGGGAAAGTATATGACAGAGCATCCAGTAGATACATTTGATATGATGTATCAATCGACTTATTCATTGTTGAGGTTAGCAGAAAAATGCAATATAAAAAGTTTTGTTTATGTTTCATCTTTGGAGTCTTACGGTCAAATATTAAATGATGATGTTATTACCGAGAATGTTCAAGGTTATGTTGATTTACAGGATGCGAGAAGTTCATATCCAATGGGGAAACGTGCTGCGGAGTTTTTGTGTACCGCTTTTTCTATAGAGTGTGGTGTTCCTGTAAAGGTGGCTAGATTGACCCAAACTTTTGGAGCAGGGGTGTCTTGTGATGATAATAGAGTTTATGCTCAATTCGCAAGAAGTGTCATAAATGGAACGGATATTGTTTTACATACGACTGGAGAATCTTCAAAACCTTATTGTTATACAATTGATACCGTATCTGCAATTTTGTATATACTTCTTAAAGGAAAAAGTGGCGAGGTGTATAATGTTGCAAATGAAGATACATATATCAGTATCAAGGATCTGGCTGAATTTTTGAAAGAAAATTTCAATGATAAAATAGATGTTAGAGTAGAACTTCATCCAGAGTTGGGCTACGCCCCTGTAACACAATTGAGATTGTCCTCGAAAAAGTTGATGGATTTAGGGTGGAAGCCGGTTTATAATTTAAAATTGATGTTTGAAAAACTGATAAATAGCATGAAATGATGGAATCAAATATAAGAAAGGTACAACTTGTGCAATTACAAATTCTCCAAGATTTCATGGATTTTTGTGATGAAAGAGGGTTGAGATATTTTATGGCAGGAGGTGCATTGATTGGAGTGCTTCGCCATAAAGGATTTATCCCATGGGATGATGATATCGATTTGTCTATGCCTCGAAAAGATTATGATAAGTTCATATCATTGCAAAATGAATATCCCAAAGGTTATTCATTGACGAATCACGATACAGATGCATCATGGCAGTTTAATTTTGCACAGTTTGTTGATGAAACTTCTGATATTATTGTTAGATTAAACGAAGAACCTCGTTCTTGTAAAATATGGATAGATATTTTCCCCGAAGATGGTTTGCCAAACAACAAAATTCATCGCTGGTTTCATGTCAAACGAATAATGCTTTATCGTTATTGGATACAAGTCGCTAATTTAAGAACTCAAGTAGATACGCACAAAGTTGGTCGTCCATGGTATGAAAAGGCGGTTATTAAGGCGCTTCATTATATTCCGTTGGGTGGGTTTGTTAATGTAGATAGAACATTAAAACGTATGGAACAATCTTTGCGAAAATATGATTATGATGAGAGTGCGTTCGTTGGCAGTATGTTAGGAAAATATAGAGAGAAAGAGGTCGTTCCTCGTGAATGGTGGGGTGATGGAGCAATGTTGGATTTTGAGACTGTTAAAGTTCGTTGTCCGCAGGAGTATGATCAGCTTCTAACTCATATATATGGAGATTATATGAAAATGCCTCCAGAAGATAAAAGGGTTGGTCATGACATCGAAATTCTAAAATTAAGGGGAGTAGAGTATGTCTGAATTTTTAGACAAATTTAAAAAGCAGGGAGGTTTCCAATTGGTAAAGGATTATTGGAAATCAGGTGTTCTTTGTTATTCAATCTGTCAATTGTTCCTAACAGGGAAATCACAGAAATCTTTGGAATTAATAAGGCTAGGAGCTCAGATAAAAATTAAGTCTAAGTTGTATAAAAAGTTTATTCATGATTTAAAGGCTTTTGACAAATCTTTGAATAATGACTTTAAATCTGATATTCAAAAGTCTAAAAAAATTTGGGTCTGTTGGCTGCAAGGAATAGAAAATGCTCCGGCATTAGTACAGCGTTGCTATCGTTCTTTATTAGATAATTTAGCGGATAGAGAAATTGTCCTTATAACATCTGATAATTTGGACAAATATACAAATATGCCTTCTTGGATATTAGAAAAGTATAAAAAAGGAATAATAACCCACACTCATTTTTCAGATCTTCTTCGTATCGAACTTTTGTGTAATCACGGAGGAACGTGGATTGATTCGACGGTTTTTTGCTCTAGTGGAAATATTCCATCTTATATGATGGATTCAGATTTGTTCGTTTTCCAAAATTTAAAACCAGGAGCCGATGGTTCGACTATTAATATTAGTTCTTGGTTTATGACATCTAAAGCTAATAATAAAATATTGTTAGCTGTTCGGCATTTGTTATGGGAATATTGGAAGAAAGAGAATGTATTGATTGATTATTTCTTGTTGCATTATCTAATAGGAATTGTGCAAGATTTTTATAAAGAGGATTGGGGTAAGATTGTTCAAGTTCCCAATTCTTTGCCGCACGTTTTATTGTTAATGATGTTTGAAAAGTTTGATCAAACAAAATGGGATGCAATAATTCAAATGTGCCCATTTCATAAGTTGGCATACAAGCGTTCGGATGAGGATATGAAAAAGGAAGGTACTTATTATCAGTATTTTATGAATAATTAGTTCTTGATGTCTTTTTCAATAAAGGCAATTTTTATTATGAAAAAAATGTCAATAGTTGGATATATGAAATCAAAGATTACATTTCTCTTATTTTATGTAATGGCTCTTTTTAATTGTGAAGGTGAAGAGAGGTCGTTAGACGAAATTTATCATTCCTATTTGTCTAATGTAGAAGGGAAAATACAAAATTCAGGTGCTGACAAATTGTTCCTTTTTTTTACGGATACTCATGTTTTTGAAAATGAGGGTGAAACTTCATATGTTATAAAGTCTTTGCTAAAAAACACCTCTTTTGAAAATGTTGTTTGGGGAGGAGATGCTATCACTGCGTATGGAAAGAGTATTGAGGATCAATGGAAAACTCAGATAGTGGATTTTGATACGATAAGAACTTATGGAAAGCTTTATTGTCTTAGGGGAAATCACGATTTTACAATAAAGAATTCTAAAACAAATGGTTTTACATATTCTCAAAAGAAAACGGCTAAGCTGATTTTTGAGCAATGTAATTCATCTATAATTCGAAACACACAAGAAGAAACGGGATGTTATTATTATTTTGATGATGATGAGCATAAAATACGTTATGTGGTTTGGGACACAAATGATTCTCAGGCTTATGAAGATAAAGCTTGGGGATTGTTAAATCAAGTTAGTACGAAGCAGCTATCTTGGTTGGTGAATGAGGCTATTCTTTCAACTCCTAAATCCTATTCGATTATTATGCTTTCGCATATAGGAATAGTTTCTGCTACGAATCCTAATTGTGTAGATTTAGCGGTTGTTAAATCTGTTGTGGAAGCGGTCCAGTCTAAATCCAAATGGAGTTCAAATGGAATTGCTTGCGATTTTTCCCAATTAAATGAAGGAGTTAGAATATTGATGTGTTTGTCAGGTCACACTCATCAAGATTTACAGACATGTAGTAATGGAATTTGGCATATAACATCGGCTAGTGATGCTTTTTATTCCGACTATCAGAAAGCGTTAATTGTTCCTCCTATGAAAAAGAGGTCAAGAGAAAGTGTTACAGAGCATGTGGTAGATTGTGTGATGTTGAATAGAAGTCTGAATCAAATTATTTTTAATAGAGTGGGTGTCGGTGTCAATCGTATTTTTAATCTAACTCCGATTGTGATGAAGGTCAATTCGTCGGTTAGATTATTTGAATCATCTGAATGTGGAAATTTTTATGGGTGTTATAGCGCTGGATCTGAAAAGTATTCGGCGAGTGGTTGGTCTGTATCTGAGGCTAATGTAGAATTAACAAAAGATGGATTACTAAATTCAAAACAAATAGGTAATTCAATAGCTTATTATTATACTACATCAGGCGACTTAGTCTTTTATTATATAAAAGTGGAGAAATGAAAAAATTTATTTTATTTTTACTATCCATATTTTCTTTTAATGAACTATGGGCTGATAGTTTCTTGGATTTGTCTCATGTGAAAAGAACAATTTATATTTCTAGCTCGCAAGGTAATGATAAAAATCCAGGAACAATCAATGCTCCGATAAAGACTATATCTTCATTAGGAGGAAATAGCAAAAAAAATGTTCGGTTGATGCTAAAGAAAGGTGATGTTTTTTTTGAATCGATCGTGGGTTTTGATAATTGTGAGATTGGTGCATACGGCATTGGTAACAATCCACTCCTATGTGGTTTCAAAATTTTGAAAGATGTTAACAAATGGGAGTATGTAGGGACTAATATATGGAGGCTCAATGTACGTGACAAGTCTAATTTTTATGGATATGGCCAGCGTTTGTCAGATATATCCTATGGCAATATTGGAATCATATATGATTATCAAAAGGATGTGATATATGGTAATATGGTAAAGGATAAGAAAGAGCTTAAAAAGAAAGGGGATTTTTTCGTTTCTGATTGTCTTCAAAAGCAATATGGAACTGAAGATTTTAAGTGGCTTTATTTCTATTGGCCTGAGAATCCCTCTAAATTGGGACATTTGTGTTTCTCTATGGCTGAATCAGCTGTAAGAGGTGTTACTAATTGTAAAATACACGATTTGTCTATTGTGGGATATGGAATTCACGGGGTAAATCTAAGTAAGAATTCTGTATTGGAAAATTGTCAAATAGATTTAATTGGCGGAACGTTGCACTATGCTCCTTATTTTTTGAGATTGGGCAATGGCGTTCAAATTTGGGTGGCAGAAAAAGCGACTTCTGAAAATGTATTAGTATCTAAATGCCAAATATCTCGTACGTATGATACGGGAACAACTATTCAGGGAAGTAATACTATTGGCTCGAAAGTAAAGAATATATGTTTTAGAGATAATGTCATAGCTTATTGTAGGCAAGGATTTGAGCGATATTTGAATCCTGCTTCGTCAAATGCAACTTACGAGAAATGCGAATTTCGGAGGAATTTTCTTTTTATGAGTGGCAATAATAAGTTTGGATTAGATTATATGGAAAATAATGTGCATTTATTAAGTTATGAGCAAAAAGCTCGCAGTATTGATATTTCACATAATGTTATGTATGGCGGAAATTTACAATTCTCTACTTTTTTTGAGAAGGGAATAAAAAACAATACAGTTTATATTTATTCGGATCAATATTTGAATAATGCTTCGGGTAAGCAACGGAAATTGATGGCAACGGATAAAAAAGTAGTGTCGGAGTATAAGAAAAGAACAGGAGATGATTCTAGTATAAGGATTATAGAGAAGGATTCAGAGGCTGATTTTAAAATTCGTAGGCAAGTTGAGTCTAAAATGAATTTAGTATTTCCAAAACTTAATTTGGAATTTGTCTTTAATGGTAATTAAATATGAAAATAGCATTTGTATCAACGAGAGGAATTCCTAATAATTATGGGGGATTTGAGCAATTTGCTGAATATATATCAGTGGGGTTGGTTGAGCGGGGCCACGATGTTACAGTTTATAGCCCCAAATTTCATCCTTACAAGGATAATGAATATAAGGGTGTCCATTTAAAACATATATATTCACCAGAATTATGGATGGGTAGTAGTATTGGCTCTTTTTTTTATGATTTTTTTTCGTTGAAAGATGCTTTAAAAAAAGAGAAGTTTGATATTATTTATGAAGCTGGATATACAAGCATAATTCCCGCTTATATTTGGTTTAATGTGAAAAACATTAAGTCGCCCATTATTACTACAAATATGGATGGGTTGGAATACAAGAGAACTAAGTTTGGGGCTCTTGTTAGAAAATTCATTTTTTGGGAAGAAAAAATGGCAGTAAAGCATAGTCACTATCTTATAGCTGACAATATGGGTATCCACGACTATTATAAAGAAAAGTATGGTAAATCTTCCCATTATTTGGCTTATGGGGCAGACATTCATGATGATTACGATGAAACTTTATTGTCGGAATTTGGTTTGCTTGCCAATAACTATTATTTGATTGTAGCTCGTATGGAGCCTGAAAATAACATTGAAATGGCAATAAGGGGATATTTGAAGTCCAAAGAAAATGGTGTGAGGCCATTAATTTTGGTGGGAAAAACTAACACACCTTTTGCTAAGGAACTTTTGAAAAAATATGGCAATGAAAAAGCGGTTAGATTTTTAGGAGGAATATATGATTTTAAAAAGTTAAATTCAGTCCGCTATTTTTCTTATGCATATTTTCATGGTCATAGCGTTGGAGGTACAAATCCTTCTTTGTTGGAGGCAATGGCATCCAATTGTTTTATGTTGGCGCATGATAATATATTTAATAAGGCTGTATTAGGTGATAACGCTTTTTATTACAACTCAGATGTACAGGTGACGGATCTATTAAATAGGATGGATATGTGTATACCGGAGAAATCAAAAATGGTTAATGCAAATCTTGATAAGATACGTTCAGAATATTCTTGGAGTCATTTGGTTGATCTTCATGAGGAATATTTTAAATGGTTAATGCAAGATAATGGAAAAAATAGAACAAATGAATAAAGAAATAATAACGAATGCAATGAATAAAATAGCTCTAATTACGGGTGTTACGGGCCAAGATGGTTCTTACTTATCAGAATTTTTATTGTCGAAAGGTTATGATGTGCATGGTATAATCCGTCGATCTTCAGTTGATTTTAGAGAACGCATAGCCCATTTAGAGGGGCAGCCTCATTTCCATCTGCATTATGCAGATATGGGGGATTCAATGTCCCTTGTAAAGGTTGTTGGTCAGGTGCGTCCTACGGAAATTTATAATTTGGCAGCACAGAGTCATGTGCAGGTATCTTTCGATTCTCCAGAATTTACTGCGGATGTTGATGCAACAGGTGTTCTTCGTGTTTTGGAAGCTGTGAGAGCGTGTGGTTTAGAAAAAACATGTCGTATTTATCAAGCTTCGACGTCTGAGTTATATGGAAAGGTAGAAGAGGTTCCTCAAAATGAAAACACTCCTTTCCATCCATATTCTCCATATGCGGTGGCTAAACTTTATGGCTTTTGGATTGTAAAAGAGTATCGAGAAGCATACAATATGTTCTGTTGCTCTGGTATTTTGTTTAATCATGAAAGTGAGAGGCGCGGAGAAACTTTTGTTACAAGAAAAATTACGTTGGCCGCAGCTCGTATAGCACAAGGGAAGCAGAATTGTTTATATCTGGGAAATTTGGATAGCCTTCGTGATTGGGGATATGCTAAGGATTATGTGGAGTGTATGTGGTTGATACTTCAACATGAAACTCCTGAGGATTTTGTGATTGCTACAGGTGTTCAACACACGGTTCGAGAATTTGCAACCTTGGCATTCCATCATGCAGGTATAGAATTGCGTTGGGAGGGTACTGGCGTAAATGAAAAAGGAATTGATGAGAAAACAGGAAAAGTTGTTGTGGCTGTTTCCGAAGACTTTTATAGGCCAACTGATGTTGTTAATTTGTGGGGTGATCCGACAAAGGCAAAGGCAAAACTTGGTTGGAATCCATCTAAAACTTCTTTTGAAGAGTTGGTGAAAATAATGGTTGAACATGATATTGCTAAAGTTGCAGCTGAGGGTGCTGCTGAAAAGGTCAGGACAAATTTGGCCGAATATCTTGAAAAGGGAATTGTAAAATAATGGAAAAGAATTCAAAAATATATGTGGCTGGCCATCGTGGAATGGTAGGCAGTGCAATCGTTAGAGAGTTGCAGAGGCAGGGCTATAATAATATAATAACTCGTACGCATAAAGAGTTGGATTTGACGAGACAGGAGGCTGTCGAACGTTTCTTTGCGGAGGAGAAGCCTGAATATGTATTCCTTGCGGCCGCTAAGGTGGGTGGTATCGTGGCCAATCAATCGGCATTGGCCGACTTCATGTACGACAATATGATATTGGAGATGAATGTCATTCATTCGGCATGGAAGAATGGTTGTAAAAAATTGGAATTCTTGGGAAGCAGTTGTATCTATCCTCGTATGGCTCCACAACCAATGCCGGAGTCTTGTTTGTTGACAAGTGAATTGGAGAAAACCAATGAGGCGTATGCTCTTGCAAAAATTTCAGGGTTGAAGTATTGCGAGTTCTTGAATAAGCAATATGGAACGGATTACATAAGTGTGATGCCGACCAATTTGTATGGTCCTAATGATAATTATCATCCAGAGCATTCTCATGTGTTGCCTGCTCTTATTCGTAGGTTCCATGAAGCAAAAGTGGCAGGTTTAAAGGAAGTTACTTGCTGGGGAGATGGAAGTCCGTTGAGGGAGTTCTTGTTTGTTGACGATCTTGCCAACCTTTGTGTATTCTTGATGAACAACTATAGCGGTAACGAAACGGTGAATGCCGGTACGGGGAAGGAGCTAACCATAAAGTCGCTCACTGAACTTGTTGCCAAAGTGGTTGGCTATGAGGGTGAAATCAAGTGGGATGTTACACGCCCTAATGGTACTCCTCGCAAATTGTTGGATGTGAGCAAGGCAGAAAAACTTGGTTGGAAATATAAGACTGAATTGGAAGACGGCATCAAGATCTCTTATGAAGATTTCTTGACAAATCCGATGAGGGCAGAACGATAATTTGTTATAGCTGGGTGCACAGGTGGCTATTTAGCAGAGTTCAATACTCTCACCCAGTTCAAATCTAATGAATTTGTTTTTATGATTTCTGTTATAGAAAAAAGCAAATGTTGTGGATGTAATGCGTGTGGAGATATTTGTCCTCAAAATAGTATTACATTCAAGACAGACATTGAAGGTTTTTGGTATCCTGAGGTAAATATGGATACGTGCGTGAATTGTGGCCTTTGTGAAAAGGTATGTCCTCAATTACATGTGGATCAATTAAAGAAAAATGATTATCAAAAGCCAATCCATACAATTGCTGCTATTCATAAGAATATGAGGATTCGTTGGAATTCAACTTCAGGAGGTGCTTATACTGCATTGGCAGATGTAATGTTAGAATCTGGGGGGTATGTTTCTGGTGCAGTTTACAATGAAGGATTTACTGGTGTTCATAATTATGTGACGAATAATCCTGAAGAGATGGATAAACTTCGTAGCAGTAAGTACCTTCAAAGCAATGCAGAAGGGTTATATCGTACGATAAAGCAACTGCTTGCAAAAGGCGAGAAGGTTTTAGCATGCGGTACTCCTTGTCAAATGGCAGCTCTTCGTAGTTTTCTTAATAAGGATTATGAGAATCTCATAATAGTAGATTTTATTTGTCGAGGAGTGAATTCTCCGAAAGTTTATAGAGCCTATTTGGACTCTTTAGAGAAAAAGTATGGAAGTAAGGTGGTTTATGTCAAGGCTAAAAATAAGGAGCTAGGTTGGCGTAATCTTACGCGTAAAGTTACTTTTGAGAATGGAGAGTCCTATTATGGCGTATTTATGGAGGATGATTTTCGTCGAGGATACCACACTAATGTATTTTGTCGGCCTTCGTGTTATAATTGTCAGTTTAAAGGGTTTCCTAGAATTTCAGATATTACCATAGCTGATTATTGGGGAATAGAGAAAATTGACAAAAATCTTGACAGTAATGTTGGTACTTCGATGATATTGTTGAACTCTAAAAAGGGAAATGATTATTTTCAATTAGTTAAAGATTGTTTGGATTATCGAGAAACTGCGTTTGAAACTATATTTGCAGGTAATCCAGCCTTGACAAAGCCAATAGGTCCGGCAAAGGTTGACAGAGAGGCTTTGTTTGAAGATTTAGACTCTCATGATTTTGATTATATTACCCAAAAGTATTTTCCGTTGAGAAAAGCAAACTTACAGAAAGTAACAATAAAAGATAGGGTTAAGTCTGTATTCCGTTTGTGCAAATCTTTTCTTGATAATATAGTAGATTTTATTAAACATCCTGCATCTGTGATTGCAACATATCAAATTAATCACAGAAAAAACACGGAATTATTAGGCGGGAAAATAAGAATTGAACCTAATGTGACATTAGATATTCATCCTTCTGCAAAGATAAGAGTGGAGTCATCGGTGGATTTTGGTCGTACGGAGATAAAAGGTTTTTATACCCCAACTTGTCTTAAAATGACGGCTGGTACGGAATTAGTTTTTCATGACGGACCAATAACACGATATGGAAATCATACTTATCCATTAAGGCATGGGGCTTGTATTGAAATTATTAATAATGGCAAACTTACAATTGGTCAGGGTGCCTGTAATGTGAACCTTACCATAATGTGTGCAAAAGAAATAAAAATCGGGAATGGAGTTCGTATCGGAAGAAATGTTTCCATTCGAGATTTTAATGGTGATCATGTCATTATTAATGACACATATGTAAACTCTGCACCAATAGTCATAGAGGATCGTTGTTGGCTTTGTACAGGTTGTTCTATTATGCCTGGTGTCACGATAGGTACAGGTTCTGTTGTAGCTGCCAATGCGGTAGTCACCAAAAGTGTCCCACCTCATTCTTTAGTCGCTGGTAGTCCTGCGAAAGTGATAAAGGAAAACATAGAATGGTATTAAATCATAAGTTTGTAGTTACTTATGTCTGATAATAAAAGAATTGCAAAAAATACATTGTTCCTATATGTCAGAATGTTTCTGATTATGGGAGTTTCTTTATATACGTCAAGAGTTGTGCTTTCGACTCTTGGGGTAGAAGATTTTGGTATTTATAATGTAGTAGGTGGTATAGTTACTATGTTTTCCTTCCTCAATGGATGTCTTAGTACGGCAACTTCTAGATATATTACATTTGAATTAGGTAGGAATGATTATGAAAGATTGAGCAAGGTGTTTAATGTAGCATTAGTAGTTCACGTATTGTTGGCTTTAATAATAGTAGTTTTAGCTGAAACAGTCGGTTTATGGTTTTTCTATAAAAAAATGATAATTCCAGAAGTTAGGTTGAATGCTGCTTTTTATGTATATCAGATATCCATATTGACCTCTTTTGTTTCAATAACACAGATTCCTTATGATGCAGATGTTATAGCTAGGGAGAATATGAAAATATATGCGTATGTTGGTATCGTTGAAGTTTTTCTTAAACTAACAATTGTATATATGCTTGTTGCCTCACCTTTTGATAAACTTATTTATTATGCATTGCTTTTGTTCTTTCTACAAATATCAAAAATGCTTTTCATGCGTTTTTATTGTATTCGTAATTATGCGGAAAGTCATATAAAAGTATGTAAGGATGTTCAATTGTATAAAGAGATTTTCAAATATGCAGGTTCTGATATGATAGGAAGCATATCGGTGATGGCACAGGGACAAGGTATAAATCTTTTACTAAATGTATTTTTTGGTCCTGTAGTTAATGCCGCAAGGGCGGTGGCTTATCAAGTACAGGGGGCTGTGACTCAGTTTAGTAATAATTTTATGACTGCGGTAAGGCCTCAGATTATTAAATCGTATGCAGAAGGAAATTTGGATAATATGTGGAAACTAGTTGTCCAAAGTAGTTGTTTTTCTTATTATCTTATGTGGTTGATTTGTTTCCCTTTGATGTTGGAAGCAAATACGATTCTAAAGTTTTGGTTAGGTCAATATCCTGATCATACGGTGAATTTTCTAATACTTATTTTGGTCTTATGTTTGATACAGACAATTAAGACACCTCGAGTGACAATTTTTCATGCTATGGCGAAAGTCTTTTGGTCTAATATAACTGTAGGTGTAGTTTTATGTTTTGCATTTCCGTTAGCATATATATTCCTTAAATTGGGGGCTCAACCAGAATATGCTTTTGTGGCGTGTAATATAACAATGTTTTTATCTGAATTTGTGAGTGTTTTCGTTTTACGTTATTTTCTGTCTTTTTCTCCATTGAAATATTTTGCATCAGTTCATCTTCGTTGTTTGTTGGTGTCGGTTGTTTCTGCTATAGTTCCATTTTTATTGTATGACAAAATTATGGAGCCTTCTTTTTTTAGAATTATTGTTACTTGTGTTTTAACTACAATCTCGATTGCAATTTCAAGTCTTTATTTGGGTATGGACAAACAAATGAGGGCTTCATTGCTCGATTTTGTGGCTAAAAAAATTATGCGTTAAAATGATTGAAAAGACAATCCTATCTAATGGGTATAGAAATGCATTGTTTCTTAATGCTAAAGGTGCTAAAATTTTCACAAGTAAAGTTTTAAAGGATATAGGATTATGCGAATAGCAATTCTTACAGTGCCATTTAACAATAACTATGGCGGTTATTTGCAGGCGTATGCATTGATGAACGTATTGCGTTCAATGGGGCATACGCCGACGATAATTATGCGGCGGCAGAATTTGAGACATATTTCCATCGGCTTTCGTTTGAAATTTTTTGTGAAAGCATTATATAAAACGATAATGAATAGAAAGTGGAATACGTGTTTTTATAATGTAGAGAATGATTTTCATGATTTAGGTGTTAATATTTTGCCGTTTGTATTTAAATATATAGCTCCTCAGACAAAATTTTTATATACTACAAATGATTTGCAGGAAGAATGTGAAGGACGTTTTGATGCTTTTGTTGTTGGTAGTGATCAGGTTTGGAGGTCAATATATGTACCTGGAATGGTAAAGGATTTTTATCTTGATTTTACGAATGGATGGAATGTCAAACGTGTTGCGTATGCAGCTTCTTTTGGAACGGATACACCTGAGTACACTGAAGATGAGCAGAATGTTTGTGGTGAACTTATTAAAAATTTTGATGCAGTGTCTGTTCGTGAATTTGGGGCTTTTCAAGTATTTCAAAATTTTAAATGGAGTCCTAAAAATCTAACTCAAGTGCTTGATCCGACAATGCTTTTGAATGTGGATGAATATATTAAATTTTTGGTTAATGAACCCAATGTTACCCAAGGAAATCTTTTCTGTTATGTGTTAGATAAAAATAATCAAGTGAATCATATTATATCTGAAATACAGAAGAAAAATGGATTGGGGTTATATCAGATTGCAGATATTCAAAAAACGAATCAGCCATTACCTTCTATTGAGTTTTGGTTAGCCGCAATTAGAAATGCTGATTATGTTATAACAGATTCATTTCATGGGACTGTATTTTCTATCTTGTTTCATAAACCTTTTGTGGTTTGTGTGAATAAAACAAGGGGGGCTGATCGTTTTGATTCATTGTTAAATATGTTTGATCTTCAGAATAGAATGGTTGGTGATGTTGTTTCTTTGCCTGATTTGTTAAATTCTAATATAAACTGGCAGGTCGTAGATCAAAAGATTGAACAGATGAAAAAGGTGTCTTATTGTTTTTTATCCGAATTTTTGAATTGATGAAAAAGAAATTAGTATATATAGGGTTTGCTTTTGTACACCATAAGGGTGGCCATGCAGGATACCATCAGATAAAAGAATATCTAGATTACGATTGTGTGATTGATGTTCAAAATTTTCATGAAAAATGTATTAAAACAAAAGAAGACTTGAATTTATTGCAAAGGCTTTGCAGGTTCTTTTGGAGTCATGTTATAGGTTCTCCGGTTTTCCCTTGGTATGCTTTTCGTATATTATGGATGGCAATGACTCAGTCGAATGTCGTTTTTCATTTCATTTATGGTGAAAATACATTTTTACCTCTTTTAAAGAATTTGTCTCGTCGTGGTAATAAGTTTGTTTGTACATTTCATCAACCATATGAATGGTTCCAAATGTCGGAAAAAAATAGAAATTTATTAAAGTCTTCTGATGCAGTTATATTGGTGGGAGAGTCGGAACTAAATCTTTTTAGTCAGGTTGTGAATGTTGTTAAATTTATACCTCATGGTATTTGTACTGACTTTTACATGCCATTAGAAAGTATAGGAAAGAAGCATATGTTGTTAACCGTAGGTAATTGGCTTAGGGATTATTCGTTTGCCAATAAAGTCTATTGCCGATTGTTGGAATTGGATCCGAATCTTCAAATTAAAGTGGTAACACAAAAAAAGAATTGGAATGTAATTGTAGAAGACGATCGTATTGAAAAATTGACAAATATATCAGATGACGAACTTCGTGATCTGTATCGTCAATCGTCAGTATTGTTCTTGCCATTGACTCGATATACAGCGAATAATTCATTGTTGGAGGCAGGTGCAACGGGATGTAATATCATAATTTCTTCTGATTACCCAGATAATAGTTATATACCAATAGAATATTTGACTCTTACATCTATGGTTGAGGAGGATGCATTGAAAGGAATAGAATCTTCATTGTCATCTAATTATAATGCTTCAATTTCTACTTATGTTAGGGAGCATTATTCTTGGGAAATAATAGCAAAAGATACTGAATCTTTTTTGTGCTCTTTGTAGTTGGTAAATTTTCAGTGAAAACTGTGATTTTTGACTTAAGACATATTTTATGGCAAATTTGTATCCATTCCTTTTTCAACCCAATTTTCATCCTGTCGTTTGGGGCGGCAATCGTCTTAAACCATGGAAGGGCGTTGGGGCTGATGATGAACCGGTCGGTGAATCGTGGGAGGTGAGCGCAGTCCCTTCAAGTGTTAGTTTGATAAGCAATGGCTTATACGAGGGAAGGGATTTGTGCAGTGTTATAGAAGAAAATCCCAAGAAGATATTAGGTGCTTCTGTTTGTCAGCGTTATGGAGAAAAATTGCCGTTGTTGGTCAAATTTATTGATGCCGAGCGAGATTTGAGCATTCAAGTTCATCCCGATGATGAAATGGCTCAGCAGAAGCATGGAAAGTTTGGAAAAACTGAAATGTGGTATGTTATTGATGCGAAACCAAACTCATATCTCTATTCTGGATTTAAAAAACATATCACGCCTGATGAATATAGAATGCGGGTGGAGGATGGCACGATTACCGATGTTTTAGCTCGTTATGAAGTGAAGCGGGGAGATGTGTTTTATATACCATCGGGTAGAATTCATGCTATTGGTGGCGGTTGCTTGATTGCTGAAGTCCAACAATCATCTGATGTCACATATAGAATATTCGATTATAACCGTTTGGATGCCAATGGCAAAAAACGTGAATTGCATACGGATTTGGCGGCTCAAGCATTAGATTTCAGGGTGGAGGAGGAGTATCGCACCATCTATCCTAAGGTGGACAATAAGGCCACTTTGGTGGTCGATTCCCCATTCTTTAGTGTGAGAGTCTTGGATATTGCAGCTCCGTTTCATAGGAATTTGATGAAATATGACAGCTTTATTATCAGTATGTGCATAGAAGGTAAGTGTTACATTAAACTTCGTTCTTCTGAAGAAAGGATTCTTTTGAAAGAAGGGTATAGCTGCTTGATTCCGGCTTGTGTTGCAGACTATGATATCATTCCAATAGATGGTGGTGTTCGAATATTGGATGCCTTTATTGATAACATGGACAGAAGTGTGGTGGGAAGATTAAATAGGTTTTTTCATTTAACCCGCTATTAATAGTATATATAGTTTTGATAACTGAAGAAATATGGAAAGACCTCAAATACAATTGTTAGAGCTGCTCAAGGCTGCTTTGTGGCAAAAAGAGATTCATTTGGATCTTTTTGAAGAAGATGTAGATTGGAAAGAGATTCATAGATTGGCCAAAGAACAAGCTTTATTAGGTTTGATTTATGATGGGATGCTTTCTCTTCCTGCAGAAAAGCGGCCGAATAGAATTTCATTGTTAAAGTGGTATGGTGTGGTGGCGGAAATGGAGACTCTCCACGAAAAGCATATAAAGACGTTGAAATATATTTATGAAATCTTTCAGGAAGAAAAACCTGTTCTAATGAAAGGTTTGAGTGTTTCGGCTCTTTATCCAAACCCTAAACGTAGGCAGCAGGGTGACATAGATTTGTATTTTGGAGGTAAAACAGAGCAAGGCGTTAATGAATTTATAAAAAAAGCTCCGTTTGAAAACATTGGAGAAAATACTCCCAAGCATATAGAGGCAGAACTCAATGGCATCTCAGTAGAACTTCATTGGAAATTGGCTACGCCTATCAATCCATTTAAGAAAAAATGTTTTGATGAAATGACAAATAGCTCAACAAAACAACTCAGAACTGTAAACGTGGGAGGTGTAGAAACACTCCAATTACCATTGGAAATTAATGCGGTATTTTTACTTCTGCACATGACTTCCCATTTCATTAATAGTGGTTTAGGGTTGAGGCAGATTTGTGACTGGGTATTGTTCCTAACTACATATCACAAAGAGATGAAGCGGGAGATGTTAGAGTCAATGCTTTCTGACTTAGATTTGATGAAATATTGGAGGTTATTTGCAAGATTCTCTTTGGATTATTTGGACGCGGATAAGGATTGTTTGTTCTTTGTTGAACATGCAAATTCTAAGAAAGTGGATAAGTTGGGGGAAGTTGTTTTTGAGTTAGGAAATTTTGGACAGTACAATGATCGATTGAAGCATAATCCTAAATCTTATTGGCTTAAAAAAATGTATGCTTTTGGAACAAATGTACAACACCATGGCAGAGTTTTTATGGTGTCTCCCAAAGATGTGTTGCTCAATTTCTTATTCGTTTATTTGCCTGGCGTTTTTAGTCGATTCAAGAAAGGAAAATAACATTTGGTGATCTCTATAAATTGATCCCGAGTAATTTTTGGATTTGTATTGATCGGTGCGGAAAGAAGGAACGGTGCGAGCACTGTGGCTGACTGACAAGCGGCAACACCTACCGGAAAAAAACATAAAGCGCCGAAAAGTTTATAATGCGGCACTTGTTGCTAAAATTTTAATACGGTGAATTTATAGAGGTCACCATTTAAATTTCAAATAGGGAAAGAGGCTCTTGGTGAGTCTCTTTTTTTTGTTTAAAATGTTATCCTCATTCCTCCTTTAGTATAAAGGAAAAATTGTATTTTTGTTGTTTGAATTAGGTTTCTAGTTTGATTAGATGACGGAAGTTAAAAGCATAGAGAAATGGACGGTGATAGCTAATCCCAAGGCGGGTGGCAAGCGTTTTTTTCTGCGAAGAAAATCCATTGAGGAACGTTTGAAATCTGCGGGATTGGATGTTGATATTGTCCTTACTGAATATGCTGGCCATGCAACCCGATTGGTGAAAAAACTTTTGGAAGAGGATGGTGTCCGTCGTTTGATTGTGGCAGGCGGTGACGGCTCCATTAGTGAGGTGGTTGACGGAATCTTTTCCTCATCTGTCGATACAAAGGATGTCACGTTGGCAATTCTGCCAGGAGGTACGGGCAACGATTGGGCCAGATATTGGGGAATACCTAAGAAGTCTCAAAAAAGTATTCCGTTTGTTGTCGAAGGTTATACTCAGATGATTGATATCGGGCGTTTGACCTATCATCAGCAAGGCGAGGAAAAAGTGAAGTACTTTATCAATTCCGTTGGTTTGGGATTTGATGCTCAGGTGGTCTATTATGCCGAAAAGATTTCCCGCTTTTTGCCAGGCCGTTCTTGGGTCTATTCGTTAGCTGTCGTTGCAGGAGCCTTGATGCATTCGTCTAAGCCTCTTCGCTTGGAGATGGAGGGGCAAGGCTGCGTGGTGGACGACAAGGTTTATACGATGTCTGTTGCAAATGGCCCTTATACAGGTGGTGGCATAAAGCAGACACCGGAAGCGGTGCCGACGGATGGCATCTTTGATCTTTTTGTTGTGGTTCGCCCAAGTCTGACGTTGCTTGTCAAGTCATTGTATCGCTTGTTTAAAAACAGATTGGAAGGAAACTCCTGCCTTCGTTTTTACAAAACAGCCTCGTTGCGGATAACTTGCAGCGATAAGAATAAGGTTGAGGCGGATGGAATATTGATGGAGGGAGCGGGAAGTCCGTATCATCTTGAAATAATTCCCCAAGCCCTTCGGATGGTTGTTCCTAAAAAGTGAATAAAATAAATAAAATTATATATGATATCTGATTTATTGAAACATACCGATTCTGGCAATTTCTTCATTTTCGCAGGTCCTTGTGTGATTGAGGGTGAGGATATGGCTATGAATATTGCAGAACATATCAAGAAGGTTTCTGACAAGTTGAAGATACCGTTCGTTTTTAAAGGATCTTATCGCAAGGCGAATAGATCTAAGGCAGACTCTTTTACGGGTATTGGAGACGAGAAGGCTTTGAAGATTTTGGCTAAGGTTAAATCGGAATTTGAAGTTCCGGTTGTGACTGATATTCACGAGGTGGAGGAGGCTGCTATGGCGGCTGAATTTGTTGATGTGTTGCAGATTCCAGCCTTTTTGTGTAGGCAGACAGACCTTTTGGTGGCTGCTGCAAAAACAGGCAAGTGTGTAAATATCAAGAAGGGACAGTTCCTTTCTCCTGAGTCGATGAAGTTTGCTGCACAAAAGGTGGTGGATAGTGGTAATGGCCAAGTGATGTTGACCGACCGAGGCACGTTCTTCGGATACCAAGACTTGATTGTCGATTTCCGGGGCATCCCTACAATGCAACAGTTGGGCTTCCCTGTAATCTTGGACGTGACTCACTCTTTGCAACAACCCAATCAAATGTCGGGTGTTTCGGGCGGAAATCCTCAAATGATTGAAACCATGGCTCGTGCAGGTGTGGCTGTTGGTGTGGACGGTCTTTTCTTGGAGACGCATCCAGATCCGGCAAACGCTAAGTCTGACGGCTCTAATATGCTTAGATTGGATCTGTTGGAACCATTGATGGAGAAGTTGGTCCGTATTCGTGAAGTGGTAAATAATTTGTAAAAATAGAGCAATCCTTAATTGTGGTGATTGCTATAAAATAAAATTCAAAAGATGGCACAAAAACCTTCTATACCTAAGGGTACAAGAGATTTCGCACCAATTGAAATGGCGCGTCGTAATTATATATTCAACACTATTAAAGAAGTTTTCCGTTTGTATGGTTTTCAGCAGATTGAGACACCTGCCATGGAAAACCTTTCTACGTTGATGGGAAAGTATGGTGACGAGGGAGACAAACTCCTTTTCAAAATTTTGAATTCGGGTGATTTCTTGTCTGGCGCGGAGCAAGCCGATTTGGAGGCTCGCAACTCTTTGAAATTGACCAATAAAATTTCAGAGAAGGGATTGCGTTATGACTTGACTGTTCCTTTCGCTCGTTTTGTGGTGATGAACCGTGATAAGTTGAGTTTCCCTTTTAAACGTTACCAAATCCAACCTGTGTGGCGTGCAGACAAGCCTCAGAAAGGGCGTTACCGTGAATTCTATCAATGCGATGTTGATGTTGTCGGCAGCGACTCATTGATGAACGAGGTGGAATTGATTCAAATCGTTGATGAAGTATATCGTCGTTTGAAGGTCAACGTTTGTTTGAAATTGAACAATCGTAAGATATTGACAGGTATTGCAGAAGTGATTGGTCAGGCAGATAAGATTGTAGATATTACGGTAGCCATCGACAAGTTGGACAAAATCGGTTTGGAGAACGTCAATGCCGAGTTGGCTTCGAAGGGTATTCCAGAAGAGTCTATTGCCAAGTTGCAACCAATCATCTTGCTCCAAGGTACGAATGAGGAGAAGTTGCAGACCATTCGCGAGGTGCTTGCCACTTCAGAAATCGGTTTGAAGGGCGTGGACGAGATTGCCACAATTTTGGAGTATGTGAAGTTGGTTGGCGTTCAGACGGAGGTTGAGTTGGATTTGACGTTGGCTCGTGGTTTGAATTATTATACGGGAGCTATCTTCGAGGTGAAAGCTAAGGATGTTCAAATCGGTAGCATCACAGGAGGAGGTCGTTACGACAACTTGACGGGTGTCTTCGGTATGGACGGTGTTTCGGGCGTAGGTATCTCGTTTGGTGCAGACCGTATCTATGATGTCTTGAATCAATTGGATTTGTATCCTGCCGAGATGTTGCAAGCAACGAAGGTTATCTTCGTTACTTTTGGACAAGAGGAGTTGAAGTACGCGCTTAATTGCCTAAAGACTGTCAGATCCGCAGGTTTGGCTGCCGAGGTTTACCCGGAGCCTGCTAAGATGAAGAAGCAGATGGGATATGCTGACGGCAAGGGCATTCCTTTTGTCGCTATTATCGGTGAGACTGAAATGGCTGAGAATAAGGTGATGCTCAAGAATATGCAGAGTGGCGAGCAGAAATTAGTTTCCGTTGAGGAGATGATTTCTTTGTTAAAATGATGGGATTGTTTGTATTTTTATAAAATAAGTTTATATTTGTATTCGGATTTATCACGGGTTCTTTTAGAAGTTTGTGGTGAATTGTATATTGAGTGTATAAACATAAACAACAAGAAGAATGTCTAAAGTTCTTATTATCGGAGTGGGCGGTGTTGGTACCGTAGTGTGTCACAAGGTGGCACAAAATACTAACGTCTTTACGGATATTGTTATCGCAAGCCGTACTAAGGCGAAGTGTGATGCTGTAGCAGCTGTGTTGAAGGAACGTTATGGAGTTTCGGTCACTACTGACAAGGTGGATGCAGACTACACTGATCAAATCGTTGCTTTGTTTAAGAAACATAAGCCAGAATTGGTCATCAATGTAGCGCTTCCTTACCAAGATTTGAACATTATGGACGCTTGTCTCGAGTGTGGTGTCAATTATTTGGATACAGCCAACTATGAGCCAAAAGACGAGGCTCATTTCGAGTATAGCTGGCAATGGGCTTACAAGGACAAGTTCGAAAAGGCTGGTCTGACTGCCATCCTTGGTTGTGGATTTGACCCAGGTGTCTCTGGTGTTTATACTGCTTATGCTGCAAAGCACCATTTCAAGGAAATGCAATACCTTGACATCGTCGACTGTAACGCAGGAAACCACCACAAGGCATTTGCTACAAACTTCAACCCTGAAATCAACATCCGTGAGATTACTCAAAAGGGTCGTTTCTATCAAGATGGTAAGTGGGTGGAGACTGGTGCGTTGGAGATTCACAAGGCACTTACATACCCAAATATCGGTCCAAGAGACTCTTATTTGATGTATCATGAGGAGTTGGAGTCGTTGGTGAAGAATTTCCCTTCCATCAAGCGTGCTCGTTTCTGGATGACTTTCGGTCAAGAGTATTTGACTCACCTTCGCGTGATTCAAAATATCGGTATGGCTCGTATTGATGAGGTTGAATATAATGGTGTGAAGATTGTTCCTCTTCAATTCTTGAAGGCAGTTCTTCCTAATCCTCAAGATTTGGGTGAGAACTACGAGGGCGAGACAAGCATCGGTTGTCGTATCAGCGGAACAGGTAAGGACGGCAAACCTTTGACATACTATGTTTATAACAACTGTAGCCACCAAGAGGCATTCAAGGAGACAGGAATGCAAGGCGTGAGTTATACTACTGGAGTGCCTGCAATGATCGGTGCGATGATGTTCTGCACAGGTCAATGGAAGCGCCCGGGAGTTTGGAACGTAGAGGATTTCGATCCAGATCCATTCATGGCAGAGTTGAACAAGCACGGTTTGCCTTGGCACGAGGTATTCAACGAAGATTTGGAGTTGGATAACATATAATATCATAAAATATGAAAGGGAAGAGGATGTATCAAAATGTAACATTTATGATATATCCTCTTTTTTTATGGTTGTGGGATTTTAGTAACGTGAAAAAAATAACATTACACAAATGTTATCCCGTTTTAATAAGATAATTCCATTTTGGCAACGTCTTATGAAAAACAATTCGATGTTTGACAAGAGTTTTATAATCATCCGTTACTTTTCTTTTGATTGGATACACCCCTGAATTAACGGCCACGTGCACAAAAAGTCCCTTTGAAGTGGTCGTCTTTTTTGCTCGTTCAACAGCGTTGTCAATAGAAAGCAGAGGTTCACCATTCCAGCTACGTGAGATTTGTGAAAACAACCGGTGCTCGATGGGATTATGTTTGGAACAATAAGGAGGGTAATGCATTACAAGTATCTTTAAATTCAACTTAAGGGACAGGCTCATTAAATCCTGTTTCACGATATGATGCGAACTTGAGTTTGAACCACCTCCATCACACAATATAATCAAGGTCTCAGCATTGGGATATTCACTTATGAGATGCTCATTCCATACTCGTTCAATATTGTCACAGACAAATTCCGAAGTGTCATGGCTTGTCCCAATTGAGATGTATCCAACATTTCTGGAAATGTCATATATTCCGTGAGGAACGATTTGGCACTCGGCGAAGGTCTGGAAATCATGGTCATAGGCTTTGGGATTGTCCTTGCTATACACTTTCCCTGGCCTCTTGAAGTTGCCATACAGTTTTTTATAACTTATTTTTTATTTATTACATAAGGAATTATAGAACTTTAAAACTAAAAAAAAGAAAAATGAAAATTCTCGAGTATATATCTATAATTTTAATTTTTATCATATCCTTTGTCTTTCTATTTTTTGTTTTCATAAGAAATATTCAGGAATTCCCTGTTGACAAAGGATGTGTTTCAAATGTTGTATTTGAAGATAATACAATTAAATTAGAGATCATCGGTCAGGGAGGAATCCCCAAGAAGTATGATGTAGTTGATTACCAATACGTAGATGAGTTAAAAAGTTTAAATGGTAAAAATGTTCTCTTTACTCATAATACGGGAGTTACCAAAAGACCACACCGTTACTATTCCGTCTTATTGTCAGTAAAAGATACCAATAATCAGTCGTTACCTTATGCACATCCTTATAAACATGAATATATTTGGTTCAACAATAATGTGTTGTGGTTTCTTGGTTTAGTGGATCTTTTATTAATCCTATTGGTTGCCCTATTTTCAAAACCTTCTACCAACATGTAACGCCTAACGGCGTAGGTTTTTGGGAAGCACGTTGGCGATTGGTTAAGGCAAGATCCTGAAGTTGTCTTCCAAGCACATCCTGTTGTGCAAGCAGTAGGATGTCATCTTCCAATTGAAGGGCGTAGAGAACCCGCAGATAAATGCCAATGGAAACAGTTGATGACCCCTTCTCTATTCGTGCTACTGTTAGCGGGGAACAAGTAGCACGTTCTGCGACTTGAGCCACGCTCAGATTACGACGAAGGCGAGCTTAATTTGCTCCCCCACAATCTGCATCTTATCCTCCAATTTTCTTGGCAACTTTGTACCCATTGTTGACTTTGCCATATATTTCAACATTTAATTCAGTAAGCAAAAATAGTTGTTTTATTTATATTGGTGTCCGCTAAACTCTTTTGAACGGAAAAAATTAGGCTGAATCTTCCTTGCAGAGATTCAGCCTTTTCGTTTAATTTGTTTTCACCACAAAAACATTTTAACGATGGGCAAAAGTACACATTTTATCGGACAGCCAATGTATGGACAGTTAATAGATTTGCTTGACAAGCGAAAAGTTCTTGAATTTGGCAAAAATATCGGTTCAGAAAAGTATGTAAAGAGCTTTGACGCATGGCAACACCTCCTTGTCATGCTTTATGCCGTGATCAAGAGGTTGGATTCGCTACGAGAGATATCAGCTTCCATGTATCCCGAAGCCCACAAGCTGGCACACATTGGTATAACCGCACTGCCCAGGCGCAGCACATTATCAGATGCCAGTGCCAGGAGATCCGAGCAAGTCTTCGAAAAGACCTACAGAGACCTGTATCAGACCTACAAGGATGAACTTTCATCGGACAGCCGAAAGCACCAGACCCCCAAATGGTTCAGTAAACTGCAAATAATTATTGCTGTCCGCTAAAAATTAAAAAGCATAAAACTCCAGTCCGCTATGCCT
>JAKSKZ010000014.1 GCA_024401475.1 Paludibacteraceae bacterium | reverse complement strand
GCTGAAATGTGTTTTGAAATTCGCTTTCCGGAAAATAAGTTAGCTTTTTAAGGGCCGACTAATTAACCATAGCCCTCTTGGACTATGCTATTACGTATCGCACCTTCGGCGCTGGGAAGTGATGCTATCGAGAAAAAATTCTTAATTCTTAATTCTTAATTCTTAATTCATTACATCATTTTCTTTCGCAAATTTCTCGGTGACGCACCCATGTAAGTACGAGCAAAGCGTCCGAAGAGAGAAACCGTATCGAAGCCTGTCTGACGAGCAATCTCCTTCAGTGTCATATTCGGTTTTGCCAAAAGCACACGGATATCTTGAATCACACGATCCTGAATCCAAGCAATCGCACTTTTACCGCTCTCCTGACGACACACATTGGCCAAATATTTAGGCGTGACACACAATTGATTAGCATAAAACTCCACAGGGTGATACTTCACCGGCGTACTATTCAACAAGTCGAGATAATTGCGGAAAATAGTACTGCTCTGCTTCGTATGCTCGGTCATCCTACGTTTCAGCAATTCGGATGCATTCAGTAACATTCGTCCACACAATTCCAGCACAAGGGCATAGATAAGGGATTGAATGATGAACCCATCGTACGAATTAATCTCTTCGCTAAGAATTTTGGCAGCCAACAAATCATAGTATTTAATCCACAAATCCTCTCCGTCTTCACTTAATGTCAACGTATTTACTTTATCCACATAAATACATTTGTTCCACAAGCCGACGTTGTTTTTCAAAGCTCCCTGCAAAATATTCGAACTGAAGGAGAGTCCATGACAATAACAATCTTCACTTAGCTCATAATTCCTCAATTCAGCCTTAGGAGGGCAAATGAGAATCTGACGTTCACCAAGTTCGTATGAAGCATCATTCACATCAAGTTTCAATCTTCCAGCCGCACAATAGAGAATAAGGTTAGTATCTTCTACAAGAACATTTAACGATATGTCGCATGCCGCCAATTTTCTTATATCGTTCAATATAATAAAGTCATCCTCGTAATAGGTGCAAATCTCCTTTACGATTTCCAACATCTTATTTTTGTTCTTCTTCACCCTCATTTCCCATGAATTTTAAATCTTTGCAATAATCTATAAAGTCTTAGACTGCGTCTGAACAACGACGGAGTTTCTATTGTTCAAAATTAATATCAAATGCACCATTATTGATAAGAAAACTAACCCAAAATTGGAATATAGAGCAAAAAACTCATTCAACACAAAAAATAGTCTGTTTTGCCCATTATTGATGCACTTCTGCTCTTTTAGTATATCATTTATCCATCTATCTTTGTTTCAACAAAAGTCAGTAAACGACTTTTGATTGCAGTTTGATACAAAAACAAACAATAAAGAATATCTTTTTCTGTTTATAATAGAAAACAACATCTAAAAAGCACAAAAGAGAGAAAAAAGAACAGAGATATACTTATTTTTGCAGATAAATATCAAACCACAAAATCTATTTAAAAAACCTCAACTCAAGGGGACAAAAAAAATTATTATGGAACAAGGAAAACAAGAAGTTGACGGAAGACGCGAAATTGCGTCTCGCAACACAGGTTGGGCGAATGCCATTGCTCACAAACTCACACAATGGAATGTAGCACCCAACACCATTTCACTTATGAGCGTTTTCTTCTCGATGGTAGGCTGCGGCTTGCTCCTAAGCACCATTTTTTTCGGGTTAAACAAATACGTTGCCTACATCTTATTTGCAGGTTGCGTACAATGCAGACTGCTCTGCAACCTATTTGATGGCATGGTGGCTGTTGAGGGCGGCAAGAAAACGCCTAACGGAGACCTTTACAACGACATGCCCGACCGCTTTGCTGACGCGTTCTTTATCGTACCCGTTGGCTACATTGTTGGCGGCATTGGTGTAGAGTTGGCTTGGTTGGCTGCACTGAACGCCATTATGACGGCCTACTTCCGTTGGATTGGTGCCTACAAGACACACAACCACTACTTCAACGGTCCGATGGCCAAGCAACACCGCATGGCCGTTCTCACCTTTGGGTCTATAATCGCTGCTGCCTGCATACCTTTCGGCTACGACCAAATCGTCTATCTTGCCGCATTGGGTATCATGAACATCGGTTTGGTAGCCACCCTATTTAATCGATTATACTTAATGACACATACTGACAAACAATGAAAGATATATTAAGTTTCCTATTCCCAGGACAGAGTCAGGAAGTCATACTAATGATTTCCGTCATCATCACAACACTGCTAATCGTCTCTGGCGTATTAATAGTGATGAGGAAGTTTTTCCCAGAGAAAAACATCAAAGAGATTGTCAGCAGAACCAAGTCATGGTGGATTATGATCGCCATCTTCATCTGCGCCATCTTCATCAACAACACAATTTCGTACATCTGCCTAGGCATCTTGTCGTTCTTCGCCTTCCGAGAGTTGTACTCTGTACTACACTTTAGGCAGTCGGACCGAAATGCGTTGTTGGTGGCACTGTTGGCCATTCCTGTACAATATTCGTTGGCCTACTTCACTTGGTATGGTGCCTACATCATCTTCATTCCCGTCATCATGTTTCTCTTATTGCCTCCGATTTTGGTCATCAAGCAAGACACGCACCACATCACCAAATCGATGGCCATGTTGCAATGGTCGTTGATGTTGTCCGTCTTCGGTTTGAGCCATTTGGCCTTCTTGCTTTCATTGCCCGACATAGACGGATTTGCGTCTGGAGGTAGAGGATTACTTCTTTTCCTTGTATTCTTGACCGAAGCAAACGACATCATGCAATTTGTATGGGGAAAGAGTCTCGGCAAACACAAGATATTGCCCAACGTCAGTCCAAACAAGACGTGGGAAGGTTTTATCGGTGGAGCCATCAGCACCACAGTCATCGGATACTTCATCGGTTTCTTGACTCCGCTCACAACGCCTCAAGTAATATTCACAAGTGCGATGATTGCCATATTCGGATTTGCTGGAGATGTCGTCTTGTCGGCAGTAAAGCGCGACAAAGGCATCAAAGACATGAGCGACACCATTCCTGGGCACGGGGGCATTTTCGACCGTGTTGATTCTCTATCATTCACCGCCCCAGCCTTCTTCCACTTGGTTTATTTCTTGGCATATCCGCCATTCCAACCGTTTGAACTTATTTTCTAATTAATATGGAAAAACCATTTTTCAAGTCAACTTGCATGAAGTTGGTCTATAAGTGCATTTGTAAACCGATATTGAAATTCTTTGTCGGCATACAATATCCCGACTGTTCCTTTCTAAAAAACGAGAAGCAGTTCATTCTTATAGCCAACCACAACAGCCATCTCGACACACTGAGCCTGATGACATCCCTGCCAGGCGAGATGCTTTGGAAAGTGAAACCCGTGGCTGCCGAAGACTACTTTGGCAACACAAAACTCAAAGCCAAATTCAGCAACTTCTTTATAAACACATTGCTCATCAATCGAAAATCGAAGAAAGAAGATGGTCCAAACTATTCCATCAACAAAATTCTGAAAGCCATTGACGATGGTTATTCACTTATCCTTTTCCCAGAAGGCACACGTGGAGAACCTGAGCAGATGAGCAAGATGAAGTCAGGAATTGCCAGAATCCTATCTCAAAGACCAGGTTTGAAATATGTGCCCGTCTATATGACAGGTATGGGTACTTCCCTACCTAAAGGATCAGGCATCGTACTACCCTACAACGCCACCCTTCACTTTGGCCAGCCCACACTGCCAGAAAGTGATGATTCGTATGCCATCATGGATCAGATTGAAAAAGACTTTGCCCAAATGGTGGAAAAGTACGGCATCAAGGAGGATGACGACGATGACGATTGACTCTAAATCTTTGCAATAAACATTACAAAAAAAGTCCAACTCGACCGAGCTGGACTTTTTCGTATAGTTCTAAAACCCAATTACTTCTTTTCAGCAAAGAAACGATTCCACAAACCAGCGAAACCTGCTCCGTGACGAGCCTCATCCTTAGCCATTTCATGAACGGTGTCGTGGATGGCGTCGAAATTCAACTCCTTAGCACGCTTCGCGATACGAAGTTTGTCTTCGCAAGCACCTTGCTCTGCCAACATACGTTTGCGAACATTCTCCTTAGTTGAACCCAAAACATCGCCAAGCAACTCTGCAAACTTAGCAGCGTGCTCAGCCTCCTCAAAAGCATAACGCTTGAAAGCCTCTGCGATTTCAGGATAGCCCTCTCGATCAGCCTGACGGCTCATTGCCAAATACATTCCCACTTCACCACACTCACCATTGAAATGTGCGTTGAGATCCTTGATCATCTCTGCGTCATCTACCTTACCATCGCCAACGTGATGCTCGCAAGCAAACGTCAAAGCACCGTTCTCATCAACTTCTTTAAACTTGCTACCAGGAACTTTACATACTGGACATCTTTCAGGTGCAGCATCACCTTCGTGTACATAACCGCACACAGGACAAATGAATTTAGCCATAATTTTATTTCTATTTATTGGTTAGTAATTGTTTCCTTCTTTTGACAAATCGGACAAACACCTCTGTAATTCAGTTGAACATCTGAAATCATCAAATCTCCGACTTGCTTCCGATAAACACCATTTAGCTCGGGCAACTCATCAGCCATTATATCATAAACCTTTCCACAAACTTCACATTGGAAATGGGCATGAGGCTCAACACAAGCGTCAAAACGTGCATTCTGCTCATCTATCGTAAGCATCAAAGTCACATTCTTTTCATAGAACAACTTCAATGTATTGTAAAGGGTTGTCTTGGAAAGCGTCGGCATATCGCCATGCAAATCCGAATATATTTCGTCAACAGTAGGATGTGTCCTATGCGTGAGCAGATAGTGCATGACAGCCATGCGCTGAACCGAAGGACGGATGCCATACTTCAATAAATATTCTTTCGTTTTTTGCATATACGAGCCTTAAAACTTTCATGTTGTAAAGATAGGTTCGCCAAACGAAATATGCAAGGATATTGCCAAACATTTTGTAATAATTACAAATTTGATTTGATTACAATAATTCCATCCGAAGAAAAAAAAGACTCCGAAAATCACCCATGCGACTTTCGGAGTTAGGGATTCAACTATTTATTTTTGAAGGATAGACTTCAAAGCCACCAAAGGCTCATTTGACAACGTAGTCCACTTTCCTTTCTTCTTTGAGAAATCCTCCACATCGTATTCATACGCCTTCTTTGTGAGATAATTCTTGCTATCTCCGAAGCCTGAACCCGCAGAGATACCCACTGTGCCATATTGGTAATGTTCGGAACCAATAAGATAGAAGTCTCCGTTTTGGAAACGATAGAGGTAAGTGTCTTCCATATATTGATGAGAAGCCAACCAAAACTGCGTTTTCTTGAAGATACGCATTGCCCCCTTCTGGTTGATGCTTGCCGAGAGTTCACTCGTCGTCCTATAAGGTCCATCACTTTGGAAGCCATCATCATCACTCGATTTCTCACAACCAGAGAGCATAGAATAGACTCCAAACAGAGTCAACTTGCCTTCCTTTGATCCCCAACAAACAGCCACATAAAAAGTTCTGCATTCAGGTTCTGGCACTTCCATCGTATCTTGCAACACGAGCAGCAAATCATCAACACCATCCTTATTCATGTCGCCCGTATCCCTTGACGTAACAATCCAACCATTAGGCAACAACTCTTCTGCAGTTCTTCCCTCAAACTTAAAATCAGGAGTGGCTGCCCAAGCATCAACAAAAGGGATCAGTCCAAGTAACGCCACAACCCACTTAACAATATTATTCTTAATCATAAACCACCTATTTTTAATTATGCAAATCAAAATTCACTTTTCCGCCTGTCTTCGTATTAGTAAAAACTCCTTTATAGCTTATGCGAGAAGGATCGGAGGAAAAATCACCATCAAAAGTTCCAAGCAACGCGTTCGTCTTTTTATCGTAAGCCTCAACCTTCAACTTACCAGAAGAATAGGAAACAGCCTTGGTCAAACGACCGCCATACCTGTTTTTATACTCGCCTTTACCCCCACAAAGAGAGAAGGAGCAGTTGGCATCGCCGCCTATCGATCCTTTCAACTCAATGGCACTCGTCATCGGATCAAAAGACTCTTCTGCACCGCCAATGGCGTTATCGTAATAAAGGATTGTACGAGTAGCTATGCGATTGCCATACTTTCTCTTTATCCAGTTGCCATGATGATCAGTTTCGAGAATGGTCACGGCCACCTTATTCACTGACGTTTTTTCCTCCTCCGTCACATTCTCCTCTATGCTAACAAGATTGCCTTTCTCATCATAGAGGTATTTATTCTCCCAATTATAGGCATATTCTCCGCCGCTATAAGAAACCAATCGTTTGTTTTTCAAATCAATACGATAAGAGGAAGCACCACCTGGCACATACAAACTAAGCACCTCGTCATTAGGCTCGCCCATAATCTGAAGTTCACCCTGACCATCGTCATACCTGGTCATTACACCATTGTTATCAAACTCAGCGGTAATACTATTGTCAACAACACGTTTCACATGGCCGCACAACTCCATAGCAATCAAGTGTGACGTTTTGAAATTCACTTCGTTGAGGCTATCCATCTGCCAAATTGCATAATGATTTTCCGATTGAGGAACTGTACTCTCCTCTTGACCTTCCTCAACAGGCTGCGAGATGAAGCCTTGTTGCTTTACACTATTTGATTCTCCGCCTCCACATGAAACAAGAGTCAAAACTGCCAATATGGGTACTATATTCTTTCTCATACACATTAATTTTTATGGTAACGCACAAAGTTACATTGATTTATCCAATAAAAAAAATTCCCGAAAGAAGAGAACTTCATTCGGGAACTGAATAAACTTTAAAGATGAACTGGCTTATTCACCTGCATTCATCTGTTTTGCCTTCCACTGATTATACTCTTGTACGATACCTTTCAATTCAGAAGTTTCAACCTTACGGTTACTCAAATTCTCGCACAACTCTGCATAATCAGATAAATACATAATCATCGCCTTAACAGAGTTTCCGTTGAACTTTCTTCCATCAGACAGATGTATTGCACAATCAACATCCATACGCTTCAAAAAGTAGTGGTTGTAACCATCCACCGTATAGTGGAAAAGCGACAAGAAGCCAGGCTCCACAAGAGGCAAGAACAAATCATTCTTTGGCTTTGAATAATCGCCCTTAATAGCCTTCATCCCTGAAACATAAGGAACATTACACATAGCATATTCCGTTCCATCGTTATAAATCAACTCAACAGCCGCAACATCCTCTTTCTTTATCGTCTCCTTGCGGGAATTAACATCGCGGCGAATTTTAAACTTTTTGGTATTAATACTAACGAAATCAGATTTGCACTCCAATTTCTCTCCATTCTTAAAATGAACAATAGCATTGTTCATTTCCGCCCATGCTGTTGGCATCATCAACAAGAGCATAAGCAATCCTATCAAACTACTTTTTTTCATATAATCGTCGTATTTTAGGTGACCTTAAATCACTTGCCTTGCTGAGATTCATGCCACTGATTGTACTCATCAACGATGCTTTCCACCTCTTCCGACTTGATTTTCCTCTTCTCAAGACTTTGGGCCAATTCCGGATAATCAGCAAAAAACAAAGCAAGTGCCTTTTTTGATTTTTTATCCACCGTCTTACCCGTAATCAATGCAATGGCAAAATCCGTGTCTGCTCGCTTCAAATAGAAATTGTTGCACGAAGCATTCAGCACATAGTGGAAAAGTGTGACATAACCCACTTTCGAGAGAGGCAACCAATCAAATTCAACAGTCTTTGAGTAATCGCCTTTAGCAGCCTTGTCAAAATTGACATAAGGGATATTGCAAAATATTCTTGACATACCATCCTCATAAACCATCTCAATGGCTTTGAGATCGTCCTTCTTCAACTTCTCTTTCTTAGAATTAACATCTTTACGGATGGAGAATTCTCTATTCCATGGTGCTATTTTTTCCGATTGGCATTCCATTTTATCTCCGTTCTTGAAATAAACAATCGCATTACACCATTTTGTTTCTGCCACCAAAGAGGTTATTGAGAACAAAGTAACCCAAAGGGCGAACAATATTCTTTTCATCTTTTTCTAATTAAAATGCCCAACCTACTCTTACCAACATCAACGAAGGCATATCTCCTTCGCCTGCTCCTTCGTCAAGACTGAACTTTGTCAAACGACGATAATAATCCAACTGCAAATAAGGCATGCATCCGTTATTCAAAACATAGCCGAACTTAGATCCTGCCAAGAAGGCGAAACCACCAGAAGCATATTCATCACCAATGGCTAAATCAAGATTCATTCCTGTAGTTGGAACTATTTGGAAACGATTGATGGCCAATGGCACTTGGCCACCGAAACCTACACTAAACACAACAGCCTCGGAAGTAGCCGTGAGTTTTTGTTCTTTCCAATAATCGTTCTCATCATAACCATAACCAATATATTCATACTCCTCCGTCTGCTTGAACAAGCCTGCTTGAGTATAGAAGAATCGCCAAGAGCCCCACCAGCGAGCTCCATAGAACTCAGTAATATCGCCACTCAGTTTAAGACCGTACGTCAAATCCACGCCATTGCTATAATCAGGATCATCCACATAGAAACCTTCGCGAGCCTGGCCAACACTTGAACTTGATTTAGAACCCGACGAGCTGCCCGCCTTTGCCTCAAATCCTGACAAAGAGGCCAACTTCCAAGCCCCATCTTCCTTGGCCCACTTAGTATCTACGCTTTTGTTATTATAACGAAGCGTTGCATTTCCCTTTGTATCCGACTCGTTGTTGGCGGTCAAAGCGGTCAACGTCTCCTTTTTCTTCGTATAGTTGTTAATGATGTTCAACGCCAACAATCGGAGCAACCCATCCTCTGGTTTACCGCCACGCAACAAGGTTTGAGTCTCGCTATCGGCTGCCTTCAACAGTTGCGGGAAAGAGGCTGCACAGGTGTTCAAAGCCATCTCTAAAGAGATAGCTGAAGTAACCTTGTCCACATCACCTCCCTTAACAGCTGAAACAAAATTGTCTGTTGACTTCTTCAATCCACTATCCGTTGAGCCTGGCTTTTTTGTAATGATGGAATCAGCAAACTGCTCTGCCCTTGAGAAAGGAATAGAGAAGTTGGTGCTCTCACGGAAACGAGCCTTCCAAGTGTTCAGACCGATCACCTCGTATGCCTCTATTGTCTTTGTATTCTTTCCATCCTTCACAGTTGAAACGACCTTCTTCAACAAAGGACCACCAGAGTTACCTGCATCAACTTGTGCTGTATGTTGGATGACATTACCCTTGCCAAACTCTTCTTTTTGAATAGAGACATTACTCAAAATACCCTTACCCAACTGCCAAGTAGGCTCGTTGCCCAAACCAGGATAACCTGCAGTCCAAACCTCGTCTCCATCCTTCAATTGCCCCTTGAAAGGAACAATTGTCTCCGGAAAATTAGCTTGGGCTGGCAACTGCACCAAAGCGATATCGTCATCCTCGTTCGTTGTACCCAAGACCTTACATTGCACATAAGAAACCTTAGCACCATCTTCTTGAACAAACTCAACATCCACTACCGGAGAGGAGCCAACAACGTGACGATTGGTTATAATATAAAACTTATTGTCGGATGCCTTGTAAACCAAACCCGACCCGAATGAGTTACCTCTTCCACGCAAAGCATTTGCCGACGAAAAATAGCCATTGTTACTCAATGTTTTAGCCATATCTTCATACGACTTCTTCAAGGTCTCACTCGCACCTTGCTTTACAATACAAACGTTCTTCTTTAGATCTATACTATAGCCATTAAAGGCAGAGCAAAAAAGGAAAAACGCAAATGCTAACTTTTTATACATATATGTTTTTATTTAAAAATTTCCTTTATAGGCAACCATCATCAGACTTTATTTCATGTTTAGATTCTTTTCAAACTATTAAATTCGTTCAAACCTCACCCTCAATAGGCTTGGTCACTTTCCTTTCAGCGTAACGATAGGCACTAACATTTCTTCCATTGAAATGCCTCCGTGTTGGAATGTTCCCTTATAATAGGAGACGTAATAATTATAGTTGTTCGGATAAGCAAAGAAATCGTCGTTGCCAGCAAAAACATAAGTCGAACTTACGTTAGGAGAAGGCAATCCCACTTTTTCTGGTTGCTTGATGGCAAAAACCTCCTTTGCATTGTAATCCAAATTCTTTCCGACCTTATATCTTAGGTTGGTGTTGGTATTTTTATCACCTACGACTCGTATAGCATTGTTGGAACGAATGGTTCCATGATCAGTCGTAATCATCACCTTCACATTCTTCTGTGCCAAGACCTTCAAGAACTCCAATATGGAAGAGTGTTTGAACCAAGACAACGTCAACGAACGATAGGCGGCCTCCGTGGAAGCCAACTCGCGAATCATCTTCGACTCCGTACGAGCATGTGAGAGCATATCCACAAAATTGAAGACAACGACGTTCAACTGATTTTGCATCAACGACGAAATGTTCTCCATCAACTTCTCTCCCGACTGGGAATCGTTGATCTTATTATAGGAGAAAGTGTATTTCTTACGGAATCGATCGATCTGGGTTTGAATAAGTTCCTCCTCGTGGATATTCTTTCCCTCCTCGTCTTCTTCCTCCACCCACAATTTAGGGAACATCTGCTGAATTTGAAGAGGCATCAAACCCGAGAAAATAGCGTTGCGCGCGTATTGAGTGGCCGTTGGCAAAATCGTACAATATAAACACTCATCATCCGTCACAAAGTCATTACGCAACAACTCCTTCACAACACGCCATTGATCAAAACGGAAATTGTCTATCACGATAAAGAAGACCTTCTCCCCCGCATCCAACAAAGGGAAGACTTTCTTCTTGAAAATATCTTGGCTCATCATCGGACGCTCAGCACCCTCTTTAAACCATGACTCGTAGTTCTTTTTTATAAATTTGACAAAAGTAGAATTGGCCTCATCTTTCTGCATTCGCAGCACTTCGTCCATTTGGTTGCCTGCATTTTCCAATTCCAACTCCCAATAGACCAGTTTACGATAAACATCCATCCAGTCTTGGAAAGTCAAAGAGTCATTGATTTGCATGCCGATGCGACCAAATTCAGAGCGATAACTATCGGTTGTCGTAGCAGAGACAATCTCCTCCTTGTTGATGTTTTTCTTGAGCGACAAAAGGATCTGGTTCGGATTGACCGGCTTGATCAGATAATCGGCAATCTTGTTGCCTATCGCCTGATTCATGATATTTTCCTCCTCACTCTTCGTGATCATCACAATAGGCACCGTATTGTCTATCTCCTTTATTTTCGCCAAAGCCTCCAAGCCGCTCATGCCCGGCATGTTTTCATCCAAAAAGATGATGTCAAAATGCTCTTGGGTGCAAGTTTCCACCGCATCATAACCATTGCTTACACAGACAACCTCGTAACCTTTTTTCTCCAAAAACATTACATGTGCCTTCAATAAGTCTATCTCGTCATCTGCCCAAAGTATTCTGCTCATCTTTTTATCAATTAAGGATTAAACAAAAAACTTAGCGTCCCAAATAGAGTCGCTTAAACAATTCCATGTAAACATTGATATTACCAGACTGTTTCAACACGTCCAAATTATCTTTAGAAATAACAATGTTCTTATATTGAACACCACTCAAAGCGGCCTTGATTTCTGCACTCTTCACCACTTGATGAATATACATCTTAGCAGTTGTTGCATCAGGAATAACACCCACAACATACATGCGAGGGAATGCAGAAGTTCCATCCAAAGAAAGAGACAAATTAAGCAAAGGATTAGTCGTAGCATTATAACTATCAACGGCACTCTTCACTGCATCATCTTTTGAAGCATTCGCTGCCAAAATCACATAATAGTGAGGAGCCTCATCCTCATAGGTATAAAGGCCCTTGTATTTCTTCAACTCCTTCTTTGGTCCGTTTGCTTGTTGCTTAGGTTTCTCCTGAGAAGCCGACTCCTGCTTTGCCTGTTCAACTTTTTCTTTAGCATTATCCTTCACAACCTTCTCATCAGATTCAGACTTCGGAGCAGAATCGCCATTCACAGTTTGACTCTTTTTCTCTTTTGCAGAGAGCTTTGCCTTCATCAAGTCTTCGCCCTCCTTGACATTCAATGAAGAATTTTGAGCGGAAATTTCATCCAAAGCCTGTTGATCCATATCGACCAACTCCACCTTAGCCTTGCCCGTTGAAGATTTGCGGCTCACCCTCACGGCAAGGATGCTATCATTATAGAACTTCTCATACTCTTCGAAAGAGTACTTCAAGCCGATAAGTTCATTGTTCTCGGCAGAAATCAAATAATACTTATAATCCGTACCATTCAAAATCTTACGAACACCATCATCCTCAAAAATACCGCTGCTGTACCACAAAGCCTCCTCCAAATTGTCAAGACCAGACACCGTTAGAACACCCTTATGAAGAGCGAGGTCAAAATCTTTCACCAAGAACTTCGTGAAGTTATACATAGCCGTTGTATAAAGCAGACGATAAGGATTCACCTTGGCCGTATCAGTCTCCAATCTAAACAGATAAGGGACATTCGGGTTGGAAGACAAGCCTCGCTCACCCACTCCGTTTTGTGCCGCCTCAGCCTGAGCCGCCTCGTCACGCAACGCACTCAAAGAGCCTGGCGTTCCCGCCGTAGGATTGCTTCCTTGCGTCATCAATGCCAATATATCCTTGGCCATCGGAACCACATCACTAGAAGGATAACGAGCCACCAAATCTTTCAAGGCCGTTGAGAAAGAATCTCGGCTTCCCGACTTCCCTATACCCAAAGATCTCAGCAATAAGAATTTAGGCATCAAAGAAGATACCGGATATGTCTTCTCCATGTAGGCTGTGCTGCGATCAACCTCGGCAAAATCACCCTTCAAGTAAGACTTGTATGCCTCTTGATACAACGAATCTTGCTCTACAAGCATTTTCTCCAACTTAAGCTTGTAATTAGGATCAGACAATATCTTTGCATACTTGGTGTCCGGATATTGAGCCACCAACTTATCTCTATAGTCAGACTCGATTGATGTCTTTTGCATCTTTCCTCCTATCCTATAACAATAGAAATAGGCATCTGGCACTCGCTTATCATTCGGGAAACGACGGGCAAAGTCCTCGAAAGCCTCTATCGCACGAGGATAGTCTTGCAACTTTTCATCATAAACGACTCCCATGTTGAAGAGTGCATCTGCAATCTGCGCATCCGAAGCTTGAAGCTGATCTGGAGTGAACGGCATTTGTCTCAAATAATATTCAGGACGCATAGGGTCATTTTCTGGTGCAACCGAAGTCTTACCATTACCTCGCATGGATGGTTGGCTATTGTAATCCAAGCCACCCTCGCCATCCTGGCCTTCCTCCTCAAAGGAAGAAGCTTCGGCCAAAGACTCTTCAGAGAAGACTGTGATTGTCTTATTCTTACGGTTCCAATCATCTTCCAACTTACGTTTTCCGAATTTCTTTTGGAACTCCAACTTACCCTTGTCCACAGTCGCCTTATTGGCAAAGTACCAAGTACTTTTATTTTGCTTGCCAAGAGCACGGTCGTCCATGAAAGCCATATTGTCTATCTCCATGCCAAGGCGTTCACGCTCCAATCTCTCCTGCTCCTCTTGCTTACGGCGAGCAATCTCCTCATCTTTCAATTTTTTAATGACCGAATTGATCACAGCCATACGAGTTTCGCGAGGAGCTTTTGCCAAAAGTTGCAAACTATCTTGCAATTGGACCGTCTCGTAATCGCGCGCCAACTCATCCAATACAGGAGCCAATTTCGATACACGAGGATAGTCGTCGTGTGTTTGATCGATAATAGTCACAGCCTCTGCATAGCATGGCTGAGCTTTCAAATATTCAGCACGACCATAGTAGATATCACCCAAAGAGATCAAAGTCTGAGCCTTCTCCAAGCCATTACGAGTACTCTTATCCGCAGACTTGATATAACTTGCTATGGCCGAAGCCGTGTCGCCCTTAGCCAAATAGACGTTACCGATAGCATAATAAATCTGATCCAAATAATCTTTATTCTTCGACTTTTTGGCCATTTTTTCCATCGACTTGACTATGTTCTTACTATCACCACCAGTATAGACCTCAGTCTGACGAATCTTTGCATTAAACTCCATCTCGTAAGTCGTAGTGGAAGAGAGCAATTTTTCATACATCTCGTAAGCCTTCTCCTTTTCGCCCAAGGCTTGATACAACTGGCCAGCAATAAAGGTAAAACGTTGTCTCGTCTTCTTTTTCTTCTCCGTATCGATCGCTGTTTGCAAATAAGGCAAAGCCTCCTTATACTCATGTTGAGCAATCAACAAATCAGCCCAAGCACCAGAATAGAGGTTGTTCAATCGTTCATCGAAAGCCTCATCCGAGACCTTCTTCAAAATATCTTCAGCCTCATAAAACCAATCCATCTCCTTCATCGACTTTGCCTTCCAAATTGAAGCCTCAGCCACGAGAGCCTTATCCTCTGAAAAGTGCTTAGTGATGTAGGTAAACATGGCCGAAGCCGCCAAGTAATCGTTGGAGTAATATTTCGATTTTGCATAAAGCATCCACACGTCATCCATTTTAGGGTTGAACTCCTCTTGATTGTAGAATGACGCATATTTTGGATTACGCATCTTTTCGTAATTCTTTTTAGGCTTCTTCTTGATGGAATGCTCCTTGATTGCCTTCTCGCATTTTTGTTGAGTTCGTTGCATATCACTGCCAGCCACGCCTTTTGTCGCAGAATTACTAACAGGATACATATCAATCACATTCGAGTAGTCGATCTTCTCTGCCTCTTCAATCTTTTTATAACCCTTTTTATAAGATTCATTTGCATTGAAATAGACATTGTATTTCGTAGTCATGGCATGATAGCCACGCCTTGTAGCCGTGTTCTTCTTCGTGGAACAACCACCAATCACAAGCGCCAAGAACAAACTTGATATTATGACAAACTTGGTTTTCAAAACTATATACATTAAACGTTACAAAAATACAACTGCATTTTCTCTAAAAAATTGTACTTTCCCCTCTATCAATTTGAGAAGAAAGCTCGGATAACATCATTCATATTCGCATAAATAAGCAATGCGAACAAGAAGAGCATTCCCAACATCAACGCCTTCTCCATAAACTGCTGGCTCGGTTTTTTGCGAGTAATCATCTCATACAACACAAAAAGCACATGTCCGCCATCCAAGGCAGGAATTGGCAATATATTCATAAATGCAAGTATCACAGACAAAAAAGCCGTCACCTCCAAGAAGAGTTCGAGATCAAATTCAGTAGGGAAAATTCCCATAATAGATATAAAACCGCCTATGCTTTCTGACCCCTCCTTCGTAAAGACATACTTCATATCACTCACATAACCAGTAAGCTTAGCAACGCCTTTATGAATTCCAACAGGTATCGCCTCCAAAAGACCATATCTGCACTCTTTAGGCGTATAGAAATAGGATAACGGCATCACATACACGCCTATTCGGCCATTTTCATCAGGAGTGATGTTCAATGTCAGAGTGTCGGCACCTCGCAAAACAGAGAGCGTCAATTCGACATTTTTCGACTTGGAAAACATAGACATACAATCCGATCGAGAAGTTGACTCCCCATTTATGGCCAAAAGACGGTCATACTCTTGCAAACCCGATTTCGCAGCAGGAGCTCCTGCCATAACCGAATCCACGACAAAAGGCAAACTGAAATTAGCAAAACCACTTTTATCACGCATCAAACGCTGCATAAAATCAGACGGTATCTGCAAATCGACCAAAGCCCCACCTCTGTTCACCGTAACCGTCTTTGCTTCAATTATCTTACGGAAAGTTGCATCATCAAAAGCCTTGTCCAATGGCTCTCCATCAGCAGAATAGAGGACATCCCCATCCTGGAACCCCACCTCTTTCGCCGTCGAACTAAACTCCATGCCATAAGAAGCCTCATTAACAGGGACATAAGTATCACCCCAATGGAAAGCGATAAAGGAATAGATCAAGATAGCCAATATAAAATTGAAAACAACTCCTGCCACATCTACCAACAGACGTTGCCAAGCCGGATGTGCTCTATACTCACACTCCTGTTCGGGTTTGGCCATTTGGTTGCGGTCCATTGACTCGTCAATCATTCCCGCAATCTTCACATAACCACCCAAAGGCAACCATCCGATACCATACTCGGTTTCGCTATTTTTAGGTTTGAATTTGAACAACGAAAAGCCAGGATTGAAGAAGATATAAAATTTCTCCACCCTGATTTTGAAAATCCTAGCAAACAAGAAATGGCCAAACTCATGGATTAGCACAAGAATGGTCAAGGATAGTATGAATTGCAAAAAAGCTGTCAACATTATATTTTCGTTTAATTATCAAATCATAGAGAGAGCCACCTTTCGAGCCTCGGCATCCGTAGCCACGTAATCCTCGTAAGTAGGCTTTTGAATGAATGCAACACGCTGCATAGTCTCTTCAATAACATCAGACATGCGAAGGAAACCAATCTTCTCCTTCAAGAAAGAGGCAACCACCACTTCGTTGGCCGCATTCAAGATGCAAGGCATATTTCCTCCTTTGTGCAAAGCCTCATAAGCCAAAGCCAAATTACGGAAAACCTCCATGTCTGGTTTCTCGAAAGTAAGAGAAGGACAATTATAGAAATCCAGGCGAGGATAGCTGTTTTTCAATCGCATAGGATAACCGAAAGCATATTGGATAGGCAACTTCATATCTGGCAAACCCATCTGTGCCTTCACTGAACCATCCTCAAACTGCACCATAGAGTGAATCAAAGACTGAGGGTGCACCACAGCCTCTATTTGATCAGGGCGCACATTAAACAACCATTTAGCCTCTATCACCTCAAAACCCTTGTTCATCATCGACGCTGAGTCAATGGTAATCTTAGCTCCCATGTCCCAATTTGGATGCTTCAACGCTTGTGCAGGTGTCACGGCCTCCAAGAACTTACGATCTTTTCCCCGGAAAGGACCACCCGAAGCCGTCAAAATTATCTTCTCAATAGGACTCAACTCGCCAGCCAAACATTGAAAAACAGCAGAGTGTTCCGAGTCAACCGGAAGAATTGCACATTTATATTGTTCCGCCAAATCACAGACCAGATCACCCGCAACGACCAACGTCTCTTTGTTGGCCAAAGCGATCGTCTTGCTTGCCTTCAAAGCAGAAATGGTAGGTTGCAATCCTGCATAACCAACCATCGCAGTCAAGACAATATCCACTGGCTCCATCGCAGCGACTTCCGCAATCGACTCAGCACCAGCAAAGACCTTTATCGGCAAATCTGCCAACGACTCTTTTACAAACGCATATTTATCCTTGTTGGCAACAACCACCACCTCGGGATTAAACTTACGAGCCTGAGCCACAAGTTCTTCCGCCCTATTGTTCGCAGTGATTGCATATACTTCAAAAAGATCGGATTGAGCTTCGATAACATCCAAAGCCTGTGTTCCAATGGAACCTGTCGATCCTAAAATTGCTATTTGTTTCTTTTTCATCTCTTCCTTTTTAGAAAGCACTACTTAAACGACAAGTACGTTGCAGGATTAATTGGTTTTCCTGACTTCCAAATTTCAAAGGAGACTTCAAATTCGGAGCTGTTTTCCAAGAAAGTTGCCAAGATTTCTCCTGCATGAATATTTTCGCCCACCTTTTTCAAGAATGGTTGTTTAATGCGATAAATAGAGAGCATTGCATCTGCATGTTGCACTTGCAACACATAATCCCCCTTAGGACCATAGCCAGAGAAGACCACGACACCATCCAAAATCGAATGTACGCTTGACTTCCGCTCCGCCACAATGGTCATGCCATTACGCCCCACGGAAGGGTCAAACTTAGATGTCACCAATCCGACAACCGGTGTACACATCAAGAATTCAGTTGAAGTCTGTTGAGTACGAACCACATTATTTGATTTTTCAGCCTCTTCATATTCAGAACGGAAAGAAAATTCTTTCTCCGACGGATCCAAATTAAGACGTTCGCGTTCTTTCTCCGTAATAGACTTAATGGTAGATGTGGAATCAACGGAAACCTCGTTAGCCATCACACGACGCAACATTTCCAGATAAGTCGTATTCGTCGTAACAGCCTCATACATAGAGTCAATCCGCACCGCATCCACCAATATTTGCTTACGAAGCTTTGCATTCTCCGTATAGCCAGGCAAGAATCCACGCAAAGGAGTGTAGATAATCAACAATGCTATAAGAAAGAAATAGAGCACTGCAATGAAAAATACAGAAAGAAAAACATTCAGCACTGAAAGACGGATATGCCACACATCTTCCAATGTATTCTCGTTCAAAATAGACAATTTGTATTTAAAACGAATCTTATTATAAAACGAACTCTTCTTTTTCATTATAAATAACCTATTCCCACATATACTTAAAACCAAGACCTAATGCCTTGGTCAAATCTCAAATTTTCTTCGACGAAACTCTGAACATGCTATTGCCGTAGCAACTGCCACATTCAGCGATTCCGAACAACTATTTCCCGTTTGGAAAGATGGGATGAACAATTTATCCGTAATCTTTTTCGCCAACTCTGGAGAAATTCCATTTCCCTCATTGCCCATCACAATAATGCCACAAGCGGGAAGTCGTTTCTCATATATATTTTCACCATCAAGAAAAGTACCAAAAACTGGAACCTTTCCCGACAAATCATCCAAAAGTCGGTTTAAATCACAATAATGGACGCGAACTCTACCGATGGCACCCATTGTTGACTGCACCACTTTAGGATTATACAAATCAACCGTTTCCATCGAGCAAAGGATATCCTTAATTCCGAACCAATCCGCAATACGAATGATTGTTCCCAGATTACCTGGATCTTGAACTGTATCAAGCATCAAGGTGAGAGTTGTAGGCAACTCCTTTATAGGCATTTCGTAAGACTGCTTGTAAAAAACAGCCAAGGCGGACTGAGGAGAGCGCATCAACGAAGCCTTCTCCATCTCTTCACGAGAGACCTCCATCACCTCCTCTGCTACAAGATCAGGATGAGAAGACAAAAATTCAGCACTTGCGAGCAAAAGCTTACAACGGAACAAAGGCAACAAATCAGAAACGATTTTGTTACCTTCCGCCACAAACAAAGAAAACTCATCCCGCTCTTTTTTTCGAGCAAGGGACTGTATCAACTTTATCTTACTCTTACTCAGCATATTTCATCTTTTCTATTCCACATTTACCAACCAAATGTCATAGACCATTGGTCTATAATCACCCATGTCGGACGAGGTCAAACCAGACAACGTCATATTGTACCCATTTCCAACTGCAAATGGAATTATCACCCTGCAGCACCCACCCGAACGCATCAAACGAACCGAATTTTGGAATCCAACACCGTAAACGCTACCCGATCTTGAAGACAACGTAAAAGAAGCTGGATCTGCAGAATTTTGAGAGGTGCAACTATAATAAGTTTTACCAAAAAGATCTGACCCCACATAGCGTACGTATGCCGTGTATCCAGTTTGCGGTTGCATAGTTCCAGACCCCTTCTTTATCTGATGATAATACATTCCGTAAGAATCCTTGAAGTAAATAGGGCGACCATCCTCCGACAACCATTCGTCATCACCTGTGGGCACCGTATTGACCACAACCACATTCTCTTTCTTTAAATAACTATTGATTGCGGAATTCTCTTCGTTTACATAATCCGCATAACTTTTTGTTCTGCTACATGACGCACCGACTAACAATAGCACAATAGCACATACATATAGTTTTATATTTCCAATCATAAGCGATATGTTCTAAATCAGCGAATACTTCCGACTGATTTATCTATTTTTCTCTATTAAACAAACTTTACAAAAGACAGGGCTCCATGGCGGGACGCAACCACTTTTTCCGGAAACACCATACGCCAAATAAGAAGGGAGGATAAACGTGCCAGACCCAGAGACCTTCAGTAGTCGGATGGACTCTTCCAACCCTTTAATCAAATCGCCCTTGCCAAGCCTAACGATCTTCACCACGTCGCGAAGGTCATCACAAGTCGTTCCGTCTAGCAAGGTAATCGTATAGCGAACAGTCACCTCGTCCGTCTTTGCAACAGAATCACCATAGCCAACTTCATCAATACGATAACGCAAACCCGATATGGTACTATCCATATTCAGATTCAAGGAGTCTATATAATGATTTATCTCCTCCCGCTCCAACTCCATAAAGCCCACATTCATGGCTAAGAAATCATCATTTACCGTGTTCTTGGGCAATTTATTGTACGGGATTTGCGGTCTGTCATCACCTCGGCACCCCAGCAATGCGAGAAAAGCCAACAAAGGCACGAATATCTTCCAAAAATCATGCATTTTCTGTTCCCTTTTTCATTTCGGCAACCAACATTTCCTTGAACTCAGGCAAAGCATCTTCAAACTTCTTAACCGTCTCATCCAATGAAACATATGATTCTCCACCAGAAGCATTGAGGTGACCACCACCGCCAAACACTTTAGAAGAGAATTGATTTGTAGGGAACGAGCCTTGAGAACGAAGAGATATTTTCACCATTCCAGCATCCTCCTTGATGAAGGCTGAGAATATGATGCCTTTGATGGATAGCGGAATATTGACAAAGCCTTCCGTATCACCCTTCCGGAAATTATAATTTTTCAATTCCGCACTTGTCAATGTGAGCAATGCCGTGCCAATTTCCGGATAAATCTTCATCTTTTCGCTCAAAAGATGTCCCATCAAGCGATAGCGATCTGCAGAATAATTATTATAGACCTTGCGATAAATCTCATCCTTATCAACACCCTTCTTAATCAACTCAGATATAATGATATACATCTCCGAATTGTTAGAGTTATATGTAAAGGCACCCGTATCGGTCATCATACCTGTGTAGATACACTCGGCACACTCTTTCGTCATGTCCGTAAAATAACCCATACGACAAATGACACGGAAAATCATTTCGGAAGTTGAAGCCATTTTGGGATAAGAGACAATCACGTCAGCAAATCCTCCTGGGTCAAGATGATGGTCAATCAATACGGTTCTCGCCTTGGCATCTGCCACAACAGTTCCCATCTCTCCAATACGATGCAACGTATTGAAATCCAACGCAAAAATCAAATCTGCTTGCGATATAGCCTTGTCTGCTTGCGACTTCCTTTCCGCATATACCAAAATCTCATCACAGCCTGGCATCCATTTCAAAAAATCAGGGAAGGCGTTCGGCATAATCACCGTCACATTCTTTTCCATTATTTTTAGGAACTGATACAAGCCAAGAGACGACCCGATGGCATCACCATCTGGAGAGACATGAGAGACAATAACAATGTTATTGACATTCAAAATCTCCTCTTTGGTCTGTTGGATCAATTCTTCGTCTATAATCTTCGAAATCATACTACACTATTTTACTTGTGCAAATTTAATCTTTTATGGCGAAAAGCACACTATTTTAGTACACTTTTAGAAAAGCAAGAGAAAAATTCACAATCATTTAGCAGAAAGAACTTCTCGTCGCCAGAAGGAGCATCGCCAGCCAAAATCAACCATTTATTTATCAACACATCAAACAATTACAACTATGCCCTCATCGAAGCATTAATTATCGTCGAAGACATCTTCAAAAAACGCCGAATCAACAGAATCGCAGCTAAATTCAGACTGACAATAAATCCCATCCATACGCCAACGGCTCCCCAATCAAGCACCACCCCACAGATATAAGCCACCGGCAGACTAACCAAGACGTAGCAAATAACCGAAACTCGCATTGGACCTTCCACATCGGCCATTCCTCGAAGAGCTCCCAACGCCACAACTTGCAATCCATCCGCAAGTTGATAGATAGCACACATTACCAAAAGCATAGCCGAGAGCTCTACCACTAAAGGATCTGAAGTGAATGCCAAAGGAATCTCACGACGGAAAACAATCATCAAAACAGCAAAAATAAGATTCTCGAATACACACAGATGCATAGATGCGAAGCCTGCCTTTCTCATTGAAACATAATCTTTTGCACCCATTTGATGACTCACTCGAATAGTAGTTGCCGCAGAAATCCCACTTGCCATCATGAATGTAAGCGAAGACAAATTCATGGCAATCTGATGACTCGCTAACGAAACGGCACCGAACCAGCCAACCATCACAGCCGACAGGCTAAAGGTCGAAGTCTCCACCAACATTTGGAAGCCAATCGGCACCCCGATCTTCCCCAACTCATACAATTCCGCAAAGGAAAACACTCTCATCCTAAAAAAACGAAAATAACGAAACAAAGATTTCCGGTGGACAAAATACGCATAAAACATAATCGGCATAACCAACCTTGCAATAAACGTAGCGACACCAGCTCCTTCAACCCCCATGAAGGGACATCCGCACTTCCCAAAAATGAACAAATAATTCAACAATACGTTGAGTGCATTAGAAATCAAAGTAATAACCATTGCCACTTTCGTGTTGCCCAATCCCTCCATAAATTGCTTAAATGCTTGGAAAACAAACAACGGAGGCAAGGAGGCTACCAGCCACAAATAATAAGGACGAGCCAAGACACAAACTTCGAGTTCTTGGCCCATTTTATCCAAAAAGAACGACAATACATACAATATACCGCAAACTAGTGCCACCACTAGCATATCTAACAGAATTGAATTTTGGAAAAGACTCGCCGCTCTAACATGCTTTCCCATTGAATATTGCCGTCCCACTAATGGAGTCGCACCAAACGTCACTCCCAAAACAAACAAGAAGCCAACTATAACAATAGCACCAGCAAACGAGGCCGCCGCCAACTCATTTGTTCCCAGCACGCCCACCATCATCGAATCCGCAATCATCACTACCCCCTGCCCCAGTTGTGACAACACAGCAGGAATTGCAATTTTTAAATTTCTTATATAAAATGGCTTATAAGATTGAAACCCTTCTACTACTCCCATACAAACAGTTTAAAGAAAAGACAAGATGTCATTTTCACAAAGATAATCGGTTTTATTCAGATTGAATCAAAAAGCTGAATTCATAAAAACATTTTTTTGGGGCAATAATATGTCAATATAGTTTTCACATTCCACCAATTTTGTATATTTACAAAAAATTAACAGACCACACAATGCGGTATATTTATACAATACTATTCTTTTTAGTTTCCTGCAATGTCTTGTTTTCCCAAACGAACAAGGACGATACAAGGTCGGAATATAAGGAGGGAAGATACTTCCACACCTATAGCACCTGTGTTGTCAGTGCTCCCGCAGAAGAGGTGGAATTAGTTTTGGACGAAATTTACAATGGACTCAAGATAGAACCCACTAAAAATTTACGTTGGGCTTTCTTCGGACTTGGCAAATCAAAATCAAAAGAAGACAATGTCCAACTATACGAGAAAAGCGTCATTTACAATCCAGCAACAGACATCTACATCGTTAATCTAATGATGATTATGGATGATAGTGACGAAATAGAATTCAACATTGAAGGCGAATTAAAGAACATAAAACACCCATCAGGAAAAAAGGACTTGACACTCAATGTGACAAAAAAGGTCAAAGTTTTAAACGATGGGCATTTGTGCATCACTTCTACGCCTCAAAACGATGGGAAAACCCTCCTCTCCCTTCATTCCAAATTAAAATTTGGATTCATAATCGACTTATTCTTCACCCAAAACAAATATAGGGAAGTCATTGAATGGAGACTTTCTAAATTTTTGATCAATCTAAAAAACAGAGCCGAAGAAAACTACATGCGAAAAGCTATTTCAAGTCCTACGAACAACGACTAATGAGCAGGAAATAGTTCTCAAAACACCACATTCGGAAAGAATTATGGTAATTGCATAAAAGCCAACCCTATTTTTGAGGCATATTGGACAAAATATTCATAGACTTAGCGTTGGTCTGCAACTAAAATCGTACCTTTGCAAATCTTATTGATAAGCTTAGCGAAAGCTACGGTTTAAAAATGACAAAAAATTTAAAAATGACAAAAAAATGAGACGACACACCATCGAGTTAATGTTAGCCACCATGTTATTGGCATCGTGCGGAGGCAACGGAACCCAAAGTGAGTCAGTAGCTGACTCTACATCAGTAACTGCAACCGATACCGCAATCATTAGCAACGAAGCCAAGGCTACGGAAAATTCCGACGACGAGGTTTCAGACCACGATATTGCCAACGACCTTGCAGTAAAAGCGGCGAGGCTTATTGGTCCAAAACTCATAATCGACGAAAAAGGATCTCCAGTAAAGTACAATAAGATAAAGAGGTATATAGACGAAGCTGAGAAACGACGCAAGGAAAACAACTTTGACCCATACATTGCTCATTTTTGCGGTATTGATGATGACGGTTCAACTGACGACAAAAGCGCATCAGTCATGCTATTCAAGAAACGCGATGGTTCATACATAGTACTTCATAATAAGTATAGTTCAGCTCCTATGTTTTACGAACACTATGAGTTAGATGTTTATGGGTTCGATGGTGAAACCTTAGTGCCTATGGACGACATTTTCATGGCCGATGAGAGAATCGCCAGTCATAAAAATGGGGTGGTTTTCAGTTGCGAGTCTCACCAAAAACGTCACAACACAGAGTTAGTAATATTTACAGGCGACTCCTTTGCCCCAACCCCTAACGACATAAAGATAACATTTGTATGGGACGGTGAAAAATTCACCGAGAAGAAGTAGCTATCCCTTACTACTGGGAGAGATTTGACAAGTGGTGTGGTTTAACGATATAAGGGGCTAAACGCCCCAGACGACATAATAGAGAAGACACAAAAACGATATATAATATATGTCAGGGACATTAAAGAATAGATTCAACATAGGACTTGACGCTGGTTCTACAACTTTAAAAACAGTCATTACAGACACAGAAGGAGAAATCGTATTCACCGATTACAACAGACACAACGCAAACATTCCGTTGGCATTGTCCCAATCATTAGGCAAAGCATTGGAAAGTTTGGGCGATTTCGAAGCACAAATGACCGTCACAGGTTCTGCCGGCATGGGATTGGCAGAAAGATATGGCCTGTCATTCATTCAAGAAGTTGTAGCAGCTACGCTTGTCATAGAGAAGAAACACTCTAATGTCAAAACATTGGTGGACATAGGTGGAGAAGACAGTAAAATCATCTTCTTCAACGACAAGATGCAAGCCGACATTAGAATGAACGGTAACTGTGCTGGCGGCACAGGTGCCTTCATCGACCAAATGTCAGCCATCATGGGTGTGACACCTTCCGAACTTGGAAATTTGGCAGAAGATGCAACCAACATCTACCCTATCGCATCCCGTTGTGGAGTTTTCTCAAAAACTGACATACAAAACCTTATTAGTCTCAACGTAAAAAGAGAAGACATCGCAGCCTCCATCTTCAACGCGGTGGCCACTCAAGTCATTTCCACCTTGTCGAGAGGTAGCGACATCAAGCCTAAAATATTCCTCTGCGGTGGTCCTTTTGCCTTCATCCCCGCTTTAAGAAAGGCATTCAAAGAGAAACTTGAGGCAAAAGATGAAGACCTTATCTTTTCTGAACACGCTTCAGTCGTTCCCGCTTGGGGAGCCAGTCTCAACAGTCAAGAAGAGAACTCAAATGTTCAGAATTTATCTAAACTAATTGCCAAATTCCAAGAGAAGACCGATTTCAAGCCCGCAAAATCAGGTTTGGCTCCTCTTTTCGACAACGACAAAGAGTTAGAAGATTGGAAATTAGAAAAAAGTAAAACTCAAATAGAAAAGAGTTCTATAGCCGAAATAGCAGACAACGAATGTTATATCGGCATCGACTCAGGATCCACTACAACAAAAATTGTAGCCACAGACAACCAAGACCGCATATTCTTCACCTTCTACAAAAAGAACGGTGGAAAAGCATTGGAAACAGTCAAAGAAGGCTTATCCATTTTGGTCGAGGAATGTAAAAAGCAAGGCAAAAATTTAAAAGTAAAAGGCAGTTGCTCAACTGGTTACGGAGAAGACCTCATAAAAACAGCCTTCGGACTCAAATTCAGCATGGTGGAAACCATCGCACACTACACTGCGGCCTACAAACTCGACCCTCAAGTATCCTTCATTCTTGACATTGGAGGTCAAGATATGAAAGCCATATTTGTCGAAAACGGCGCCATCAACAGACTCGAAATCAACGAGGCTTGTTCTTCCGGTTGTGGATCGTTCATCGACAACTTTGCCACATCGCTCCAATGCGAAATCAGCGATTTCGTAAACAAAGCATGCCATAGCACCAACCCATCTGATTTGGGTACACGCTGCACCGTTTTCATGAACTCCAAGGTAAAACAATGTTTACGAGAAAGTGCTTCGGTCGAAGACATCTCTGCCGGACTCGCCTACTCTGTCATAAAAAACTGTCTTTACAAGGTTCTTAAACTAAAAGACACCAAAGAACTTGGCAATCATATCGTTCTTCAAGGAGGAACAATGAGAAACATTGCCGTTGTCAGAGCATTCGAAAAATCAACAGACAAAACCGTATCCGTTTCAAACTATCCAGAATTGATGGGTGCTTACGGAGCTGCCCTCCACTCAAAAAAGATGTGCGACGGAGAAAGTTTCGTTCTATTGGAAGATTTAGCAAAATTAGAAAGCTATACCACTGCACAAATGCGTTGCGTAGGTTGCGAAAACAACTGCCAAATCTTAAAAAACACATTTGCCAACGGCAAAACATTCTATTCCGGCAACAAATGCGAAAAGGTTTACACCAACAAGGGAGAGAAAATTCGTACTGCTTTCAACATGAGCATATTCCGCTCGGAATTGGCATTTAACAAGAAGGTCAGACTGCTTCCGAACGAAAAACCAATATGCACGATTGGAATTCCAAGAGTTCTCAACATGTACGAGAATTTCCAATTCTGGAATACGCTCCTGACGCTTAATGGCATTGAAGTAAAAGCCTCTTCTCGTTCCACGTTCAAACTCTACGAAAAAGGATTGAACACCGTCATGGCCGACAACATATGCTTCCCTGCAAAAATCACACACGGGCACATCTTTGACCTTATCAGCAAAGGGGTCGATAGAATTCTTTTCCCTTACGTGATTTACGAACAAAGCGAAGCAAATTCCAATAATAGCTATAATTGTCCAATCGTGTCTGGATATTCAGATGTCATCAGAAGTGCCATCAATCCAGAAGGGAAGCATGGCGTAGCATTTGATTCTCCAATCATAAACTTCGACAACAAAGACCTTTTGGAGAAAGCTTGCCGTCAATACATAGAAAAGGTATGTGGAAACTTCTTCTCGAAGAAAAGATTCTCCGAGGCTTTCAAAAAAGCGTTGGAAGCGAAGAAAAACTTCGAAGACACGCTATACGAGAAGGCCAACCACATTTTAGAAAAAGCGAAAGAAGAGGATAGAATGGTCATTCTCTTGGCAGGAAGGCCTTACCATAACGACCAATTAATTCAACACAAGATATCTGAGATCATCACCTCATTTGGCGTTGACGTTATCACAGAAGATCTAATGCGTGGTAGTGCAGACATCATCAAGGATTCGCACATCATTCCGCAATGGTCATACATGAACCGAATCATGAAAGCAGCGCAATGGGTTGCTAACACGAAAGACAAAGTTCATTTTGTGCAAGTGACCTCATTTGGTTGTGGACCTGACGCATTCATCATTGATGAAATTGGAGATTTGTTGAGAAGGAACGGCAAAAATCACACTATCCTAAAAGTAGATGATGTAAATAATGCTGGATCTTTGAAGTTGAGAATCCGCTCGCTAATTGAATCTTTGAAATTTGGCAACAAGTCAGAAAAAGAGAAAGAGTCTTTCGTGACGACACCAATCTTCGGCAAAGGGAACAATGATTCGGAAAGAAAGATTCTCGTACCATTCTTCTCTGAGTTCCATTCTCCTTTCATCCCTGCCACATTCGGCCTAATGGGATGCAACATGGAAAGCATGGATGCCAGCGACGCCAAATCGGCGGAATTAGGCTTAAAATATGCGAACAACGAAATTTGCTACCCTGCCACGTTGGTTATCGGAGATTGTATCAGGGCTCTTCAATCGGGCAAATACGACCCTAACAAGATAGCATTTGCCATCACCCAAACGGGTGGACAATGCCGTGCAACCAATTACATCGCTCTCATAAAGAAGGCTCTCATTGCCGCAGGATATGGCAACATCCCTGTGATTTCCATATCCATCATGAACACAATCAATGAGCAACCAGGCTTCCAACCTAACGTCAAAAAAGGAGCAAAAGCCATCATATACGCCGTACACTACGGAGATGCGTTAAGCAAAATGTATTATGCGACAAAAGTCAGGGAGAAAGTTGCAGGAACAGCAGACAGGCTAAAAGAAAAATACTTAAGCGAGGCGGCTATTGTCTTAGAGAGAAACGACACGAAATCCTTGTGTAAATTATTAAAGGAAGCGGCCAAAGAATTTAACGATGCGGCGGCAGACAAAGACGTTCCTAGGATTGGTATCGTAGGAGAAATCTTCATCAAATACAACTCCTTTGGACACCAACACATTGTAAAATGGTTAGTTGATCAAGGCATCGAGCCTGTAATTCCTTCCCTAAGCGAATTCTTCACGCAATACTTCCCTAATGCCAAATTCAACGAAGAGAACCATTTGGACGAGAAGAGAAGCCTAAAGGGAAAGATTTTAGGATATTTGGGCGAAGTTTGGATGAACAAGATTGCTCGCGACATTGATTCCGCAGCGAAAGGATTCCGATATTACGAAAAGAACGGCAACATTCACGAAGAGGCAGAAAAAGCCCAACGAATCGTCAATTTGGCGGCTCAATTTGGAGAGGGTTGGCTCATCCCTGCCGAATTCGCGTCATTTGCGGAGAGAGGCATCAATGCGGCCATCAGCTTACAACCTTTTGGCTGTATTGCGAACCATGTCATATCAAAAGGCATAGAAAAGAAGGTCAAAGACATCTATCCAAACATGAACCTCCTATTCCTCGATTTCGATGGAGGAGTCAGCGAAGTGAATGTGCTAAACCGACTTCACTTTATAGCAAAGCAAGCTAAGAAAGAAAAAGGTTTGGAATAAGCACACTGCAGAAGATGGCAATACTCGCATCTATGCACTTCCATTTGAAACCATCATTGAACTTTTCACAGCAAGCGATTCGCCTATGTGAGCTAAGAATTAAAGTAAGTTCCGCTCTACCCCTATAAATGCAAATTTCAGAGAGGAGGTCCTTCTCTGAAATTTGCATTTGCATCTTATAACAACGACAAACTTTTAACTCTTAAATCCAAAATTCCAACCATGTTAAAAGGACGACATACATGCGAACAACTGAAGGCTATCCGTAAAGAAATTGCAAAGGCCAACGATATAGATTATACTCCCAGCGAGTGCCTTTTTCAGGGTCCATGTCAAGGGACTTGCCCAGCCTGCGAGTCAGAATATGCCTATATAGAACATCAACTCTCTTTGCGAAAAAAAGCTGGTAAGATGGTTAAAATAATCGGACTTGCCGCCACTCTGACAACCATATATGCACAAGAAATTCCTGCACAGGAAAGGCAAACGATGAATTCCGATTCATTGGTATGGGAGTACTATATGGTGGATTATCATGGACAAATCAGGCCTGAAGCAAAGCAACAGATCGACGAGATGGCTGAATTCATCACGGAAAACCCTGATAAATTATACTTAGTGATTGGACATACCGATGAACGTGGGAGCGAAAAGTATAATCTAAAGCTGTCAATGAACCGAGCTGAATACGTAGCTCATTTAATAAGGAACCGCATCAATACAACAAATACTCAAATAATTCCTATTGGATTGGGCTTCTATCAGCCCCATATAAAAAACGCGAAAGAAGAATTCGAACACGAGCCGAATCGACGAGCATCCTTAGAAATTTACAATCCAGCCCGCTTCAAAGGCAAGAATTCTGCAATCGTTGAGTTAGCCATTTTCAAAGGAGACGTAAAAAAGAGGCTCAAATTCGAAAATCAACTCAAACATCTGGAAAAGAAGACGTATAAAAGAAATTTAGATGCCCAGTATGAAAAGTTGGCAAGAGAGATACGAAAAGAAAGGGAATTTATCGCAAAAGAAAGAGAGAAATGATGTATCATTGAAAACTCGTGACGAATCGTTAAGGAGCAAGATACCAACATAAGATTAGAGAAATGTAAAAGGGACGGTTTTTCTCCGTCCCTTTTACATTTCCAAACAAGTCAATTATCTCGACAACAAGAATCTGAATCCCAAACCGAAGTCTGTATTAACCGTAGGGAATCCTTGAGAAACCTTCGGCGTACTTGCCGTACGATCATAGAAGAATCTAATATTCAACTGTTGACTGAACACATACTCAGCAGAGAACTTGATGATGAACGACTTCAAACCATTGCTCAACTGAGAATATGCATCGTCAATCTTACGAATAATGGCATCTGTATTCTTATAAGAAAGGTCAAGTCGCAAATTCAAGTCGTTCTTTACCTTCTTTTGTTTGTCATTATTCAGATTGACAATCATACCAAAATCATCAATTCGGTAACCCGTTCCAAAGACATACTCATTGCTATACGACTCTACAATTTGGTTACCTGGCACGTCCAATTGAGCCGTACGAGACTTACGGAATTCTGCCTTCAAACTCAAACTATTCTTCATGCTTGCGTCAAATCCGAACAGAGGGTGGAACGACTCATTCAAATTAGCTGTTCCGATGTAATTCTCACTTGCCACCACATCGAAATCGGTGTTTTCCGTACCCACCATATAACCATAATGAGAAGCCACTGGCATCCAGTTTGACTGCGAAGTAAATGCGTTAACATTATACTGACACTTATATGCGTGATTCAAATTGAAGGTCTTAAAATGATCCTTAAACCATGGCATACGAGAGATTCCGTCATACGTCACTTTCCAGTTTGGCAAAAGAGACAAGATATTTGGCAAAAGATCCAAACTTGCAGAAGAAGCACTCGTTCCCGAATATGCAGAAAGGAATGCTGGGACAAGGACATCACTTGAATTTGGATTAATATAAGTACGTCCTGGATCATACGATCCATTGGCATTTTCCATCTCCCTCTCAAAATCTTTCTTCACACGACCCTGAATGATGGTCCTATTTTTTAAGAAATCAGAGAAAGTTTTAGAATGCAATGAAGGCGTTACGAATGCTGTTTTTATGGCAATATGTGTTCTTGAATAAGTACCTCCAAATGTTTCAGGACGCCCATCCGTCATATAGTATATATTGGTAGTATTATTCTTAGACCATGCACCATTCAAATCCACCTTGAAACCTGTAATAGGTTCCAATACTGATCTAATTTGGAAGTCTTGCGTTACAGAATGAACGATTGGGTTAACCACATTTGAATCCTGCAACATCCAATCATGATCGTAAGCCTTTTCCAAGAATGCATCTGTCTTAAAGAATCCGAATGTGAAATCATAACCAGGTGCTGAACCATTCTGACCAAGGAAACCTGTATTAGGTTGGAAACCTTGCAAATTAAGCACTTCACCACGACGATAACTAGCACTAACATTACGAACCATCATCAACATACGAACTGTATAGTCACGAATCTCCGTAAAGACAGTCTCCTCTTTAACCACCGGTGTGATTTTCAACGACAATCCCGTCTTGTCTTCATTTGAAGATATGGAGATATTGTTTTGATCATCAACCGAATAATTTGCCGGATAAATCTTTCCTTCACTATCGGTAATTACAACATTCACCTTAGTTGTATTAAGTCTATGCGAAATCTTCGTCTTATTGTCTTTCTTCAAACGAAGATTCTTTCTCTCATAAGCTCTTGGCTTATTTTTCTCCTTATTATTCTTCTGAGCATTACGAGTTGATTTTGCGAACTTTTTATTCAAGTCTTTCAAATACTGAGACTTATTATACAAAGTTTCCATGTTGAAACGGACATCACCATTCCACATTCGCTCACTAACCGCGATATTACCTGTAGAAGGATCCTCTCCGAGAACCAAGACTGCACCTTTATCCCAACTATACTGTCCTGAATATTGGGCATTAGATGTAATCCATTCCAAGAAAGGCAACTTATTGATAGGCAAAGCATAAGAAGCAGTGAACTTCTGTTCATAAGCAATAGGAACGCCGAAATGCTTTATGCTGTGGATTACAGTATCCTTCCACAACTCGTACCAATCATCCTTGTCAATATCAGACAAATATCGTTGGTTGATTGGAATATTGTGATAACCTGCCGTATCTTTAATCAACTCCGGAATCTCCGAATTCATAGAAGAGGAGAAGGTCAACTTCAAACTCTTCATCAAATTGAATTTGATATCAGAGGTTCTGTCCCAAGTCCAATCCTTATCAAAGGTCATAAATGGGAAGAATGTATCTTTCTTCATCTCACCTGAGAAATCACGAGTCATCACCTCTTCATAATGCCTATTCATTGATGTACTAAACGCCAACTGTGTTGGCAAATAGTAGAAATTAAACTCTCTAAACAACTTTAAATAGTTGGACTTAAAGAATTTCACATTACGGAGCGGTTCAACAGGTTTCGGCTTCAATGAATAGACATAATTCAACGAACCCGTATGATTTTGGCTTATAGAATAAGATGTCTCCGGATCTTCTTGTGAAGTCTCATTATAACCTAAGCTAAGCGAGAAGTTGGCAGGGTCGTAAGGCATTGGTGTCTTACTTGCAATGCCCACACGAATATTAGACAATGTCAAACTCTTATAAGTCTTCTGCGTATATGCCAAATCTCTAATGGAATCTTTTCGCGATTCCGATGTTTGATTGTCCAAAGAGCGATCCAACTTAATATCTGAATTCAAAGGATCATATTCAGGCTTAATTATAGTCTTAGAATATGTATATGAAACAGGCAAGTTGACCTTCGCCTTTTCAGGGAAGAACTTACCAAGCTGGATGGCCGCAGTCATGTTATACTCGTAATTATCATCCTTATTACGTTCATTCACATTCTGTTCAATACCACCAAATCCTACAGTTTCAACTCTACCTCCTGCGCTGAACGATCCCAAATCTGAGAAAACAATACCCATATTTGCAAGTGCAGCCCAACCTCCTTCTTCATCAAATCCTGCCATACGAAGTTCGTTCACCCAAATTTCTACGCTATGAGAGACCTCATCATCGTTAACAACACCGATCATCATTGTCGAGACTTCGCCAAGCGATGGATTACCGATGACAGTCAACATATTATTTCCGTGCATCTTGGTGAATCGCTGATTATTCTTCGCCAAACCTGCCGTCTTCTTCCTATCTCTTTCCAATTTCAAATCGGTCAATAGATCAAGAGCCACATTCAAATTATTCTCTACCGGCCAAACCTCGTCAGCATCTGTAGCTCCCTCCGGAGTAATCACCAACGGCATTCTATACTCGTAGTAGTTTTCTGTGAAATCAGAACCTAAACGAACGAAGATTGACATACGATTGTCTTTCAACTCTGTGCTTCCAATCTTATTTTCTGCGTGAACGTACATTCTTAAACGCTCGTACTTACGCATATCCAAATTGGTCAACTTGTAAACAGCACGAACATCCTTCGGCTCCAAACTATCCACCTTCAATGACATAGACTGCTCGTTTTCTTGCCTTATTTGTGATTGGCTAGGGTCAATCTCACGAGAGATTCCTGGAGGCAATACGTAATTGACAGGGACACGAGTTCCATCATTTTCTATATTAACAGCCGATATCTCTATCGTGCCATCGCCTAGCACGCCAGTAACAGCGGCGTCACGCAACTTGTCATTCTTTTCATACACACGCCAATCCGTACGAACCAAAGCCAACGAACCGAAACGCAAATGCGTTTCATCCTCAAATCCAGTCATATACATTCTGATGAAACGAATAGAGCGGAAATCTTCAATATCGCCCACTTTATCATCTGGATTACGTACCGGAATCTTCACTTGATACCACTTAATCTTACTTGTATTACCATTACGCAAAGGAGCATCATACTCCACCACGCTTGCAATGTGGTTCTTAGACCAGTTTTCCTCTCTAAACATCTCCTGGTCAATATCCACTTTATACACGAAATACTTTTCTTTCGTATTCAAAGTTCTATCAGAGTTCAAATCCTCCGAGTTTGGATAAGTAGAAGATGAAGTTGTATAGCTACCACTAGAAGTTGACGAGTTACCTTCCAACCCGTTATAATACTTGTAACGATCCAAAATGCTAACTTCTCTATCATCGTAATCAGAGCCGCGGAAATAGTGGAAATCATCACCAGCTGGGTCTGTCAAAGGAGAGAAGAATTCATTGTTCATTCTTTCTTTTGCCGATCTTGTCAACTTGTCCATCAAACCTTGAACATATTTAGCATAAGTGCCATACATCATTTCATCTTCCGAAGACAAGCCATTCAAACCAAGGTCTTGTTGCGACACACTTGACATATCGAATGAATTTGTCACAGCCTGAATTCTTGGCACGCGGCCCCACACCGTAGAATCAATTTCCGTCTGATTATTCGATGTCGGCAATCCATTCTCGAAAGAGATTCGCCCATCACGAAGAACATCCTCGGAAACATCACCCAAGTTGAAAATCAACTGACCGCTGACCATTCCTCCGTTTTTAGCATGGTTCTGTTGATATTTCTCATCAGTTTCATCAGCATAAACGAATGGATCCATCAACCAGAACTCGATATACTCCACATTGGAATTTTCAAAGTTGCTGTTATCCAACTTACGCATAATACCTGCCCATCGATTTTCAGGATTCTCCAAATAACCATCCTCTCCCATATTAGACACATCCAAGTTATATGGACCTCTTTCTCTTGGGTAGTAAGACAAGTTCAATGTTTGGAGCGTAGTTGGCTGTCCATAAAGAGCCTCCTTATTTTGATAAATCTCCCTTTCATATACAGCTCTTACGAAATGGTTGGAAAGCTGATCTTTATCATTAAAGATATGAGAAGGAGTACTACTGCTCTTTGTCTTATTCGTGAAAATTTGGTCAATGTAGAACCATGACATGTGGGCACGATTCAAACCATAACCGATATTTTCCAAATCTTGAGCATTGAGGAAAGAAGCCCAATAAGGGTCATTCAAACGAGCAAAACCTTTCGGCGTACTAGCCAACGCCCAACCATTTGGATGCATGATGTTGATAGTCGACTTAGTTCCCTCAAAATCATCTATATAAGACACGCCTTGCTCACCTTGGTTAATTGCATCAGAATGGCCTGGAATCAATTGAGCAAACTCACCAGAGACAGCAAATGAAGAAGGAGCCGTAGCATTCACCAATGGAATCTTGTCAACCAAATTTGTCAACCATTGGACATCCGTTTTATAAGATGCATTCAAGCCCCAAATTGTATTGGACATTGGTTCTTCTCCATACCCTACTTTGGTAGTCAATGGTTTTTCAGACAAGTGCATGATTGTACCACCAATCGTCACCTCATCGCTAAGGGCATACTCCAAATTTGTTCCAACCAACGATTTTCGTTGCATGCTAAAGAAAGATTGGCTCTCCAACGTGACACTAATCGGTGCATTAGACTCTAAAGCCACATCATCCAAAATAGTAACGACACCCAAATTATAGTCCACCGTAAAACCAGAGCCCTCCTCCAATTGGCGGCCTCCCGCAGTGACACGAACAGAACCGCGAGGAACATTTGTCGCTCCCAATCGAATCTCGGATCCAGACGATGATTTATATTTTCCTGTCAATACGAACTTATCCTTTTCTGCAAATTGTTTTGCCACCGTCAAGGTCGAGTCATACAATTCAGGGAAAGTATATTTCTTAACCAAAGCCGAATCCTTCTTTGGATAACCATTTATCAATCCTGTATCAAACGGACGTGTACTTGGCAAAATAATTCGTCCGTTAGAAGCATAAACCGTATAGCCCTCCACAAAATCGTAATATCCATCCGGAACGGCCTGCTGACGTTTATTTAATCGGTCAAGGTTAAGCACGCGAAGAAGCTTCTTGTTGCCTAACTCAGGCAAATAGTTCATATAAGCAGAAAGTGAATCATCTTGATAATAATAGTTCACCTCCACTTGGAACTTCTCCTGCTGCAAATTATATGCACCCAATGAATAGATGTTCCTCATCGCCAACTTCCACAAACTTGCATATTTAGGAGTAGAAGAGGTTGACTTTATCAACTTAACCAACAATGTTCTTTTTCCAGACAAGACTGTAGAGTCACCCACCATATCGGTAGAAAACTCACCGACTTTCAAGACTTTACCCTTACTGTTCGTATATTCATACGCCACAGCCAAGACGTCATCATTAGACAATGTACTTTTCAACGAGATGAAACCCATTTGAGAATTAAGGGTATATTCAGAAGCATCCAACAAACGTGCACTGGTCAAGTTTTCGAAATCAGCACCAGAAACCATATCATACTGATGCTCCAACTCGCTTGATGCAGTTTGGAAATCACGTATCGCGCTATTACCCTTCACCAAGGTGTACAACGTGTCATTATAAGGAGGTAGTTTCTGACCTGTATGCTCTCCCAACTTCGTAAATGCCACAATATTACGACTTTGCTTTTCGTAAGAAGAACGATTAGTCACCCAGACCTCAATCTTTCTGATAACAATACCCGAACGAGGGTTAGGCAGATTTCTTGCCCAATCGTCATAATTATCGTAGAAATATTCAGAAAGGAAGAAGTGCCTATTTTCATCATAATTAGCAGCAGAGATAGAGAAATCCGTAGTCTGCGCTCCTTGCGTATTAATAGTCTTTGACTCAGACTCTTGTTGAGAAGCCAAAGCTGACACCTTCAATTTTCCGAACTGAAGATCGGTGCGAATACCAAACAAAGCAGTTCCTCCTTGTATAAGCGAAGTTGAAAGTGGCAAACTAACATTTCCGGCCTCAACTTTCTTGATAATATCATCCTCTTTTCCTTCGTAGGAAAGATTAATCAATTTCTGATCAAAATCGAAAGACGACTCCGTATTATAGTTCATAGAGAACGCCACACGGTCTCCCACTTTTCCGTTTGCACTCAACTGGATCTTGGTGTCAAAGTCGAAAATCGTATTGGTCCTGTTTCGTTCAGGAATCGTAGGATTGTCTCTTTTGGAAATTTTAAATCCAAATGTCAGATCCACTGAACCTTGCGTCTTCAACTGCACACCTCCAGGACCAAATATCTTATCTCCCGTAGGACCTATTCCAATCTTCATATCGCTTAGATTGAAGTCCGTATCAGCATCCGACTTATTAGCACGATTTTTCTCCGCCCAATAAGAATTCATGGATTGGCGTAGGGAATAATCATCATACTCGCTCTCATTCAAGACGAACGGAGTAGAGATATCCATATCTCCTACTTTTGTCGTAAAAATATACAAACCTGAATTAGGATCATACTCCACTGATTGATTGACATTATCTGGAATCTTTGCATCGACAGGAGAAGCATTATTCTGCAGTTCGTCATAAGTGACGACCTCCGTTCTACGCAATGGATAATGCAAAGGCATCGTATCGTACTTAGACACGCCAATCTCATCCGAAGCAGACAATGAGTCAGCCCCCGTTATCGTACCATCAGCGGAGAGATGACGGTCATCTGGTTTTTGTCCATATGTGGTAAACATAAGCATACCGCACAAGAACATACAGACAAAGACTATTTTTTTGAATTCTCGTTTCAAAACAGAAAATATTAAATTAATCTAAACCCTTACTAATTAAAGATCGGAAACATCACATTTGCTTCAAAGCCTCTTTTATGATCTTTTCCAAAGGCAAGTTCGGAGCTACATTTAAGATCTTATCAACCACCTTGGCAGAAGCCAACTGATTGAAACCAAGCATCGTCAATGCCGCAACCGCCTCCTCTTTGTTCGCTTTCATTGCCGAAGTAGCTCCCAAATTGTCAATAGACTCAGCAGAAACCTTTACCTTATCCTTCAAATCCACCAGCAATCGTTGAGCAGTCTTCAATCCAATGCCCTTCACACTTTTCAATTGGTTGACATCGCCAGAGGCAATTATCGTCTCTAACTCATTAACCGAAAAAGAAGAAAGAATCATTCGCGCTGTATTTGCCCCGACTCCAGAGACTGAAGTCAAAAGCAAGAACAATTGTCGCTCAGCCTTTTCACAGAAACCATATAAAGAAATCGCATCTTCCCTTATCGCCTCATAAACATAGAGTTTTGCACTCTCCTTATTTTCTAAAGCAGAAAAAGTATTCAACGATATATGTATAAAATATCCGATTTGATTACAATCCAACACGACATAAGTCGGTGTCAATTCTGATATTTTTCCATTTATATACTCAAACATATAGCCGCATATTTGGATGCCGATAGGAACAAAAACTTGTCATTCCGAAAGGCATGCTTATTTCATAAATAGATAATGCCAATTTAAATCTCGCAAAGATACAAAAAACCCGTGCACAGACATTATTTATAATCTAAAAACTTATGGACAGAATGACAAAAATCAATAAATCCCCGTCATTCAGCCCCCAGTATGCCCTCTTTTGGATAAAAGAAGAGAACACACCTATACAAAATTTAAACGATTTTCATCCGAAAAAAGTATATCAACGAAACACATTTTGTGCTTTTTAACACAAATCGACGCAAGAGTCTCTACTGCATTCCATTTTTGGATTTTTTTGTATATTTATTTAAAACCTCTGCCAAAAAGATTGTATTTTTGCAAACAGAACGGAAAGTTCCACAAATTGAATCATAAAATGAAAATAAAACAATTCAATTTGCGTTATAGGTAAGAATATAATTTATTAAGGTTTTGAAAAAGATAATTTTTAGCATTTTCGCATTTTTCATTTGTGCATCGCAACTGTCAGCTCAATATTCTAAATACAGAGGCATGGGCGGCGTGCAAAACCTTGTCAATGCGGACAACAAGCCATATCATTTTGGATTTATTCTCGGATTAAACTCAATGGACTTCAATGTAACCAACGAAGGCTCAGCCGTCGTTGACGAGGAAGGGAATGTATGGTTTGCAGACCAAGCTGACATGAGTGCAGGTTTCACTGTCGGCATCGTTTCCGACCTTCGTCTGTTCGAATACTTGAACTTACGTTTTACACCAGCGCTACTCTTCGGCGATCGCACAATGACATTTGCGGACAAAGATGGCAAAAAGGCAGACAAAACTTCCACTGTAAAATCCAGCATCATCGAATTCCCTATCCTCCTCAAATTCAGGGGACAACGTTCGGGCAATTATCGTCCCTACCTCATTGGCGGTGGTAGTGTGACTTGGGATTTGGCTCGCGACAAAGAAGAGGTGATTATGCTCAAAAGAAACGACTTTGGTATAGAATTCGGTGTTGGTTGTGATTTCTATTTGCCTTATTTCAAACTGGCTCCAGAATTCAAGATGTATTTGGGCTTGGGAGATGTTTTGGAAAGGAACCGCCCTGAAATTCTCTCAGAGAACGATTTGAAATATACCAACGCCATTTCAAGATTAACATCAAGACTTTTCATGCTTTCGTTTAATTTTGAATAAGAGATTACTCGAAAAGCAAAACATACAAAGCCGTAGTGATTTAACTCGCTACGGCTTTTTCATTCAATTCCCCATGTCTTTTTGTTCCCCAGAAAATCTTTTTCGTCTGAACATTGAAGAATACTTAGTCAATTGATTATCTTTGTTTTGAATATAATTCGAAAAAACATTATGAGTAAATGGAAAGTAGAGCGAGCTAATTTGGAAGACGCTGACACAATAGCACAGTTTCAGTTGGACATGGCCCAAGAGTCGGAAGGAACAATCTTGGAGAAAAACTTGGTGGTGAAAGGGGTTTCTGAAGGTCTGAAAGATGAAAACAAAGGCATATACTATGTAGTGAAGTCGGAAGATGAAACAATTATAGGATCACTATTCCTCACGCGAGAATGGAGCGACTGGCGCTGTGCCTGGTATTGGTGGATCCAAAGTGTGTACGTTCGTCCCGAATTTAGACGGAAAGGAGCTTACCGATCTTTGTATGAGCAAGTCAAGAAAGAGGCAATCTCTTCGAATGTGAGTTGCGTCAGGCTATACGTCGACAGAACCAACCAACAAGGGTTAGCCACATACAATGCTTTGGGCATGAAAGAGAGCCACTATTTACTTTATGAGGAAGACTTGTAGAAAAAGAAAACACGAAACTATACTATAAAACATGCAAGAGATATTGATGACGCCTGATGTAGGCATGAGATTTTTAGTCTGGTCATTCTATTATCATGACATTCAACCTGAAAAAGGGAAAAGTTACGCAAGCTATGGCAAGTTCAAAGCCGAAGACATCACAAAATTAGACAATCTAAAAGAGTTACTTTTCAAATGTTTTGAAGAGAGTTCAGTTGCTAATGCTTGCAAACAATTTCAAAATGCCAAAGTGCTTCACGAACCTTGTCCTTTCGCGCAAGAGGAATTAGATTTGATGTTTGCCCAAGAGATATAACAAGAGATATAAAAGTAAAGGGCGGAAAACCAAAGATTTCCGCCCTCCCTTTTATCACAAAGATCCTTTCTATGACTTAAACAAAGAATCAACAAACTCTCTTTTTCTAAAGATTTGCAAGTGGTCGATGCCCTCACCCACTCCAATATACTTCACCGGAATCTTGAACTGATCAGAGATACCGATCACCACGCCACCCTTGGCAGTACCATCGAGTTTAGTAATGGCCAGTGACGTAACGTCCGTTGCTTTCGTAAATTGACGAGCCTGCTCGAAAGCATTTTGGCCCGTGGAACCATCCAAGACCAAAAGCACCTCATGTGGCGCATTAGGGATGACCTTCTGCATCACTTGCTTGATTTTAGAAAGCTCGTTCATCAAATTCACCTTATTGTGCAAACGACCTGCCGTATCTATAATAACAACATCTGCGCCATTCGCCTTTGCTGACGATAGTGTGTCAAAGGCCACAGAGGCTGGATCCGAACCCATTTTTTGCTTAATAACTGGACAACCTACACGTTCTCCCCAAATCACCAACTGTTCAACTGCGGCAGCACGGAAGGTGTCGGCAGCTCCCAAATAGACCTTTTTGCCAGCCTTTTGGAACTGATAAGCTAATTTACCAATGGTAGTGGTTTTACCTACACCATTCACTCCAACCACCATAATCACGTATGGCTCGGAAGATTCTGGCAAAGAGAAATCATCGCCATCCATTGTGTTGTTCTCTTCCAACAATGCGGCAATCTCCTCTTTCAAAATTCGGTTCAACTCATCGGTACCAACATATTTATCTCTCGCTACTCGTTTCTCAATGCGGTCGATAATTCGTAGCGTCGTCTCCACACCAACGTCAGAAGTAACAAGCACCTCCTCCAAGTTGTCAAGCACCTCATCGTCCACCTTGGATTTTCCGGCCACAACTCTTGCGATTTTAGAGAAAACACTCTCCTTCGTCTTTTCAAGACCTTTGTCCAAGGTCTCCTTCTTTTCTTTAGTAAAGAAACTGAATAATCCCATATTGAAATAAATAGTATGCGCAGCGCCCTATTCAAAGCGAAACGCTCAGTTAAAACTGTGATACCTATTGCAAAAATAGTAAATATTTAATATCTACGAGCCTTTCCCTATTTGAAAATCTAATATATTGCTTACAAATATCGGAATCTCGAAACAGATACGCCGACAAGGAACACAATCATTTTTTCACCACACCGCCACCTATGACTTTCCCATCTTGATACAAAACGACAGATTGACCAGGTGTCACGCCCCAAACGGGTTCTTCGAAAGTGAGCTTCATTTTCTTTCCATCGGTCTCCACTGTAGCCAAAGTGGCTGGACTCCTATAGCGAATGCGAGCATAGACTTGAGGATTCTTCTGCACAGCCTCCAAATCCGTAAATTGGCAGTCCATCGCGTGCAAAGTAGAAGTCAACAGATCGTCACGTTCTCCTAATTTCACAATGTTCTTTTTAGCATTGATGCCTGCCACATAACGAGGTTCGCCAAAAGCCACACGCAAACCCTTACGCTGGCCTATTGTATAATTTTGGAAACCTTGATGCATTCCTATCTTACGGCCCTGCATATCTACGAAATGGCCGGGAACACATTTTTGTTCAAAGTCTTCTACATTATTTTTCAAAAATTCACGATAATCATCGTTTGGGACGAAGCAAATCTCTTGGCTTTCCGTCTTTGTGGAAAGTTTTTCATACCCACGATCCTTTGCCATTTGGCGAACTTCCAACTTCGTATATTGGCCTAACGGGAAAATCGTTCGAGCCAAATACTCTTCACGAATTTTCCAAAGGAAATAGGTCTGATCCTTATGCGTATCAGCCGCCGCACAAAGATAACGGTGTCCATTCTCCTCCTTTATCTGAGCATAGTGACCAGTGGCAATGAAATCGCAACCGAACTGGTCGGCCACTTCTATAAGTTTGCCCCACTTGATCGTAGCATTACAAAGGACGCAAGGGTTAGGTGTACGTCCATTCATATACTCATCAATGAAATTTTGTATGACGAGTTCACGGAAGTTTTCCCTAAAATCTATGATATGATGTTCAAATCCAAGGCTCTCCGCCATTCGTTTCGCCTCCATAATGGCATCAATCGTACAGCAACCTTTTTCTTTAGCAAGACAACTCTCTTTCATGCTATCCCATGCACGATAGGTCACTCCCACCAATTCATAGCCCTGTTCTTGCAGCAGAATGGCCGACATAGTGCTGTCTATGCCTCCGCTCATTGCCATCAATACTTTTCCCTTGCTCATTGTTATTTATTTTCCACAAAGATAGAGATTTTCCGTTTGCAAAAACAAAGAACACCGCCCGAAATAAATCATTAGAGAGGCTTCTCTACTTTGGGCAACAAAAAAAGAGGCCAGAACAGCCTCTTTTGTGTATTAAAATGGTATTATTAAAAGGTCGGAAAATTAGATTCATCTAAACGGATGCAAAATTCCGTAATATTTTCTATACATCAAAATATTAAAATATATTATAAAACATAAAAAAAGGCTTTTTTTCACTTTTTTGAGTCTATAAGAGGCAAAAAAAGGTCGCTAACAAAAAAAATCGTACTTTTGCACTATAATTCATTGGATATAGATAATCAGAATTTTATATTCTTAATACAACAAGAACAAAAGACACTAAAACATTAATTAATCATGATGATATGTTTTCAATTGTTCAGAATATTTCTGAACATCGGAGCATTTACGTTAGGTGGCGGATATGCCATGCTCGGAATGGTGAAGCAAGCCATCGTCGAACGAAAAAAATGGATTTCCGAAGATGAATTTTGGGATATGATCACCATTGTACAAACATTACCTGGCGTTTTTGCCATCAACACGGCCCTTTATGTTGGTTACAAAATAAAAGGCAAAGCTGGAGCTTTTGCGGCCATGTTAGGTGCCGGACTACCCTCTTTTTGCATCATCATACTCATCGCCATGTTCTTCGTTGAGTTTAAAGACAATGAAATCGTCGAACGCATATTCAAAGGCATTCGTCCTTGCGTGGTAGCATTGATTTTAGCTCCGTCAATCCAAATGATCAAGTCAGCCAAGTTAACATGGAAGACAATGTTCATTCCAATCGTGGCGGCATTGCTCATTTGGCAATGCAATGTATCACCCATCTACATCATTATCGTAGCCGCTGTTGGCGGTCAAATAATCAGGAGGATCAAATAATGGAACTAATATATCTTGCTTTTGTGTTTTTCAAAATCGGTGTTTTCGGTTTTGGTGGCGGCTATGCCATGATTTCGCTGATTCAAGACGAAGTTGTCAACAACCATCAATGGATGAATTCCCAGACATTTGCCGACGTGCTCGCCATTTCGCAGATGACTCCTGGACCTATTTCCATCAATACAGCCACCTATGTAGGCTATAATGTAGGAGGTCTGGTAGGTGCCACCATTGCCACCATTGCGCTTTGCCTGCCGTCCATCATCATGATGTACTTCGTCATCCGATTCCTTTTCAAAACGAAAGGCAATCCGACCATCAACTCTATACTCGCCAGTCTGAAGCCCGCCATTGCCGGTCTCATCCTCTCCGCAGCATTGATTATGATGACGAGGGAAAATTTCTGTGACGCCGGCATCGGAGAGAACAACATCAGCATAATTATCTGCGCAGTCACTTTCATCGCAACATTCTTTTTCAAGATAAATCCGATGATGCTGATTTCCATAGCAGGTATGGTAGGTTTCTTCTTGTACTAATCAAAAAAACACAAATATATCAAACCAAATTAATTGAACATGCTTAAATCATTAGAGAAACTGCTCATAGCAGCAAGCCTGTTCTTTTGTTTTGCATCCTGTTCTAAGACAGAGTGGAAACAAAAGCACAACATTAGTTTCTATCATTGGAAATCCTCCTTCAATGTGGATGAAGAGATGAGAGAAGTCACAAGAGAGTTGGAATGTCAAAAGGTTTATCTACACCTTTTCGACGTAGTCAAAAAAAATGGCAGAGTCATGCCAACCGACGAGCTTATGCCTATCGACACCAATCTTTTGTATGCCGATTCCGTGAAGTTCGTCCCTGTCGTATTTGTCATGAACGAAGTATTTGAAGGAATCGACTCCAACAAGGTGGACAACATTGCCTACCATGTCAGTTCACTTATCCATGAAATCACGAGCTATGGTTCGAATACACCCAATTACGACGAGGTTCAAATTGATTGCGACTGGACGCAAAGCACCAAAGACAACTACTTCCACTTTTTGAAAACCATCGCAGAGTTGCAAGAGAAAGAGGTTTCCAGCACCATTCGACTTCACCAAGTGAAAGATGTTGAAACCATGGGAGTTCCTCCTGTAAAGAAAGGATATTTGATGTGCTACGCAACATCAGACCCTCGCGGAGGCGAAGAGTCCAACTCAATCCTCGACATCAAGTTGTTGAAGAATTACACTAAAAACTTGAATACTTACCCACTGCCATTAGACTACGCTCTTCCTCTCTTCTCTTGGGGCGTGGTGACCAACCACAATGGGAAAATCAAATTGCTCAACGGAATTTCAAAAAGCGACGTTGAGAATGAAGGATTCAAGAAAATGTCGGGCAACAAATACAAGGTGTTGGAGGATTGCTTCATCAACGGTCTCTACATCAATAAAGATTTCACCATCGAGATTGAAGAGATCACCCCAGACCTTCTAAGAGACGCCAAAAATTATTTGGACGATAAAATCAACGGCGAATACAATATCGTTTACTATCACTTGAGCAAGGGCTTCTTAAAAAGATTTACTATCAACGACTTAAATTAAGATGATTATGATAAAACAATTATTATACGCATTTTCATTGTCTGCCCTATTCTACGGACAAGCATCCGCTTGTGGTGGATGGGATGATGATTATGATACTTTTTATTCAAAAAAGATTTTTAACCAAGAGATCATAGAAGACCCTGGATATACGCCATTTCTTAGAACTGGCAGCTTCTGCTACGGTTCGGAGAGAAGCTATAGTCAAAACTGCAAAGACTGGGCTAATTACTTCGGCATCACGCCCGAGGAGGCTTGCTATTTGGTCAACAAAGCATCCAAAACTTCTATCGACCAATTGCTACAATCGGGCAAAGCGGTGGATCCAAAGTTAAAGTTTGCAGACAAGAACTTCTGCAAAGCAAAAAAGGCCGGGCTTACCTATCTCGCCTATGCAAAACATCTTGAGCCATACATGGACACTCAAAATGAGGATGAATATGACATATGGCGTTACCGCTATCTTAAGAAACCTTTGGACGAGTTGGAATACGACGAGACGATAGAAAACCTCATCAATGCCTGTGAGGCTCAAACTGATAAAGACTTGAAGATTAGATATGGTTACCAAATCGTTCGTCTTGCACATTACAAAGGACACAACCAAGAGGCAGTCCAATACTTCGAAAAATATGTGGAGTCATTAAACCACAAACCTGAAGTTTACTACTACGCATTGAGTCAAAAAGCGGGCGCCCTACTTAACTGCTATGACTGTAAAACGTCAACAGGAAGAGACAGACAAGCCATAGCTGATTTCTTGAAAGTCTTCTCCGAATCAAAAGACATGAAGTTCTCTGCGTTCAAATCGCTTCACTACAGCCATGTATTGCCAGAAGCAGAGAAGATGCTCCGTAACACCAAGGGAGATGATGTTTGCAACCTCTATTTCATATTGGCCTACAATAACTTCAACAATCCTATCAACGAGTTGGAGAAAATCATCAACATCAATCCGAACGCACCGCAAGCAAAAGTGCTAATGTCTCGCTTCATTTCCGAAGTTGAGGATAACGTTTTCTGTTGGTACGGAGAATTTAAAAACACAGCCCGCACCCATTTCCGAAACATCGACAAAGCCATCCAATTAGCAGAGAGCCAAGCTCAAAAAACGCAAAACAAAGATTTTTGGAATTTGGCAACAGCCTTCCTTCAAACCTTCTGTTTGGACTACGGAAAGGCCAAAAGTTCATTAGGAAAAGTCAACCCTCAAAGCGACCTTTTGAAAGAGCAAAAGGAGTTGTTGGCTACCATCATCGACATTAACGAACCTACCGTGTTGACAGACATTAACATCAATTCGGCATTCAAGAGCCACGAAAAAACGTTTGACAACAACACAGTTCGTCAGATCTTAGCTCACCGTTTCCAAGAAATCAACGCAAAAGGGAAAGAGGCTTTGGCAAGAGGAGTTAATTACAACGACACCCCCAACCGACTAATCTGGGAGGAAATCATCGCACTTGCCAAAAAATCTAACAAAAGCCCATTCGAAAAATGGTTGCTTGGTGAGAATGTGGACATGAAAATGCTGAACAACAATTTAGCCATGGCCTACTTCTACGAAGGAAACATTGCTTCCGCTTATCCGTTGTTGAACGAGGATAAAGATTCTGAATTCAGGATTCACTCGAAATATGCACTTGGCTACACTGTTGCTCACATCATCTACAATGATGTAGATGAAGATTACAACACCTTCTACACAGACTATGTAACAGAAATAATGGACAAAGCATCTTTCGTAAACATAACCATGAAAGAAGCTCTGGATCATCTGAACAAGCTCTATAAACTATCAGAAGGCAGTGGTGACCAAGCGGCCAAAGCAAGCTTCCTCATCGGTAATTTCTACTATAATTTCAGTCACGAGGGCTACTACCGCAACCAATTCTACTTCAACAGCGAATTTCCTACTATTGCTGCGTTCTACTATACCAAAGCGTTGAAGAAGGCAACAGACGACGAGTTGAAGGCTCACATCCTCTTCGGTTTGGCCAAAACAATCGGAGGACGCTACTCCCCTCAAAACGGAGCAGAAGAGGGCGAGAAAACGCCAAGTTACTTTGAGATGTTGAACGAATTAAAGCATACGAATTTCCACAAGGTAGCAGTTACAAAATGCTCTTATTTTGCCGACTTCGTCAATTCTAATGACTAAGGTAAAAAGAACTATTCAATAAACAAGGAGGGAGTTTGGCAAGTTCCAAACTCCCTCCTCTATATTTCAGAAGAGTCGTTTTCCAACCATTGCTGTCCGCCAAACACAAAAAACAACCGCATAACAAAACGTATTCTATCCCGTCGGGAATTTATGTTGGCAAACCATTTTTTGTCTGTTCAAAAATGTTTAGCGGACACCACTATTTTCCCACAAATTCCTAACTTCGCAAAGTTCTAAAAAACAACAAACATGAAAGACGAATTAATTAGGCTTTTTTCCGAGATTCTATCACTCTCCGGATTTGATACTCCATTGATCAACGACACATTAAATGCTATTGATTTTAAAGATGTTGAGGAGGAGGATATCGTCATTGAGATTTTCGACAGGCTATGCAATGATGATTTCTGCTTCGCTTCCGAATGGAAACTCGAAATGGAAGATGTGATATTCAACTATAACAATGTCGCCCAAAGGCTGAACTTTCCTCTTTACGAAGACTCTCAATATCAAGGAGACGAAATTTTTGACAAAGAAGCCCTAATGGAAATTCTCAAAACAACCCAAGTAGGTGCCGTATGTATTCCATTTGGCGACATGTCCGGCATATTTTTATGCAACAAAGCCCATACGCACCAAATAAAGAATTTGGTTCTAAAAATCAATGAACTCACTGATTTTTACGACACCGACTATCCAATATTGGAACTATAAAAGACTCAATTCTCGTATTCCCTACTTGGCATTTCCCAACTGTTTGAAATCGAACAAGACCGGTTCCATATTTCCATTCAACACATAGGATTTATCCAAATCCATCAACTGGTCTTTTCCTATACAAAGGGAATCTACAATCACGTCAGACTGAATGCCAGCCATGTCTAACATAGAATGGAAAACCACTCCCGACGTCAGATTGTGTGCTTGATTGGCCTTGATATTCTCCACCTTTTCCGGATATTTAGTCTGGTATTCATCTGAATAGGCCACCAAAAACGGAATATGCGCCTCGTAAGCAGAAACAACCAAGGTGCCATGCAGCACTAACTTTCTATCGTCATCATAAAGATTCTCGCCATGGTCGGAAAGATAGACCATTGACCATACGCCTCCTTTTGCCTCCAACTTTCGAATAAGAGCAGAAAGAAAGGCATCCGTATAACGAATGGAATTATCGTAGGCATTGATAAGATATTCTGCATTTTCAGAAGAAGCCGCAAGAAAATCCATTGTATTGTCAAAACTTGGTTTGAAGAATACAGAATCCGCGGGATAACGCTCGTTATACTTAAAGTGACTACCCATGGAGTGAATCACTATAAATTTCTTCTTGGCCGATTGCCGAAGCAACTCATCAAACTTAGGCACCAAATCTAAATCGTACAATTTATCTTGCGAAATCACCTTATCCAAAATCACACTATTATCACAAGCCGCAATGATTCGCTCTTGGTATGAGGTCAGCACCTGACTACTCATCCAAGAGGTTTGAAAACCAGCCTCGGCAAAAGCTTCACTTAACGACTTCTCCTTATCGGCCATATCTCTATGAAGGGCATCTGCTCGTGTTAGAATAAGGGGAACAGAATGGCTCGTCAAATTGGCTTGCGTAACAAGATGGCTATAGGAAACCAAGTTCTTTTGATCAGACAAACGAGGTGTCGTATTGCGTTGATATCCGTTAATTCCAAAACTTTTCCAACGGGCAGTCTCCCCAATCACCAACACCAAAGTCTCTTCTTCCTCATCTAATTTGGGTTGAATTCCAAAAGAAAAACCAGCCAACAATGCCTGACTTTCCCTCACTTCAGCACGATGCTCAAAAACCTCATCGGCCGCAATATAAACATCAAACGGAAATATCTTATGGAATTTCTGCACCATCATATTTTTCACATCTAAGAGGTTGTCTGCAATCGTCGTCTCCTCGCTCGTAATCAAACTGCGAGCCAGCGTAAAGAAATAGAGGAAGCCCACCAAAAACAACATTGGCAACGAGACAAGAAAGAGTTTCCTCACTTTAGGTGGGAAGAAAGATTCATTGCGTACATACTTGATTGCCAAGAAAAAATAGGCAGCCACCACTATCAAGAAAAGAATAACATAAACCCACAACGAAGAGAGGAACTCAACCGCCTCATTCCAATTGGAACTGAAAATGGTGTCCATCATCATAAACTTTGTAGTGGTATGATTCCAAAACATGCTGCCCAACTCAATGGGGGCAATAAGCAACGTGAAGACACCTTCAAAAATAAAATAAGCCTTGCGTTTCAAAATAATCGCAGGCACAAAAACGCCAGCAAGCGAAACAAGTAAATATGCCAACTTCTTCATATAGAATCCGTCCAACTCTTCTGCCATGACAGCCACAACGATATTGGGAAAAAACAATAGCAGCAATAGAATTGCCACCAAACACATCTCTCCTTTTTTGCTTTTAAAAAAATCCATTCAATTATCGTTTTAGATGTAGTTACTCCACTATCTCAAATTTCTTTGTAATCATATTTCCGTCGGCATCTGCAACCGTCACCACATGGGCGCCCGCTTCTGCATCGATTCCTTTTTGGTGGAACTGAGACGTTTCGCCTAAATAGACATTATCTAAATGCCAATAGAGGACAGCCGCTTTGTTGCGATGCGCAACCTCAAAAACTATCTCGCTTCTCTTTCCATCATAATCTTTCGGGATAAACAATTTTCCACTCTCCTTCGGATAGATAAACTCCATCGGGATAGTATTTTCGTCGGGATTACAATCTGGCAAAAACGGAGGCAACTCCCGATAGGATATGCTATGCTTCTTGTAATACCACTCCATTGAGGGAGGCAAGACGAACCACGAGACATGAGCCATTTCAGAAACAGACATACAAGTGGAATTGACGCGATACTGCTCATCTTTGGTCAAATGAACAATCTTATGATAAGGACATGCCTGAGCCTCCTGTTGAGGTTCATAAATCTTCACCATCTTGGATTCTGGGCAATTGACCCCCTTTTTGAAACCACTTTGTGCACAAACCTCTATTTCTTGCATTCCTGCTGGTTCTCGAAACCAAGTAGTGGCCGGCAACTGATTAAACACGGAAAACAAAACTGGCGCCGCATAAGATATGCCCGTCAATCCAGCCCTACCCTCGCCGTCCGCATTTCCTACCCAGACGCCCACCGTATATTCGGGAGTGACACCGATAGCCCAAGCATCTTTGTTACCAAAACTGGTGCCAGTCTTCCACGCCACCAACTTAGAAGAAGAGAACAATCGCCAATTTACGTCAGGACGATTCAACTCCTTGATAGCGTTCATGGTTTGCCAAACCGCCTGTGCGTGGAAAAGGACAGGCTCGTTTCTCAATTTGGCTTTCTCCTCGGGACGATCCTCCAATCGAAGTGAATGGATATCCCCTTCCGCGTATGTTTGAGAATCCGTATAACGCAATAGCGTACGAGCCATACTCGCATAGGCCCCTGTTATCTCCCACAAATTACCCTCAGCTCCTCCTAAAATCAACGTCAAGCCATAATGCTCAGCAGAATAATTGAGGGTGGTCATTCCCAACTTCTTCAGATAGTCCATAAAACGGGGAATGCCATAATCACGAAGCATCAAAACGGCAGGAATATTCAACGATCGAGCCAACGCCTCATTGGCAGGCACCGCCCCATCAAATTTCCGCTCATAATTGTTAGGACGATAGCCTGCAATCTGAATAGGAATATCGGGCAAAAGCATAGTAGGCACCAACTCACCATCCTCAATCATCGCATTGAAAAGGAAAGGCTTCAATGTGCTACCTGTGCTTCGAGAAGCGGTTATAATATCCACATGGTTGTTGTCCTCCTGATTGTAGTCTGCATTACCGCAATAGACCAAAACATTTCCCGTACGGGTGTCGGCCACCAAAAGAGCCATATTCTGCACTTGGTTTTGCGTATAAATAGACTTGAAAGACGCCACCTTACTCTCCATTCGTTTCTGCAGAGAGATGTCTATCGTACTACGAATCACCTTGTTGCTCTTTTTCAGACGCATTCTGTCCACCAAATGTGGAGCTGCAAACTGCAAAGATTGTGGTTTTTCTGGCAAGGGTTCAGAAATAGCCAGTTCGCAAGTCTCTTCATCAATCACACCTTCATTCTTCAACTTCGTCAACAGACGATTTCTCTTCTCTAAAAGCATTTGTCGATTCTTCCCCGGATGAATCAGAGAAGGGGCATTCGGAAGCACAGCCAACAAAGCAGCCTCCGCCCACGAAAGGTTATCACACGACCGACCAAAATAACGCCAAGATGCACTGCGAACCCCGACCGTATTACCACCGAAAGGCGCATTATCCAAATATAACTTTAAAATCTCAGATTTAGAATAGCCCAACTCTAATCTAAGGGCCATAACCATTTCAATAAACTTTTCAGAAAACGAACGAACTTGGTGCCCCCTACAACTTCTAATCACCTGCATTGAGAGCGTACTACCACCACTCACCACATGACCTGCGGAAATATTTTGCCGAATGGCTCGGAATATGGATACAGGATTTACGCCTGGATGCATCCAAAAATATTGATCCTCGAACATAACGATGCAACGCTCCATTTTGTAGGGAACAGAATCACTCACGGGAAAGCGCCACTGACCATCGTCGGCCAAACGAGCCCCCAAAAGAGCACCATTGGCATCGGTCACGACCGTTGAATAAGGAGGTGCAAACAAAGGTTTAGGCAAGCAGAATAACCAAGAAATAAATAGTATGAGAAAAACTCCCAATGCAAGACTTTGCTTCCAACCCATTTTTTGAATCTTCAGAAGAAAATTCCTCAAAAGGCCAATAAGCCAGTCACAGAATTTCTTCCAGACTGGAAGTTCAACCCTTCTATTTATCAATGCTTTAATTCTATCCATTATTTCGCACACCAGTCAATTTCACGACTGATTTCTTTAGGCAAAAATAGCAAAAAACTCTTAAATAACATAGCCTTGCCCGTAAGGACAAGGCTATTGATTGTCGCGCTCTAACGTGATGACGTTCGAGAGAAATTCTTAATTCTTAATTATCTTCACCGCTTGGCCTTGATGAATATAAATTTCACCGTCACGTAATTGTTCCACCTTTCGGCCAGAAAGGTCGTAATAGTTCATATCCCCATCTGACGGGTCAGCCTCAACATCGTCCACAGAAACAGACGAACATACGCATGGAGACGTTTTCATTAAGACCACAAAACAAATTTGCTTGTTGCTAAAGGTGAAGGTGAAACTACCACAAACATCCTCCTTGAAGTCATATTTCACATAAGAAGGAACATTCGCATAACCCGTTCTGCCCGTATTTGTTATAAATGGTTCCTCTATTTGTTCACCATTTATCTCCGTCAACAAACCGATTCCTTCCGAATCATTGGTATAGCCCATGAACACTATAGAATTAACCGTTGTATTTTCAGGCAAATAGAAGGTATTCTGTGCACCGTTGGAATTTTTGAAAGTAGTGTAATATCCTCCCTTCATGCCTACACGGATATCATTTCCATACAATACATTTTTGTCGTCTCGACCCGTGATTGCCCAAGCAAAGCCTTCACTTCCCGATTCAGTACAACTCCATAGATTATTGAACTCGTTGCCATTGGTCGAAGAGACTTCGCCATTGCCATAATAATAGACGTTGTACTCATTCCAATCAACCTCCTCCTCTTCTTCTGCCACAGGACAAACATTAACGGGATTGGACGATGCGCCCAAACCGCCCATTTCATTAGCAGCACGGACTGTATATGTAGCTTCACAATAAGGTGTTTCATAAACAGTATAATAAGGCTCGGACACATTCGCCAAATACTTTCCATCCTTGAAGATAAAATAACACAAGGCATCCTCCATGTCATCCCAAATAAGTTTCGTGCCCGAAGTTGATACATTTGGGGCAGGCATTTGCCTTGTTGCCAAATCAGGACGCCAACCATCCTTCCCACCTACCACATTTGCAACCGTATATTTGGCAGCCTCCTCGTAAGAGAGACGAGGGTTGAAATAAGCCGTCGAGCCATCCTTCGAACAAGAGTAATAACTTCGTCTTCGACTAAGGTCGATAGGATTTCCATTTCCATCCATCGAATTAAACTCAGCAAAAAGAGTTGGGACCGTATTCATTGGATCCCCCCAACCCTCAGCTGTTGGAGAAACTTTCATCCTTGTATTTATATATACCGCACGAGGAGTACCATTCCAAGATCGGCCTAAACGAAGCAATCCGTTATTGACAGGATATCCATCAATCACACAATTTTGGAAGACATATCCCCAAGAACTTTTGGTAGCAGGAGCCGTTATACAATTGTTTGCTCTGTTTTCACAGAAAAGTAAACATTGGTTGAAATACAAATCTCCACCACCGCAGATATAATCTACCGTACCATGAATCTCACAATTTTCCAAATAAGAACGACGCTCACCCGTTGGCGTATAATACGTATCTTGCGTACTCAGCATCTTCACATTCTTGTAGATGTTTCTATCAGCCTGATCTCGGATTACCACAAAACGATTGGCCGATGCATTAGGATTATTATAAGCCTTGTTTTGGAATGTCAAATCCTGCATATAAGTATAAGAAGCACTCTTTTGAAAATCGAGGGTCGCCGTCGTACCAATTCCCTCTGAAGAAGATTGATTATAAATGAGAACGCCACTCATGCTTTGTCCGATAAGAGAGACATTCGCCGCAGAGAAAGTGGTCCTCTGGTTAGCATCTCCGGTCAATGCTCCGATATTATAATTACCATCAGGGAAAAAGATATAGAACCGACCACTTCGAGAAGCTTCAGCCGCAGTTTTGGCAGCCTTAAAATCGCCATCCACACCTACTACGAAATCGAATTTTCGTTTGTCCACCGCATTCGTTGTCATCAACGAAAAGGCAAACATCAATGTCGTTAAAAAAAATCTACTATTCATTTTGGTTTTGTGTTTTTATGGTTGTATTCTTTTTCAACAGGCAAGTTAATCAGAAATTTAGGCAAAATAAAGTTCACGCACAATTATCTTGCCAAATTTGCCACCAACTCATCCAAATTGTAAGGTGCGCCTGAATAAACTTTACTTTTTCCATCCTTAAAGAAGATCAATGTTGGAATAGATTGTATTCCATAAGCAGCCGCCAACGCATTGTTGTCATCCACATCCACTTTATAGAATTGAATCTTCCCCTTATATTTTTTTGCCAACTTCTCCATTCTTGGAGCAAGAGCCTTACAAGGGCCACACCAAGTAGCGTAAAAATCAACAACGCAAGGGCCATTTCCTTTATAGTCCTGCGCCTTTTTCGTGTAGTCTATCACACTTTTCTTATACTCCGAAGCATTAATTTTACGAACAGTTCCATCTCCCCAATTTGCAACAGGAACTTTCTTTTCAACTTCAAGTTGAGGGTTCTTCTTTTTCTCCTCCTTTGTATTTTCCTCAGCAACTTGTGGTTGCTCTATCGCGACAGTTTCCGTTGACGCTGTTTCCTCCTCATCATCAAGGAAAAGCGCAATTACAAAAAGCGCAATTATGGCACCTAAGCCATATTTAATAATCGTCATCATAATCTATAACTATCTATTTTCGATTGACGGAGTCTTTGCTTATGGGCATCCATCGTGATTTCAAAAGACAAAGATACAAAAATAATAAACACTTTAATCCTCGTCTGCCCGTTCCAATAGATTAGAAGAGAGTCCGTCAGCCGCCATGACCAAAGAGAGCAACGGACATTGTTTCTTTGCCTCGTTGAAATTCTCCCTCAATTCACTCGATTGAAATGGCATATCCCAAGCACTCATGTGCCAACGAATAGCCAGAACCTCATCATCCGACAAATCCAGACCACAACGAAGAAGGCGAATGACAGATTTTTCTCCATGTCCCAAAGGCATATTCGAATAATCGACATCATAGCCCGGCACATCCACCCAGCGGCCAAACTCATCCTTCCTGCGTTTCATTGTCGGCTTATAAATCTCGGCCTTACACGCATCGTGCAACAATGTGGCAATTATCACACTATCCTTGGGAAGATATTCCAACAATGAATCATCCATGGCCAACATGGCTTCACGAACTTTCAATGCCACATGACAAACATTCAGAGAATGTTCTAACAACCCCTCTTCCTTGCACAAATGGAAACGAGTGCTGGCTGGTGCCGAAAAGAACCCCAACTCATCCAACTCTTCAATCACATCTTCTATTCCTTCGCGTTCCGTAGAACGAAGCAACGATATAAACTCTTCCTTTTGACTGCTCATTTCAAAAACACATTTCGTTAATAACCAAACATTTGAATGCTCCTAAATTCATTTCAATTCCCAAATCCATTCAAGCATGCAAACACAAATATACATATTTACCGAATTAGAACAAATGATTTAAAGGACGCTTATCCATTACAGAAATCAAAAAAAGAGATAATTCCATCTTAATAATATCTAAATGTATTTCCCTCACACAAAATTTCATTTATTTTGCATCGTCAATAAGACAAAGAGGGTTTCATTTCTATTTTTCTTTTTTCAAAACGACAATGAGGCGGCTTGCATTTTTCTTACTTCTGACATTTTTTTCTGTCGGAAACATTTATCCTCAACTCAACACGAACAGGATTCTGACCATTGGACAGAACGCTCTCTATTTTGAAGATTACGTGCTTTCCATACAATATTTCAACCAAGTGATTCGTGTCAAACCTCATTTGGCTGAACCCTACTTCCTTCGTGCCGTGGCAAAAATCAACCTCGAGGATTACCAAGGAGCCGAAGAAGATTGCACCCTTGCATTAGAGCGTAATCCGTTCATGATCAACGCCTACGAGTGTAGGGGAATTGCTCGCATCAACCAAAAGAAATACGAAGCGTCCATCGAAGATTTCAACAAGGGATTGGAATTCGACCCTGGCAACAAAAGATTCCTTCTCTACAAAGGAATATCCTATCTTCAAGAGGAAAAATACGACCAGGCCATCGTAGAACTAACCAGTGCCATAGAGAAACATTCCAAATATGTAGATGCTTACCTAAACCGCGGGCAAGCTCACCTCGCCAACAAAGACACAGTGGCTTCTTTGGCCGATTTTGAAAAAGCCATTTCTATAGACAAATTCCGATCCGAAAGCTATGCAGCCAGAGGTATCGTGCGCTACACGAAAGGAGAATACCAATCTGCATTAGACGACTATAACGAGGCCATTCGCATGAAACCAGACCGTGCCGGCTACTACATCAACAGAGGCTTAATACGTTATCACTTAAACGATTTAAAGGGAACGCTCAGCGATTACGACAATGTCATCCAATTGGATCCAAACAACGTGATGGCCTACTACAACAGAGGCTTGCTTCGCAACGAGGTGGGCGACAAAAACAGAGCATTGGAAGATTTCGACCGTGTACTCGATTTCGACCCCAACGACCATATCGCACTTTACAACCGTGCCCTCATCGAGATTGACTTGGGCGAATGCAACCGTGCCATTGCCGACATCAACAAAGTGCTAAAAGAATATCCCGATTTCTATCCACTCTACTATAGCAGAGCAGAAGCCAAAGAGAAAAAAGGAGACAAAAAAGGAGCTCAATTAGACTTCAACCAAGCTATGCTGATGGAACGAGAACGCAGAAATGCGCCCGACAATACAGATAGCAAAAAAGAGAAAAAGACAAGAGAGAAGTCGGACAAAAGCATCAAGAAATTCAACAGACTGGTCATAGCCGACAAGGAAGAGGAAGAACGCCGAGTATCCTTCAAAAGCGAAACAAGAGGAAAAGTTCAAAACATCAATTTCAACATCGACATAGAACCTCTCTTCCACTTGTCCTACTACATCAAGGACAACGAAATGAAAAAGACGAACTATTTCGTCCAAGAGATTGTCGATATAAACACCAAGCGTAAACTGCCAGAGAAAATCAAACTGGGCAATAATGATTCTCAACTCAGCAAGGAACAGATAGAGAAACATTTCAATGCCATCGAATCAAAAACAAGGGCCCTCGAAAACGAAGGCGACTTCATTCTATATTTAAGTCGTGCATTAGACTTTGAGATGATACAAGATTATCAAAGTGCAATCGAGGATTACGGAAAAGCAATCGACTTTACACCCGACTCCTGGATTCCTTATTTCAACCGAGCCAACATCCGCCACAAAAAGATGGAATACGAAGCATCACTTGAAGACGAAATAAAAACAGAGAAAGAGGCCGAAACAGCACTTGCTGGATCTCAATTGGAATACGGCTTGATATTAAACGACTACGACAAGGTGACAGCCTTAGCCCCTCGCCTCCCCTTCGGATGGTACAATAAAGGCAACATTCTTGCAGAACAAAAAGATTACCGCAACGCGATGGCCAACTACTCAAGAGCCATTGAGATAGACAAGGATTTTGCCGAAGCCTATTTCAACAGAGGACTTGCCCATATACTCATTGGAGAGAGCAAACTTGGCATAGCCGACTTAAGCAAAGCTGGCGAATTAGGCATCTATTCCGCCTACAATATCATCAAAAGATACAACAACGAATAAAAAGGGGTAGGTACTCTTTCAACAAGCCCATTTTTAGAGTATATTTGCAGTAATGAAAAAGAAGTTTCACCATATATTCCAAATACTGATTCTTTTGCTGTTTCCTTTTGTAGAAATGGAAGCTCAGGAGGATATTGACCCTAATTGGTTCTTTTCATATCTCACAAAAGAGACTCCTCATTTGACCCAAGAGTCTCATGACAGTATTCAGAATGTACTGATGAGCAAATATATCCAAGACTATCGTGAATATGGAAAGGAGAAGGCTCTCGACTCTCTCGCTTATAGAACAGACCTATTCATCAACGAAGAAAGGGAAAAGCAACTCATCAATATGAGCGTAAAAGAGCCATCTTCCGTCGACGGAGGAGAGGATGTCGACTTCGCCATTACATCCGTAGACCAAGAAATACTTCGACTACGTCAAGAAGAAGCCATGCTCAGCGAAAGGCTGGTTCAACTCAAAAAGAGAAGACAACAAAGATTCAGAAGCAATCGATACACTTATTTCATTGAAACCGAGTTAGAGAAAACTGCCGCAGCGACAGATTCTATAACGAAAGAACAAATCAAAAATAAAGGTCTGGACCCTCTATTGCCAGTAATTTTCTCTCACATCAAAAGAGAAGATCTCACCACGGCATTCCACGTCGACGACGCCAGTTTTTACGAAAAGACCAAACCTCTTTTCGAAAAGACTAATTTCGAGAAAAAACACGAAGAATTTCAAGCTAAAAAACGAATTTCCAACAGTATTATTCACAGCATTGCCGTTTATGATCCTGATTTAATCGAATATTATGCATTAAAAGAGTATGACGACAAATCGAAGGACATCAGTGACGCCAACCATAGTGTTTACATTATGGATGTAGAGAAGCACAAAAGCGAACCTGCTTTCGAGCAGTTGAGCAAACTCTTGAAACCAAAGAAAAGCGGCCCATGGTCATCTTACAAAAAGCTAACCATCCACTTCTCTCAATATTATGTAAACAACTGGCACAAAGGAGGAACACCAAACTCAACTCTTCTTTCCGTCCTCGACTACAAAAAGAATTATAACCAAAACGACATCCTGACTTGGGACAACAGTCTCAATGTTGAAATTGGTTTTTACAATACGAGCGAGGATACCATTCGTGCTTTCCGTGTCAACAACGACGAGTTCGACATTCTTAGCCGTTTCGGTTATGCCACTGGCATCAAAAAATTATACTATAGCTGTTCAGGAGAGTTCAAAACCTCTCTATTCACCAGTTACGACGGTATCAACTCCAACAATGTAGCTACAGCTCTTTTGTCTCCATCCACACTTACTTTTGGTGTGGGAGCTGATTACCGCTACAACAAAAAGACATTCATTCAATTGTCTCCTTTGGCCTATCGCCTGATTTTCATTGTCGATGATCGTGTGGACCCACTAACGGAAGGCATCAAAGACGGCAAGGTGGCCAACCATTTCGGATATATGACGCACAGCGAACTCTATTGGAAGTTCTCTCGCGAAATCAATTTCAATGCGAAAGCGCAATTGTTCTGCTCTTACCCGCATGATTACATCGAGGCAGAAATCGAGTTTGTAGGAAACTTCATCATCAACCGTTTCCTCAGTTCGAGAATATCTTTCAAACTAAGAACAGACAACAAGAAATCCATAGAAACCGGTATTCAAGAGCAATTGAGCCTCGGTTTCAATTACGAGTTCTAGTCATGGAATTTTCAACAAAAATCATCATAGGCTATTTGCTGGCAATAACAATCCTAACCTTTTTTGTATATGGTTGGGACAAACATTTGGCAAAGTCGAAACGAAAAGTGAGACGAATTCCAGAAAAGAATCTGCTCCTTCTTGCCGCAATAGGCGGAACATTCGGAGCCATTGCCGGAATGCTATTTTTCAGGCATAAAACACTTCACAAGAAATTCATATACGGGATCCCTGCCATTCTTTTGGCACAGCTACTGTTGCTTTATAGAATTCTTCTATAAAAGAACAAAAATCCCTTATCTCCAAACCGATATGCCATAAAGCATACTAACAGCATAAAGTTTATGATGCGCCACTTGTGTATTAAAAATTTAAAAACGGGGAATATATAGAGGTTGCCTTAAAACAAAACACTTTTGGAATAATTTTTGCTGAAACACAAGCGAAAAACAGACATTGATTATCTTCCCCAAAAAGAAGGAAGTGACCAAACATAAAAAGCAATGAGACAGAACGATAGAAGATTTTCATGGGTAACATTCCATGTCATTGGCATCATACTACTCAACATTTTCTTCACAACACACTCCTACGCAGACTGCGAACTAAAAATCAAGTTGAACCAAGGCGGAACATACGTCTGCACGGGCGACGAGACTCCCCTTAACTTCTCCGTAACCGAATTATCAGGAGCAGAAGACGTTGTTTACCATTGGTCTTATAAAGAAAAAGGTGTAAACGAATGGCATGAGTTCTCTTCAACAGGCGACGAAATGCCCCTCCTCCCTTCAGTTTTGACAGAGTACAAAGTCTATGCAGAAAAAGACGGTTGCCACTCCAATACGGAAGTATTTTCACTCTCCATCAGAGAAGGCATAACACTCCAATTGCCAACAGACACCGTGGTTTGCAAAGGAGCCAACATAACCATTAAAGATGTTGTTGTCAGCGGAAACCCTACCCGCTTCTATTGGGATGGAGAAGAATCCGACCAACCCAACCACTCGCTCATAAAGATAAGCGACGACATGACTCTCACGCTTAGCGCAACAGATGGCTACTGCACATCCAAAGAGTTACACTACGACATAACCGTCAGAGAACCAATAACCTTCACTTTAACTCCCGACCAAACCATTTGCAAAGGCGAGGAGGCTTCCATACGAGTAAGATTAAGGACTGGGAACGCCACTGCATACAAATATTACAAACAAGTTGAGAACGGCATAGCAGAAGAGTTCGTTCCTGAAGGAAGGAACCTTTACGAAACGCCCGAAAAGACAACCACTTACACCATCACCGTTGAAAGTGATGCGTGTCCAAGCGTCACTCAACAAACGACCGTTTTTGTGGAACAGCCGCAAAAACTCTCTCTCTCCATAACAGACAATATTGAACGAACTTGCAAAGGTTCTGAAATATCATTTGACCTAGAAACAGAAAACTGCGAGCAGTTACGATGGGAGATGACGCCCACTTCGACCATGAGAAAAAAGATCTTAGGAGTAGGAACCGAACATTCCAAATCCATTGTTTTAGATGAGAGTGCCTATTTCAGAGTAGTAAGTTTAAAAGAAGGTGTATGTCCTCAAGAGGCATCCAACGAAATAACCGTTTATGTGGACGACCCCCTTCGACTCAAAATCAAGCCGATGGTAAAAAACTTTTGCACAGACGACGAGATTCATCTCGAGGCCGACCTATATTCTGGCAGCACAGACAACCTTGGATGGTCAAAAATAGTAGGCAACAGCACTTCTGAAATTTCTCACGAACTAACAGGAAGCGACAAAGCAACCGAGAGTGCCAAATATGTAGTTTGGGCCAAATCCCCATCTTGCCCTACAGCAACAGATACAATAGAGGTTATCGTGGAAAATTCCATCACACCTACCATCAATGCTTCCACCAGCACTCTTTGTGCAGGAGAAGAGTTGACCTTGAACGGAACCTATGGCGACGCCGTTGCCCTAAAATGGCAAAGAAGGGATGCGGGCGAACCTGTATTCAAAACAATATCAACAGATTTATCAGGCTCCATCAAAGACACTCCGCAAAAAGATGCAACCTACTGCTTAGTAACTACAGGCCTATCAGCCTGTCCAGAAAAATGGTCAGAGCAAATACAAGTGACTGTAGAAAAACCTGCAGAACTATCCTTAGAGGCTCCAAAAAAGATTTGCAAAGGAGAGACTGCCATCATAAAAGCAAACACCGATGGCAACCCCAACCAAATACAATGGGAAAAGATCAACAGCTTCGGAACGAAAACTTTACAAACGAGCACACAAAAAGTCAGAGAGACCATAAACGAAACCACCACATTCGTCATCAAATCCACCTCCGACCTTTGTCCAAACACAACAGACTCAATTACAATCGAGGTGGAAGAGATTCCTGAATTTCAAGCAACAGCCTCAACCGACAGCATTTGCGAAGGAGAAGAGTTGACATTAAGCACAGACTTTCCTTATGCAGAAAATATAAAATGGGAGAAAGCACAACTCACCCGAAACACTTTCACAACCATTTCGGAGGGAGAACAAGAGGTCACCATCTCGCCTATGGAATCGGCCAAATATAGAGTCTCCATAGAAACAGAAGCGGGATGTAAGGTTCAATCCAATCCTATCATAGTCAACTTCAGCCGGCACATCACTTCCCATTTGGGCGACACCTTAGTTTGTGAAGGAGAAGAATTAGACTTGTCTCACCTCATTTACAGTGCTTACAACTACGAATGGGCAACTGATCCAAGCTTTCAACAAACAATTCCAAACGAAGAGATGAAAGTCTTTTCTCCGAAAGAGTCAAAAACATACTACGTTCGCATAAAAAATGGTGCATGTAAAAAAGAGTTTCCTATTAATATAGAGATCGTTTCTCATCCTAACATTGTGGATGCGGAGATTGTTGGATACCACAACATCCATGTCACAGCCGACGGCGGAAGCGGCAGTTATCTATACAATTTCGGACATGGATTTGGGGAATCGGATGTTTTCGAACACGCTCGCTACTCTACGACTTACCACATTCAAGTGAAAGATGCCGCAGCAGGTTGTCTTACTGACACAACCATAACTACGCCAGACTGCATAATTGAGATTCCTATATTCTTCACCCCCAACGGTGATGGAATAAACGACTTGTACATCGTCAAAAACCTGGACAAATTTCTCGTTTACAAGCTCCGAATCTATGACCGATATGGTAAATTCCTATATCAACAAGATGAGACAAACGGACCATGGGACGGCACATATTTAGGTCATCCAATGCCTTCTACAGACTATTGGTACACCCTTGACATAGAAGAGGAAGACGAGGAGCATGCAGGACATTTCACATTGCTACGATAAAAAGAGACAGATTTCCAAAAACATTAACACATGAATAAGTTGGTATATTCTCCGATAACAGCCTCTGTCATTTTCTATTTGAGTGCGATAAAAAGTATGCCAGAACAATTGTGCATTGATTACACCCATGACATGGTACATACCCCTTCTGGAGAAGATCTAATTTCACTTACATTCTGCAGAGACACAATAGGGCATTTTGTACTTTACGGAATCTTTGCTCTAACGCTATTCTTTGACCTTAAACGTTTCTGCAGTTTTTCGCAAAAAACAAAATCTCTCATCACACTTCTTGTACCCATTGCATTCGGCATATCTATGGAATTTGCTCAAAAACACCTATTCCCGCCTCGAGCATTTGAGTGGAGCGACATCATCGCCAACACGCTTGGCTGTTTTTTAGGCTATTGGGCAGCCCTACGCTATATCAACAAAAACTGCTAACACAACCAACATAAAATTCCTACGTGACAGCAATAATTCTTATCAAAAAAACTCCCGCAAAAAGAGAGGTTTACTCATTTTCTTCAATAAAAGCATAATCACTCCAATGCAACCCTCTATTTCAATGGGTTTTGCACCTTCAGCAAAGAACTATCGCCATAACTCAAGAAACGGAAATCGTTTTCCATTGCATAGGCATATATGCGTTTCCAATCTTCGCCCACATAAGCAGAAATCAACAAAAGCAATGTGCTCTGAGGTTGATGAAAATTAGTCACAATAGACTTCACTATTTTAAATGAATAGCCAGGCACAATGATAATTTGCGTATCTGCTTTCACCGAGTCCAAACCATTGGCATCCAAGTAATTCAAAATCGTACGCAAAGACTCCTCTGCAGAAATAGCCACTGAAGTTTCATAAGGCATCCATTGACCTACTTTCAAATGACGTTCGGGATTCCAATCATGGTCTGAAAGGAGCACGCCAACATAATAAAGGCTCTCCAATGTACGAACTGATGTCGTACCTACAGCCACAGCTTGACAACCATTCTCCACCAATCGTTCAATCACGGATCGTTTCACCGTGATAAATTCCGAATGCATTTCATGTTCGCCTATTGTATCAGATTTTACCGGTTTGAATGTTCCTGCCCCAACGTGCAACGTCACCTCTGCCCTATCGATATTTTTAGCCGACAACGACTGAAAGACAGATTCCGTAAAATGCAAGCCAGCCGTAGGAGCCGCCACCGACCCTTTTATCTTCGAATAGATTGTTTGATAAGTCTCTTTGTCGCGTTCACATGTGTCACGATGCAAATAAGGGGGAATCGGCAATTGGCCTGCACTATCCAAAATGTCGGCATATGTAACCGAACTATCGTTCCAAGAGAACTCTATATAGAAAGCACCGCCATCAGCCTCGCCCAAACGAGTGGCAGACAATTCAACGGACTTGCCCTTCACATCAAAAAGTTTGGAGATAGGGCCTTGCTTCCATCTTTTTGAATTACCCACCAGACATTTCCAGACACACGAGCCAGTTGCTTGGAAAGCCAAGACATAATCGGACGGAGCATGAGGTTCCAAGCAAAAGACCTCGATCTGAGCACCCGTATCCTTTTGAAAAAGCAGACGGGCCTGAATGACTTTTGTATTGTTGAACACAATCAATGAATTCGCTGGCAAGCAATCTGCTATGTTCTTAAATACCGTATGCGAAATAGCCCCATTCTCGTAAAGAAGCAATTTTGACTCATCACGTTTCTCCAAAGGAAATTTGGCTATTCGCTCGTCAGGAAGATCATAATTGTATGCCTCCATCGATATTTTTTTTGTGTCCTGCATCTTATTTTCCCTGTCTTTATTCAAATTATGCACAAAATTAATGAACTTTGCGGAGATTTGGGAGACTCTACTTCCAAAACCATTCTACAAAAATCGTTCATCTAAAGAAAAGAATATATATATGGGCATTAAAATAGGCGACAGAGTACGCTTCCTCAATAGTACAGGAGGCGGCGTTGTGAAGAAGTTCATCAACAAAGAGATGGTTGAAGTGGAAGACGAAGACGGATTCGGCGTGCCAACCCTCATTCGTGAGTGTGTCATTGTCGAGACAGAGAACACCATCCACACTCAAGAGAAAAGGAAAGATCCAAGCAAGCAGAAGTTGGAGGATAAAAAGCCGCAAGTCGTCATCGACGAGGACGACGTGGAGGAATACAAACCTACAGAGACTGCCGAAGGCGAGAAAATAAACGTCTATTTGGCTTTCGTTCCGATGGACATCAAGCAACTCTCCTTCACCTCCTACGAGACGTACCTCATCAACGACAGCAACTACTATCTTGCCTACAACATCGCCTCCAGCAATGGTAAGATTGCGATGAGCCGTTCGGCTGGATACATCCAACCTAACACCAAGATATTTATCGAAGAGTTGAAAAAAGAGCAACTTAACGACATAGAACTCCTCAATGTTCAAATCCTCGCGCTAAAGCAAGGCAAGTCATACAGCATCAAGCCAACATACGATGTAGAGGTAAAAATCAATGCTGTAAAGTTCTACAAGCTACATAGCTTTGTTGAGAACGACTTTTTTGACGAGCCTGCCCTTCTCTGCGAAATCATCAAAAACGATATTGGATATGGCAGCGATGTCATCAATGAAGAATCATTGGACAAAATCATCAGCAGCAAAGAGACCAAGTTCGTAGCAAAAGTTTCAAAAAAGCAAAACATTCCCGACATTATAGAAATTGACCTTCATATAGGCCAACTATTAGACAATCTGAATGGACTCAGCAATGCTGACATGTTGGAATACCAACTTTCCAAATTCAATGAGACCATGCAAGAGAATTTGAGCAGGAAAGGTCAAAAGATTGTCTTCATACATGGCAAAGGCGAAGGCGTCTTACGAAAAGAGATCATCACTCAACTCAAAACCAAATACGGGAATTGCCAATACCAAGACGCTTCCTTCCGTGAATATGGATTTGGAGCAACAATGGTTACAATAAAATAGCAAGCAAAAAGAGGAAGGCTACAACAGCTATGGGCAACATTCTATAAGCACCCTATATTTAGGAATAGTATCCTTCTAATTGGGACTGCTTATGTTCAGATCAAAGCAAGAATGAAAAAACTTCAAACATCGAATGAATTTATGAATAGAGCCGAAGAATGCCTAATTTGCGGATCTCCGCTTGAATATATAGATAAGGCCGAGTGGATGGAATGTTCTATTTGCCACCATAGCATGAAAAATAATGTGCGATGTAAAAATGGACATTTCGTTTGTGACGAGTGTCATACGGCTGGCATTGACAAAATCATTGGTATTTGCATGACCGATAGTTCTTCTAATCCAATAGAGATTATAGAGAAACTAATGTCTCTTGACACATGTCACATGCACGGACCTGAACATCATGTTATGGTAGGGGCCTCTATCATCACGGCTTATAAAAATGCTGGCGGAGACGTTGACTTGCCTTGGGCACTAACAGAGATGGTAAGAAGAGGCAAACAGATACCCGGAGGAGCTTGCGGCAATTGGGGTGCCTGCGGTGCAGGTATCAGTACGGGCATAGCGGTGAGCATTATTACCCGAAGCACACCTTTGGCTAAAGAGGCATGGGGGTTAAGCAATTTGATGACTTCCAATGCACTGGCCAACATTGCCCGACATGGTGGTCCTCGTTGTTGTAAAAGAGATTCTTACGAAGCCGTTTTATCTGCCATTGATTTCATAGGTGACAAGTTAGGTGTCAAGTTGCACCAACCAAACTGTGTCGTATGTTCGCGAAGTGCGATGAACAACCAGTGTTTAGGCAGTCAATGTCCATTTAAGATGAAAACCTTCCAATTACCCAATCGATGAATATACTTTTTATTTGCACGGGCAATCGTTGCCGTAGCCAGATGGCTCAAGGAATAATGAAACAACTTTATCCTAACATAAATGTATGCTCTGCAGGAACACAGCCAGCTGCCGAGATTCATCCATTGGGTGTGATGGTTATGGATGAGATTGGCATCGATATTAGTCAACAACATCCGAAGTCAGTCGACCAATACCTTAATGAAGATTGGGATTATGTAATCACGGTATGTGGCGGAGCAAAAGAATCTTGCCCAAACTTTGTTGGGAAAGTGAGAATGAGGCTCCATATTGGGTTTGACGATCCTGATGCCTTTAAGGGAACTGAGCAAGAGGTATTGGCCGAGTTTCGACGTGTAAGAGACGAGATAAAGACAAAATTAGAAACTCTCCCTTGGGAATAACCTCTATTCCTGCGGATATTATTAATCTATAATTTGAAATCCATAAGGATAGAACTTTTTTTGAGGTTTAAAGGAAAAAACTAAAACTGATTCAGAAAGAAAGGGTGCGAATTATTTCAAATTCGCACCCTTTCTTGTATATAATCTAAAACGAGTTTCTTTGTTTTATCTTTCTATGCGCTCCTCATATAGGCCATTAATCTCGTCCTTGTTGTTGCAATTAACAGCCTTAACGCCAGACTCTTCCAAGTTGGCAGCCACGATGGTCACTTTTGAGTTCTCGATAGAGATGTTACCATCCGTCTTCAAGCCTGCGACCTTACCACCAGACTCAGCCTCATAGTCCTTCAAGCCATCCACCTCGACAATGACATTCGAGTTAGCAATTTCAATACCCAATGCAGCATTGATACCCTTACCTGCGGTCGTGTTTGGTCCACAAGTGATATCAACGTCTGCTCCATCAAGGATTCTAACATTCATGTCAGTCTTGATACCGGTCGTATAAGTTGCCTCAGCATTCTCCATCAAAAGATCACCACTCATGGCGATTTTAACTTTTGCGTTTTGGATAGTCACATCAGCAAAATCGTTTTTGATAGCTCTTGCACCCTTTCCTGACATTGTGATATCAACATCACCGCCCTTAATAGTAATCACGCTATCACACTTCAAAGCCTTCACGCCATCCGACTCAGAAAGGACTTTTAGAGTACCCCCATTGATATAGATATGATCGTTACAATCAACTGCATCACCTTTAACATTGATGGTAACAGAACCACCGTCCAAGCGGAAGTAGTCTTTCGTATTGATACCATCACCAGCCACATCAGCAATTACGAGTTCACCACTCTTCACCCTAACGTAGTCCTTGCTATAAATACCATGTCCAGAGAATGAACTGATACCAAGATAACCAGTACCCTTATCGCCATTAGGAACATCCTCACCATTCTCATCCACCTCCGAGCAGAAGACCAATTGAGTCTTGCTCCAGAATGCGGCATTGTAATCCAATCCGTCACCAAGGCCTATCAAAGCATTCTTAGAACAATCTGCCACAATCACGTTTGCTCTATAATCGTCCAATATCTTGATAGCGGGACCTGTCATGTTTGCCAAAACCAAGTTATCGATAAACAAAGCGAACTTAGCGGAAGGCGTGATAGACAAAGATCCATCCAACGACGTGCCCTTCAAATAAAAAGTTACATACTTATCCGTAGTAGAAACAACCTCCACATTTGAGCCAGAGACCTTAACATCTACTCCATTATTAGCGAAAGGATTGACAATCTCAGCGGAATCTCCCTCAAACAAGATCTGAACATAAGAAGAAGAAATTGGATCAGCGAATGTCAAACTATCAATCTCAGCCAACTTCATTGGAGACAAAGTTTGATCAGCATCCTGCGAACCCATTACAAAAAGACCATTCTCCAAAGAGACATCCTTGATTTTGAAAACTGAAATCTCAGCATCGCCGTTGACAGTAGAATGAACAGTCATTCTTTGCTCGGGCAAGGCCGTCAAAGAAAACATACTTGCAAAAAGCAACGAAACTAACTTCTTCATTTTTTCTCCAATTTGAATGTTTGACTACCCACCTTAACAAAATACAATCCTTCTGGAAGTTCAGCAACAGAAACACCTGTTTCTTGCGAATACAACTGACGAAGCACCAAGGCACCATCAAGAGTATAGACGCTAACAACATTCTCTCCCGACATATTAGCGAAGAAGAAATTATCTGTAGCCGGATTTGGATAAACGAAAGAGGCTCCGCCATCCGAGAAGATCAAATCATTGCCAGATAGAGCAGGCAAAAAACGAACACTCTGTATAGAGTTCAAATCAAAAGAAACGGGAGCACCAGATGCTATCTGGTCCAAAAACAATCGCTCGTTAGAGAAAAAGAGTTTGCCTTTTTCTTCAACTACATATTTCTTAGCCTCAGAATTATCCTTTAGCTTAACAATGACCTCGGTCTGAGCCACCACTTGCATCGCGGTCGATAATAAGATGCCCAAGCCGACTGTCTTCAACAAATATCTAAACATGATAAAATAAATTTCAAATTCTCGGTTGCAAATATCGGTATTTTTTATCAAACAGAATCATATTTCGCCATAATTTTCAATCAATTAGAGGAAACATTGGCAATATTAACATTTCAAAAGATTCCCCTACCAAGAAACATCTATATTTTTTGAGTTCAAAAAGGACCATTCAAGAAATCAAGACGGCAATTCATTTACTCCAAAGAATAAAAAATAAAACAAACCATCCGACCTATGGATAAAAAACAATATCTTTGCCCAACAAGAGGGCGTGAAAGGCAAACAACGACCTTCGGCATTTGTTAATTGAAAATACTCGTTTATTATGAAACATTTTATTTCCTCGTGCATTCTTGCTTTTGGAGTTTTTTTCGGAGCTTTCGCACAAGAAACAGAAGAGGCAGCACTAACTCCTAACAGGTTGGGGGTTGGAGTCAGAATGGGAATCGGAGCTGCCTATATCGACGGTGACGCCCCTTTTGACGATTCAAAGCCAATCATTAATCTGAATGTTGGCGCGGCCGTCACTTACGACTTGTCCCCTAATTTCAACTTGGAGTCTGGGCTCTATTACACGAAAAAAGGATACTACTACGAACCAAGTTCAAAGGAAGAGGTGACTTGCAATCTTTATTACCTTCAACTTCCTATCATGATTGGCTACAAAATGTCAATCTCGCAATCATTGGATTTAGCCTTCAAAGTAGGTCCTTATGCGGCATATGGCACAAACGGGAAGACGAAGATCAAACAGATGATCACGAAGACCACTCAATCGACTACAACTGTGCAATCAACAGATTCAGAAAAGACAACAACCACCACAACCACGAAAGAGACTAAAAATGAGGTGGAGGAAACTTCAACCAACGACTCATTCGACAGTTTCAAGAGATTTGACGCAGGTGCAAAAGTTGCCATCGACTTCACCATCAAGAAAGATTTCTTGATTGGCATTACTTACGAACATGGTCTTACGAACATTTCAGACAACAACGCTGACGCCTTCAACAGGTCATTGGCTCTTATGATCGGTTTTAATTTCTAAAATCCACAAACGAAATAGACAAGAAAGGGTTGTTCTCCACGGAGAGAGCAACCCTTTTTCTTACATCCGCATCCTTTGTATTTATCATTCAGAATCTTATACATTTACAAACAAGCACATTCTTTTCAGGCCAACAGACTTGTACATCCAACAAAAATCAGTATTTTTACCGAAGTTTCTATTTAACACGTTTCAGATTCGGTTGCTATAAAACAAAACCTAGTAACGTGTTTCTTTACGGGTAAAAACAAGGAAGAGATTAATTCGTTAATCCCTTCTTATACATTCCAGGTTGCATGCAAATCCTTAAACAAGAAGAACTTAAAGAAATGAATCATTTCATAAAATTATTTTTAACATGGATTATGCTTATATGCTGTCCGCTTCTTTCGGCACAAAAGCAAATCATGACCCATTTCGACCATTACACCGTGAAAGATGGTTTATCGTCTGACTACGTCACCGGGCTGACCATGGACTCTTTCGGCCATATATGGGCAAGCACCCAATGTGGTCTAAACAGATTTGACGGTACCACATTCAAGCAATTTTTAACGGACGAATACCCCAGTCTTTTCCGAAACGACGGCCAACGTATGCATTCATTGTCCAACGGCAGGGTTCTCATCGGTGGCTACTTGGGCATGTTGGTAAGATACAACAACGAAAAAGACCTATTCGAAGATCTGACTCCTAAAGATTTTGACACGACTTATTACAAAGAGATCGTCAGTTTCCATCGCTCCAGCAAAGGGGACCTCTACGTATGCACATCTAGCGGAATATATATTTACGACGAAGAGAAGCAATTATTCAGCAACGACTTTCCGGCGTTCAACTCAATGAAACCATTTTTCATTCGATCGCTATATGTCGACAATTTTGACAGATATTGGATATCTTCCTTTAACGTACTCTATATCTTTTCCAAAGAAGGAAAGCTAATAAAAAAAATAGACTTGTCGACTGGTTACAAGCAGATGTTCATTTCAAGCATCCACCAGATGGATGAATCCACCCTACTCGTTTCCAGTTTTTCGGATATCATTTACTACTTCAAGATAGGTGAGAATGGGGAAATCACTCAATCCGAGCCACAAAAAACACCTTTCTACAACCTGTCTAATATGCTCCGCGACAGACAAGGAAACTACTGGTTTACCTCTGACGGAAATGGACTCTGGTATGCCAATAAAATTCCGCAAAAGGCTGACGACTACACCAAAATCATGCCTTACGACACGGAAGAAAGTTCTTTTGACAAAATATACACTATCACAGAAGACTACAAAGGCAACATTTGGGTGGGCACAAAAAACTCGGGAATCTGGAAATGCAAGAGAAACAACGACCAAGTCGTCATCACGTCTAACAATGTCCGCTACCCTTTCTCTACATGTTGCAATTTCAACGAGACTTCGGACGGCAATTTGCTCATCGCCTCAGATGGAGGAGGTATGACACTCGCATCGCCGGACTTTTCCACAATGAAGCATTTCAACATACCGAACAAAAACGTCATCAACATAACAAGCGACAACCATGAGAACTTTTGGGTCACAACTTGGGGTGGAGGTCTTTACATCTACAACCACGCCAAAGGCACCATCTCGCAATGTTCATTCGACGGATTACGCACCAATCTAAATTGTTTCTTCTCCACTACAATCATGAAAAATGGTGAAGTTTGGGCCTGCACCGCCGGCGATGGCATCTATATTCGAGACACAGAAGGAAAATGGAAAAGAAAGATTCCTTCTTTCCCTAATTTAGAGAACGACCAATGGGTTTACAAAGTAGTCGAAGGAAGAAGTGACAGCCGATGGATTTTGACCAGCCGATCCATTTGGAGATATCGATGTGGAGACCTGAAGCCTCTACTTTCCGACTTTTCCAAAAAGAAAGACCACAACCCGCTATCTGTCAACGATGCCGTTTGCGATGCAAGCGGACGAATATTTGTCGCTACGAGCAAAAGCGTCATAACATTCTCTGCCGACGGCTCTGAATGCGACACACTCGACTATGTTCCATCAGGCGACTATTGTTCCATTTGCATAGGCAAAGACAGCCACATTTATGTTAGTGGAACCAACGGAATCATGGCAATAGACTATGATGCAAAAACTTGCAAACCATACACCATTGACTTCACCGGCAAAGGAGCCAATTACTTTTCGCAACGATCAAGCTTCTCCGACTCCAAAGGCCGATTATTCTTCGGATGCAATGATGGGTTCTTATCTTTCGACCCTTCAAAAAACAACAGCAACGATACTATCCGTCATTTTGCATTCTCCGACCTTTTTATTTCAGAAAAGAAATCCGCACCATACGGAAGCGTCTTAACGAGTGGCAATATTGCCCAAACCAAAGAGATCAGATTAAATCATGACAACACCGACATCGATATTGACATAGACCTCATAGACTACTCCGGATTCAAGGCTTTATGCGACTATAGGCTTATCGGCCTCAACGACAAATGGACTCGCGTGAGAGAGAACAGGAAAATCTCGTTTTCTTACATTCCATCTGGTGACTACACGTTAGAAGTGCGAGCCTACAAACCCGACCAACCACAAAAAGCAAAGACTATCTCACTAAAGATTGTCGTTCTTCCGCCTTGGTGGAAAACTTGGTGGTTTCTTACAATCATGGCAATTCTCGGCTGTAGCATCATAGCTTACGCCATCAACCATAGAATAAAAAGCATAACGAAACAGAAGGAAATCTTAGAAAAGAAGGTAAAGGAACGCACAAAAGAGTTGAACGAGGCGAACCAAGAAATCAGTCTGCAGAACAAATCTTTGAAAGAGAATCAGATGCTGATCGAGATGAAAAACGAAGAGTTAGGTAATGCTTTGACTAGCAAAGACCACCTCATCTCTATCATTGCTCACGACTTGAAAAATCCGATGTTCGGCATAGCCAGTACGATGGAGCACCTTGACAAGCATCCCGACAAAATCGGAGAAGAAGAGAAAAGGAAACTCATTGCCGACGTTGCTGAGACATCAAAGTCCCTTCAAATGGAACTCGTAAATTTACTCAAATGGGCATCGTCACAGGAGGAAGAGATGAATTGTCATCCGACCAGTACGAACCTACAAGTCATCATCAAAGACAACCTCTCTTTCTTCAAGAATCTCTTGGACGAAAAATCCATCGAACTTTCTTACTCAAACGAAGCCACCTCTGAAGCTTTTGTTGACCCAAGAATGATTGGTGTTGTGATTCGAAATCTGATTGCGAACTCCATTAAATTCACACCAAACAATGGAAAGATATCAGTAAAGACATGGGAAGAGAAGAATCACATTTTTGTCTCTGTCCGCGACAATGGTGTCGGCATGACCAATGAACAGAAACAAAACATATTCAGCGGAGAAAGCACTTTAGGAACGAACAACGAGAAAGGTACCGGACTTGGCCTAATCACTTGCAAAAAAATGCTGGAACTCAACAATTCCGAAATAAACATAGAAAGCGAGAAAGGCAATGGCACGGAAATCACCATCCAAATGCCAACCTCCAACATAAAATCAGGCCAAACAGTTTCAGCCGATGCGAAGGAAGAGTTATTAGCAGGGATCAACAGTTCTCTCTTGGAAGAGGCGAATATACTTATCGTGGAAGACGATTCGCTCATTCGACTTCACATCAGGAAATTGTTAGAGCAATTCATGGTCGTATCCGAAGCCGAGAACGGAGAAGCAGGACTAGAGAAAATCAAAGAGAACAAGCCAGACATCATATTAAGTGATGTGGAAATGCCAATCATGGATGGAATAGCATTCGCAAAAGCCATACGCAAACAAGACGATCTGAAGTCTGTTCCGTTCTTGTTCCTTTCTGCAAGGAATTCCGAATCAGACCGTATAGCCGGACTTCTCAGCGGAGCCATCGATTACTTGGCAAAGCCTTTCAACGACAACGAACTGTTGATAAAACTCTGCAATATTTTGATGACGCAACAGGCAAGGACAAAACAAGAGCTCTCTCAACAGATGGAAATCATATCAGAAGGAGGAGCTATGACAGAAGAAGTCAACAAAGAGGTTATCAGTCCGATGTTACAACGTGTAATGGAGACTATCGAAAACAGATACAAAGACTCCAACTTCTCCATTGACGATATCTGTAATGATTTGGACATGAGTCAATCAACACTCAACCGAAAACTCAAGATGCTGACAGGCAAAACATCCAACATCATTATCAACGAATACCGCCTCCACAAGGCTAAATACCTTTTGGAACATTCCGACATGAACGTAAGCGAAATCGCTTATGAAGTAGGTTTCAACGATCCTCACTATTTCAGCAAAAAATTCAAAGCCCATTTCGGCACATCTCCATCGAAGTCCGGAAACTAATTCATAGAGGCTAAAAAAATTGTCAGCACCCTTCCCATCATCTAATCCATAAGAGACAAACTCCGATGGTGGAAAGGTTGCTGACAATCGCTTTCAGTTCCGTTTTAAGGATTTACTGGTTTTCGTTTTGAGTATCATTGTCTTTTTAAGACATTGCAAAGGTAACAAGATCGAAACGGAAGGAAGTGGACAAATTACGCAAAGTGGTCGATTTTTTGAGAAAACCGAGTTATTTATAAGAGAAAAAACGGTACGGTGGCTGTAACTTTCAACTTTAATGTTCCTTCAAAATTATTTGTGGTTTCATTTTTCATGCAAAGTCTGAAAGTTCTGCCTGGAACAAGGTCTTCTCTCCAAGTTTCCCAACAAAAAAAATGCATACGCCTTTTAAACGTATGCATTTTCTATATATAGGGCATATTATTCTATATAGCCACCATTATTAATCAATCTTCAACTCTTTCCAATTCTCCTTTTTCAAAGAGATACGGCCAAACGGGTGTTTTATGCGAGAACCGAAATCAGGAACGGCAAAACCGAAGCCCATCTCGGCACATTCAACCTCCGTATAATGCGTCTTTATCTGCAACAGTGCATAGAAATTCTTGGTAATATAGTATTTCGTCACCAATTTCTCATACATATAATTCTCCGACGGATTGGTGTTTTCTTCCCCATCCTCATCATAATCTGGCACTATAATCTTATCATACAAATAAGCTCCCACATGCACACCCGCCGTCAAACGATAAATGGTGAAGTCACAAGCAAAGAAAGCTCCAGCACGAAACATCGTCATAGGATCCTCCTCCGTAATAAAATTATAGCGTTTGTTTATTGTACGCTGCGTTCCATCATAGACGGAATTATACATAGCATCACCACCTATACCCAAACGCCAAGCTTTCGTAATTGGCAAATAAAAACCATAGCTCAATGATCCATTAGGATACAAATGAATCTCATCATCACGGTCAAGTTGTTGAGCTCCGCCCTGCAAACTACCTTCCATAGCCAATACCCTACGCACCTTTTTAGGCTTTTCCTTTCGAGGAAGAGGATTTACGTTAGGAGTATAACGGACACCCAAGACGGCATCTGCCACCACAAAATTCTTCGAACGCCTGATCACATGAGCATTATGGTAACCCATAACATTAGCACCCAAAGAAATCATCCATTGAGAACGTGGCCTTCCATAATATTTACCCAAAGCGAAATCCATATACAATCCAGCCGAGCCCACACCTGTCACCGGGAAGACCTTTCCAGAAACAGAATCTCCATGATGAACAAAAGTCGCGAGTCCCAGACCGAACTTCATATTCAACTCGAAAACCGGTTTATGAATAATCGGATAGAGAAAATATGGATACGTATAGATTACAGGATCCACGCAACTAAAATTTTGCGTATCAAAGGCTCCGAGAGCAAAGCCCAAAGATGGGAAGTTGAAAGTATAATCGAGTTTTTCGTCACCATACATAGGCAACTCCAAATCGGTCTCCAACCCATAGCAATCGCCTCCCCCATTGCTGACTTTTCCTGCAAAAAAATCCGTCTTCATTCTAAAGATCATGTTCTGCTGAGCATGAATCTCGGAGAATGCAGAAAGCAGAGCCACGAGAAAGACAAATGTCAGTTTCTTAAATAACTTCATTACCGATTTACTCAATTAACTACAATAGAAAAATCCCATCCCAATATAGGATGACTTGCAAATTTAGGAATTTTTTGTTTTGGGCGGAAAGATTACAATAAATTATTGTTCAAACACGTCAATTCCTTTTTTCTCACTGAGATACTTAATGAGAGATTCACGGCCAACCTCATCTCTTTTTTTCCATGGTTTATCTTCATTTTCTAATATATAGTAACATATAGTTTTATCAAGACCTACGTTGTGTGTTGTATATGGTACTTTAAAGGCAATAGAGTCATTAAATGGCACACCCAAATCCATTAGTTTTTGAGCGAATGCATAATCTCCTTTTATTATCGAAACATACACAGAATATCCATCAACATCTTTTTTGTGTATATCATTCTTTAATAGCAAAGACAACGATTCTTCACATTTAGTATAGGCCTCAGCCAAAGCAGAACCTGCCATTTGACTAGGCATCGATTCGATGCGAGGAGATAACGTTAATATTGAATTCAGCGCTTTGACATTACAATTTTCAACAGTCAAATCAAAAGCAGAATAAATAGAATGTGCAAAAGGATCGGCGCCATGCTTAAGTAAGCAATCAAAAGATTTTTCCTTTTCATTTACCAAAGCCCATTCTAAAAGTGTCATATTCCATGATTTAGACACGCAATCAATATCAATGGAAGGGTTGGCATTCAACATCCTTTCAACACACTCAGCATCATCTTTTTCCACAGCTTTCGCCAATTCAAACACGGAAGTTTCACTAAATATCGCCACATTTTCCTCTTTGGGCAAAGGACTAAGATGGAAAAGTGCTAAATAAATGATAAACACGTAGAACAAGCAATACATCAATAATGCAATCAACATGGCACACCCCATCTTTTTCAAAAACCCTTTCATTGTCAACATACAGAACATTTTTTAACGACACTTCACGTCCTCACAAGTGAGAGTTGGCAAAAATAAACAATTCAGCAATTGCAGCAAAACGTTTTCCGCTGGAATATATAGCAAAACACAAAGAGAAAATCTAAATTTGCAGACCGCAATACAACCACAATACAATACGGGTAAAAAGTTAAAATCATGGACAAAACCGAAGAAACGGCAAAGGAAATCCTAGAGATTTTCAAAGCAAACGGATGGACACTTTCCACAGCTGAGAGTTGCACAGGAGGCAACATCGCCCACAACATAACGCTCATACCTGGCAGTTCCTCCATCTTCAACGGAGGTGTCGTATCATACGCCAACGAAGTGAAGATGAACATATTAGGTGTCAAATCTGAAGATCTCGAACGAGAAGGGGCCGTCAGCCGACCCGTTGTCGAGCAAATGGCTAAAGGCGCAACCAAAGCCCTCAACACGACCTTTGCTGTGGCCACCTCCGGAGTGGCAGGTCCAGGCGGAGGAAGTGCAGAAAAACCCGTCGGGACAGTATGGATAGCAGCCTCGAACGGGACAGAGGTCATCAGTCGCAAGTACCTCTTCGGACAAGAAAGAAAAGAGAACATCGAAAAAGCAACCTTGCAAGCTTTTTTTCTGCTAAAAGAGTTTGTAAAGAAATAAAAAAGTACTACTTTTGCACCCGATAATCGAAATCCCACAAGATGCAACAGGGAAATCATTATCAATTAAATAATTAGAAAACGCAGTGCTCTTCTTAAATGATTTCTGTAGTTACGCTTCTCCTTCGGGGACGGGAATCTGATAGTACGGTTTTTTATGTGAATAACAAATCATAAGAATACAGAAATGTCAAAAGTTTGTCAAATCACCGGTAAAAGAGCGATGAATGGTAACAACGTTTCTCACTCAAAGAGAAGAACCAAGAAATCGTTTGACGTTAATTTGTTTACGAAGAAGTTCTATTGGCCAGAGCAAGACCAATGGATTGTTTTGAAAGTTTCAGCTAAGGCTCTTCGTACTATCAACAAAAAAGGAATCAATGCAGCATTGGTTGATGCAGCAAAAAAAGGTTGCATTTAATCTAGGGAGGAATTAGAAATGGCAAAGAAAAGCAAAGAAAGTAGAGTTCAAGTAATTCTTGAGTGTACTGAGCAAAAGGCAAGCGGTGTTCCCGGAATGTCTCGTTACATCACTACTAAGAACAGAAAGAACACTCCTGACCGTTTGGAGTTGAAGAAATACAACCCTTATTTGAAGAAGGTTACAGTTCACAAGGAAATCAAGTAAAAATTATAGACTATGGCAAAGAAAGCAGTTGCATCAATGCAAAAAGGAGAAGGTCGTGCTTACGCTAAGGTAATCAAGATGCTTAAATCTCCAAAGACAGGAGCTTACTACTTCGACGAGCAAATCATTCACAACGACAAGGTGAAGGAGCACTTGGCTAAATAAGCTCATTAGTTTCTATACTCACATAAAATCCTCGGCAGCAATGTCGGGGATTTTTTATGCCTACCGAAGCAAAGGGAGGCTTCGTTCCCCATCGAAACAATGGTTTTGACAAAATTATCACCGCCCTCTCATTTTCCCTCGTTTTTAGAAATACACTTGACATATTTTTTACTAACTTTGGGAGAATTTATGTAGAGAAACAACAGATAATAAACAAAAAAAAACAGTTGAATATGTCTGAAAAAATAGATTGGGCTAACCTATCATTCGGATACATGCCCACAGATTACAATGTTCGCTGCTACTTCAGAAATGGAGCATGGGGCGAAATCGAAGTAAGCTCATCAGAATCCATCAACATACACATGGCTGCAACTTGCTTGCACTATGGTCAAGAGGCATTCGAGGGTTTGAAAGCATATAGATGTCCAGATGGCAAGATTCGCATCTTCCGTCCAGAGGCAAACGCAGAGCGTCTTCAATCAACTTGTCGTGGTATTTTGATGCCAGAGTTGCCAACAGAGAAATTTGTTGAGATGGTGAAGAAAGTCGTTAAGTTGAACGAGCGTTTCATCCCTCCTTACGAAAGTGGTGCTTCTCTTTACATTCGCCCACTCCTTATCGGAACGGGTGCTCAAGTAGGTGTGCGTCCTGCTAACGAATTCCTTTTCGTGATTTTCGTTACTCCAGTAGGTCCATACTTCAAGGGTGGTTTCCAAGCGAACCCTTACGTTGTCATCCGTGACTACGACCGTTCTGCTCCATTGGGAACTGGTGTCTACAAGGTGGGTGGTAACTACGCTGCCAGCCTTTTGGCCAACAAGAAGGCTCACGACTTGGGTTATTCTTGCGAGTTCTATCTTGACGCAAAAGAGAAGAAATACATCGACGAGGCTGGTGCGGCCAACTTCTTCGGCATCAAGAACAACACATACGTCACTCCACTTTCAACCTCTATCCTACCATCTATCACAAACATGAGTTTGATGACATTGGCCGAGGAGCTTGGAATGAAGGTTGAGCGCAGACAAATTCCAATCGAAGAGTTGGAGACATTCGAAGAGGCTGGCGCTTGCGGTACTGCTGCCGTTATCAGCCCAATCGGCCGTATCGACGACTTGGACACTAAGAAGTCTTACGTATTCGTCAAAGAAGGCGAGCAACCTGGCGGTTGGAGCAAGAAGCTTTACGATAGCCTTCGCGACATTCAATACGGTCGTGCCGCTGACAAGCACAACTGGGTAACTGTTATGGACTAATCCAATTAGTTTAGATACACATACAAGAGGGACAACCACTCGTTGTCCCTCTTTTTCTTATAAAATCCTACTCACTCAAAATCATTTTCAAATGAAGATTCATCATTACTGCTTAGGCTTATTATTATTGGCATCATGCACAGGGAACCAAAACGTCAACAATGCCCCACAAACCTCTAATGCCGGCCCCAGTGCTATCGACTCAGTAACAGCAACAACTCCAACGGCAGAAGAAGCCAAAGAAGAGGAAATCAAACTTCCCGTTGACAAAGACATTGCCTTTGAGGTTTACCAACTAATCAACAAAAAAGACCTTCCAGACTTGTTCAAGGACATCAAAAGAGAAGATTCAGAACTCACCAACTTCATGAACCTCTCAAAATTCATTGCATTGGGCGAATGTGACTATCACTCCTTCAACTTGCAATGTTATGCAGTAGAAGACGGTTCTTTTAAGGTCTATTGGACCTATGAGAATGGATGCGACGGATCAGTTGTTCTTCAAAAGGCAGCATACACATACAAAGACGGCAATCTAAAAAAGTGTGACTTCGACCTATATCCAAGCATGAAGGACGCCATCAAGCCAGAAAACTACACCCAGGAAGATTGGGACAAACTATGCCAAACAACAGAGGTAACCAACCCACTCTACAGATTCACTTCACACACAGAACTCCTAATCTGCATCAATTCCGACGCAGAGACGGAAGGTTATGTTTGTAAATACAAATGGAACGGCAAGTCGTTTGAAAAGGAGAAATAAAGGGGGAAGGACGCTACCTCAGCGGCTCACTCATAGCTATAACCCCGCACATGTCGCTTCGTTTCATGTACGGGGTTATAGGGTAGCGTCTTAACAGAGGCGTGAAGTGCCTTTTCTATTTCTAGGCGTATAGGTCAAATTGCGTGGTATTTTGCATGTACAATGCTTCTATAGGTCA